>CAZMZE010000041.1:0-37638 GCA_964570875.1 uncultured Dehalococcoidia bacterium
CCTATTGGACCTTGATCACCTACCGCACCTGGTTCTCCTTTGGGGCCCCGAGGTCCTGCTTCCCCGACATCGCCGGTTAAGCCTAGATCTCCCGGCGGTCCGGTACAGGCAATTGCTAGAGCTGAAACAAATGTTATTAAAAGTATTTTCAAATTGTGAGTTATCTTTCTACCCACTGATAATTATCGCTAATTTTAATCCATATCAAATGGAATTTGCCAACTATGTTCGATTAAGTGGATACAAAATTCAATAGGTTTGTATGACAAGATTATGCCTATTGAGCATCCTTGTCAGCAGAGGTTCGTGGCAGCCAGTAAAAAAAACACCATCCTACGCATAAAGCAGCAGGGAACATCCCCCAGGCTACTGCGAATAGTTTCAAGGTACTGATATCGTATCTGTCTATATAGTAAGCATCAGCATTCGACGGCACACTATTTCCGAGTAAGGGTAATAGAGTTACATGAACACAAAATGATATTAAACTTAACAAGAATATGGATTTGGTTTTATCGAATAACCTGATTCCATTCGCGGCAAGGATGACAGAGCACATCAATATCAATCCGTGATGTAGAGTCAGAGCATCTATAGAAAAAAGTTTATTGGATGCTGTTTCCGAAGTAGTTGAATCCTCAAAGAAAATATGGGTGTCTGTAACCTGAATTGATCTTCCATCTGGAACGAATGGTTCTGATATAAAAGCGAGAGCTCTGTTGTAGTGTTCCGCAACTGTTAACCAAAGTATTGAAATTAGTATCAATATGCATATCGACCTGACGAAGAAGTGCAAAAGTCTTGTACTATCCAATAGATGATGCCTTTTGTCTCCAATATAGCCACAAAATAATAGCCAATATGATCATTACAGATTGCCAGACTATCAGGTGAGCAAATGATAGATAGTCCGGATAGTTTATTCCTATCCAAAATAGGTTCACTATGCGGAGTAGATTGATCACGCTTAGTGTGCAAATTCCCAATATAAGGCCAATAATTGTTGATTTGGCTGACGCAGGTTGTGCTAAAACAGCAGCTATGAAAATTATGATTGGTCCTATAGCAGTACATTCCGGGGCGATATTTACTGAGAACTGTCCGGAAGCCAATATAGTTCCTTCGACGTGAGTTTCGTAGCCGAATCCATTTAGGACTTTGCTAGAGGAAATTGCAGTCCATTTTCCGAGGAATTCAACCCAGGATGTACCTAGGTAACCGAAATATATCAATAGAGACAATAACAGGCCTGAGACTATCATGATTACAGGCCTTGACTGAGCCGGTAATATTCGATCAATTAATACATTTAATGTTGATCTCATTTCAATACACGTGTGTATTAATTAGACAAGCCATGTCATCTAATTATTACAGAGACAGCTCTTTTGAAGTTTCTTCCAAAGAGGATCTGACTACTCGGATGATCTCATCTACTTCTGAGCTGGTGATGCATAAGGGAGGAGTGAAACTCACCATGGTTTCACTTGCTTCAAGAAGGAGACCTTGATTTCGGAATTTCTCGGTCAGTTTTTCACCCAGACCGATGGATTTATCAAAGCTCTCTTTGGTGGTTCGATCTTTCACAAACTCTATGGTCTGCATTAGACCAATTCCTCTTACATCACCAATAAATTGGTATTGGTCCATCAGATTATGGAGATGATCGTTAAGATATTTCCCAACTGATGCAGTATGTTCCACGAGGTTTTCAGATTCGATTATGTTTATGTTTTTTAAAGCGGCCGCTGCTGATACCGGGTGCCCTCCAAATGTTAATGCCTGTCTAAAATGATCTTCATCCGATCCGAATCGATCAGCTATTTCATTGGTAACGATAGCCGCTCCGATTGGGAGATAGCTACTGCTTATACCCTTAGATAATGTCATGATATCAGGATCAACCCCCCAGTGTTCCAAGCCAAACATCTTGCCAGTTCTTCCGAATCCCGTTACTACTTCATCGGCTATCAATATTACTCCGTAACGATCACAGATCTGTCGTAACATAGGCCAGTATTCATCTCCGGGAACAGCATTGCCCACAGACGAGGTAACTGGCTCAGCAACAATAGCTGAAATTGTGCTGGGACCATAGAATTTAATTAAATCCTCTACTGCTTGGGCACATAAGACTGCACACTCAGATGCTGATTGACCACCTCTCTCACATCTATAAGGATGAGGCTGGGGTGCATGCACTATACCTGGGTATGCAGGATAAAAGTCAGTGAGATTACTGTATCCTCCTAACCACATCACTCCCTGGGTAGCTCCGTGGTATGAACCTTTACGGCCTATAATTCTGTATCTGCCTGATTCTCCGATTCTGGTGTGGTAGGATTTTGCCATCTTTATGGCTGTTTCGTTGGCTTCAGATCCTCCAGTAGTGGCCCACGCACGCTCTAGTTTGCCAGGGGTGATCTGAGCCAGTTTTTCAAAAAGTTTTACCTGTATTTCGGTTGTACTAGTCTGGGGGAAGTAGTGTAAGTTCAGCATCTGTTCATATGCTGCGTCTGCTATTTCCTGCCTTCCGTATCCTACGTTCACTGAGGCGTATCCGCCACGGACATCGATCCATGTTTTTCCTTCAGAGTCAGTGAACCGGATGCCTTCCGCATCAACGGCGATTTGGGGCCCGCCCTGCTCACTGATTTCTACCCAGTCTCTACTTGGCATCCAGAGATGTTCAAGAGCGGCGGACTTTAATTGTTGTATTTCTTCAGAATTCAATGTATCAACTTTCAAGCCAGTTATTCATAATGGGTTTTCCATCGGTATCAATACATCACCAAACTACTTTGAGTTATGTATGGCTTAGGTAGTTTTGGCGATACCCAGCTGTCCTTCTACCTCCCATAGAGTCAGATCAATTGCATGCACTATTTCATCTATTTCATCTCGGGTGATACATATCGGAGGCCCAATGGCTAAAGTGTCCCCGACAGCTCTTAGAATCAATCCATGTTTTTTAAATCCCTGATTCAATCTAGTTGGTAGTAGGGTTTCCTTGGGGAATGGTTCTTTTGTATTTCGGTCCGATACAAATTCCATCTGGATCAATAATCCCAGTCCCCTGACATCACCGAGTATTGGATGGTCAACCATGAGACTAGATATCTGTTCCTTAAAATATGCACCCATCACTTCTGAGTTCTTGACCAGACTTTCCCGTTCCAATATTTCTATATTTTTTAGTGCCGCGGCTGCGGAGACCGGATGCCCGCTGAAAGTGAGGGTGTGAATAAGTTTGTTGTCTGCTCCGGCGAAAGCATCTGCTATTTCCTTCTTTATCACGGTCGCTGCTATTGGCAGATAGGTACTCACGATGCCTTTAGCTAGTGTGAGGATGTCGGGGACAATATTCCAGTGTTCAACAGCAAACATTTTGCCTGTACGACCAAACCCACAAATTACCTCATCAGAAATTAAAAGCACACCGTATCGATCACAGATTTCTCTTACCATTGGCCAATATTCTTCGCCGGGAGCTCCTGAAGCTGCTGCTACTGGCTCTCCTATAACTGCGGCAACACTTTCAGGTCCCTCAAATTTAATTGTTTCTTCAATTGCCTGAGCACATAATACCGCACATTCAGAAGGGTTAGTCCCGCCTAGTTCACACCTGTACGGCAACGGCTGAGGTACATGGAGGATGCCTGGGTATGCAGGTTCGAAATCATCTCTTCCGGCCCCTGGAGCACCTCCCAACCATACTACTCCTCCAGTGAAGCCGTGGTAGGAATTTTTCCTGCTAATAACTTTATAACGACCATGGTCGCCGTTTCTTTTATGGTATGCTCGGGTTATCTTTAGCCCAGTTTCTATAGCTTCAGAACCACCGTTAACAAAATAAGTTCTGTTCAGTGTGCCGGGTGTTATTTGGGCGATCTTTTCTGCCAGTCTAATGGTAGGTTCTGTTGCGGTACCCGCCGGGAAGAATGATAATTTCTGGGCTTGTTGGTGAGCAGCATCTGCGATTTCAGTGCGTCCGTATCCGACATTTACTGAATTGTAGCCACCATTGACGTCTATCCATGATTGACCTTCGGAGTCTGTAATTCTGATTCCGTTGCCTTTAACAGCTATGAGTGGTCCGCCTTCCTCAGCCATCTCAATCCAACCTCTGCGGTGTGGGAACATGTACTTCAGAGCTGCATCGCGTATACGATCAGTATTTGGTGTTATCGGCATAACGATCTCAGTGTATGCTATCTACGTCGCTGTCGAGGATCGAAGGCTTCTCGGAGCCCATCTCCTATGAAATTAAGCGCTATCACAGTCACGAAAATCGTCATTCCTGGGAAGGTTGACATCCACCATGCAAGGTCAATAAATTGTTGAGACTCCGCCATCATTGAACCCCAGGCGGGTGTAGGTGGTTGTACACCAAGGCCCAAGAAACTTAAAGCTGCTTCCACCAATATTGCGACGCTCAACAGCAGCGACACCTGTACTATAATCGGGGATAATGTGTTGGGCAGTATGGCTCTAAACATTACACGACGGTCTCTTGCTCCAATAGCTTTTGCAGCTGTAACATATTCCATTTCTCTCAATGAAAGCGTATTAGCCCTAACAACACGGGCATAGGGCGGGATTAAGGTTATAGATATAGCAAGCATAGCGTTTGTTAACGACGGCCCCAGGTATGCAACTAAGAGTAATGCGAGAAGAAGACCTGGGAGTGCCAGAACTACTTCTAGAATACGCATTATTATGCTGTCTATCCAACCACCATAATAACCTGCCACAAGTCCTGCGATAACTCCAGCAGTTGCTGAGATAGCTATTGCCATCACTCCCACTCTCAGAGATACTCTTCCGCCTACGATAATTCGGCTGAAGATATCTCTCCCAATATTATCAGTTCCCATAATGTGCTTGAATGTAGGCTTGGACATAAGGTTGTCAAAGTCGCCATATTCAGGGTCATGCGGTGTTATTCCCACAACGGATACGACGGCTATTATTAAAAACCCTATACCGCCCACCATAGCTGCGCGGTTGCGTTTGTAGTTGAGCCAAACACCGATCCAAAACCCTTTTCTTGAGGGTGCATTCTGAAGAGTGGCGGCCGTGTTTTGATCTGTCATTATTGGTACCTAATTCTGGGATCAAGATAACCGTAGCTAATATCCGCAATTAGATTTACCGCTACAAATGCAGAACCAGCCAATAATACTGCTGCTTGAACAACCCCATAATCAAGTCTCTTGATTGCACTCACCAACAAGGCACCTAGTCCGGGCCATCCAAAGACTGTCTCGGTGACGATTGATCCTGTGAGTAGACCACCAAATTGTAGTGCGACCACAGTGACTACCACCAAAAGCGCATTTTTCAAGGCGTGTCTCGTTACGACTGTTCGGAAATGAAGTCCCTTGGCGTGGGCTGTTCTAATGTAGTCTGAGCTCATAACGTCCAACATTCCGGAACGCATAAACCTGGTTAGGCCACCGACTAGTTGAATGCCGAGAGTGATTGAAGGAAGTACAAGATTATGCAAACTAAAACCGCCGTCTACTGGTCCGTAACCAGATGTCGGGAACCAGCCGAGTTGAACAGCAAAAAATAGTATTAGCATCATACCGACCCAGAAACTGGGAGCGGCTATTCCGAACAAAGAAAATGCAGTTAGTGCATGGTCCACAGAAGTATTTGGCCTGGTACCTGCTATTATGCCGAGAGGGATAGCAAAAACTACTGCAATTAGGATAGCAGCCAGTGCCAGGGGCGCCGACCTCTTTGCCTTTTCGAGAACCAGAGATCTAACGTCTACTCCTATTCCCAACGTCTGTGTTACTCCGAAATCTCCGCGGACT
This sequence comes from uncultured Dehalococcoidia bacterium, assembly GCA_964570875.1. Classification (GTDB taxonomy): domain Bacteria; phylum Chloroflexota; class Dehalococcoidia; order Lucifugimonadales; family CATQGZ01; genus CAZMZE01. The sequence continues at coordinate 5,826 of CAZMZE010000041.1, forward strand.
ACGTGAGTGACCCATTTATAGTATTGGACAGGAATGGGCTTATCTAGTCCGAGGGCTTTTTCGTCTGCCGCACGGGCATCATGGGCGCTACCAGCTTCTATGAAGCCTAATCGTATAACAGATGGATTACCGGGCGCGAAACGTATGAGGGCGAATACCACTATAGAGAGAGCGACGAGCACATATGCAGACTGAAGTAGTCTGCGTGCAATATAAGCCTGCATAGATTTGTTCCTTAAAAACGAAGGGATGTACTTTTGGGAAGATCTGTAAAACATACATCCGCGCCTCCCCCTATTTCAGGAAGAGGCGCGAATGAGATTAACCTTTGCTCAATTTGGACTAACCCTAGTCCTTAAATTCCCAGCGACCAAGCATGTAGGGGCCGCCTCGGGGACCAAGAAGTAGATCAGATACTTTGTAGCTGGCACCCATGTAGCGAGGCATGGACTGCAGCACGATAGCAGGGATCTCTCCAAAGTGAATCTTTTCCACGATTTCCTTATAAATACCTATTCGCTCTTCGCGATCAAGCGTGGAAAGGCCTGCCTTGAACAACTTCTCAATCTCGGGATCGTAGAAACGGGTCTCGTTGTTTCCGCTGAAACCAGAATCTAATGTTCCCTTGTTAGTCTTGAACACATTTGTGATCATTCCGTCTGGGTCAGGAGTTCTTCCCAGCCAGTTGTCTCCGACGTCGAAGGTTTTGTGCAGTTTGTTAAAGCAAGCCGGACCATCTGCTTCGCAAGCTACACCATAGTGAATCTGCTCAAACCATGACGGTGTGTCCAGCACTCGAATCTCTGCATTCATTCCGCCTTCTTCGAGGCTCTGCTTGGCTACCTGGGCCAGAACCTTGGAGAACGGTACGAACATGGGAACCCAGTCAAGTGTTACAGGCAAAGTATAGCCTGCATCTGTAAGTATCTTCTTTGCTTTTTCTGGATCACGCTCTGGACATGGGAAGTCTACGTATGCCCAGTGCTGTTTTGGCAGAGGGTTACAGCTTACTTCACCGACACCGTTAAATACGACTTTGTTGATAGCTTCTTTATCAATGGCGTATTGAACAGCTTCGCGGATAGCCTTGTCTTTGGTTATTCCTTCTCTGTAGTTGAAGATCAACTGCAGGTAAGAGGAAGTGAATCCTCCAGGCTGTCCTAGGAGCTGTAGGCCAGAAGTGCCTTCAACTTCCTCAAGATGCGCGGAGTCAATGTTCATTACCAAGTCAACCTCGCCCGCCTTTAATGCTGCGAGCCTAGTCAAATCGACTTCGATCGGTACTGAGATAAACGTGGTTGGCTTCCCTCGCAGTCGCTGCTTGTCATAGTGGTCTGGGAAAAGTTCGTATTCGGCCTTGTCGCCTGGAACCAGTTTCCTGAAGCGGTATGGGCCGGTATATACAGGAGAGACGTCTATAGTACTGATTGAGTCTGGGTCAGTCAGTACGTTGCACCTGGCAGTTGCGCGTTCACTAAAGAACACAGGGCTTACAAAGGCCGTGGTTAGCACGAAGGTGTTGTCGTCAGGGGCATGATAATCGGTTACATTAGCCTGGTAGGCTTTGCAACGACCTCTATCTCCGATGTCCACCGCAGCTCTATTCCAGCTATAGACAACATCTTCAGCAACGAGCTTTTTACCATTGTGGAACAAAACATCGTCTCGGACATTGAATGTGTATGTAAGACCATCGTCACTGATTTTCCAGCTGTCTGCGACTTCCGGTAGTGTTTTCGTGATGGTTACATCATGCATAACAAGCGGAGTCAACATAAGGGAGTTGTACGTGTCATTAACTGACTGGGACTTTGCTCCATCCAGAAATTCAATAGGGCCAACATTAGCTGCCCTCATAGTTGTAGGCTCGGGTCCTCGAGTCGCGATGACTTCAACGACCTTTTCCACTTCAACAGTTCTCACTACTTCTTTCTCGACAGGTACTTCCTTGACAACTTCTTTAATAACCTCTTGCGTAACGATCTTTTCTACGGGAACCTCTTTGATCACTTCCGTAGTACCGCCGCAGGCTATGGTAAGAAGAATCGCGGAAACTGCGCCTGTCAAAAAGGCACGCTTCAAAACACTCATATTCTAAACCTCCACAGTATTGCTTTTTGAGTATTATAACTCAGGATGCGGTTATATATACCCTATAGGCATTTGACTGTCAAGGTATTAACAGGAAGGAAATAACTTCAAAATCTACCAGTTATCATTACTTTGTCTCTAGACTCTAGTTGTGATGCGATAAGACGATCGTAGGTGTACTATCTAGTATGGTAGCTGAGTCTCTGGATGTTCTTGTAAATAATGAGCTGTTCGCACACCAAAATTTTCTTGGAGCTGAATAGTCAGACCGCCGTCAACCGCTAGGGGGTGCCCGGTTATAAAAGAAGCCTCCTCAGAACATAGAAACACTACTGCATTAGCAATATCGTCGGCAGTCCCGACCCGTCGTAGTGGATACTGGTCTTTAAACAATTCAAGGCCAGTTGGATTGGTTTCCCACATTTCCCTCAATCTCTCTGTAAGCATGTGTCCTGGAAGGACTGCGTTTACTCGAATCCCGTGAGGACCGAACTCTGTTGCCATCTGGCGAGTTGCGCCAATGACCGCATGTTTTGCAGTTTCATATACGAGCAGACCGGGAGCTGCTAAAACACCGTGAACGGATGAAACGTTTACAATACTCCCGCCTCCGCTCTGTCGCATTGCCGGAACAGCATATTTTGCCCCAAGAAATATTGATTTGACCAGTATGCTAATGTCACGATCCCACTGTTCTTCTGACAACTCTTCTGCTCCTCCACTGGATGCTGACATTACATCGAATGCATTGTTGAACAGAATGTCTAGCCTACCCCACATGGACACAGCGTGTTTGACCATATTTCGAATATCAGAATGTTGCGAAACGTCGACCCTCATGGCTTCTGCTTGATGTCCATTTTGACAGATAACATTTGCATTTTCTTGAGCCTTATCGATATCAATGTCGGCGATTAAAACTTTGGCTCCTTCTTCTGCAAGCCTGCGGGCAGAGGCTCCTCCAATGCCTTGAGCTCCTCCCGTAACAATAGCTACTTTCCCGGATAGGCGTTGCATATTGAACCTCCTGAAAAACTGACACTAATTAAATATTTGTGTGACGATGTTGAGACAATATTAACAGTACTGAGTTTGACTGCTCTAGTTTGAGGGGGTATATTTCGGCTCACTTGTATTGAAGGAGACCTATATGAAAAGGAAAGTCGCTGTAGTTACGGGCGGAGCCGGTGGAATCGGTGCCGCGGTTTCACGTGCGTTTGTGTCTGACGGGACCGCTGTGACTATTGCAGACATGGACAGGGATGCGTCGATGAAATTAGCTAAAGAGCTCAATGCTGAGAGCAAGAATTCAGCACTGGGACTACAAGTTGAAGTTACTGACGAGCATTCCGTAAATTCGGTTGTTCAAGCGACAATCGAAGCCTTTGGGAGGATCGATTTCCTGGTACATTGTGCCGGTAACAACATAAGATCTCCTATAATAGATATGGCTGCAGAAGATTGGAACAGAGTACTTGGAACACATTTAACTGGTGCTTTCTTGTTCAGCAAGGTCGTTGGCAGAAACTTGGTGGATCAAGGCGATGGAGGAAGAGTGGTTTTCATTTCCTCAGTAGCGGCCTACGCACCTGTTCCCGAAAGAGGTGCCTATAGTCCAGCTAAGGCTGGTCTTATCGGTCTTGCTGGAGTGCTTGCTCTTGAATGGGCAGACTACAACATCAATGTGAATGCTGTTTGTCCGGGAATGGTTCTGACTCCTATGACTGAAATGGTTTACAAACGTGAGCCGTCGCTTAGAGCGGACCGACTGAAACGTATGCCCTCAAGAAGAGAAGCATATCCAGAAGAGGTTGCTGATCTTGTTTTGTTTTTGTGCAGCGAAAAATCCACCCATATTAATGGTACTGCAATACCTGTCGACGGGGCGTTCTTGAAGAATGGATTTATGTTGGAGAATTAATGAGCTATTGGCAAATATGTATTTGTTATTAACAGGATTTAAATGGTGATTAGGAGGGAGTTATGGCACTGCTAGACAATAAAACACAGGTATCAGTGCTTGTTGACGGATTGGATCATCCAGAAGGAATAGCATGGGGTCTGGATGGTTATGCATATGCTGGTGGAGAAGCTGGTCAGGTTTATCGGATAGACATAGAAAACGAGGAAGTAGTTCAGTTTGCTGATACTGGAGGATTTGTTCTTGGCCTCGCGATAGATGGTGAAAACAATATTTATGCGTGCGATCCCGGCAATAAAGCGGTCATGAAAATAACCCAAGGAGGGGCTGTATCAACTTATTCAACAGGCTCAAAATCTGAGCCTTTTCGAGTGCCGAACTATCCTGCTTTTGACGAATCAGGAAATTTGTATGTTTGTGAATCAGGGGATTGGCATGAAGATAATGGGATGATTTACAAAATTAAACCTGGTGGAGAAACACAGGTATGGGACAGGCGAGCAAAAGAATTCCCGAATGGCCTTTCACTAGGGCCAAATAACACTCACTTGTATGTAGCAATGAGCGTTAATCCGCCTAGAGTTGACAGAATTCAAATTAATACCGATGGCACTGCGGGGGATTTAAATACGGTTCAAGAATTCCCAAATACGGTGCCGGATGGATTAGCATTTGATATTGAGGGTAATCTCTATGTATCAATGTATAGGCCCGACGTGATTTATCGCCGGACACCTGATGGTCAGGTAGATGTATTGGCAGAAGATTTTGAAGGAACATTAATTGCATGTCCCACAAACATTGCCTTTTGTGGAAGAGGCAGGGATATTTTGTTGAGCACCAATTTAGGTAGATGGCACATAACTCGCTATCAAACCAGAGTTGCGGGAGCGCCTCTAAATTATCCCAATATAACCTAGAATTATGAGGCGATGCCTTGTTATGACGAGGAGTATTTAGTGATGTTAGATATTTTGATAAAGAATGGCACTGTGATCGATGGCACGGGAAGTTCTAGGCAGTTAGCTGCTGTTGGTATCAAAGATGGCAAATTAGTACTAGGAAGATCTTTGGATCAGGCATCCGCTGCTCGTACGATAGACGCCACTGGATTAATCGTTGCTCCGGGGTTTATTGATATGCATAGCCATTCAGATACTACAATGCTTGAAGACCCGGGAGGCGAAAGCAAAGCCCATCAAGGTGTCACAACAGAGGTAACTGGTAATTGTGCCTATTCTCCATTTCCAGTTTCACCAAATGCTGGGTTAGCGAAAAGTCAACGTTATGGCTGGCCATTTTCCAGTCCGGAATGGGACTGGACGGATCTGGATGGATGGGCGAATTTTCACGAACAGAAAGGAATTAGTCTTAACATTGCCCCCCAGGTTGGACAGTCGGCAATCCGTCAAGCTATAGGGTTAAATGATAATCGGCCCCCTAATAAGGACGAAATGAACCGGATGAGATCTCTTGCTGCTGAATCTGTAGAGCAGGGAGCTTTTTCTGTTTCCACAGGCCTCACCATCGCACCTTCAAGTTATGCTACAACTGACGAGTTGGTGGAACTTGTTGGAGCGATATCCCAATACGAAGGAGCTTTCTACGTGACACATGCTCGGGTTTGGGCTAATGAGCACGTTAAAGCTGTAGAAGAGGCAGTTGAAATAGGACGCCGTGCTGGTGTACCTGTCCAATATTCCCACATGGCCATTGTAGACAGTCGTGCATTCGGAGATGGGCACAGAATGTTGGGAGTTATAGATAAAGCTAGGACTGAGGGATTGGATGTAACCTATGACATGTATCCATACACTGCGGCTGGCACAGATTTGAAACAGTTGGTGCCTGAATGGTTGCAGGAAGGTGGAGTTGAGTCCATGTTGAATCGACTCAGAGATCCTGATTTAAGAAATAAAGCTCGTGATGATCTCGCACAAAATGGGTGGTTTAGAGGTTTGCCGTTTGTATGGAGTTCTATGGTGATATCTAATGTTGAAACTGTTTCCAATCAGGATTTGGTTGGATTATCAATAGATGAAGTTGCTTTGAAGCGTAATACAGATCCGTATGACACGATGCTTTCATTAATTGTTGAGGAAGAAAACCAATTAATGATTGTGATGCATAACCGAACGGAAAGTGACATAAGATTTTTTCTGGGCCATGAATCAGCGATGATAGGATCTGATGGGAACGCTATTTCTCCAACAGGGCGCCAATCGATTGATCAGCCACATCCCAGATTTTATGGTACATACCCACGGATACTAGGGCGTTATGTTCGTGAACAGCCTTCGGTACTCTCACTTGAATCAGCAGTACGTAAAATGAGCGGTATGCCAGCGGAAAGATTGAAATTAAAAGACAGAGGTTTGATATCCGACGGGCTTATGGCTGATGTGGTGTTGTTTGATCCTACCACTGTTATTGATCAGGCTACTTTCGAAGAACCACATCAATATCCATTGGGAATCCCTTTTGTATTTGTAAATGGTGTCGCTGTTGTGGACAGCGGTGTGCATACAGGAGCAAGGCCAGGTTGTGTTTTAAGACGAGGGGGATAGGTTATTTAGGTTGAGTGTTTACCTGCAGGCTGGTCATCAATAAACAATTGATGATCTCCTTGAATGTCATCGATTTCCCGCAAGTCCTTTGGGCTCAAAGTCCAACTGCCAGCTTCAGCGAGTTGGGGTATGTCCTGTACTCTACGTGCTCCAACTATGCTTGTATAGACTGCAGGATGTGAAACTGGCCATGCAATTGCGAGTTGAACCAAGTCTCTACCATGATCCTGAGCCCATGTGTTGAGTTTTTCTGTCACGGCAACCGTGTTTTGAAATGATTCACCATGAAAAGCCGGCCATGTTGAACGTTCGTCGGATTTCTCGAAAATATGACCTGCTTTGTAACGTCCTCCGAGCAGTCCTTTTGCCAGCACGGAGTGAGCCATAACACCGATACCATTATTTAGATAAGCGGGGAGAATATCATTTTCGGTTTCCCTAAACAATAAATTGTATCTAGGTTGACCGCTTTTAATAGGACCTGCTTTAGCACCGCTTACTATTTGCTCCACAGAAAAATTTGAAACCCCAATATATCTGATCTTACCTGCGTCCCTCATTCGTATAAGGTCATTCATGGTATCTTCAATGTTACGTTCACTTGGTTGGTGTAGCTGGTATAGATCTATATGATCAGTTCCCATAAGAGTAAGGCTGTTTTCTAAGGCGCTGGTAATGTGTTCGGTTGAGTGATCATCACCAGATACTTTGGTGGCCAAGAATAATTCCCCTCGAATTCCCTTGATCGCCTTGCCTATGAGTGCTTCCGCGTTCATGTATCCTTCTGCAGTGTCAATAAAAGTTAGTCCGGCATCAATGGCTGAGTGCATTGTGGAAATAGCCATTGATTCGTCGATTTGACCGTATGCTCCACCCAGTGGCCATGTGCCGAAGCAGACTATTGGCAATTCAGGTCCGTCTATTCCCATTTGTTTTGTTCTCAAAATTGATACCTCCTGCGAAATGACTATATAGAATTTTGATAATGGTCGTTAATCTAAACTGCCATTTTCCAAGTATTCAAGAGCGTTTAGTATAGAGTCAGTACTACCGAATCCACCAGCCTTGGTTACTATACGGAGGCCATCAGCTTTCCCTCCAACGATTTTTCCTGCAGGGATACCTGGTTCCACCTCTCCGACCAATGTTATGTGGTCAGGTTGCAAATTTCCAAGAACAGCGGCTGCTGTACTACCTCCAGATAGAAATAAACCTGTACACCTATCATTTAAAATCGAGTCAGTAGATTTGGCTAAAGATTTAGCAACACAGTGTTCTTTATTTTTAAAGTAACTATTGTTGACAGAAGTTATGACTATCGAGGTCTTTACGTCATGGAAATTGGCAATTACTGAAGGAGTTAGAAAAGGTATATCACGGGAATCTTGTAGGTGCCGGAGTTGCAGAATGGTCCTTTCATGTAAGCTTCCTATGACTATTAAGCTAATGCCAATCTTTGAATCGAAACAAATTGCCCGGTCAGAAAATCTTGAGTCCATCATAACTCCCATTTCTCTGGCCAGCCCTCCAGATCCGCATATAATCCATTTTTCATAAGCGTTTGAGGCAGCGTCAGCGATTGACTGTAGATGCTTTTGTTCCATTGCGTCACAAACCAGAATGTTATGGGTACTAGTTTTCATATGGTGTCGAATAGCGTTGCTGCCTTTTGAAATAACATCTAGGCTTAAAGTATCTACACTGTACCGCATAGATTCTGATAGTAGTGTTGGAATGTGAGATTGGAATACAGGATTAGTAGGGTCTTTGGAGAATGAACTTTTATGTATAGGTAAACCATCAACCAGCATCGTCCCTCCTACAGTGGTTTTCCCTGTGTCTGGAAATGCAGGAGCTACTAATACCCTGTAGATATTCATGGAATCCATCATTGATTCCAATTCAACTCCGATGTGACCTCTCAAAGTGGAATCTATTTTCTTGTAGATTTTCCTCAGGCCTATTTTTCGACTTGCATTAGCTATTTTGATTCTTGCATTAGAAGGCGAGTCGTCTCTACTATCGGTATTTATTGCCACTGAATCAGTATCCGGGATTGAATTAAGGTTAAATACTACCGAAGCATTAAAACCCTTAGCCGCCAAGTAGCCGCTGCTGTCCATGGCGCCGGTGAGATCATCAGATATTATAGCGAGCTTCTTGTATTCCATTTTGTTTTGAAACATATAAATTTGACCACAATTGTTTTTAATAACTCTGTGGTGTCAACATTGTTTCGTTAAGGTGTCGGAGCTTCTTGTGGGAGCAAATTCTCATATTTTAATTCGCTCCACAGTTCAGTGGGTATCGAGTGGTTAATCATTTTAAGATTGTCTTCTATTTCACCAGATGTAACAGAACCAGGTATTGTGGATATGACAGCAGGATGAGCTAGTCCAAATTGCAAGGCCACAGCCTTTAAGGGGACAGCATATCGTTGGCAAACAACCTTGATATTACGCGCCAATTCGAGTTTATCAATTGGCAACAGCATACTTTTACTTTCTCTAGATGTGTAGTAATAAGTGTTTTGAGAGAGGTCTGAGCATAACACTCCATTGTGATATGGGGCCCCTAGTATAACCGCAGTCCCCATTTCTTCGCATCTGGGTAAGAGCACCGACAGGGCTGAATAATCTATGATTGTGTACCTGCCCGCCAAAAGAATACAGTCTAATTCGCATTCTTTAACGAAAAGGTCTAGCATTTCCCATTGATTCATAGCCACTCCAACTGCACTTATAGTGCCTTGAGCTTTCAGTTCGGATAGTGCAGGCACTGACTCATCAATTGCCTGTTGCAAGTTTGATTCCGGATCGTGAACATATACGATGTCGATATGGTCCATGTGTAGACGCTTTAGACTTTCGTCGACAGATCTCATCACACCATCCCTACTGTAGTCTGCCACGGCATCCAACTCATGCGGGACAAATCCGTCATCAGTCGCGTGTAAATCAGCAGGTATTAATACACGACCTACCTTGGTTGATATTTTGAAATCTGTTCTTCGGAATTCGGCAAGGGCTCGACCGTATCTACGTTCCCCTCGTCCGAATCCGTAATAAGGAGCGGTGTCGAAATATCGCATCCCTAATTGGAATGCTCTCTTAATAGTGCTGACTGCCACATTTTCATCAACATCAAACAAAAATGCACTTAGTGGAGCACCGCCGAGTCCTATTGAGCTTACATGAACTCCAGTGTTGGGGATTTCGTTCTGAACTATTTTGTTGTTCATTTGAAATGTATAGATTTAGGGCGTGAAACTTCATTTGATTTCGATAAACTCGATCCAATTCCCTTCCGGGTCTTGCAGATAACATGCGGTTCTGCCCGGGGCTACTTCTGTTGGTGGATTTAGCTCAATGGCGCCATGGGCCATAGCTTGTTGGAACACAGAATGGATGTCTTCCACTTGGAAAGCGAGATGAGAACTTCCTATCACATTACGTTCTATGGTCGGTCTATGTGTCGGGTCAGGACTAACATATTGAATTAATTCAAGACTATGCGAGCCGATACTCATTAAACAAATTTTAAGGCAGGCACCTTTGTACCCTATAACATTGTCTATTCCAGGTCCTTGCCTTTCGTATCTGACTTGTTCTTCAAGACCAAGGCCCTGTTGATAGAAATCAACTGCTTTCTCAATATCCTTCACAACGAACCCTGTGTGATGCATCTCTTTTATCATTACTCTCCCTCTGTTTCTCGAACTTGCTGGTCTATCATAGCAAGCCCACTGCTGATTTTGTCCCTGAAGGCCTCTACGTTTTCATGAGACCATTCGTAGAAACCGGCCCCGGATTTTACCCCGAAATTCCCATTGGTTACTTTTTCACTGATCAATTTCGGTGAACGCGGTGATGATTCTATTACTGGGAACAATTCATCAATAATGTGTGAAATAGTATCCCATCCAGCCAAATCGAATACTTCAAATGGCCCCGCTAAAGCGAGACGTCGCCCAAAACTGCTCTTTACTACCAAATCTACGTCTTCTGCTGAAGCAATTCCTTGCTCGACAACAGAAATAGCTTCTCTCAATAGGGCGAATTGCATACGGTTACCTATAAATCCAATAGATTCCTTTTGCAAAACAACGGGTTGTTTTCCAATGTCCTTGAAAAGGGATACAGTTTTAGCTATTGTGTTATCCGATGTTTGGGGGCCTCGAACTACCTCGATAAGCGGGAGTAGGTACGGTGGATTCCACCAATTGGCAACCACAACTTTATCAGGTCTATTTGTGGCAGAAGCGAGTTGACTTGACATGAATGAGGACGTGTTGCTTGAAAGGATAGTTCTTTCTGGAGAAAGTGTATCCAATTGATTAAACAATTTCTTTTTAATATCCATGTCTTCAAAGACCGCCTCTATCACAAAATCTACATCGTTAACAGTTTTATCTAGAGATGTACTCACATGTATTTTTTCAGGCACGGATTTAATGTCAGAATTGGATGCGAGTCCCACTTTAATCATAGTAGCTAAACTTTGCTGTATGTTGACCAATGAAGTGTCCAGTGCTTCTTGAGTGGTGTCATTCAAGTAGACTTCATAACCATGTAGTGCAAAATTCAAAGCAATTCCATGACCCATAAGCCCGGCACCAATTACTCCAATTTTGGTAAGTTTGTCTGTACTCAAATTTGCCTCCTGATGTTTGATAAACATGAACTGATTTGCTAGTTTACTTAAAAATTTGCCTTATTCCTAATTTATAAGCGTGACATGTGTTAAATTGTGTGTTTGTGGAGTGGGAATATAAGATGGCCCATGAATGATTTTGTTGTTTTAATCCACTCTGGAAGTTTTAATAGCGTGATGGAGATCATAGAGATATCGGACTATTATAAGGATTAATGGTGAATGTTTTTTTTGTAATAATTCTTATCGCTTTACTAGGTGAATTTACCCTGGGTTTAGTGATTAACTTTTTGAATATTCATTCTCTTAAAAGAGACCCTCCGAAGCCATTGGAAGAGATATATGAACCTGATGAATATAGGAAATCTCAGGACTACAACCGAGCTTCCACTAGGGTGGAAATTGTTGCTGGTGCCTTCGGATTATTTTGGCTGCTGGGATTTTGGTTCATTCAGGGCTTTAATATTCTGGATAATATGATAAGACGGCTAGAATTTGAGGCTCCTTTCACTGGCATTATCTATTTAGGTTGTATAACCATTGGATATTCTCTGTTGATGTTGCCATGGTCTATTTATTCAACATTTGCCATCGAAGGGAAATATGGATTCAATACCACCACAATTCGGACATTTGTGTCAGACAGAGTAAAAGGTTTATTTCTCACCATCCTTATCGGCGGGCCAGTGTTGTTGGTCATCATATCCATATTTGAATATGGGGGAACCATGGCATGGTTCTATTGCTGGATATCAGTGACTTTGATTTCCGTGAGCATGATGTTCGTGGCTCCGACTTGGATCATGCCTCTGTTTAATAAATTCACTCCAATGGAACCTGGAGAATTAAAAGAATCCATTGTGTCGTACTCGAATTCGGTGGACTTCCATGTCAAAGATATTTTTGTGATAGATGGTTCAAAAAGAAGTACTAAGGCTAATGCTTTTTTTACCGGTTTTGGGAGAAATAAGCGTATTGCCCTTTTCGATACGCTTGTTGAAAATCATCCTAGTCAAGAAATAGTGGCTGTAGTAGCGCATGAAATTGGTCACTATAAAAAGAAACACATACAAAAACGTGCTTTGATTAGTATTGTCAACACGGGAGTGATGTTTTATTTGCTTTCCATGTTTTTGGACAATCGACTTTTATTCGATGCGTTTTATATAGAAAAAGACTCAGTATATCTGGCTCTTTTATTATTCGGCTTAGTCTACACTCCTGTGAACGTTGCATTGTCTTTGATAGGCAACTGGATATCCCGAAAGGATGAACTCGACTGTGATTTGTGGGCGGTTGATACTGGTGCAGGTGGAGAAGCAATGGTATCTGCCCTAAGGCGGTTGTCAGCTAACAATCTTTCGAACCTGACACCACATCCATTGATGGTTTTCGTGCAATTTGATCATCCGACATTGCTTGAACGTGTAAATGCCATACATTCGAGAATGAAAACTTCATGAGCAAAACATGTTCATAGAAGTGGATATGGGCTATTTGAATTCTTTAAAATTAGCCCAAGGTGGCCTGTAAGCCGAGTTCTGTCTCGCTTCGGGAATCAGTTTATATCTCAGGACATGCCTGTGATTCTTCCTGATTAATACCGATGCGGAGGCGACCATCCATCTAGCCCTTTCATTGCTGGAAGGGTCATGCGGCCAACCCGAGGATAGGTCAGGCACCTATAGTCCTTCTATTAGGCCTTGCTCCGGATGGGGTTTGCCATGTCCTTTATTGTTACCAATAAAGCGGTGAGCTCTTACCTCGCCTTTTCACCCTTACCTGCGTTGAGGCAGGCGGTATTTTTTCTGTGGCACTTTCCGTCGGGTCACCCCGCCCCGCCGTTAACGGGCATCCTGCCTGATGGAGCTCGGACTTTCCTCTCCGAAAAATCGGAGCGGCCGCCCAGCCACCTTAGGTTATATAAATTTTAACACTGGGATCAAAAGACCGCTACATTACCAATCATTCTATACAAAATCGATGTTGATGTTTGAATACTATTAAATTAATTTGAAGTTCAATTAATCAGATCTACCGTTTTTTCATAGACTATTACTTTTTTAACATGTGATTTCAAAAATTCCTGTTGAGAAATAATGTTGAGGTTTTCCCATTCATGAATATCATCCAGTACTTTTGGTCGGAATCTAGGCGGATTGGTTACTAACTGTCTTGAAGCATCCAGTTCTTCTAGGGGAGGTGCCAAATCAGTAGTGGGAACATCTCCTGAGGCTACATTCTTCAAGGTTTTCAGGAAATTCCTTTCAGCATTCTCTAGCCGACTGGAGGCGAACTCACTACCTGATGAATTATTTTCAGCAGATTCTTGGAGTAGTTGCCGGCCTTTTCTGGATCGCAAAAGCTTCCTAAGAGACTGCAAAACTAAACTTTCTAGGATTTCAGCCTTCCAAGTATGGTATTTGCAAATACTTAAATTATTTCTGGATTGACATTGATAATAGCGGTAAATTTTACTCTGGCGCACCAAGTCTTTTCGCTTCCATGTTTGTCTGCGCGTGACTCCCATCATTTTGTTCTCACATTCGGAGCAATAGATTAAATTAGATAGAAGAAAAGGCTCAGCAGAATGAGACCTAGTGTGTTTCTTCCTTGCACGAAAAGTGTCTTGAGCTGATCTGAATATTTCTGCTGAAATGATGGGTTCGTGGCTTTTTGGGACCCTTAGCCCAAAACGAGTGTAAGTCCCCATATAAACAGAGTTGCGTAGGATGTCTCTAATGGTAACGACGTTCCAAGGATTAGCTTTACGGGTTGTATGGCCTTGTTCATTAAGATGACGAGCAATCAGTCTGAGCCCCAGAGAATCTTCAGTATAAAATTTGTAGATCAGTTTCACTATTTGAGCTTCTGCAACGTTAATTTTCAGTGTTCCTTCAGGACTAGTAGTATATCCAAAGGGAGTCCTCCCTTGATTAACTCCTTTTATCACTCGTTGCCTCATAGACGCTTTTATGTTGTTACTACGAGCTAGCGAAGATTCGTCAGCTCTCAAACTGGATAGCGCGTTTTGAAGAGGATCCGGCAAGTCTTTGTCGTTACATACAACTTTCGCGCCAATTCGTTCCAATTCAAGAACTGATTTGGCTACCTCTTCCGCGGTTTTCCCCAAATCATAAGGTCCTGGTACAACTACTAAAAATGAGCTTTTTGACTTGACCATATGATTGATCATGTCGGAATAAGCTTTGTATGGAGGGCTACATCCTATTTCTTCAAAAAATATGCGTGTAGGTTGATGGAGATACAAGTAACAATATTCTGCAAAATTTGCTTCAAGTTCTTCCTCTGAAATACCTGGTTCAATATTCCTGAAGTAGCCTATGGCAAGCATTAATTCAACAGATAGAGGATGGAGCGATTGTTGGATGGATATTCATGGTATGAAAAGTATTCTTTTGCAACTGCTGCAATATACTGGGCCATCTGATGTTCTGGCTCTCTGCAGTTCTGTTCTTGGCAATGTCAGTCGACATGCTTCACACGATCCCCTTTGGACGCGCGAAATTGCTAGTCCACCTTTATTTTGCCGTAATGCGTCGTACATAGTTAGCTCAATTCTGGCTATGTCTTCGATAAATTCAGACCTCTCAGAACTGAGGGTTTTCAAAGATTCTGTCAATGTTGATTTCTGCTTCATCAATCCTGGATGTTCAATTTCTCGATTCGCTTTATATTTTGAGACTGCCTGCTCAGCATTCGTTAACTCGTTCTCAATGTTTTCGGTGATCAACATAGATTCAAGCAGAATATCTTCTTGAGAGGAGCGGGTTTCCTTGAGGTGATTACGTTCAGTTTCTTGGGCTTCAAGTTCGCGGGGATTAGTGATTACTCCATTGTACAAACGGTCTTCGATAGAGCTAAGCTTCTCTTCAATTGATTTGATTTCAAGCTCAACAGGCTTTCGCTTAAGAAATTCAGACTCAAGTAGAGTTTTTAGCTCCAAAATGCGGTTTTCAAGCGCATTCAATTTAGTATCATCTCCCATTTCCGCATTGATCTGGTTTAGTGATTTGGTATGAGAGTCTATTTCACTGTCTAACATCTGGAGTTCAAATAGTTGTTTTATTGTCATATGAACTCTTCCTCGAGAATTTGTATTTGGAGCTTATGTTAATTGCACACTAATTGTAACTCAATGTTATATTGTTCGCATCGATCATATAACATGTAACACAAGGTTCACATATTTATATAACAGAGTATTTGATCGGCTATGATATCTGAGCATAGCAAGGAGGTAGGAATGAAATATAGTGCACTGTTGGGAGAACGCTCCAAAACAAAGATTGTATGCACTCTCGGGCCTGCTTCAGATTCCTCTGAAATGATAAGAGAATTGATTTCAAAAGGTATGAGTGTAGCCCGGTTTAACTTGTCTCATGGCTCCCTAGAATCACATCAACTATCTATAGAGTTAGTAAGGAAAGAGTCTACTAGAATGGGCTGTCCAGTTGGAATAATGGTTGATGTGCCGGGCCCTAAATATCGTATTGGGCCACTGTCCGTAGCAGCAGTAGATTTGAAGTCTGGTGATCAGGTTATTTTGAGTAGCGAAGACATTGTTGGGAATAACGAAATCATGGCAGTATCTCCCTCAGGAATCCATGTAGATGCATCTATTGGACGGCCCATATTGGTAGATGATGGTCTCATAGAGATGACTGTTACTGGTAAAAAAGAAGATCAAGTATTTTGCCGGGTTGTAGTGGGTGGAAAAGTTACTGAGGGCCGCGGAGTTACTACTCCTGGCAGGGCGCCCAGTCAGCCTTTTTTGAATGCAAAAACCGTAGAATCACTTAAATTTGCTGCCGAACAGAAATCTGATTTTGTCGCTTTGTCAGTGATCACCGAAGATTCGCAAGTTCATTCTGCAAAAGAGATGCTAAATACTTTAGAGAGTAACCCTAAGATTATTACCAAGATAGAACGAGCAGAGGCATTGAAAAATATTGACAGTATCTTGGAAGCTAGCGATGGAGTAATGGTAGCAAGAGGTGACATGGGAGTAGAAGTTCCGGTTGAACGTGTTCCGATAATACAGAAAGACTTGATTTCTAGGTGTAACATGTCAGGCAAGCCTGTCATAACAGCTACACAGATGTTAGAGTCAATGATTGATTCTCCAGTTCCCACAAGGGCTGAAGTTACCGATGTTGCTAACGCCATTTTTGATGGAACAGATGCAATAATGTTGTCGGCAGAAACATCTGTTGGTAAATATCCAGCTAATGCTGTGAATGTCATGTCTAGGGTTGCAAAAGAGGCGGAAGCGGCATTGCCATACGACTCTATGATGAGATCCAAGGCTTTTCAGTTAGAAGCACAGACAGATGATGCTATAAGTTATGACGCATGTAGGACAGCGCATCAACTTAACGCTAAAGCTATCGTGGCGTTTACAGAATCTGGAGGCACTGCCGGAAGGGTATCCAAATATCGCCCCAAAGTCCCTATATTAGCTATTACACCGAGTGAAAAAGTTCAACAGACCCTTACGTTGCGATGGGGGGTTACTCCTCTCACGGTGGAGCACTTGACGTTGGTGGAGGATTTCTTTGGGAAGGGTGAAGAGATGGCTGAAGCTGCGATGGGGTTAAAAAAAGATGACCTAGTCGTGTTAGTGGCTGGTTTACCTATTGGTATTGCGGGAGGAACAAATCTGTTGAGAGTTCTTAAAATAGGTGAGACGGTTAAACATATCTGAAGGCTAAATGTGGTGCAATTTACCGGATGGGTGATATCTTAGGTCCATCCGAAGTATCTTTTACAGAATACCCCTGATCAACTAATTGCTCTCTTAGCAAGTCGGATTGGTTCCAGTCTTTTCGGTCGCGCGCTTCTGATCTTTCCTTGATTAAATTAATCACTTTGTCGGGCAATGGTTGATTCTCTCTTATTTTGCGGTGGTGTGTTACAACCTTTTCCCATACATCAGAATCGATGCCCTCGCCTTGCTCTGGAAAATACACGTCTCCTAATATATCAGTTGAGAAATTTCCACCAGTTTGGAATGTAGTTGTGCCATTGGAGTTGATAATTGTAATGGAGCCTTTGCCTACAACAGAGCAAGTTTTTTGTGTTAGATCAATCATCAATGCTGTGTGTTCATCGATCCCAAGAATGTTGATTTCTGGTTGAATTGATGAAACAAGTTGGTCCATTCTCGATTGGCCCATGTAGCATTTGCTTGTGTCTATATTGGTACCACCCTCCGTATTATTCCAATGAGTGACGCAAGCTATTCTCAATCCGAAATTTCCAAGGAGGTTTAGTCCAGGTATCCATTTGGGGTCCATACCAACTTTATATATCTCATATACAGGTAAGGCTTTTTCACCAATAGCAATAGCGCCGCTACTGGAGAACGATAAGCATGTTCCGAGCCTGTGGCGAGCAGTAATTATTTCCCAGGCGATGCTGTTTGAAAGGTGATTTACTGCATAACTGGGACTACCAGGGCCTAAAAATATATAATCAGAGTCTAAAAGTGGACTTAAGATATCGGGATTGTTTGTACTGAATTTGCCGTCTCGACGCCGGGCTGGAATAATTTCCACAATAGGTTTGTAGTTCTTAAGGCGTTGGGTTACAAAATCTGATATTTTGCCAGCAACCTGTGAGGAGTTGAGTTCAAATCCAGCTGGTGTTTCCACGACAGAAACTTTTACAGGTGAAGATAATTTCTTGAATGACCACTCGTGAAGAATACGCCCGCTGGGAGCGGTTTCTCCAGATCCCATCAAGGCTATCAGCCCCAGTTGTGACATGTAAACTCCTAGATTAACCATTATTATAACTCAGATATTGATCGGTCTCAGCTTGGAGTTTGTAAATTTGTATCTAAACAGTGCGATATTAACCGTATTATAGAGATATGAAGCTTGGTATAATTTGGAGGATCAACATTTGAACTGATAAATTATTTTAGGTGGGATTGAATTTTGGAACATAGCTCTGAATTTGTTGTTACTCTAGTGTTCCAGTTAGCAGCTATCTTGATAGCGGCTAAACTGGGCGGGGAACTCTGTGAGAGATTCATAAAAGTTCCGCCGGTGTTAGGTGAGTTATCTGCTGGGATCTTGATCGGTCCGTATATGTTGGGTGGGATGGAGATAGTCGGGTTTGGTCCGTTGTTTCCAGACTTAATCAATGCTCATAACGGAGATGGCGGTTTTCAATTGCCAGTTTCCGAAAGCTTATGGTCATTGTCCCAAATTGGTGCAATCGTACTGATGTTTTGTGCGGGCCTAGAGACAGATTCCAGGAAATTTATAAGACATGCGGGTCCGGCTACTTTAGTAGCAATAGGCGGAGCCGCTGTTCCGTTTTTGCTGGGGGCATGGGGTACAGTGTTGTTTGGATATGCAGACTCAATTGGGTCCCCCCCTGCATTGTTTGTTGGTGCAATATTTACAGCGACATCAATAGGGATTTCAGTTAGGGTACTGGCTGATATGAGTCGACTTGATACTCCTGAGGGGATCACTATACTTGGAGCGGCTGTTCTTGACGATGTCTTGGGGATACTTCTTTTGGGTGTCGTTTTGGCTATAGCCGTAGGAGGAGATCTCTCATTTACTGCAACTAGTTTGGCAGCACTGAAGACCTTAGGATTTTGGATTGGTCTGACTGGAGTTGTGTTCTTGCTCAGAAACCATATATCTAATCTGTTGGGTAGATTTAGAGTAAGTGGAGCCCCTCTAGCTATAGTTCTTGGATTGGCCTTATTTGTATCCGGTTTGTCCGAAAGTTTCGGACTGGCTATGATCATAGGCGCATTTTCGATAGGTCTTGGATTATCCGGTACTGAATTAGCAGAAAGGTTGGAAGAGCCGTTACAGGCACTGTATCATGCACTTGTTCCAATATTTTTTGCGGTAATCGGCATGATGTTTGACGTCACTTCTATTGGACATGTGTGGCTATTTGGATTAGTTGCGACGCTATTGGCTATTGTGGGTAAGGTATTCGGTAGTGGGATACCTGCACTTTTTGTAGGATTCAACCGAGTAGGAGCCTGGAGAGTTGGTATTGGAATGCTTCCCAGGGGAGAAGTAGCTTTGATAATGGCCGGCATCGGTATGGGAGCTGGCGTCATAGATAATGACATCTTTGCAGTGGCAATAATTGTAACTATAGTGACTACCATCATGGCACCAGTAATACTAGCTCGATCTTTCAAAGAAGGTGTTTCAGGACACAAGTCAATTGAATGAACAAAGAGACCATCGATCTAAAAAGGCATCCGGATGTCAAAATCTTATAAAGTAATTGTTTCAGTAGCTGAACGTGGGATGTTTGAGGATGCGTTAGATAGACATATGAAGATTTCGACATTTCTCAGAAATGAATAAGCTTGGTGGTCACTTGGGCTCAAAAGGCACATTACCATTGGCCATAGAAAGCAACCCTAAATGACTTTATATATACTTTGGATTCAATTAGGTTTTGCAGCTTTGCTGATTTTGGGTGCCTCTACTTACCTTGCAAAATCTGCCGATGTTATCGCTCTTAAAACAGGGCTGGGCAGGTCTTTTGTTGGAGTCGTTCTTCTAGCTACAGCCACATCATTACCTGAGCTTGGAACTGGTGTAAGTTCAATAGTGCTTGTGGGAGAAGTGAATCTAGCCGCCGGAGATGCATTTGGCAGCAACATGTTCAATCTGTTGATTATAGGGCTACTAGATTTATTTTGGAGAGATGGCCCTATACTTAATAAGATTAGCACAACTGCTGTGTTGGTGGCTTCTCTCTCAATAGTTGTGATCGGGTTAGCAGCCGCAGCTATCATTATCCACGACCAAACAAATATATCGTCTGGTTGGTATGTCAGTCCGGTAAGCATCGTTATTTTACTAATTTTCTTTGTTGCAATGTACATGACATACAGGTTTGAGAAATCTCAGCCAAAAGATCACAAAGATGAGGATTCCCAATATGAAAATGACTCATTGATAAAAGCTGTGATTGGTTACAGCCTATCCGCTACTGTAGTGGTTATATCGGCTATATGGCTCGCTGATTCAGGTCATAGAGTGGCCATTGAAATGGGATGGGATGCGAGCTTTATGGGCACTCAATTTTTAGCATTCAGTACATCACTGCCAGAGATGTCTGCTGGTTTTGCGGCTATTCGAATTAGAGCCCCGGAGCTTGCTATATCTGGCGTACTAGGTAGTAATGTTTTCAACATGGGTTTCGTTCTTTTTGTTGATGACTTGGCATACACTACCGGAGCTATATGGACAGAACTAGCTCAGATCCATGTAGTTACTGCGGTCGTGGCAATAATTATGACGGCAGTTGTGGTGATTGCATTGATTGACAGAAACAGGCAAAGACCTCATAAAAATTGGACCTATGAGGCAATTACTTTGATAGCTTTGTACGTTGTCGCAAGCGTGTTGGTTTTTGGCTTAACATGAATTTCAGATTGCCAGGGTTAAATGATCTTAAGGTGTTTAAGGAATGAGACATCTTCGGTAGACAGATCTTTATTCCTATCTATGAATGGTTTGCATTTGAGTTTCAACTGTTGGAATTTGGAAGAATGTTGGACTGAAGGTAAGCTAGCTAACTCTATTTCGATTTCTTTAAGATTGTTGCACGCTTTGTTTGTATTCCAGTAGAAGGATATGAGCCAGCTTAGTTCTCTTATATTACTGGGATCCGGTATTTGTATGAAGTCGATGATGTCATTCTGGGTTTTTGTATATTGCAGGATGCCGCTTTTGTCTTCAGAATTCGACCCATAATATCTGCTGCGACTTAATTGTTCTACTCTATATGTATAGTCATATTTATTGAAAAGCCGAGCGGGTAACCAGTTTTCTGCCAAATCAACTACGGTTTCACCTTTGTGATTTATGATGCCGGTTGCTATATCCGAACCCAATAGTTTATCGTGTTCGAAAACTACGCATTCGCGTAACAAGGCCTCCTGTAACATGAGGGTTAACTCCCTTGGGATCTTCTTATAATTCGGTCCACTCACATTTTCGTTGCTATCTGAACCCACGCCACCAGTATTGAATACATAGAAATGAATTGAAGGTTTAGGAAGATTTGATAACTCTTTAAGGATTCTGTATAAAGAATTAGCATTTTCGTCTTCCAGCCCAATGATGAAAGGATCGGAGAAATATTCTATATAAGGTTGTCCGATACTCCCGGTAGAGGCTCCCATTTGGACAGCCTCTCCAAACATAAGCACTCGTACATATTCTTCAAGAGATACTCTTCTCAGAGGAGGTATTATGGTGTTTTGTCTCATTACTGACTGAAAGAAAATTTTGTCTGTGTACTCTATCGGCACGTGGACTGATTCTGATAGATTAGAATTAGTTATGCTGCTTAGCAGGTTTGTTACACCTTTCTTGTCAAGAAGGCTTTTCCTGTCCAACACCATGCGCATATTTTGTACAGGATTCCAGCCATAGTTTGGTTCTAGTGTATTTAAATCCAGTGGGACATTCTCGAGTAATTCGTTGATATTGGAATCATCACTGTTTTTGATTACGTCATAGGTTATAGGGTCACTTTCTTTTGTAAGTCCGAAAGGGACCGCATAAAAATTATCTTCGGTACCGTCAATGGAATACGGATAAAAATTTGAAGATTGATCAGCATTACTTGGAGGATTTGTATCAGTACGCTGTAACAGTACAATGTCATCGTTCATTGGATACACACCCTCAGACTGGTCAGTTCTTAGATTAAGCTTCTTGGCGAGTTGGCTGTTTTCTAGCTCTAACATGATCGTCAATGTGCTTTTGCCGTGTAGAGATGGCCCCACTGTGACCAATGCCGTGTTGACAGGGTTTCCATCGAGAGTATGCGCACGAGCCATACTGAGTGCTGCCTGTATTGCTAGTCCTCCAGATTGCCTCACCATGAACATCGCTGTTGATAGTGGTCCCATCTTATGTTCGCCGACGTAATCAAATCCTAGGTGGAGTGACAGTCCCTTTGTTGGTGCTTTAAGGATAAGTTTATCTAAATTATTTTTCAGGATGCGACTTTTAAGTTGGTCAGGCAGTTCAAGGATGTCCAGCCAATGGGGAAGTGAAATCTCTAGTATATCGGGTGAGGAGCCTGTGTTTTTCTCTGAGAGATCGAAAGTGAGCTTACGCCACATGTATGCTACATGTGGATAATCACTTCCGAACAAAAGTTGCCGCGCGTGAAAGGAACGGTCAATAACATCTCCTATTTGCCGGTCACTTTGGATTATTGAATCACCTTTTTGAAAATGGTTTCTCATGTATTCGGTGATGTGAGGTAGTATTTCTGACAGCAGGTCTTGATCTTCTTCTGTAAGCAGGTTTGCATGCCTGTTACTAGGGAATCCGTCGATGAAATATTTTGTAATGTCAGGCCTTCTGCGAACTCCAAGCTGGCTAAACGAAGCGAGTCCTCCTGATTTCAACCGCACACCTATTTTGGGCCAGACTTTTTCAGCCACCTTTCCTTGGTTACTCAAGGACAAAGCAAGATGTTCCATCTGCTCTGATTTTTCAAGGATTTTGGTTTTCTCTCTCGCTGTTAATTCGTCTAGATAATCTATCTGATTTTGAAGCCAATCATCGCTAGGGTTGTTCCAATCACTTTCCGAATTATGTCCTCGATTGGCTTCTGAAATCATCTCGGCTAGGTTGTTGAGGAAGGAGGTGTTTATTTGAGGAGTTGGTAGCGGTGAATCGGAAGTTTCTGATGGATCGCTTTTTAAAGACACTATCTATTTTAGTCCGTAGGGTAAGATGTTCGATTACGGGCAATATTATACACGGAAATATGGAACTGTGTTGGGTCGAAATGAATTAATTAAAAAAGATCTACATGGAAAATATTATTTATTTGCCCAATGATACTTTGGTATGGATTTGGGTCCGTATCTATGGGATTTCTACATGTGATAGGTGCGTAGATTGCATCATTGTGTTCAAATATGATTAATATGATTAGCGCTCGTACCAATAATCACTTAATTTTACATAACGCAACTGTATTAACTTTAGATCCAGATCGACCCAGAGCAAATTTGATTGAGGTTAAAAACCAGCAAATTGTCCGGGTTGGTTCTGACACAAATTTGTCTCAAGTCCAGGGTGCCGAAATGATAGATTGTCGCGGTGGAACACTATTGCCTGGATTCATAGATTCTCACATACATCTTATGGCTCTGGCATCCAACATAGCTTTGGGATTTACCAAAAAGCCAGCTTTCTCTTCAATAAATGAAATTACTCATACTGTACATAAAAAAGCTTCCTCCATAACACAAGGAATTTGGATAAGAGCCGGAACGTATGATCACAATGACTTGCTTGAAAGAAGGCATCCCACCAGATGGGATCTGGATCAAGCTACTAGCGTTCATCCCGTTAAACTAGTGCATAGTTCAGGGCATGTGATTGTACTTAATTCATTGGCATTGTCTCAAGTTAATATTTCGCGAACCACCCCAGATCCTGAATATGGGACTATAGAACGACATGTGCGTACCGGCGAGCCCACTGGTGTGTTGTTTGATATGGATTCGTTTCTGGATGAAAGAATTCCAAGAATATCTAGTTTGGAAATGGAGCTTGGATTGAGAGCATTGAATCGATTGATGTTGTCCAGGGGCATAACATCAGTCCAAGATGCTACTAGTAACAATTCACCACAGAGATGGGAATTTCTCTTACAAGCAAAAAAGAAAGGAATAATCGAACCCAGAATTACAGTAATGCCTGGATTGAAATATATTAAGGAATTTTCAGAAATAGTAAATGAGGATAGTTTTGGCGATCAGGAGATGAATGTGGGACCAGTTAAGATTATGCTGACTGTGGATTCGGGATGCTTAACTCCAGATATAAATGAATTGAGACGTGCTGTGGAGAGCGCGTCCCAATTGGGATTCCCGGTGGCAATTCATGCAGTTGAAATGGAAGCAGTTGAAGCGGCGGCGAAAGTACTAGGTGGTCAGTTTAGAAATAGGATTGAACACTGCTCAGAATGTTCAACTGTAGCATTAAACAATATAGCCAGGTTCGGCGGTGTTGTTGTTACTCAGCCAAATTTCATATATGAAAGAGGAGATAAGTATCTGTATCAAATTAGTGAAAAAATCCAACCTTTTCTTTACAGGATGAAATCTTTAATTGACGTAGGGATTACGGTTGCAGCTAGTTCCGATGCTCCGATCTCAGATCCAAATCCATTACTTGGTATTTATTCAGCTATGACACGGCGTACGGAGTCAGGGAATGTTTTGGGTAATAAAGAGCGGGTAGATTTAGCACAAGCTTTAGCTATGCACACAATCAATTCTGCGTATGCCGCCAATCAAGAGAAACAACGCGGTTCAATCAAAATCGGTAAACTGGCTGATTTAGTGTTGATTGATAAGGATCTGACTAAAATTCAAAAAACCGAACTACTAGATGCAAAGGTAGCACTTACTATTTTAGGTGGACGTATAGTATGGGAAGCTTAACGTAAATTTTGTATTGGAGCATCATCTTTTTTGCGGTTGAATTGCTTAAAATTAGGTGCCTTAAACATTCTGGATGCTGCTAAAACCACTAAGTTTCTATTAATACTTCCATTGATCCACATCTCTTGATCAAAAGATTATTGGTAGCGTGATCCGAACCATGGTGTTTTTAAAGTCGCCTTGAGAAAGCATAATGTGCTATTTCGATAAGGCATTGTTTCTCTGGGTTGTCCTGAAGTGCGGTCAGATTTTCCAATGATGCATTAAGATAGCTCCGAGCAATTTTATAAGAATCCCGTAATATTTCGGGCTGTTGCACCATGTTCATTGCTTTATCTAAAAGTGCTTTATTATTTTGATCTTGGCACAATAGCCTGATTGGGTTATCTTTTGGATGTTTCTCTATCGCTAGTATTGCTGGCAGGGTAAGAACACCATTTGCCAGATCACGACCAAGTGTTTTGCCGATCTCATTTTCTGTGCCATCGAGATCCAATACATCATCTATGATTTGGAAACATAATCCTATGTTGCGGCCGTATGAGCTAAGGGCATTCACTATTTGCTCAGGTGCCTCACTCAATATAGCACCTGATTCTCCGGCAGTCTGGAAAAGAGATGCGGTTTTATTGTATATGCGCTCAAAATAATCCTCTCTGGTTTGATCAGGATCAAAGGCCAATTCTGTTTCTCTCAATTGCCCAGTTGCCAATTCCATAATTGTTTGTGAAAATCGCCTAAGTACTCGAATATTTCCTGCGTCACACATGAATACTCCGGATGAGGCGAACACATAATCACCAGCCTGTACAGCCACATCCTTGCCCCAAATACTACTTAAAGTGGGTAATCCTCTTCTGGTTAACGACTCATCTACTGTATCGTCGTGTATTAAAGATGCCAGGTGAAGTAATTCTATGCCAGCAGCCATCAACTCGCTAATGTGTTGGTCATTAGGTGAGAATTTCGATGAAAGTAGTGCTATGGCCGGGCGAATTCTTTTACCTGGGGATTGAAAAATATGACTAAGTATTTTTGTTAGGAAAGGAAAATTTGTATCAGTGATTCCTAGCAAAAGGTTATCGACTCTATCAAGCCCATCTTGTATAGGGACATACATTGATTTCGGGGGTTTTAAAGGGTTTCTCACGGGTGTCATTGTTGACTGTCCTGAGATTCAGAGTCAACTAGCGATTCGTCTAATTTAGTAAAAAGCGGACGCGGTTGTGGTATTGGATTCCCTGGCTTCAGTTGGTTTCTGTCCCATTTCCAACCATCTGTTTCTAAGTCATAATTGAACCCCAGCATTTCATGCAAAGTTTTTGATGAGAATGGAATGAAGGGATACATAATTGTTTTGAGGCAGTTAACAACTGACATTGCGACCCAGAGAGTGGTGGAAGCTTTTGCTCGGTCTGATTTTATTGTTCTCCAGGGTGCCTGTGTCTCTAGATATTTGTTAGTTTCTCTTGCCAACGCCATTCCAGATTGCAAGGCTGAACGAAAGTGGCACAACTCTATATCTTGTGCAACATTTGTCAATTGACATTCAGCATTTTCTAATAAAGCTAGATCTATATCTTCCAAAGTTGCGGGTTTAGGTATGGAGTGATCGAAATTTTTATATACCAATGCGAGAACTCTATTAATCAAATTTCCATATGTTGCTACCAGTTCCTCGTTGTTGCTTCGGACGTACTCTTTCCAAGAGAAATCTGAATCGCTGGTTTCGGGCATATTTGAAGCGAGGACATACCTGATAGGGTCAGGCTCATATTTATCTAGGTAGTCCGGCAACCATACGGCCCAGTTCCTACTTGTGGAGAATTGCATGCCTTCTAAATTAAGATACTCATTTGCGGGCACGTCGTATGGTAAATTAAGTCCCCCGTATCCAATTAACATCGCGGGCCAAATCACTGTATGGAAGGGAATGTTGTCCTTACCCATAAAGTAATAAGATTTACTGTCATTTTGCCAGAATTCTCGCCATAGATCTGGGTTGCCTATATTTTGGCTCGCTTCTTTTGCAGCTGATAAATATCCGATTACTGCCTCAAACCAGACATAAATACGCTTTGATTCATATCCCGGGAGAGGTACGGGTACCCCCCATTCAATATCTCTTGTAATGGCCCTGTCGTGAAGTCCACCCTCAAGATAACCGATGGAAAAATTTTTCACGTTGGGTCGCCAGTGATCCTGCTCTCGTATCCAAGTGATTAATTGCTCTTCAAAAATGCTTAGCTTTAGGAAGAAATGTTCCGTTTCTTTGATAACCGGGGAATCGCCGCAAATTTTACATCTCATATCGCCCAATTCTTCGGGGTCTAATGTGCGTCCACAATTGTCACATTGGTCTCCTCTGGCATTTTCGTAATTGCAGTGGGGGCATGTCCCTTCAACATATCTGTCTGCCAAGAATCTACCTTCACTATCACAGTAAGGCTGAAGCATCGAGTCTTTATAGATATGACCTTTTTTGTAAAGAGTTAGAAATATGTCCTGTGCGACTGAGGCGTGATTTTGAGTATGAGTTGTTGTAAAAAGATCGAAATCTATACCCAATCTTTTCCAGTTATCAACAAATTCAGACTGGTATTTACTGGCGATAGTTTCAGGTGTGACTCCTTGCGACTCCGCTGTAAGGGTAACAGGTGTCCCGTGAGCATCACTCCCAGACACCATTAATACCTGATTACCTTTGAGTCGATGATATCTGGCGAATATGTCAGCAGGTAGATAAGCACCTGCAACTTGACCTAGGTGTATGGATCCATTTGCATATGGCCAAGCCACTGCAACTAATATACGTTCTGTCATTGCAAGGTTATGTTAGCACAACGATGATTATCGGAATGCGGAATGCGGAATGCGGATTTTAGGATTATCGAGTTCATTAAGATTTAATTTTGTTCCGTACCCATAGTTTATACACTTCGCTTCTATTTATGCCAGTTTCTTTTGCTACTTGCTTAACGGCTTTGCTTGTCTCAACTCCTAATGTTCTGTATTTATTGAGGAGAGTCAAGAGGTCATTATCATTGTAACTAATATCTGAAATACCACTACTAATAATAATTGTGAATTCTCCCCTGGGATTTTGAAAATGATCAATTGCCTCGGAGATACTGCCTCGGAAGATTTCCTCGTGAATTTTTGTTAATTCTCGACACAGGGTAACACGGCGATCCCCTAACACACACAGCATGTCTGTCAGTGACTTAGTTAATCTGTGAGGTGCTTCAAATGCAACTATCGGTCGTGACTCAGATTTCAATGAGTCTAGGTATTTAATTCGTTCGGCTTGTTTTCTAGGTAAGAAGCTTATGAAAGTGAATTCTTTTCTGTGAATATCTGATGTCGCTAAAGCTGCCGTGATTGCGGATGGGCCAGGTATAGGGATTGTGGCATGGCCAGATTGGGATGCTATTTCAACTAATTCAGAACCAGGATCACTCAGTGTAGGTGTGCCAGCATCAGAAACTAGCGCAATTTCATCACCATTAGTCAATGATTGCAATAGAATTGGAAGTTTTGCTCGATGATTATGGTTATTGTAGCTGGTAATTTTGTTTTCAATCCCATTCTTGGACATAAGCTTTCTAGTAACGCGCGTGTCTTCAGCGGCTATTAAATCTACCTGTTTTAGAATGCGGATGGCTCGTAGTGTAATGTCCTCCATGTTACCGATAGGGGTTGAAACTAAATAGAGTGTACCCATTTGCATCTTTATAATGGAAAATTAATTATGGTTTCACAGTTTGTTTTGACTGTTAAAATCAGTGTCAGTGTTGATAATCTTTTTTTTGTAGAATTCTTCTATTTCCAACCCTGAATATCCAAGTCGCGTTAGGACTTCACTGTTGTGTTCTCCGAGCATAGGTGTGACAGTGGGAATTGGGCGTTCAGAGTTAGAAAAGTCTATTAGATTTGCAGAAAATTTTACTTGGCCCATACTATCGGTATCTTGTTCAGATACCATGCCATTCTTAACAGCCTGAGGGTCCGTGAAGAAACCTGTTTCATAATTTTCAACTGCTAAAGCAGACGGGATACCAACTTCATTCATGTCGGAAATCCATTGTTTGGCTGTGCGCTCTAAAAAAATCTCTGACAACAATTCTATTAGTACAGAGTCGTTCTTATCACGATTTTCCGGAGTTGCAAATTCACTTTGCTGGCTAAGATCGGGACGGTTAATCAATTTACAAAGTTGAGCCCAGTCTTCTTGTGATTCAGCCACTAAATAAATCCAGCCATCACGTGTTTTATAGAGCCGAGATAAAGCATGACGTCCATACTGTCCTTGGTCACCGATTCTTTCCATCCCCATATATGCAACAAGTACACCGGCATTTAGAAGGCATGTTTCCACTCTTTGTCCTTTACCGGTCCTTGCCTTAACAAAAAGTCCTAAAACTGAGCCCACTGTCCCTAGCATTGCTCCGACGTAGTCTGCCGGTGCTAAGGCTCCCAGGTATACAGGAGGATTATCGGGTCCTGCCTGTGCTTTTTGCAGACCAGCCATCGCTTGAGCCAATGGATCGAGTCCGGGCCTATGCGAATATGGCCCGGCAGAACCAAATCCGGTTATATGGGTGTAGACGATATCGGGATTTAATTGATTGATGTCATCTGCGCTTAAGCCTATTCTATCCGCTGCCCCAGATCTCATGTTTTCAGATATAACATCAGCCCATGAACCTAATCTCTTGATTATCTCTTGACCTTCAGGTAATTTCCCATTTACAGAGACAGACTTTTTATTGCAGTTGAATGCAGAGAATTGGATACTCCCTGATGGTCTGCTAATCTCTCCTCCAGGCGGTTCAAGTTTAACTACTTCTGCCCCAAGATCGGCTAATAACCTTGTTGACATGGGGCCGGCTATAACGTTGTCGATAGCTAACACTTTTACTCCCCTAAGAGGTAGAGGTTGTGTTGGGACTTTAGGATCCAGTGTATTTTCTTGAACTTTGAGTTCCAACGATGATATTTCGGAGTAGATTGCATCTGAATCTTTACCTGGCGTAGGAGAAGTACTGCTTATATGTGCTGGGGTCTTGAGAAGCTTGATTGGGATACCAACATGAGTTGAATCACCAATTTGAGGATTTTTTACTTGGATGAACATTTTGTTGTAAATTGCTTGCGGGTCTTTCTTAGTTTCTTCTATATCCAATATAGGAGAATGAGGGACGTCTGCTTTTTCCATTATCTCCGCCCATTCCTTCATTGGACGAGTGGCGAATTTGTTTGCCACTATATCGTAGACTTTTGACCTGTCCTCTTCCGCGGGGGCATTATACCTAGTTCCAATATTTAAATTGCCAAGAGATTCACTTATCCCCAAGGCTTCCACTGCGTTGTTAACAAAACCGTCATGAATGCAGCCAAGCTGTAACCACTCTCCGTCGGAGCATCTAAATACACTGTAGAATGGCCAGTCCCCAGTTGGTCGTTTTTGCCTTAGGCTCCATGCTTTAAGTGTTTTACTCTGTGCTTTCGGTTGATTGGCAAGTACTCCAGCCATCAAGGATGTGGTTAGATGGCGTCCGATACCTGTAGTCTCCCGTGCGAACAAGGAAGCGACTGTACCTTGAACCGCAAGTAAAGCGGCCCCGATACTTGCAATTGGATGAACCATATGGATTGGTCCGTCTCTGAATGATGGTTGACTGGTTAATATTCCAGTTTGGGCCATGACCAAATCATCCTGTGCAATGTTGTCTTTGATTGGGCCGTGACGCCCATATGCTGTGACAGAACAACGTACAAGGCTCGGGTTAATCCTTTGTAAATTGGCATAGTCAACAAGTTCCTGGAATGGTGAGCTAGGAGGATAAGAATCTATCAGGATGTCAGATTCCATTATTAGTTTGTGGAAATTCAGTAGTGAAGATTTTTCTGCGTTATCTTTAACGGATCCTGTCATGGAGGACTCTTTCAAGGCTTGATTTAAATCAAGGTGTAGACTTTCCTTGCCTCGGTCCAGCATGCGGTAGGTTTGGCTGTTCCTGATTCTTTCATCTGTAGGATCCGTTACACGAATCACTCTTGCCCCATTGTCAGAAAGTATCATTGTTGCAAGAGCACAGGCTTCTCCAACTGAAATATCAAGCACGGTAATTCTATCCAGTGCCCGTGGCATTAGTTACCTCCATTAGCATGAAATCTTGTTGATTTTACAATACGAGCTTTATATGTGGTAGTTACTATTAACCCAACAATACTATTGAACATAATGGAATTATTGCAATTTTTATCCAGTAATGGATTTTGACGGTGCTATAATCGATCCGCAGAATCATCGATTTGGAGGAATTTATGCAAGTTGAGATCAGGTCTAACACTTGGGAGGAATTCCCAAATCTTAAGAGCGTAAACGCTAGGGCACAGAACCGTTTTTACGGAGATTCTGATATTGACCGATTCAGAATCATATTCGACCCAGACAGGAGCTTAGCTGCGTTTGAGGACGGTAATATTGTTGGATGCACAACAAGCTATGCCTTAGACATGATGGTACCCGGCGGTACCATGCCCATCGGGGCTGTAGCACAGGTATCAGTTCAAGCCACTCACAGGCGTAAAGGCATTAACACTCGATTGATGAAAAGGCAATTGAGCGATATACATGAGATATGGGGCGAATCCATGGCTGTACTACAAGCGTCTGAAAGTATTATCTACGGCCGATATGGTTATGGTATGGGCTCACTTGAGTATACCCTGGCAATTGATCGTCCTCATGGTGAGCTCACACAAAGACATTCGCCTGCAGGAAAACTTTTGTTTATTGATGAAGAAGAAGCAAATCAAATATTTCCGGTTGTATTCGAACGCGCAACTCTTCTCAGAAATGGAATGGTGAAGCGTGATGACACATGGTGGAAATTCCGATTCCTCGCGCCTGCAATGATGGGAGGGGATCCAAGAGCATGGTTCGTGAAATATGAAGTAGATGGTCGAGTGGACGGATATCTATGGTTCACCGTAAAAGATGAAGTGCTGATAGTTAAGGAACTTATCTCAGCTACAGATGATGCATATGCATCTTTGTGGCAATTC
>CAZMZE010000042.1:0-5304 GCA_964570875.1 uncultured Dehalococcoidia bacterium
AAGAAAATTCCTGTCTTAGGATTTCTGATGCCAGAACTTCGTTTCTCATTTTATCGTATATTTCATCCAGTGGTATTTCAAAATAAGTACCTGGTGAAAATCCACAATCAGGATGTAGCACTATTCTCTCTGGGGACACAATTTTTAGAATGTTTTTAACCCTGTCTACTATCTCAATAGGAGTTTCTAAATTTGGTTCCCGAGCAGCGATACATCCAACTCCAATTTCAAATTTTTCCGTTATTTTGCTCAGCATCAATAAATCATCTTCATTTGGGTCTAAAAATTCGAACATTAACTGATCGAATAGTAGATTTGTAATTTCAGGCAATAGAGATGAGTATCCAGGTTGATTTAGGACTGGTTGACGCCTGCCGCACAGATGCATCGATAAGTGAATTCCGTCTACACCATCCACGACTTCATTTAAACTATCAACCGCTAGTTTAAGTCCTTCTTTATCAGGCCCCATGTCAGGATCATCGAATTGAACAAACTGGACACCAGTGTCACGCAGGAGGATTAACTCTTCCCTGATCACTGGGATCAATGATCTGACCAAATCTAATTTGGTGGGATAATACTTGGCAGATTTTTGTAAATCCCAGGTTCTGGAAGCAATCAGATACGGTGTAGGGAGTGCAATACGAATTGGTTTTGTGGTAAAAGACTGTAGGAATGTTGATTCTCTTGCAAATACACCAGGATTGGATGGGAGTATTTTATCAGTGACAGTATACCCGACGTAAGCAGAATGCCTGTGTGTACCCACAATTCTTTTTTCGGTTTCGAAACCGGTATAGGATTCAGCAATTACTCCGACGTAAGATTTCCTTCTCCACTCTCCGTCCGAAATTAGATCTATACCTGCTGCTTCTTGTAATGCCACCACGTATGGAATAGCCCGATCCATCAGTTGGTCTAATGTTGATTCAGAGCTTTTGCCGCTCAGAGATTTATCAACTAATTCTCTAAAAAATTGAGGGCGTGGCATGGAACCTACGGTTGTTGATGGGAAAAGTTTGTTAAGCATTCAATATCGCTGTGAAAATTTGATCACTATTAAGCTCATAATCATGTGGTTGAAATTCCCACAGATATTTAATCAGGCAGCCAAGAAAGTATCACCAAAAGCTTAGTTAGTCTAGCCAGTAATTAGATCATACACTACTTGTAGAGACGCTTTGGATGTCATATTCTAGGTCTAAGAGGTGCTTATGATTAAATCTGTTGACCACATTGATATAGGAGTTCAAGACATTGATGCTTCTGTTGATTTTTTTAAGAAAATGGGATTCCAAGTAGTTAGGCAGACGGAACATGGAGGTGTAGCTGTAGAGCTACAATGCCCAGGGAGTGACGATAACCCGATTATTGAGTTGCATCCGGTATCAGATTCTCGACCGCAAGGAATCCATCACATCGCATTCAAGGTGGATGATATCAACAAAACATACGAGAGTCTGTTAGCTCAGGGTCTAGAATTCCAATCAAGTCCTAACTATGTTCCCCCAACTGAACGATGGTTAGCTTCACTTTTTGACCCTGATGGATTGAAGTTCCAGTTTGTTCAGGTGGAATCAA
The DNA here is from genome assembly GCA_964570875.1 of uncultured Dehalococcoidia bacterium. GTDB lineage: Bacteria > Chloroflexota > Dehalococcoidia > Lucifugimonadales > CATQGZ01 > CAZMZE01. Next base: position 1,585 of record CAZMZE010000042.1, read on the forward strand.
AGTAAATTATCACGGTCAGCGTGTTCATGCTTCTCGTAGTGAAGTAGAATCCACATAGATCTACAGACCGCGTATGAACTTATGTTTGTATGCATTAGCGGTTGTGGTTACCTCATTCCGTAGAAATTGAAACTGCCGTAATGAATTGTCACTATCATATTCCCAATTCCAGATCAATAGATTGTTGATAGCCTGATACTGATCCGGCAACAATGTCTTTTATAGATACTGGAATGCCTGAATACCCAGATTCAAGAATACCGTAGATGAGTGCAACCGCTTGCATACCCATATTTTGATCTACTTCAGGGTTATCTCCGCTCTGAATGGATTCTGCAAAATCTTGGAGCTCGATGGCTACCAGTGCACTATCGACCTCTTCGAATGGGATGTCATAGGATGCTATTGGGTTGGTTCCGCCAAAATATGCTGCAGTGCATTCATCGAGTTTCATGTCAGGAACCAATTTGAGCAATTCATCTCCTTCAATTGTTACATTCTCCGCAAGCTGTATTACTGGGCCAATTCCCTGACGGGGATTAGGCATTATCATGGTACCCAGCGAACCATGAATTGTTGAAAGTTCAGTTGGTTTGCTAGGAGAAGTACGTGACATTGTCATCTGGCAAATAGCACCTGACTCGAATTTAATTACGGCAACACCTGTATCAGCCGCATCGCCGCTAACGATTTCAGCATTGGGGAATATGTCATCGCTTCGGTGTTCATAAAATTGGGCCAGACTCTCTGGTACTGGAGTTCGGCGAACCTCAGATTCAAGTAAAGCGGTTTCTGCGAATACATTTTGTGCTTCTCCCAGGTAGTACAATAATAAATCTGCGTTGTGGACTCCCTGCTCCAATAAAAATCCACCCCCACGAGATTTGATCACTCTCCAAGCCGTATTGTGCATCAAAGCATCTCCTCCACCGATAGATATGTCTAAAGCGACTCTAGAATCACCTATGACTTTTTTGTTGAGCAAGGTTTTTGCTAGTCTGCATAGCGGATCACGTCTGTAGTTCTCTGCAACGGCCAGTACTTTTCTGTTTTTATCAGATGCGTCAGCCATGTTGTTACAAGCTTTGATTGTGATGCCCATTGGTTTTTCCACTATTACATGAGTACCAGATGCAAGTGCCTCGATCGCGATTTTGTGGTGTGAACCTGTGTCGACAGTGATATCAACCGCGTCGACGGATGCATTTGAAGCCAAAAGGTCATCGAACTCTGTAAATATTTGAGGTCTAATACCTAATTCCTTTTCAGCGATGGCTGAAACATGTTCTGCAGCTGATTTATTCCGGTCGCACAATGCTACTAGGTTGAATGTGTCGAAATGTTTTTTCAGTTGAATCATTCCATATACGTGTCTAAGGCCCATGCCGCCGCAACCAATTAATGCCATGTTGATTGTCATATTAAATTTCTCTCCCGAAAGATAATCTTAATGAACGGATTTAATCGGATTGTACTTGAAAAAGACTCCTTTTGTTATCATAGCCTCGCGTGAATCCAATTGTACTGAGTAAAACTAACAATTACGTGATATCTAATTATTTTGGTCTAGATACTGATTTTTATTTCATAGTGAAATTGTTGATATGCAAGTGTGCCACCACTGAAAATTTGTGTAGGTGCCAAGAATGTTGAGAAGGTACAGATACGACAGAGTCACAGTGGATTAATATCGGTAGATAGAAAATAACTGCATATGGAGCTTGATGGTGCCCACGAATGTACCTCCACAATATAGAGAAGCTGAAGAACGATTCAGGCGAGCTACCTCTCCGCAATTAAAAATTGCTGCACTCGAAGAAATGTTGTCTATTATGCCTAAGCATAAAGGAACAGATCATTTGAAGGCTCAGTTACGTTCCCGTATATCTCGACTCACAGAAGGGCTGGAACAATCTTCTTCATCCCAGCATTCAACTCGTACAGAACCTTTTTCAATACCCAAAATGGGCGAAGCAACAGTAACTTTGATTGGGCTCACCAATAGCGGGAAATCGATGTTAATGAATACCCTCACGGGTGCTCAAACGAAAGTTGCAGCTTACGAGCACACTACACAAGAGCCAATTTCAGGAATATGGATTGAAATGGGAATACATTTGCAAGTTATTGATACTCCTTCTATCGCATCTCCATCGATCCAAAGTCGACTATATGGTTTATTAAGGAATAGTGACCTGTTTTTGTTAGTGTTGGACTTAGCTATCGACCCTCGGGGTCAATTTAGTATTATTTCCAGTCACTTGTCTGACTGGGGTTTCAATATGGTTAACGAAATCAGTGCTTATGACGGAACACAAAATTATATAGATAAGCCCACGATTATAGTAGCAAGTAGAGCTGACATGGATGGTTCATTGGACGGTTTCGAAGAATTGGAAAATCATGTATCCGATCAATATTCGCTTGTTATGACAAGTGCGGAAGAACGATATGGTTTAGATGACTTAGGCAAAGAAGTGTCTAGAGTTCTGGGATTAATGAGAGTTTATCCAAAGTCGCCAAGAGATATTTTGGAAGAGGTAGATAAAAGTAATCCTATAGTACTTAAAAACGGTTCTACAGTCGAAGACGCGGCGCTGAAATTGCACAAGGAACTGGCTGGGGGGTTCAAATATGCCGTATTGTGGGGCCGTTCAGGTAAATTTCAGGGTCAGCGTGTTGGAAAGCATCACATCTTGAATGATGAAGATATTCTCGAAATTCATACTTGAGTTATTATAAAATCTGCTTCGATTTGAGGTAATATTTGATCGCATCTAATATTGCTTCTGTGTTTGGCCTGTCTCCAACGTTTTGCCCAATGTATTGCCATTCAATATTCTGATCCTTGCTGATAATGAATGTTGCAGGAGTGGCTATACCGTCACCAAGAAGATTGTATACTCCATAAAGTTTTGCTACATGACCGTCAGGGTCAGATAGTATTTTGTAGGAAGCTTGAGTGGAGAGTGCCATCTTAGAAGATTCTAATGGTTCGTCCATACTAACCGCTATTATTTCTGCTCCAAGCCTCTGAAATTCCTCATAAAAAGTTTGCAACTCTACGAGTTGGTTACGGCAAATTCCTCAGAAATGTCCTCTATAGAAAATTAAGATCGCTAGTTCGTTTTTAAATAACGTGTTTGAAAGCGATATTTTTGAGCCAGTATCGTCTAATAGTTCAAATTCAGGAGCCTCAACAAAAATATCTGGGGACTCTTCATATACTGATTTAGGGGTAGGTGCAACGGTCGCAGTTGGGGTAGCAATTGAGGCTGGAGCAACTGGTGTGACAGGATTAATTGCTGAATTTGAAGATTCGATTAGCTGTTTTTTTTCGATGTATAGTGATTGCTCCGGGTCATCTTTTTTATTGACATTTGATTCACTTGCTTCCTGACAAGATACTGAGGAAAGGACCACTATTGCAGAAAATAACACTAATCCATTTTGACATGAATTCAATATTTTGCCCATGTTATTCACGCACGTGAGCACTGATAATACAAGATGATTCCCTCCATGTTATTTTGGACAATGATGTTGATGCATGGCCTGGTTTAATTGTTTCTACCAGCCATCTATACACCATGGCATACGATCTGTATTAAACATTGCATCTGCCCTTTTTAGAGCACCACTTGTGTTTTCTTCTATCCGGCCTGCATGGGACATGGTTCGGAACTTAACACCGCCGATAAAAGCAGCACCCAGGTCAGC
>CAZMZE010000043.1:0-16577 GCA_964570875.1 uncultured Dehalococcoidia bacterium
CCTAACTGTTTTAATTTGGATCCTATTCTGATCGGAAATTGGTTTTTCATCAGGAATACCGAGAATAGCCCACCAGCGGGGGGGATTATGTTGGCCGCCGTCTTGCTAGAGTATGTTTATCCATTTGACAGGCCCTGGAGAAATGTCGATTATGCCCAGTGAACGCTGGTACCATGAGTTCTCTACTTGTTCTTCTGTCCTGTTACGTTCGGCTAGGCTTGCTGTGACCCCGATATCGTTCAACGCATTGGTTAGGTTATCTCTAGATTGATCCCGGAGTTTTTCTTTCATGTTGAATCCTTAAACTAATTTATTTCTGAATTTTGTCTGTGGATCAATTCTATTTGAGAGAATTACCATATATATGGTAACGCTACTATACCTTACCTTGAAAATGAATTGTGTTTTATACTGGCCAAATGAAAATTGGCGGAGTTTAAATTAATGGACTGTAAATCATGTGGTGATACCAATCAAAAAGGCTCAAAATTCTGCAAAACATGCGGTTATTTACTTGGGCTTTCGTGCCCTGAATGCAAAAAAGAGATTAATCCGGACTCCTAATTTTGTATATTGTGCGGAGCAACCATATCTCGCGAGGAACTAGATAGTACTAGTCAAGTTGAACCTTCGGAATCAGTAACACAACATTCAACAACTTCTGATGTTTCAGGACCTAAAAAATCATATTGGTCCTTATTCGGAAAAATCATGCTGGGATTCCTCGTGGTATTTGTAGTGCTTTTGGTAATTGGTATTATTGCTGGTGAAGATGAGTCGGCAAATCACGTGGAAGAACTAAGTACTCAAAAACTTTACAGACAATATAACCCTATTGACGAAGATACTGATGCCTACCAAGGATCATCTGCACCAACACCCGATCCTACGCCCGAAGGATTGAATTATTTCGCACAAGGCGAACAATATTTATGGCAGGATCAGGATTATGTTAAGGCAGCGAAGAGCTTTACGGAATACATTAACCTGAACCAGAACAATGCTAAGTTGTTTATGGGCTACCAAAGGAGAGGTGATTCTTACCATCACCTAGCCGAACATTTGGGACATGATAAGAGGATTGATTCCAATATCATTTTGGGCCACTTCCAACAAGCATTGCAGAACTATGACAAAGCTATCGAACTAAATCCAGAGAACCCCGATGTCTATGGACAGCGAGGACATGTTCATCGGAAATTGGGTCAATACCAAAATGCGATTAAGGATTACGACAAGCATATAGAACTAGACCCAAGTCACCCCTGGCCCCATCACTACAAAGGAATGACTTACAGGGATATTGGTCAATTTGAAGTGGCTATACAAAACTGGGAAAGATATATTGAACTCCGATTAATTGAATCAGCTGACTGGATAGAATCCGAACAGTCTGCAAATGCATACACTAATATAGGTTTGGCTTACGTTGAGTTGGGGCAAAACCAAAAAGCGATTGAGCATTTTGATAAGGCATTGACAATAAACCCAAACTACCTAGGTGCAATTAGGGGCAAGGAAAAAGCCGCCGCTAACCTCAATTAAAAGTATTTACCGGTACAATTATCTAAGCAAATGTGGCTGTTTGGAGAGGGCTTGTAATTGAATCATTAACTTCGCTTAACGATAACCTTTCAATTGGACAGGTTCTACCCTACCAGTATGCTGTCGAACACTAGTTTCAAATTCCCACTTTCCTCCTGATTCGAGTCCTGTATCAGAAACCAATGCTTCTCCAAGCTTGGAACCATGATCATTATATAAATCGAAAACTATATCGACCAACGAGAGATTGTGTTTAGTGCCATTTACTATTAACCCTTGTATCATTTTGTGGCCGTCTTCTGTAATCAATTTGTATTCCAACAACACAAGCTGATCTTCATGATTTCGTGTCAAATGAGTCGATTGAGATAGAGGATTTTTTGCTGCATTAATTTCACCTTCCACAGCGCAAGCCACTAAATTCCATGAGAGACAAGCAATCCCGATAGCAGTTAGAATATCTACTCTATGGCGGCACATCTCACTTAATTGCAGAAACAACCTCATATTCACCTAGTAGGAACTATAAACCTCTAATTAAAAGGTATCATTCACTCGTTGTAGCCACGCCTAATAATTTCTATTCAACAACTACTGCTGTACCGTAAACAAGAATTTCTGAAGCTCCTCCCATTATTGTCGATGTCATAAATCTTGTTCCCACTACCGCATTTGCCCCCATGGCTTCAGCTTTTTCAACCATCCTTTGCACTGCTATTTCTCTAGCTTCCGCAAGTAATTTGGTATATTCCTGCACTTCACCGCCTACTATCGTCCTTAACCCTGCCATTATGTCTCTACCAACGTGCCTTGCTCTGACTGTGCTGGCGTTGACTATTCCTAGAACTTCTTTCATTTGTTTTGTTTCAACGGAATCACTTGTGACAATTATCAAGAGTCCAACTCCTCCAAGTACTGTTTTTCTTGCTTCTTAGATTTAATTCGATCCGCAATAACGCTTAACAACAATGTGAACAGTCCTACTGGTACAAGTATTCCAGCAAATCTGATAATCAACGGGACATCATCATCAGTCATAAACTTGGTTACGTACGAATAAGACGCATAGCCACAGAGCACTCCAACTCCCAAGACTAGGAGGAATACACCTATGATAAAAACAGACTTTGAAAAGTGACGTCCCACAAAAACACTCCGAAAAATAACCAGAAAAACATATAATGATTTTCTTCAGATAATTTGAGTTATCGTACGATTCTCTTTATAGGGTCTGGTCTGACATCCATAGCTGATAATTCGTCCAAGCTACCCTCCAAACCTTGCCTGATTACTTCCAGCGCTGAATGGGCTGCCTGGACCGTTTCTTCAATATCTTGTTCCGTGTGAGACAACGTACCCATGAATCTCACACCTGCATGAATTCCTCGTTTGGCCAGCTCAGTAGTAAAAATACTATTCACTTTCGGTCTAAGGGTCTCGTCAGGCAAATCTATTTCTATAGTGGGGGCGTTGAAAAAGCCAACTACATCCCCAGGTATGCCTACACTGGACATAGCACCTTTTAGTCCTGCTCTAAGTCCTTCGCCTATTTCTTCAAACCGTTGGGCAGAATTACGCCGCTTCAATTCCCTAATCGTCGTAATAGAAGCTGTCAATCCAACATTGTCAGACCAGTAGGAACTTGATACGAACATGTCTTCAGCCGGAGCCATGAATTCTCTCTTACCCACTACGGCTCCCATGGGATACCCATTAGAAATACATTTAGCTACAACGGTCATATCTGGTGTAATTCCCAAATATTCCTGAGCACCTCCAATTGATATGCGCCAACCACAAGAAACCTCATCAAAAATTGCTACGGCGTCATTCTCGTGTGCAAGTTCTATCACAGTCTCCAAATAACCTTCTGGTGGAGTGTAAGTCCGCACAGGTTCCAGCATAATTGCGGCTACCTGTCCTTTATTTTCTTCCAAAAGTTCTTTAAGTCTTTCCAAATCAAATTCGCCGAACGGTATAGCAGTGCCAGCCAATGCTTTAGGTACGCCTTTTGTCCCTACTCCAGTAACCAATCCCGTATTGTCGACATAATTAGCTGACTGATACCAGTCGTGCCAGCCGTGATATCCAGAAAACAAAATCACGTCCTTACCCGTAGCTCCTCTGGCAATTCGAGCTGCCAGCGCACATGCTTCTCCTCCACCTTTGGTATATCGAACCATCTCTGCACTAGGAATCGTATTTATCAATTCTTCTGCAAGTTCAATTTCCTTGGGACTGTTAACGGTGTATATGCTGCCTCTGTCGATCTGTTCCTTGACAGCATCATCCACAACATCATCATGATGTCCGAGTATTATGGCACTTACCGCATTTACCCAGTCGATGTATTCATTCCCGTCAACATCAACGAATCTAGAACCCTTTGCATGATCAGCGTAAATCGGGCTAACACCTTCAACGTAGGGCAACCTGCTGCGCAGTTGAGTAAACCCAGGAATAAGTTCTCCCGCTCTCTTATATATCTGTGAAGATTTTTTAACTCCCTTGTAATTGCTCATTGTCTAACTCCAATTTAGTCTGATTATAATTCACTACTATTCTCAAGTCTGAATCAATGCCTCACTCTACCCATTGAATTATGCATTATAGGCTCTGAAAGAAAACTGTCTACATCTACATTTCTAAATCTATTAGGACTGTATATATCTGTATTGAACCGTGTTTTACCTTCTACAACATGTTCCGCTATCAACAGACCAGACGAAGGATTATAGGCAAAACCGCCAGAATGGAAATTGGTTCCAACGAAAAGTCCAGCAATTCCAGGCACAGGGCCAATCACAGGTTTCACGTCATAGGCCAAACTGATCAGCCCAACCGTATGATAGTCCCACTCTATATCAGACAACGACGGAGTCCGTTTTACAATATGTTGTTTAAGATGAGGCAACGCCCTAGGGTCAGGTTCCAATTCGTCAACCTTAAAGTCTGGCCCATGCATTTCGAAAGGCTGGGAATCGTGGTCTCCTGAACCCAGTAATAGTCTATTATCATCTGTGGGCCTGATGTAGGCGTTTAGGATGTGGTCGTTAACCGCCGGCACTCTTACAGGATCAACCAGAGGCTTTGTAACAAATCTCTCATGAATGAAATTTTTAAAGGGTATTTTGAAGCCAGCCATAGACAACACATGATTTGCCCATGCATTTACTGCACAAACGAATGATTCCGCTTCAAGGGTCCCTTTCGACGTTACTACACCTGTCACTCTATCATCACTTATATTAAATCCAGTTACTTTCTCATTCTCCCTAAATTCAACTCCCATATCTTCCAACTTGGCTCTTAATGCCGGGATATACTTATGAGGCTCAGAATATCCACCTTTTAGGTCCAAAACACCATGTTCTCCTTCTTTGGCTTCAAGATCCGGAAACCTGTCGGTTATCTCTTTGCCGTGCAACACTTCAAAACGAGCTCCTAGCTTTTTTTGTAAATCCCAGTTCTTGGATACACCTTCAAGAGCTTCAGTAGTAAAAAGATTCAAACAACCCACCTGATGGAATTGATAACCATCAAGTATTTTGCTGAATCGTTCGAAGAAATCAATACTTATACCTCTCGCTTTTATAACGGGTTCAGCATCAAGTAGCATTGTAATAATTCCACCTGATTGAAGACTGGAACCACCACCGACGGTTCCTTTATCAATTACTATCACCTGCTCTACACCCTTTTCACGAAGATGGAAAGCAGTGCTCAATCCAGTAACACCGGCTCCTATAACTACCACCGACTCTGGTTTAGTAATTGTCATAATTCTCCTCTTACTTACTAATTGGAATAACATCCCAATTTTATATCACCATCCTTGGCATTACTACCGTCTAGAAAACCCTCGTTTCAGAGTCCCTAATTTAATACACAACCCTGAAATGATATTGTTTAAATACCTCCATAAATCCAACATGATAACTGCAAACTCAATTTTACTATTATTGACTCTTGACAGTAGTCCTACCCGATTCATAGACTTTGCAATTAAACAAGCTGTTAGAAGACGAATAGGTACAAATTGATAAAACATCCAATCCGTTATAGCAGGCAAGAAGTAGTAGCTGAAAACGGGGCTGTAGCATCGGGCCACGATACTGTCGCCAAAGTCGGTGTTCAAATCATGTCTGAAGGCGGCAATGCCATTGATGCAGCAGTTGGATGCGCGTTCGCAGCTCAGATAGCTGAACCAGGAATGTGTGGGATCGGTGGCAACGGGATAATGATGGTCTATAGTGCATCACATCCTGGTCAAACAACAGTCTTCGATGACACTACTGTACCACCATCAAGCGCAACTCCAGACATGTACAAACTACTGCCAGGCACCGGAGGTTTCTACGGTTGGGATAACGTTGAAAATGATGCGAATTTAATAGGCCCATTATCAGTAGCTATACCAGGGACTGTAGCTGGGCTATGCACTGCACTAGAAAAACACGGAACCATGGATATAAATACTGTTATTCAACCTGCGATTGAACTGGCAGAAAGAGGGATATTAGCAGACCAACGCATCACCATGGCTTTCGCGTCAGAGATGAAATATTTCAAAAAGTTTAAAGAACTTAAAAGCATTTTGTTTGGTAAAGGCAAACTACCGATCCCAGGAACATTCTGGTCTCCAGGAGACACGGTTACGTTCCCGGAGCTCGCAAATTCTTTGAAAATAATTTCCAGAGAAGGATCATCCGGATTCTACCAAGGTAAACTGGCACACTCCATTGACTCTCACATGTCAGAAATTGGGGGGATCCTTACCTACAATGATTTGTACAATTATTCATCTGATGTCCGGAACGTTATGAAAGAAACCATGCCAGAATACAGAGGCCTGAAGTATGCGCCTGGCGACTCAGGGTTTCTTGTCCAGTCGCTTAACATTCTACAATGTTTCGATATATCTTCTATGGACCCTAATTCAACCGATTTTTATCATCTTATGTTGGAAACTATGCGCCATGCATGGACTAATTATTTTGCTTATCCCCGTGAACCAGGCTTGTTAACAATCGACTATGCTAAAGAAATAGCAGACTTAATCGACCCTCAGATTTCCAGACCAAAGAAACCGTTAGATCCTTCTACATATCAATCCGAAAAAGCCACACCAAGCTATTTACCGCCCAAAACAAAACCAGAAAACACAACCACAATAACCACTGCCGATAAAAAGGGAAATATCGTCAATTTACTAACTAGTCTAGGAAACAACTTCGGTTCTAAAATTGTCGTTCCTAAAACAGGTATTGTATTGAATGATCACATGTGCAATTTCGACCCGGTACCGGGCCGTGCACTATCTCTGGGGCCAACGAGGAAACCTCCTCCAGGGCCCCATGTCCCAATTTTTTTCCGAGATGACAAGGCATACCTTGCTATTGACGCTCCTGGTGCAAGGCGTAGTATGAGCGGAGTACTCCATACCATCATAAATTGCATAGATTTTGGAATTGGAGTACAAGCAGCCACTGAATACCCGCGGGTTTGGGCGGAGGCTTTTTACAAAGAATCTTTCCTAGACTCTTTCATAGCAAACTCCGTACAAAGCGATCTGGCAAAACTTGGTCACAAAATAGTTCCCATGGAACCCATGACCAGCGGAGGTTTCGGTAGGCCCACTGCTGTCTCTATAGATCAAGCTGGCCTGATCCACGCCGGTGCAGACCCTATGTACAATACTGGAACAGCTGGGTTTTAAGGCCTACTACAATCGGTAGACACTTTAATTGCGTGATGATTTGTCCCTTTCGTGATCAGAATTGCTCTAATACAACAAACTGAATTATCAATATCAACCCACATATGGCCTGATATAATTGATATTGAGTAAAATAATATAAATTGAAACCTGAGAGGCACTTTGTCAAATAATAGTAATATCCTAGACCTTGAAAAACTCGTGTCGTTGTGCAAACGCAGAGGGTTCATATTCCAAAGTAGTGAAATATACGGCGGTCTGGCAAGCACCTGGGACTATGGTCCATTAGGAGTCGAACTCAAACGTAACGTGAAGGAGTCATGGTGGCGTAAATTTATATTGGGCCGAGACGATATGGTGGGGCTTGATTCATCGATCTTAATGCATCCAGAGGTATGGAAATCGAGCGGACATGTCGAAAGTTTTTCAGACCCATTAGTAGAATGCGTTGAATGTCACAAAAGATGGCGTGAAGACCTCCTTCAATCCCCAGAAGGCACAGAAAATAACTGCCCGGAATGCAATGGGGATTTGAGCGCCCCCAAAATGTTCAACCTAATGTTCAGAACTTTCATGGGGCCTGTCGCTGACGAGGCTAATGCAGTGCATCTCCGCCCGGAAACAGCCCAAGGGATTTTCGTGAATTTCTCAAACGTGGTGAACACAACGAGGAAACGTCCACCCTTTGGAATCGCACAAATTGGTAAAGCCTTTAGAAACGAAATCACAACTGGTAATTTTATTTACCGAACCCGCGAGTTTGAGATGATGGAAATCGAATTCTTCGTTCCCCCTGGCACAGACGATGAATGGCACCAAAACTGGGTAACAGAATCGTTAAATTGGTACACGGATTTAGGTATTTTGGGAGCGAATTTGAAAATAAGAGAGCATCCATCTAAAGAACTTGCTCATTATTCAAAAGCTACGTCGGATATAGAATACAAATTCCCTTGGGGATGGGGCGAAATTCAAGGCACTGCAAATAGAACCAATTTTGATCTTTTAGCCCACAGTGATAGCAGTGGACAATCTCTTTCTTATTTTGATGAAGAATCTGGTGACCATAAAGTACCTTATGTGATTGAACCATCGTTTGGAGTAGATAGAGCGGTAATGGCATTTCTTACCGATGCATATCAGGAGGAAGAAGCACCAACTTCCTCAGGGAAAATGGATAAGAGAGTATTCCTCAAACTTCATCATTCACTAGCACCAGTCAAAGTTGCAGTTTTACCTCTCAGCCGAAATGAAGCCCTTGTCCCGTTAGCAAAGGAAATTCACAATAAAATCAGATCATCAGAAACGATAGCCGGATTGGTTCAATATGACGAAACACAGAGTATAGGGAAACGCTATAGGCGGCAGGATGAGATAGGCACACCTCTTTGCGTCACCGTGGATTTTGATTCTATTGATGATGATGAGGTAACAATCAGAGAACGAGATTCAATGCAACAGACTAGAGTACCTATATCCACTTTGGTCGAGGCTCTAAACAAATTAACCGAAAAAACAACTTGAGATTTATCTTTTTTAATAAGATCCAATTAACACTAATCTCATTACTTGCTGGCACTGGCTTAGTATGGTGCAAAATATCAGGAGTCAATTTTGAATTGTGGCAAAAAGGTCAAATTTGATACGAAGGAAGAAGCTGAGCTTTTCATAACATCTTTAGGTCCTGACGGACAAGGTTTAACAGCGTATTTATGTAATCTCCATAGATGCTGGCATATGGGCCATCCCAAAAACTATGATGATAATCCAGTAGCGCGTATCAATAATATATTGGACAAATTGAGCGACGGTTATCGCTAATGTCCATAACTACCCTGTGCCAAACATTTCGAATAGCATCTCTTTCTAAGGGTTTGTATATTTTCTAAGAACATGGGATTGTGATGATATTCACACTGGTTGAAAACCAGCTCACAGCCACTACTTGACACATATGTAGACATGACTAAATAATCAAAAACATGGGTGGCAGATTCATTATCTTAAATACCAAATCTGCAAAGAACAACATCTTGTAACAAATGCTTATATTACATGTCGCTGACATACATATCGGCGTAGAAAACTACGGCCGAATTGATCCTAAAACTGGTATGTCAACCAGATTACAAGATTTTCTTTCTACATTTGACGAGCTGGTAGATTACGCTATTGATAATTCAGCAGACTTAGTTGTATTTAGCGGAGATGCCTACAAAAGCAGGGACCCAAGTCAAACCCACCAGCGCGAGTTCGCAAAACGTATAGCTCGGCTTAGCTCAGCCAAAATAGCGACCTTCCTACTTGTTGGAAATCACGACACACCCAACGTTATTGGCAGAGCTACGTCACTTGAAATATTCAAAACTCTCGATGTCCCTCAAGTAACCATTGGAGACACTTTACGAAACTATTTGATTCAAACCAAGTCAGGACCAGTTCAAATTTTGGCGGTACCCTGGGTTAGAAGAAGTGCTCTTATCGCTAGTAACGAAGGCAAGGGACTAAATCCAGAACAGCTGAACGAAGTTATACAAGAACGTTTGGTACGAGCAATACGCTCGAGCGTGGAAGAATTGGACCCTGACACACCAGCAATATTGTCTGGTCATCTATCGGTTGGAGAGGCAACCTTAGCATCCGAACAATCTATGATGATAGGTCGGGATTATGTGCTCATGAAAAATGACCTTGCCTTACCTGAGTTAGAATACATAGCTCTCGGACACATTCACAGGCACCAAGTGCTGGCTGACAACCCCAAAATCGTGTATAGCGGTAGTATCCAGAGGGTGGATTTTGGTGAAGAAAAAGATGAGAAAGGCTTCTGTGTGGTAGAAATAGATCCCTCTTTACCGCGCGGTAACAGATCAACAAATTTCGCTTTCCAACCAGTTTCAGCAAGAACATTCATTACTATATCCGTAGAAGTACCATCAACATCGGATGATCCAACTGAGACAGTTTTATCGGAAATTTCAAAACACGCTATCTCCGGATCCGTGGTAAGACTTCATATAAACATCTCAGCCAACCTAGAACCCCATTTGAAAGACTCTGTAATCACGGATAGTTTACAAGCCGCTCATTTCATTGCATCTGTTTCCAAAAACATTACTGACATTAAACGTACCAGGTTAGAATCAGACACGTCAAAACCAATTGACCCCATAGAGGTATTAAAATTTTACCTCTCGGAACATGATACTTCTGATGATCGAACTAAAATACTTGTGGAATACGCCGAAAGCATGATGGAAGATGCGTCACAAGATTAATTTAATGTTGAAATGAATCTGTGTTTTTTAAAATCATCAGTGATTAAAGAATCTTCAACACAAATCGGGCAATAATTCAGGACAGTATTCAATTATAATAGACACCTATGCACACTAGCGATGTTTTTCTACTAGTTGTCAGATGGCTCCATCTCATTTCGGCTTCGCTCTGGATCGGCGGGGGATTGTTCTATTTACTAGTGCTGAAGCCCGTTATAAAACGTAACACAGACTTTATGAAAAATGTGGATTCAAACATCGCATCGGAATTCAAAAGCTTGGTCGATACAGCAATTTTAGTCTTGTTAGTTACTGGAATAATTTTGACTTTCAACCGTCTGACTCCAGATATTGTGGGAGTCGAATATGTTTTAGTATTGAGTGCAAAGATAGTTATGTCACTATTTATGTTCACGACGTCTTTACGAAGACGTAAACGTACGATAGTGGGCAATTACAATCAGGGTTTTCCTGAGGCTCAAAACAAGCTTACTAATATTTTAAGAATGATTTCTGGATACAATGCTTTGGTTATACTGGGAATAATAGTATTCCTAATATCGGATCTATTAAAAATAATGTATGAGTCAGCTTTGGCTGGACAATAGCCTACTTCGCTAGGATTGTTAGTATAGACGAGACTGAGGAGTGATATTAGATGAAAAGAGAACTTATGGATATATTGGTCTGCCCCGTATGCAAAGGGGAACTTGAATTGGTTATATCACACGAACTTGAGAACGAAATAATAGATGGGACACTGAATTGTAAAGCATGCCCGGAAACATACCCTATACAAGACTCTATTCCAAATTTATTACCACCCAATCTACGTAGTTGACAAAAGATTGAACCAGGTTGTAATACAAAACCACATTTAATCAGAAGGATCTTATCTGGATTCAAGATAGGTTATGGTTGGATCACTTTTATCCGTGGCTCTCCAATTTTCTTAAACAATCTCTAACAGTTTCCCCTGTAATTGGATGTGTTAGTTGAGGTGCAATTTCGGCCAACGGTTTGAGAACAAATTTTCGTTCCAGCATTCTGGGATGAGGGATTACCAAGTGTGGCAAATCAATTATACCGCGGCCATGAAGAAGGATATCTATATCCAATGATCTGGGTCCGTTAACAAACACTCTCTCACCACTTATCTCTTTTTGAATAGTCTTTATACAGTCAAGTGTGGTAAATGGATCCATCGGGGTTTTAAAACGCGCTGCAGCATTAAGAAATTTTGGTTGAGAATCGAATCCAAACGCCTCAGTTTCATATAGCCTGGAAACAACCATGTCGCTGACATCTGAAAGCATCATCTCCAAGCCTTCATTAATATTTTTCACACGATTACCTAAATTTGAACCTATCCCTATGTAAACGATATGAGAAATATTAATCAGACCATCCCCTTACTATTGCGTCACTCATACGAGATACCCTAGCCATTTCTTTGACATCATGGACTCGTACGATATCTGCACCAAACGCGATTGATAAAGCTACCGATGCCGAAGTACCTTCTAAGCGGTCTTCAACTGGAAGATCCAAAACATACCCTATTGTTGACTTCCTAGACATTCCCACCATTACAGGTCTACCCAAATCCGTAAATTCTGACAGGTTTCTCAGCACCTCTAAATTTTGTTCAGCTGTTTTCCCGAATCCTATTCCTGGATCTATAATCAATTTATCGAAATCAACTCCAGACTCAACAGCAAAATCCATCATAGATCGTATGTCGGAAACAATGTCTGGCACAATATCATTGTAAAAAGTTCCATCCTGATTATGCATCAATATTGCCACTGCTCCCGTTTCTGCCACAACTTTCACCATCATTGGGTCTGCCATGAATCCCCAAACATCATTTACGATATGAGCGCCTGCATCCACACAAGCTTTTGCAACTTTGGATTTGTAAGTATCTATACTTATAGGTATTTTCAAATCTTCGGCTAAAATTTCTATCAGCGGCAAAACTCGAGACAGTTCCTCATCCACTGACACGGGTTTTGAGTATCCATATACAGATTTAGGCCTTGTTGACTCACCTCCGATATCAATAATATGAGCCCCTAATTTTTGAAATTCTGAGGCTTGAAGAACTGCCTTTTCAACATTTCCTGAAATCCCATCACCTGAAAATGAATCAGGAGTCACATTAACAATTCCTGCAATATAAGTACGAGAACCCCACTCGAACAGCGAGGAGCCGATTTCAATAGGCCTAGGGTGATTTTTACCTGTGATCATTACCTAACATCAGATATAAGATTTCCAAAGCAATTTAGCAATTAAGCTTGATACCAACAGCGCGATTTGTTAACTTGTTTGTTGAAGCAATTTGACAGCTACAAGCTTTGTATATCTACCAATATTGTAATTGAACTCCTAAATATTATCATGCCAGAAGGCCAGACAACTGAAGACAAGCTAAATGAACTACGTGAGAGACGTGCTATCTCCGAAGCAGGCGGAGGATTCTCAAAAATAGAATCTCAGCACAAAAGAGGAAAGCAAACCGCGCGGGAACGCATTTCTATGATGCTCGACGAAGGTACTTTCCAAGAATTGGATACATTTGTAACCGCCCAAGCTAATGAATTTCAGGAGAACGGTCAAGATTTCCATCCAGGTGATGCAGTAGTCACTGGATATGGGAATGTCAATGGAAGACTGACTTTCGTTTATTCGCAAGATTTCACAGTACTAGGCGGGTCGCTTTCCAGTGCAGTGGCAAACAAAATATGCAAAGTTATGGACTTAGCGGCCTCTAGTGGCGCGCCAATAGTCGGGTTGATTGACTCCGGGGGTGCACGAATACAAGAAGGAGTCGACAGCCTCTCAGGTTATAGCAATATCTTCCTGAGAAACGTACGTTCGTCTGGGATTATCCCTCAAATATCTGTTGTCATGGGACCAGCGGCCGGGGGAGCGACTTATTCTCCTGCACTCACTGATTTCATAGCGATGGTCAAAGGAACTGGTCAGATGTATATAACAGGACCAGAAGTAATTAAAGCAGTCACTGGCGAGCAAGTCAGTATGGAGGATTTGGGAGGAGCAGACATTCACACCCAAAAGAGCGGTGTAGCACATCTGGCCTATGATTCAGAGGAAATATGTCTTGCCGAAATTCGACGTCTTCTAGGATTTCTTCCACAAAACAACTTGGAAGAACCACCATCAAGTGAAAATAACATAAATGATTTAAATCCATTGCCCGAGTTGGCAAATATTTTACCTGATGATCCAAACCAGTCTTACGATATGCTAGACATTATTAAACTAGTTGTGGACAACGAAGATTTTATGGAAATCCATGAAGATTTTGCACCAAACATCATAGTTGGATTCTGCAAAATCGGAGGGAAATCTGTAGGTATCGTAGCAAATCAACCCAATCACTTTGCAGGGATTTTGGATATTGATTCATCATCAAAAGCAGCTAGATTTGTAAGATTCTGTGACGCGTTCAACATACCTGTTGTAACCTTCATCGATGTTCCTGGATTTATGCCAGGAACCGCTCAGGAATACGGGGGGATTATTAGACATGGAGCCAAATTAATATTTGCTTATGCCGAAGCAACGGTCCCAAAGATTAGCGTTCTAGTTCGTAAAGCATATGGCGGGGCCTACATTGTCATGAGCAGTAAGAATTTGAATGGTGATGTGAATTTATCGTGGCCAACAGGAGAAGTTGCAGTGATGGGAGCGGAAGGGGCGGTAAACATTATCCACAGGAATCAAATTAAACAGAGCGGTAATCCTGATGAGTTAAGAGATCAACTAGTATCTGAATACCAAGACCACCTTATGAATCCTTACGTAGCAGCAAGTCGCGGAATAATAGACGATGTGATCGACCCGGCTGAAACCAGAACAAAAATAATCCATTCTCTGACTATGCTCCAAAATAAGAGAGAGATATCGCCGCCAAAGAAGCATGGGAGCATACCTCTGTGAACACAGGGCCGGTTGCTCGTGAAGGAAAGTTGATCGCAGCGGTGATTGCGGCTGTTGATGAATACCTGTCAGGAATTCAAGAATTAGAAAAACCCAACCAAACTAGAATGAATCGTTGGAAATTATCCTCGATACATGGTACGGCTCAATATAATAGGACAAGAAATTGGAATGGCTTAGACAGAGCCAACTCTCAAGTAGTATTCTCATACAATAAGACTTGATTTTTTAAATATCTCAAAGAGATTGAAATTATGCCAGAAAAACCTATCCTCATAACTGACACTACTTTCCGGGACGGCCACCAAAGCCTATTGGCGACTCGTTTAAGAACATCTGAAATGGAATTGATTGCTGAAGAAATGAACGATGTCGGTTTCCATTCAATGGAAGTGTGGGGGGGAGCAACGTTTGATTCAGCTACTCGCTATTTAGCGGAGGACCCGTGGGACAGGTTACGTACATTCAAAAGGCTGATGCCAGCCACTCCTCTCGCAATGCTTTTACGGGGACAATCTCTTGTTGGCTACAGAACATATCCAGACGACATAGTAAGATCTTTCATATCTACCGCAGCTAGCCAAGGGATAGACATCTTCAGAGTTTTTGATGCTCTAAACGACGAGAAAAATCTCAGCACCGCCGCCAATTCCGTCAAGGAAAATGGTAAACACCTTCAGATGACTATTTGTTATTCAATCACTGAAGAAGGCGGATTATTAGGGTCAATCTACAACATCGAATATTATAAGGCCCTTGCTATTCAGTTTGAAGGAATGGGAGCTGACAGTATCTGCATAAAAGATATGGCAGGTATACTAGCTCCTTACGATGCTTTCAATTTAATTTCAGAATTGAAAAAAACTGTTTCAGTGCCAATACAATTGCATACCCACTACACCAGTGGGATGGCATCAATGACTGCTCTAAAAGCCATTGAAGCAGGTTTGGATATCCTTGACACTTGTTTGGCTCCACTGGCCCTGAGAACAGCGCAACCTGCCATAGAGCCATTGTTGGTCGCATTATCCGGCTCTGATCGTGAGCCTGATTTGGACTTAGACAAAATAGTAAACCTCGGAGACCAGCTTGAGTCAATTCTCGAAATTCACCATGATGATTTACAAAGCCATCGTGCATCCGTAATTGATTCAAAAGTATTGATCCATCAGATACCTGGAGGCATGGCAAGCAATCTAATAGCACAACTAAAAGAAGCCGATGCTTTAGACAGATTGGAGGACGTTCTTACAGAGATACCGGCCACCAGAAAAGACCTTGGATATCCACCTTTAGTAACACCAATCAGTCAAATGGTCGGATCTCAATCTGTAATCAACGTTCTCCAAGGAAGATACAACCTGATCTCAGATCAAGTAAAAGATTACGTCTATGGTATGTACGGCACACCTCCAGCCCCTATAGATACCGATCTAGCAAAACTTGCATTGGCTGATTACCCAAGAGGTTCTGAACCATTCAACGGAAGACCTGCTGATCTACTGGAACCCGAAATGGAACAGTCATCTCTGTCCATAAAAGACATCACCACCGACATTGAAGACATACTCACATATTCATTGTTTCCGACCACAGGCCTCCGATTTATTAAAATGAAGCATGGATTGGAAAACATACCAGAGGACATGAAGCCCAAAGCATCTCATGCACATAACGATCAACACCCTGCAAAAATCGTTAAGAAATCAAGTAATCCACCTCCTAAAACCAATCGATCAAGAAAGTTCATTGTATACGTAGAAGGAGAATTTTTTGAGGTTGAGGTTGACCCTGCTGATCACGGAGTTACGTCGCCAAGACAATTAGGGAGACATCCCCAAACCTCTGCTGCGACCGACTCATCTATGGAAATGTCCAATGTGGTTTCACCTATGCCTGGCATTTTACTTAAATATCTAGTCAATCAAGGTGACGTCGTAAATGCCGGTGATCAGATCGCCGTACTTGAAGCAATGAAGATGGAAAACAGCCTCCCCTGCTCTACAGCAGGAACAGTCGGGGAATTACCTGTCACTCCCGGAACAATGGTAACAAAAGGTCAG
>CAZMZE010000044.1:0-19049 GCA_964570875.1 uncultured Dehalococcoidia bacterium
ATAACCAGCACATTGCAGCAGGAAGCATCCCGCAAACTGCGATTTACTGCTCGCAGGACTATGCAAGTAGCACAACAGCTTTATGAGGGTCTTGAGTTAGGTGATCAGGGTTCTGTTGGATTAATTACTTATATGCGGACAGATTCAACAAATGTTTCTCCCGCGGCTTTATCTGAAGCAGCTTCATATATAAAGGATAATTTTGGACCTGAATATACCCCCAAGAGCCCCAGGCTTTACAAAAGAAAAGTTAAAGGCGCTCAAGAAGCTCACGAAGCAATAAGGCCCACGTCGATTACTAAAGTTCAAGATCCATCTAGCGTGGAAAAATATTTAACAAGTGAGCAATATCGTCTGTACGATTTGATATGGAAACGTATGTTGGCGAGTCAAATGCCTGATGCTTTGTTTGATTCGACAACTGTTGAAGTATCTACTGAAACTAAAACTGGAACGGACTATGTTTTCCGTGCAAACGGGTCAGTGTTGAAATTTAAGGGATTCAGAGTACTTTATATCGAGACTAGTGATGATGAAGAAGCAGGAACAGAGGAAGACTCAAACCTATTGCCAGAATTAAAGTCTGGTGATGATGTTAAAGTTGATACTATTGTTCCAGAACAACATTTCACCCAGCCCCCGGCAAGATATTCAGAAGCATCACTCATTAAGTCTTTGGAAGAAAATGGAATAGGTAGACCAAGTACATATGCAACAATAATAGCGACTATAATTGATAGGGATTACGCTCGAAAAGATAAAAATAGATTAGTGCCGACCAGGCTTGGTATTGCGGTAACTGGTTTCCTTTCCAATTATTTTTCTGACATCATGGAAATTGGATTCACAGCTAAAGTTGAGGAACAGTTAGATGATATAGCCAATGGTGAGATGGCCTGGAAGCCAATGCTCAGGGATTTCTATGATCCTTTTGAAGTAGTCTTGGATGAAGCTACGGAAACAGCTGAGCGAGTTCCAAGTGATCAGATTGATGAACCGTCAGATGAGATTTGTGAAAAATGCGAGCGGCATATGGTTATAAAATCAGGGAGATTTGGTCGATTTTTGTCATGCAGTGGATTTCCAGAATGCAAGAACTCCAAGCCACTAATCAATAAAATTGGAGTGAATTGCCCAGAGTGTGACAGTGACCTCCTGGAGAGACGTCGGCGTGGCAAATCGGGGAAAATTTTCTACGGATGCTCAGGTTATCCTGAATGTGACTTCCTCACGAATAATAAACCTCTTCCACAACCTTGTCCTGATTGTGGAAAGATGCTGACGGCATCAGGACGGTCCAATGCTGAATGTATAGAATGTAGTTTCAAAGGTCCTGTTCCAGAAGAAAATACTGTTGCTGAAGTAGCCGGCTAATTTTGAACATAGCTATATTTATGATGACAACATTGAACCTAGTTAAGATACTCAATCTCACAACCAAGTATTAGTACCATTTGTGATTTTAAGATAAAACTAAAAACTGATAAGTTGGTTTGTTGAATCAACCAATATTTAACTGATAAAATTCCGATGCAGCCAATCCTGCAGGAACGGTGAGCTTTTTGGAATATAAACTATTTAAATTGCCTGTAAATTCTCTCGTGCACGAAGCTACCACGGTGCCGACAATTTGGTGCGTGGGTCCAGTTGATACAGTTTTATCTTTGCTGCGCGTGAATCTTCAAAATTTCTGTTACGAAATTGATCAAGCTATGTTTTCTCTATGTCTATTATCAACAATAGATCCACACCCTAGCTATCTACGGATTTCCTAAGCATATTCGTCAACTTTGGAGACCATGAAAATGTCAAAACCATATGATGAAAGATCAAAAATAGGCTTTATAGGTGCAGGGAAAGTAGGTGGTGCTCTTGCTATAACAATGGCACGAGCTTGCTACAATATCGTTGGTGTTTCTAGCAGATCTTTCGACTCTGCTAGGCTAGTTGCCGAACAAATCAATAATTGTGAAGCGTATGATTTGTCGCAGAAGCTGGTAGATAATGTAGACGTCCTATTCATAACTACACCAGATGATTTGATTGGCTCTGTTGTTTCTGAAATCAAATGGCATGCCGGGCAAGCAGTAATTCATTGTTCGGGCGCGGCTTCCGTTTCTGTACTTACTATCGCACAGCAGGCCGGGGCAGTGACTGGAGCTATGCATCCACTCCAAGCTTTGTCTTCAATAGAAAACGGGATTGATAGTATACCGGGTACAACTTTTGGAATTGAAGCCAACGGAATTCTAAAGAATTACCTCATAGATATAGTTCATTCAATTGGTGGTCTTCCAGTTTTTATTAATGCTGAGGACAAGGCAATGTACCACTTAACAGGTGTGCTGATGGGGAACTTACTCACGGCCTTGGGTGCTGTCTCAGCAGAACTTTGGGAAACATTCGGATTTACACGTGCTGAAGGAGTTAAGGCTTTAGTGCCTATGATGAGACAGGTTTCAGTAAATCTGGAGAAGTCAGGATTGCCAGATGCAATTGCAGGGCCTTACGTGAGAGGAGATATTGGGACTGTCCGTAATCATCTTGAAGCTCTGAGGGAACGTGCTCCTCAATACATTGCACTTTATTCAGAACTGGCTCGTGCAGGGTTACCATTTGCTTGTGAGAGAGGCCCTGTTACTAGAGAAATTGCTACGGAAATTGAAGACCTGCTCAAATCGTATAACACTAGTGATTCATAGATCTTCTGCAATGTTTCTTCAAATATGAGATTGCCTTAAGCAGGAAGGGAAAATATGAGACTTTCAATAAAAGCATTCGCTGAGATGAAGTCTGCAGGGAATAAGATTGCAATGGTAACTGCGTATGATTTCACATCCGCAAAAATTCTTGATGCTGCTGGTATTCCAATAATGCTTGTTGGCGATAGTTTAGGTAATGTCATACTGGGGTATGAGTCGACTATCCCGGTTACGTTAGAAGACATGATTCACCATGCGAAGGCAGTAGTAAAGGAAGTCAAACCGCACATGTGGTGGTTGACATGCCATTTTTGAGCTATCGAACTGGTAATATTGATGCTTTACGGAATTCAGGTAGGTTTCTTCAAGAGGCAGGCGTTCAGTCTGTGAAATTGGAAGGAGGAGTTGAAGTCTCAGATACGGTGCGACATATCGTAAATGCTGGCGTGCCTGTAATGGGTCATATTGGACTAACTCCTCAATCTTTGAATAAATTTGGTACGTATAAAGTCCAGGGACGGTCACCTAAATCAGCGAAACGGTTGATTGATGATGCAGTAGCTCTTCAAGAGGCAGGAGCATATGCTTTGGTTCTTGAACTCGTACCATCAAAACTCGCAAAAATAATCACTGATAAGTTGACCATTCCTACGATAGGTATTGGTGCCGGACCTAATTGCGATGGACAAGTATTGGTTTTTCATGATCTAGTAGGATTGACAGATGGATTCAAACATTCACGGCGTTACGCGAATTTGGATCACAATATTACGAGTGCGGTAACTCAATATATTTATGACGTACAACATGGTGCATTTCCATCGGAATCCGAGAGTTTCATGGTGGACGACAGTGTGATTCAGTCAGTTATTAAACAAGTAAATTCAAGTAGTTAGGATTTGGTCAGTAATATAATAATTTGCAAGAGGGTGTGTAGTGCGTGTTATAGAAACTGTTTCAAGAATGAGAGAAGCCTTGAAATATTGTGGCCGTTCTATTGGCTTTGTTCCTACAATGGGATATCTCCACGAAGGGCACCTATCACTTGTTAGAGCCGCAAGGGAACAAAATGATTCTCTAGTAACAAGTATTTTTGTTAACCCCACTCAATTTGGCCCACATGAAGATTATCGAACTTATCCTAGGGACATTGAGTCAGATTTGAATAAATTAGAGAAAATGGGAGTAGATTTGGTTTTCACACCATCAGTTGAGGAAATGTATCCAGATGGACTAGATACTCAAATAACTGTTGGTTCTATTGGTGACAGATTAGAAGGACTTTCAAGGCCAGGTCATTTTAATGGCGTTGCAACGATTGTTTGCAAATTCATATCTATTTTAAGCCCGGATAACATTTATTTCGGGCAGAAGGATTATCAACAAACGAGAGTTGTTTCCAAAATTGTAGAGGATTTGAATTTAAATGCCAGAGTTGTTGTACTGCCAACCATTCGTCAAGACGATGGATTAGCATTAAGCAGCAGGAATTCAGTGATGACTTCGGAGGAACGAGAAGCGTCACGACTTATGTCCAGAATATTGCGAGATGTGAAGTTATTAAAAGCTGCAGGTACTTACCAAGTTAGTAAAATTAAGGACCATGTAATATCTTTGGTCGATCAAGAACCTATTGCCAGACTTGACTATGCAAGTATAGTAGATTCCATTTACCTGTACGAGTTGGATGAAATTAAAGACGACTCAATTATATTAATTGCTGTCTGGATAGGTAATGTTAGGCTGATAGATAACGATTTTTTATGAAGGTTTGAACAGTAACCGAAATTCAACCAGTACTAGTTGAATTAGAGGAGGGTAGTATTGATATACGAATACAGAGTGTATGAAGCAATGCCAGGAAAACTTGAGGAACTGCACTCACGATTCAGGAACCATACTTTGGAATTGTTTGAGAAGCACGGATTCAAAAACATTGGTTATTGGATTGCAGATGTTGGGGAGGCCAATGATCGTTTGATATATATACTAGCTTTTGAAAATGCTGGCCATAGGGAAAAAGCATGGCGGGCTTTTTCAAGCGATCCTGAATGGCATAGTGTTGTTGCTGAAAGTGAAGCAAGTGGTAAGTTGGTCAAACGCGTGTGGAATTCGACTTTATTGCCAACTGACTATTCTCCTCTACAATAGACTTCGTTTTATCAATTAATTCAGGATTAATACTCTAGTAGTAAGTATGATCCCAGTGTTAGTATTATTAAAAGCTAGGTTTGTCACGGTAGTTTTGTGATTGGTATTAATCCGCGGTAGCTCAGTGGTAGAGCAGTCGGCTGTTAACCGACGGGTCGCTGGTTCGAGTCCAGCCCGCGGAGCCAATTATTCTTTAGCTATTCTCCACTGTAAATGTGACTTCTTTTGCCCTCCCCTCATTTTCAATGCCGAATGCTATTCAAAAAGATTGAACGTTGGTATTGCTCTAGAATTATCTATTTCAAGATTACAAAGCGCGGTGAGAGGATGGAATGTTTGTTGAAAAGAACCTGATAGTTGTGGAGCGGGAGAAGGGGGTCGAACCCTCGACCGCGTCCTTGGCAAGGACGCGCTCTACCACTGAGCTACTCCCGCATTAGGATCTTTTCTACAACATGCTAAATAAACAGCCAAATTCGTCAAGATCTATACAACGACAAGGCTTGTAAGGTGCCGAGGGACAGAATCGAACTGTCGACACCAGCATTTTCAGTGCTGTGCTCTACCAACTGAGCTACCTCGGCTCGCTAACAATGTTAGTGTTGGCTAACATCGGTGTCAAGGATGAATTAATAGGGTAAAATTATGTTATAGATTTCAATCATCGTGTATCATATTGCTAGAAATTGTGTTATTCGATGCTTGAATTAACATACCAGAATACTATTTTAGGGAGTAGCGTATTGGCAGATTATGATCTAATAGTTCTTGGTTCCGGGCCTGGTGGCTATGTAGCTGCTATCAGAGCTGCGCAACTGGGTATGAAAACAGCGATTATAGAGCGCGACTCTCTGGGTGGCGTTTGTTTGAATTGGGGATGCATACCTAGTAAATCTTTGCTGAGAAATGCAGAGGTATTGGGATTGGTGCAGCATGCTGAGGAATTTGGTATCAGTTTTGATAATCTAAGTTATGATTTCGGTAGTGCAATAGATAGAAGTAGAAAAGTTGTCAAACGTCTAACAACCGGAATCGGCGCGTTATTACGAAAAAATGGTGTGGAACATATTAAAGGGTCAGGGTTTTTAAAAGATAAGTTTACAGTGGTGGTAGATGAAGGAGATGCTATTACCACCGATAATATAATTATTGCAACTGGTGCTAGAGAAAAAGAAATACCATCGTTGCCGGTTGATCGTGAGACAGTTATAACAAGTAGGGAAGCACTTGCCACAAGAGAAATTCCGTCAAAGGTTGTGATAGTGGGTGGAGGAGCCACAGGAGCGGAATTCGCGCACATATATAACACATATGGTTCAGAAGTAACGATTGTGGAGTTGATGCCGAGAATTGTCCCTCTAGAAGATGAAGATGTGAGCCAACAGCTAGGAAAAATATTCAAGAAACGTGGCATTCAAATTGTGGTTGGTTCAGGAGTTCAAGGGATTGATGTGGATAATGGGAAAGCTACAGTAAGATTGATGACAGATTCAGAGGAGTCATCAATTGAATGTGACAAAGTTTTGGTGGCAGTCGGTGTCCAGGGAAACATAGAAAACATTGGATTGGAAGGTTTAGGGATAGCGACCCAGAGGAATTTCATAACTGTAGATGACAATATGCTTACAAATGTAGAAGGCATTTACGCAATAGGCGATGTCACCGGGAAAATGCTGTTAGCGCATGTGGCATCAGCACAAGGTGTTACTGCAGTGGAAAGCTTGGCTGGTCTTAATCCTCCCAAATTAGACTATGGGCTTATGCCAAGAGCAATTTATTGCCAGCCTCAGGTTGCCAGTTTTGGTTTGACTGAAACTCAGGCTGTTGACCAGGGATATGATGTGAAAATAGGACAATTCCCAATGATGGCAAGTGGCAAGGCGCTGGCATTAGGAGAGACTGATGGTATGGCTAAATTGGTAATAGATTCCGAAGTGGGAGAGATTCTCGGTGCCCATATGCTTGGACCTGAAGTTACTGAATTGCTAGGAGAGCTTGCTATAACTCGAATGTTGGAAGGTACCACAGCAGAATTGGGATGGATAGTCCATCCTCATCCCACTATCTCTGAGGTGGTAAAAGAAGCTGCTCTGGCAGCAGAGGGAGAAGCGATTCATTTCTGAGTCGTTCCTTTCGTATTTGTAACGTGGAAGGACGTTAATTGTTGTGGCTATCAAATTAGAAAAAAATCAAGCTGTTGATTTTTACAAGCAAATGTTGTTAATCAGGCGGTTTGAAGAGGCTAGCGGGAGACTTTATATGCAGGGGAAGATACGTGGGTTTCTTCATCTGTACATTGGTCAGGAGGCAGTTGCGGTTGGAGCGATGTCTTCTTTGAAGATAGATGACTATGTAGTAAGCCATTACCGTGATCATGGACACGCTTTAGCAAGGGGTATGGATCCTAATGTAGCGATGGCAGAATTGTATGGAAAAGCAACTGGTAGTAGTGGAGGAAAAGGCGGCTCCATGCATCTCTTTGATTCTAGTATCAACTTCATGGGCGGCTATGCGATTGTAGGTGGTCAACTGCCAATTGCAGTTGGGTTGGCCCTAGCTATAAAATATCGCAGGGAAAAACGTGTAGCACTTTGTTTCTTTGGAGATGGAGCTGTGAATCAGGGTGAATTTCACGAGGCTTTGAATTTAGCGTCATTGTGGGATTTACCGGTTTTATTTTTTTTGGAGAATAATCTTTATGGTATGGGTACTCATGTTGAAAGAACCCATGCAGGTGGTAGAGATATTTATCTTGCTGCCGATACCTACAAGATCCCGAGTAGGCAAATAGATGGGATGGATGTGATGGAAGTTCATGATGCCACTTCAGAGGCCGTCGGTAGGATTAGGGATGGAAGTGGTCCAATATTTCTTGAGGCAATGACGTATAGATTTCGAGGGCATTCTCTTGCTGATCCAGAGCAGTACAGAGATTCAGAAGAAGTGAATGAATGGAAGGGGAGGGACCCGATAGATCTTTTTAAGGACCAGTGTCTTTTAGAAAACCTCCTTGATGAAGGAGATATTGAATCAATTGCAGAAACTGTTGAAGTGATCGTTAAAGACGCAATCCAGTTTTCTGAAGATAGCCCAGAACCATCTTTAGACACTATTTACGATAATATTTATGGTTAAGAGTTAGGTATTTGAATGTCAGAAATGATCATCAGAGAAGCTATTAGTAAAGGGTTGAGAGAAGCACTGGATAATGATGACCGTGTATTGCTCATGGGAGAAGACATAGGTACCTATAAGGGTAGTTATGCGGTTACCAGGGGATTCCTTGAAGATTACGGTGCTGATCGCGTACGGGACATGCCAATTGCCGAGTCAGTTATAGTAGGCTCAGCAGTGGGTGCAGCTATGGCAGGCCTAAGACCGATTGTCGAAATCATGACAATCAATTTCGCGCTTTTAGCAATGGATCAAATAGTTAACCATGCTGCCAAATTAAGGTACATGTCCAATGGGCAATTAACCGTTCCAATCATAATCAGGACAGTCACTGGAGGAGGGGCGCAGCTCGCAGCTACTCATTCTCAGAGTCTTGAAGGATGGTTTGCGTCAGTACCGGGACTGAAAGTAGTGGCCCCATCTACTCCATATGATGCTTTGGGGCTGCTGAGATCTTCTCTAAAAGACGACAATCCAATTGTATTTGTAGAACATGCGTTGCTTTACGGATCCAAAGGTGTTGTGCCTGAAGATTGGTACGATGTTCAAATTGGTTCTGCAGCTATAAGGCGAGTGGGATCAGACGTTACTATCATTGCATATTCAAGGATGGTCGAACACGCTGAAACAGCCGCTGAGGAATTGATTGAATCAGAAGGCAAAGAAGCGGAAGTGATAGATTTGAGAAGTCTAAGACCACTAGACATGGATACCATTTTGGAATCTGTTAAAAAGACTGGTCGCGCCGTAGTTGTAGAAGAAGCCTGGAAAACCGGCGGGTTTTCTGGGGAGATAGCTAGTTCCATACAGGAAGAAGCCTTCGATTATTTGGATGCGCCCGTTTTAAGGGTGTCAGGTCTGGATGTACCCACTCCTTACGCGACTAATCTAGAGTCGGCGGTATTTCCAGATGCTAAAGGAATAGTAGACACTATCAAAAAGAACTTTGGTTTCTAGGGGGTAATAATTGAGTACTGAACTGAATATGCCGCAAATGGGATATGACATGAAAGAAGGAACAGTCGTACGCTGGCTGTTGGATGAAGGAGCGAGCGTAAATGAAGGAGATCCTATAGCGGAAATTGAAACCGATAAGGCAGTTGTTGAATTCGAATCTTATGCAACAGGTTTGCTCAGGAAGATATTAGTCCCAGATGGAACTACTGTACCTGTGGGACAGGCTATAGCGATTGTTGGGGATCAGGACGAGGAAATACTCGTTGAAGAAATCGAATCTCCCGAAATTGATCCAATAGATGATGTAGAGCAATCAGAACCTGAAACTGACAAACAAGAGGCTGTGGTTGATCCCGATATCCAAACCCCTGCACATAAAGGAATAGATGATAATCGTGCGTTAAAGGCGTCACCAATAGCTAGGAAATTGGCTGCAGAACTTGGGGTAGACCTTAGTTTGATTGTTGGCACTGGTCCAGGTGGCAGGATAACCAAGAGCGATGTACTTGCGATTGGAGAAGGTTCTGTTGATCGACCGCAGATTACTGACACTCAATCTCAGTTGACTACCCAAATCGAAACCAGTTCTGATTCAGATTCTGTGGGTGCAGAACAATTGCCCATTAGTCCTGTGGATACCTTGCCTGGGAGCATTCCGTTAACAAGAATGAGGCAACAGATATCCAGAGTTACAGTTCAAAGTAAGCAAGAGAAACCGCATTTTTACATATCAGCTGATGTAGATATGAGCCGTGCTATGCAACTTAGAAGTCAAATTAACACCGATTTGGCTGATGAAGGGGTAAAAGTTACAGTTAATGACCTCATTATAAAAGCATGTGTTGAAGCTCTCAAAAAACACCCCAAATTCAATGCTTATTTAGAAGAATCTGCCATCAAGGTTAACGAAAAGATCAATATTGGAGTAGCGGTTGCAGAAGAAGAAGGGTTGATCGTGCCAGCGATTATGGATTGCGGGGACAAATCGCTCAGAGATATAGCAAAAGCTAGTAAAGATTTAGCATCAAGGGCCACGGCAGGTAGTTTAAGTCCAACCGAATATACAGGAGGTACTTTTGCAATTAGTAATCTTGGTATGTTTGATGTGACAAGCTTTGCAGCGATCATTTACCCACCGCAGACCGCTATGATAGCTGTTGGTACTGTAACCAAGCGCCCAGTTGTCAAAGACGACCAGATAGTTATTGCCGACATGATGACTGCAACATTGTCTGCTGACCACCGCGTAGTAGATGGGGCAGAGGGTGCCAGATTCATTATAGAAGTGAAGGAGCAGCTACAAAATCCTCTTAGCATGGTCGTTTGAATAGTCAAATATTGCATATAGACTGATTTTTAAGTCAAAGGTTTGATAGCAAAGGCATCGTTGGAACACGTATTTCTTACATAGAGTGCTACTATCGATCCTTTGTAGAATGAGAGATAGGATTCCACAAATTACATTGTTTAACTCTTGAGGCAGGAGATAATCTCGGATTACAGGACGGAATTATGAAATACGATTTACTGATTAAAGGCGGTAAGATTGTTGATCCCTCTCAAGGGTTGAATGCTGACCGAGACCTTGCTCTTTTAAACGGGAAAGTGGCTTCAATACAGGAGCACATAGATCCGATTCAATGCCGTGAAACGATAGATGCTTCTGGAATGATTGTGTCCCCAGGCTTGATTGATATGCATATCCATGCCTATTGGGGTGCATCAACTTATGGGATAGACCCCGACATCAGTAACATATCAACAGGCGTAACCACCGCTTTAGATGCTGGTTCTGCCGGTTCATTGACTTTCCCTGCATTCAGAAAGCATGTAATTGAGCGATCAGCTACAAAACTCTATGCGTTGTTGAATATTTCTGCAACGGGGATGCTGTCAAGTAAAATCGGTGAAGTTGAGGATATGAAATGGGCAGATGTGGATGAAGTTATAAATTCAGGGCGAGAAAATCGAGAGTATGTAATAGGAGTAAAGGCTCGTTTGGCCAAACATATCCTTGGTGATAGTGATGATGTAGAAATACTTTCCAGGGCGATTGAAGCTGCGGAGGGTTTTGGCGGATTCGTTATGGTACACATAGGGAATAATCCTACAAGTTTGAACAGCTTGATGGACATGCTCAGACCCGGAGATGTGATCACGCACTCTTTCCACGGATTTGAGGATGGAGTGTTAGAAGAAAGTGGGACTGTTTTAGAAGGTATGAAAGAAGCCCAAAAACGAGGAGTTTTCATAGATATTGGGCATGGTGGAGGAAGTTTTTCTTTCAGAGCAGCTGCGAGAGCATTGGAGAATGGTCTCCTCCCTGACACCATTAGTACCGATATCAGTACCATCAGTATAGAAGGTCCCGTTTACGATTTAGTGACCACTATGAGCAAGATGATGCATTTGGGTATGACGCTTGATCAGGTTGTTGAACGGTCAACGTATATACCAGCACGTGCAATGAGACTAGATCATAGAATTGGAACCTTGAGAATAGGTTCGGATGGGGATGTAGTAATAATGCGTCTCCAAGATGGTGTGTTTACCATGCACGACCGACTGAGTACTATGACAAAACTGGGCTCAGCCAAGAAATGGGAGATTGGGACTTCTATTGAAGCAACCAGCCGATTATTCCATGAACATACAGTAGCTGATGGGCGGTTGTATCGTCCGTGGCTTAAATAGATTTCATAGAAGTAACTCCAAAAGAAGTATACTGCTATGCCCAATTTACGGATATTACAGGTAGCTGAGCGAGCTATCTTTACTGAGATATTTTGGATCTTGTGACTATCTAGCTACCTGCACTAGTGTTTATACCCATGCTTTTGAAATAACTGTATAGTGTAAGGCGATTAGGAAGGTTATACGCTGTATCACCTGAGATAATGAATATATATTTGGAGGCATATTATGCATGGAGTTAGTGTTGTAGCTGAAATTTTAAAACGCGAAGGTATCGAATACTTGTGTGCATTTCCTGCCCAACCGCTTATTGAGGAGTGTGCCAGAATTGGTATTGAACCGGTTTTGTGCAGACAAGAAAGAATAGGAATGGGTATTGCCGACGGATTTAGTCGAACTACCAATGGTAAGAGACTAGGAGTTTTCACCATGCAACAGGGACCGGGAGCTGAGAATGCGTACCCTGGTGCTGCACAGGCTTTTGCTGACAATGTGCCAATTCTTTTACTACCTGCGGGGGTTGCCACCGACAGATTACATGTGACCCCGGAATACGATTCGGTGGAAGGCTATAGGATTGTCACTAAATGGGGTGCTAGGGCTAACCTCACTCGGCGGATACCAGAGTTGATGCGAAAGGCTTTTTACCAACTTCGAACCGGTAAAGGCGGACCAGTTTTGGTCGAATTGCCAGATGATATATGGGAGTCTGAACTTGATGGCGGCTTGGATTACACACCGGTTGTTGGTAATCGGATGGCACCAGATCAGCCAGATATTGAAGCGATTGCAGATGTTTTATTGAGTAATGATTCTGCAATAGTTCATGCTGGTCAAGGAGTGATGTACGCCGAGGCAACAGACGAGTTGGTTGAATTCGCAGAGTTGTTGGAGATTCCGATACTCACTACTATGACAGGTAAAAGTGGTTTTCCGGAAAATCATCCTCTATCTCTTGGTTCATGTATGAGGTCGCTTCAAAAAGGTGCTGCATATTTTCTTAAACATTCAGAAGTAATTTTTGGGATAGGTTGTAGCTTCAGTAAAACTGGATTTGGGCCTCAGATACCGGAAGGTAAAAGGATATTACATTCGACAATCGATTATGGTGACGTGAACAAAGACCAAATTGCTGAATGTTCTGCAATAGGGGATGCAAAGTTGGTATTGCGTGCCCTCATTGATGAGATTAAGAAACGTACCAACGGACAGGGAAGACGTAATAGTGATGTTGTTAGTAAGATAGCTTCGCTTAAAAAAGAGTGGCTGGATGAATGGATGCCCCAGTTGACTTCTGACGAGGTGCCAATTAATCAATATAGGGTAATCTGGGACATGTTACATTCGGTAGATCGAGACAATACTATCATTACGCATGATTCTGGTAGTCCTAGGGAACAGCTCGTTCCTTTTTGGGAATGCACATCACCACGGTCTTATATGGGCTGGGGTAAATCAACTCAACTAGGCTATGGCCTAGGGATTATAATGGGAGCTAAATTGGCTGAGCCGGATAAGCTTTGCATTAACGTTATGGGAGATGCTGCCATAGGTATGGTGGGTATGGATATTGAGACCGCAGTAAGAAATAAGCTTGGGATTATAACTGTGGTATTTAACAATGGAGCTATGGCCATAGAGAGAGGTTCGATGCCAGAAGCTGCAGAAAAGCACCTCTACTTGGGTGGCAACTATAGCGATCTGGCAAAATCACTGGGAGCATGGTCTCAAAGAGTAGAAAACCCAGGTGACTTCATAGAAGTCTTTAATAAAGCCAAGGAAAACACTAAATCTGGACAACCGGCTTTGATAGAAGTTATGGTTAAAGAAGGATTTGACTTTTCAAGATACCCGCAAATATAAAGATATAGTTAGGTACTAATACTGATATATAAGAGGAGAGTTACGGCATCAGGAAACTGGTAGACGTCTACTAGTTATGAATTTCAGCTTTGTTACTGGTGTTCGTTATCTCTTCTAACCATTCGTTAAGGGTAGCTTCTTTTAACGCTCCGACCCATCTTTTCTTGATGGTGCCAGCAGAATCTATCAAGAAAGTGACGGGTAGTCCGACAACGCCGTAGTCAACAGTGATTTTACCATCAAGGTCTAATCCGTTGGGATATGTGATGCTGAATTCGTCTATATATGATTCTGCTGCGGTGTTCGAGTCTTGGATGGCTACACCGAGAAAAACAACGTCTTTTGAGTATTTCAGCCACGTTTTTTCTAGCATTGGAGCTTCGTCCCTACAAGGAGGACACCATGAAGCCCAGAAATTTACTAAGATTGGTTTCCCGATTGGATCTTCCGTCTTGAACGTTCCTCCATTAAACAGGACTAGATTAATTGGGGGAGCAGGCTTATTGATTCTTGTCAATCCGCTTCTGCTTGTTACAGTTTCTCGGTTAGCCACGGCCCATCCCAGAAGCCAGAAAAATCCAATAATGGTAATTAACCCAACAACGGTAGATATTGCTTTGATATTGATGTTCATAACTTTTCAGAGTCGTAATTCTAGCCTGGGTTTGATCAACTCATCGTTCAAGTTAGTAGTTTTCATAAAACTGACCAACATCTGATGTATGTCGCGTCGAAAAGTGTCTGCAACTATCCAAACAACGTTCATTACGATACCTCCAATCTTAATTAAGTTTCTGAATTGCCTGATTGAGCAATATCAAACCGAAGAGTTTTCGGACTAGCGCGAGATTATCAACTATCATACAAGCAAATGGCTATTACAAATAAATTAATCCATTTGTTATAAATGATAATTATAATTCATGAGTAGTATTGTTGAGGTAGGTTAACATCTCAAGTAGTTCCAGTGCTATAAATTATCGAATGGAAGACCAGCACGTAGAAAACAGGAGCATCTAATGAAAATAATAGACAGCCATTGCCACGCAGGACTGAGTTGGTTCGAGCCAGTTGAAATGTTAATTACCCAGATGGATTTGAACAACGTGGATAAAGGGGTGTTGATACAACATAGAGGTGTATATGACAATGCATATTTATTCGATTGTGCTGACCGATTTCCAGGCAGATTTTATGTAGTGGTACTTGTAGAAGTGAAAAATAGTAAAGCAACAAATCACCTTCAAAAATTAGCGGACGCTGGAGCTCACGGTGTTCGAATGCAGCCGGCAGATCGATCTGATGATCCAGACCCATTAGCTATCTGGAGGAAAGCTCAATCTTTGAGACTGCCAGTGAGTACATTGGGTACGTTGGACCAATTTGCATCATCTTGGTTTGAGGAGATGGTAAAGGAATTAAATGAGCTTACTATTGTAATTGAGCATATGGCTGGAGTTGGATATGAAATTGAAGAGCCTTATTCAGATTTCATGAGAGTACTGAATCTTTCCAAGTACCCAAACGTGTATTTAAAGGTCGGTGGGTTGGGGGAATTTATTCAGAGGCCTCACACACTTTCAGACAGGTTTATGATGGATGACCCCACTCCATTACTAAAACTTGCATTAGACGCATTTGGGCACGAGCGTGTTATGTGGGGGAGCGATTTCCCACCCGTGAGTAATCGCGAGGGTTACCACAACGCACTTAACGGCATTCAGTTTCATAAAGCATTAGGAACACGAGTGCAAAAAGAGTGGGTGATGGGTAAAACCGCTAAGCACGTTTTTCAACGTGATTAGCCTGTTGAGTTGAATTTTTAACCGCCAGCTACTGCTGGGATGATACTGACTTCATCTCCTGAATCAACAGGACTATCAATACCTGAAAGGAATCTAACATCTTCCCCATTTATGTAAATGTTAACAAAGCTGCGGAGGTCGCCTTTATCGTCGCACAGTCTTGCTTTGATTCCAGGGTATTGTTCTTCCATAGCTTCAATAATTTGCTTCAGTGTATCCCCTGATACAGTGACTTTATCTTCACCATTGGTGACCCGACGTATTGGGGTCGGTATTCTGACGGTTACGCTCATTAACTATCTCCTCAATCCAGGATTTGCTTTTTGACCAGCACAGTGTACACCCTGTAATCTAATTATTCCCAATAGCGGTTTGGAATGAATCATAATCAGGCGCTGAATGGACCAGTTCCACATCACTCTTGACTACCTCAATAGTTTTGAAACCGTTACCGGTTATAAATGCAACTGTTACTTCGTCTTTGCCTATCTTGCCTGATTCCACCAAGTGTTTTAATCCTGATATGACCACTCCTCCAGCAGTTTCGGTAAAAATGCCTTCTGTTTCAGCCAGTAGTCTTATCCCTGTTTCAATTTCTTCCTCAAGTGCTGCAACTGCGGTTCCATGAGTTTCCGTGAGAGTTTGGAGGGAAAATGGACCAGATGCCGGATTACCTATTGCCAGTGATTTCGCAATTGTGTCAGGCTTAACCGGTTCTACTTGACTACTGCCTTTTTCAAACGCTTGAACAATTGGTGAAGAGCCCTCAGGCTGGGCCAGGTGCATCTTTGTTTTAGCGGCATCTATAAGCCCGATGTCTCGCATCTCCTGGATGCCCTTCCAAATTTTTGTATGAAGTTCACCAGATGCTGCAGGTGCCACGCAGTGGTCGGGTGCCTTCCAACCTAACTGCTCTGTCACTTCATATCCCAGAGTTTTGCTTCCTTCAGCGTAATACGGACGCATATTGATGTTCACGAACGCCCACGGATTGTTATCTGCTAATTCACTGCAAAACCGATTTGCTTGATCATAGGTTCCATCAACAGCTACTAACGTAGGTTTGTATACTGCAGCACCCACAATCTTTTCCTCTTCCAGAGTTGAAGGAAAAAACACCATTGTTTTCATACCCGCTTTGGCCCCATGAGCTGCTACCGATCCCATTAAATTGCCTGTAGATACACATGCCAAAATCTCAAACTCAAATTCTAGAGCCTTGGTGGTAGTAACAGATACCGGTCTGTCTTTGAAAGAGTAGGTAGGGTTTACAGCATCATTTTTTATGTATAAATGATCCAGTCCAAGCATTCTGCCCAGATTTTTTGCATGTACAAGTGGAGTGAACCCGGTGCCTATATCTACAGCGGATTGTATATCGGTTGGCAAGAAATCGTGATACCTCCACATACTTGCCGGGCCGCTTTCTATACTAGCTCTTGTAACCTTAGAAGACATCGCATCATAATCGTAGATTACTTCTAGAGGGCCAAAGCAGAACTCACATACATTTATTGGTTCAATTGGGTATTCGGTACTGCATTCGCGACAACGCAGGGATTTCACATAGGACAATGGAGACTCCTTCAGTCCGTCATTAGCCTCAATTTAGGCTACGAGAATTCAAGGGCAAACAGGTCGATGGCTGCAATTTAATGGTAGCAAGGCAATTGACGGGTTGTCAACGAAACTACTAGTGTTTAAATCAGTTAAAAATTCACACGCACAAATATATTGGTACACGATTATAATATGAATCTGGTTCCTGTTATTTTAATCCTGATCTGGCAATGGATTTGATGTATTAGTCAAGCTAGGAGGTATGAAAGAATGATTGTAACCAAGCAAAATTGTGTAACTGAATGGCATTTTCAATCAGGGATTTCATACGATGATCCTTTCAACCAGGTAATTCTAGATATTCTTATTAAAGATCCTGACGGGACTGAGCGGCGTGTTCCAGCATTTTGGTCAGGCGGAGATGAATGGAGAGTCCGGTATTCTTCTAGCAAGGTGGGGACGCATACTTGGGTTTCTGATTGCTCTGACTCTATGAATAGCGATTTGCATCAACGTTTAGGGACTGTTGAAGTAGTTCAGTATGATGGTATTAATCCACTG
Source organism: uncultured Dehalococcoidia bacterium (assembly GCA_964570875.1). Taxonomy (GTDB): domain Bacteria; phylum Chloroflexota; class Dehalococcoidia; order Lucifugimonadales; family CATQGZ01; genus CAZMZE01. The sequence goes on from CAZMZE010000044.1 coordinate 17,468, forward strand.
ATGGAACACGGGCCGTTGAAAGTAAGTGATAACGGACGATTTCTTCATCATTTCGACGACACTCCATTTTTTTGGCTTGCTGACACGTGGTGGATGGGCCTATGTTCACGATTAGAATGGCCTGGAGATTTTCAATCACTTACTAGGGACAGGATAGACAAAGGATTTTCTGTTATACAGATTGTTATGGGGCTCTATCCCGATATGGGTTGGAGAGACACTCGCCAGCAAAATGAGGCGGGGTATCCATGGACTGCGAATTTTGAGGAAGTTAATCCAGCATATTACGATATGGCCGATTTGAGAATTCATCACTTGGTTCGAAACGGATTGATGCCATGTATATTTGCTTGCTGGGGTTACTACTTGCCCCTCATGGGTGTAGATAAAATGAAAAAATTTTGGAGATATCTACTGGCTCGGTATGGAGCATATCCGGTTGTTTGGTGTATAGCTGGTGAAGCTTCGTTTCCGTTCTATTTGTCTGAAAATAAAGATAGCGAAAGAGAATTTCAAATTCGAGGTTGGACTGAAATAGCTTCTTTTATTAAAGAGACAGATCCTTATGATCGTCTAGTAACTGTACATCCATCAGGCCCTAGCGGTGGAGCGGAAGATGTAGAAAATATGTCTTCTATAGACATCAATATGCTTCAGACTGGGCACGCTGACCGACAAAGTCTACTAGACACCTATAGAATAGTTTCAGAGGGTTACGAGGCAAATCCCATCAAACCTGTAATAAACGGAGAAGTGACATACGAGGGTTTGGCCGAGGTTAACAGGCAAGAGGTTCAGAGGTTTATGTTTTGGTTGTGCATGCTATCTGGTGCAGCTGGGCATACTTATGGAGCCAATGGAGTGTGGCAAGTCAATGGTAAAGAGACACCTTACGGCAAATCCCCGGGTGGGCAGTCTTGGGGGGATACTTCTTGGCAGGAGGCAAGCAGACTTCCAGGTTCAACACAATTGGGGTTAGGCAAGAGTATTTTGGAACGCTTTAGATGGTGGGAATTTCGTCCACGACAAGATTGGGTAGAAAACCCAGCCACTAAGTGTGAGTTTTTTGGAGCTTATGCCGCAGGAATAGATGAGCAGGTAAGAGTGATTTATGTGCCAGGAGAGGTTTCTAAAAGAGGTTTGCAAATCTGGAGATTGGGGGTCAAAAATATTGAACCCAATATTTGCTATAAGGCAAGTTTATTCAATCCGGTAGATGGTTCTAGGCAGGAATTGGGTATAGTTGAACCTGATTCCGAAGGTAATTGGAGACCTGATTGGTCCAGGCCTCCCGCCTTTCAAGATTGGATTTTAGTTTTAGAAACTGAAAATGCCATGGTGAAAGTAACTTAGATTGACATATCAGGGCCTGTTGTGACGCACTGATTTCCCTCAAGAGAGGTTTACCATTGCAGTGAAAATATTTAATGTGATGTTTGAGTCTATTAATGGTGTACCCGATGGCTAAACCCAAGATTGCTGCCATAGTTACTACCTATTTCCAAAACTCTCACGCTGATTTAATCGTTTCAAAATTTGCGGAAGGATTTCCGTCTGAGGATGGACTGGTACCCCCTGATGT
>CAZMZE010000045.1:0-22481 GCA_964570875.1 uncultured Dehalococcoidia bacterium
GCTATTGTTGTCAACAAGGTTGTTTCTTTGCTACCTAAAGGCGAAATCAGTATCTGCCTTTCGCCTCGGTTGTCCACTAAATAAACTATTCTTTTTCCATCTGGAGACCATCTAGCATCACTGTGAACACCCGCCGACCTACGGGTAAGTGAAAATCTATCAGTACCATCTATGTTCATTGTCTCTACAATATTATCAACTTTATCGATGGGATTAGTATTCTTAGGCTCAGTCAAAAACACTATAGCTTTACGATCTTTGGATATCGTGGGAAATCTCTCATCTTCTCCACTATTCGTTATATTTTGCTCTGTACCGTTATTAAGATTTACGGAATAGATTTCAAGGTTGCCGTCTCTATCTGATGTGAAATACAGCCGCTGCGCATCAGGTCGTGAACAACCTGAAGCAATCATTAACAATAAAACACTCAAGCCTATGGCGGGTGCCAAATAACACGGCGCGGTCCCTAGGGAAAAACCAAATTGTAAATATCTGCCAATATCCACTAAAACTAGAACCTCTCCAAGTGTTTTGCGATTAGGCGCGGCCCGCTAACTTCAAGAACAACCCTTGTCGTTAAAACTATTACCTCAGATACCAACCACGTCAAGGCAAGTCAGGTCTTGGTTAACGGAATTTTATGCCTTCCGGCAAACATGCAAATCAGATAAAAATGAATGTTGGTTTGAATTCATGACTAACAGTTTTTGATAGAGGGTTATTTTTTCCAGTACAAATCGAGTGAGTCTATAGGTTGCCAGCCAAGAATTCGCTTTGTTTTTTCATTTGAAAATTTCCCGTGGGGTGTATCAGCAAGTACAAAAAATTGTTCGCAGCGGGACTCTAATTTTTCAAGATCGACCTTCAACGCTTGATCAAAAACGGAGCCTGCGTCTTTCCATGAGACGATGAAAGGAGTATCTGTATAACTACCGCCACCCGCCATAAAAACATCTCTTCCACTTTGAGAATTCTCTGTATCTCTGAAATTATAAAACATCAACATAATGACGAAGACGTCGTAATTCTCTGTAAACACTCGACAAATCTCTTGTCCTAGAGATTTGGTTATGGCGTAAAGATTAGTGCCAGATTGAGTTGGGGAATCTGGACCTATACCATAGTCCGATTCTTCATAAGTTGCACCTGTTACAGTGAAATGGGGACCAGTGTTTATTATTCTCCGTATACCGTGTCGTGTTGCTGCTACCATTACGTTGTAGCAACCCCGAGCATTAACGTCAAAGGCTATTTTGGGTTCATAACGAAGTACTGATAAATTAATGATTGCATCCATTCCGGATGCCGCATCCAGCACCTGTTCCAAATCAGAGACATCTACTTTACGGTAATTTTTTGCGCCACTAGGACCATTGTCATCCAAATCAGTGATAAGTAACTCATGATCGTCTCCAATTGCTGCAATCACGTGAGGACCAAGATAACCATTAGCTCCAAGAAGTAGAATTTTCACCCGTGGTACCTCTGAGCAGGCTCAAACCCTAATATTGAAAGGGCATTGTCTATAGGAAATCTAGGGTTCTGAGTTTCAGATTGTACGTGGAAAATATTCCAACGCTGCGGAAGCTCAGTGGTCTTACCCAGAGGCAAATCAAATTCCAGAGCTCTTTTAACAGCATGGACAGCATCTTCAGGATAAATTCCGGAGTCAATATTTTGCTGACTCGGATCCAGGACCAGTTCACCGAACCTCAGGCATACAATACTAAGTCGGCCCTCTCTGGCAAATTCGCGGCATACATACTCAGCAAGGTGATTACATAGAATTTTTGGGGCAGTAGTAACTGTAGGTCGCCACGTCTCGGTAACACGCATATCTCCGTCATATTTACCAAACAAACTTAGTGAACTTAAAAGCACAACCCTAGATATTCCTTGTTGGCCAGCCAACCACAATAAATCGTATGTCCCGCGCATCGCCAAGTCCAGTGATGTACTTACATCTGTTTTGATATCAGTGTCCAACAGATGAACAATCGCATCAATTCCCTTGATTAAATCGAGTGTTGACGTTGAAGGGTCTGAGGCTGTACTCAGGTCAAGCTGAACTACTTCCTTATCATCGGAGAGTCCTTCTGTAAGAATTTTGCCCATATCCGTCGAGGTAGATGTAATAAGAATTCGCAATCAGACTCTCCTAAACAATACACATCAATTTCCACATCTGGGCCCCACATGTCGATCCAGTCCAAGCGCAGATACAACTAACTATACAATAATACTCTTTGACAGTATATTTACATGTAAGCTTAACTAAAAATCGTCGAAGTCATTCTGGTGGAAATTAGCTTAGCAAAGATTTGAGCATCACCGGATGCGGTACTTATATCGACCCGCACGCCAATCATATCAAGAGGTCAATCATGGAACCCAAATATCACCTGATTAAAGATTTATTCGGATTTCCAAATCCTGTGAACGAAGTCGCAGCCAGAATGGTAGCAGGAATGGTTATGATTCTGACTCTTGCTATTTTGTTAACAGATTACAATTGGCTCATGTTTGTACTAGCATACGGTTTCATAGCCCGAGTACTGACAGGGCCTAAATTAAGCCCTATGGGGCAATTAGCTACGCGAGTACTCGCACCATTACTGAACAACAAGGATGTTCCAGGACCACCAAAACGGTTTGCACAATTAGTTGGACTGATTTTCTCAAGTGCAGCTATCATAGCTCATTTCGTATTCAGTGCAGAAATTTTTGCTAACGTAATATTATTTGTACTCGTGGTATTCACTGCGCTTGAATCAATAATTGGGTTCTGTGCCGGATGCTTTGTATTCAACTATTTGATGCGTTGGGGCCTCATCCCAGAATCTGTATGCAAAGAGTGCTCGATTCTTGAGTCTTGATGACAAATCTTAGCAATTACAGAAATATGTCAAGCCAAAGTTGGCAAATATCCACTCCAAGGCTTAGCTTTTTCGAAAGCTGCCGAGGCTGCTAGAACCGTTGCTTCTTCCCCTCGTCTTCCCACTATGTGTAATCCTATAGGCATACCTTCAGACGAAAATCCGCATGGCACGCTTGCAGCGGGGCAACCTATCATGTTTATAGGATAAGTAAATGGGAAAAATCCCCACCAGGAGTGAACTTCCTTCCCATTTATTTGCGAAGGTTTTTCTCCTACGGGGAATGACGGTACGGAAGTCACTGGTGAAAGCAACAGATCATATTTTTCAAAAATATCTTCAAAAGTGTACTTGAGTTGATCTATTTCACCCATAGCTTTTGAATATGCAGAACCAGTCACGTCCCTCCCATGTTCAAGGCCTGCTCTGAAATAGTCAGTCAGGCTATCAGTAACCGTGTCTAACAAATGGCCGTAGCGGGCAAATCCACTGGCGCAGAAAATGTTCCAAAATGCGTCAAATGGCTCGCCTACCGAGAAGTTGACGGTATCCACCACGCACCCAAGTTCCTCAAAAATTTGCGCCGCTTTACTGGTAACTTTGATAACGCCTGGATCAACTGATGCATAGCCGTAATCAGAACTCCACCCTATTCGAATCCCACTGACATCCGCAGCAGTGGCGGCAACGAAATCCGGTGGCGGGCTGCGTAGCGCCCCAGGATCTATTGGATCTGGACCAGAAAGTATCTGAAGTAGCAGTGCTGAATCCAAGACTGTCCGGGTCATTGGTCCAGGTTGGCTGAGTTGGTTTTGGACGAATTCCGCATCCCTAGACTTGTATAGTGGTATCCGACCCAACGTTGGTTTTATCCCGTATACTCCACAAAAATTGGACGGTATTCTTATTGATCCACCACCGTCACTTCCTTGAGAAAGAGTACAAAGTCCCGATGCCAGTGCAGTCGCTGCTCCTCCACTAGATCCTCCAGATGTGTATCCCGCCTTCCAGGGATTTTCGCACGGATCCCCAATAAGATTCTCAGTAGTACCCAAATACCCAAACTCTGGGGTATTGGTTTTACCAATAATGATCGCTCCGGATTCTTTTATCCTCTGTACAACAATGGAATCCGCATCTGGGATTCGGTCTCTAAATACAAGACTCCCCGATGTTGTCCTTATCCCTTTTGTTAGTTCCAAATCTTTTACTGAAATTGGTACTCCATGGAGAGGGCCAATTTCAGCCCCTCTTAAAACAGCACTTTCAGCATTTTTTGCGTCTCTGAGCGCTTCATCATATGCAACAGTGATATATGAGTTAAGCTTCACATCGAAAGAACTGATTCGGTTCAAGAATATTTCCACAATCTCAACAGGGGACACTTGCTTTTCAACAATCAATTGGCTTATTTGATAGGCCGACTCAAAAGCCAGGTCATCAGTCATAATGAAACAAACTCTCTGTTAAACGATTTTTACCAAAACACACTACATATTCGCGCGGTTGCTTGTACCGCCAAAAGGCAATGCTTCCACAATTGCCTTTATTGAAATATCTTGCGCTTCAGAGACTATATGTAGTTCAGTACCTGCTTCTGTGTAAGCTTTCTTTACCACTCCCAGTCCAATAAATCTACCAGCTTGGTGTGATTTTGTTGTTGAGGTTAAAGTACCGATGTTATCACCATCATAAAATATATTGGCGCCAGATTCGAAAATCATTTCGTCGCGCCAAGTTAATCCCACTAAGCGTCGTTTTACTTTATCGTAAGTGTCCAATCTAGCAACAACCTCTTGACCAACATAGCAGCCCTTATTGAAACTAATGTGGTTTTTCAGGTTAACTTCCAGTGGATTATATTCCTCTGTGAGCTCAAATCCAGATTCCGGTATACCACGCTCAATACGAACTAAATTTAGCGTCTCCTTTGATATGGAACATATCTCAACACCTCCGATGGTGAGCAACATGTCATTTAGGTCTTTAAGAGACTGCGCTGGGATAATCAAATCATATGAAGGTTGTGCAATAAATTCACTGCGAATTACGGTGAGTGGTATTCCATTCACCGACACAGATATGCACTCAGATGGATTCAATTCACCGACACCCAGTTGATCCAAGACAAAACCGGAACCCGGTCCCATCAAAGACAACTGGCCAGTCTGGTCACCGATATCTTCTACTTGAACATCTTCAGAAAAAGTATAAAAATCGATTAGTTCACTAGCCTTTTCTCCATCTCTACGTCCAGTCATCAATATGAGTTGGTCACCTAAGGATGCTACCAGCAACAGACATGCTATTCTGCCTTTATTCGTGGTCATAACAGTGTGCAAGCTACTACCTGGCACTAATTCCAGCAGCGCGTTGGTAGAAAGTCTATCCAAAAGATCGAGCGAGTCCACTCCACTAATACGCAATCTGGACATATCAGACCGGTCTATTACTCCACATTTTTGCGTAGAGAACCAATATTCGTTGGGATATTGACCTGATTCACTTAATACTGTAGAAGTCATTAATGAGCAGCTCTAAATAATTAAACATCGAGAAAAATGTGTCGAAAATAAATCCAGCGAACATGAGAGCAAATATCAGCTAGACGCTAAAAGAGGTACCGCACCCACAAGTAGTTTTGGCATTGGGATTGTTAAAAACAAACCCTTTACCGTTAAGTCCTCCAGAATACTCGAGGGTTGTGCCAGCCAAAAAGACATAAGACTTGCGATCTACGAAGAGTTTCAAGCCATTCTCCTCGATCACTTTATCATTTTCCTGAGGTTCATCAACAATGTCCAGCATATAAGTCAATCCAGAACATCCTCCCCCCTTCACACCTACACGAAGACTGGCTTCCGCTTTACCCGACTGCTCAGCAAACGCACGGACATGTTCTGCAGCGCCTTTGCTAATAGATATATTCAACGGTTGTTGAGTAGTCATAACATCTCCAAACTGACAATATCCTTATGGACTAGATGGTATCCCAATTCTACAGCTTACCCCATTTCCAGTCAAAGAAAAATTGATTAATATTAGTCTCGAAGTGTCAATACAAGACTCTAGTGGAGGTCGAACCATGAACATGTTTGATGGACAAGTAGTATTGGTAACAGGCGGTGCTACTGGCATAGGAAGAAGTATCTCAGAAACTTTCGCTAATGAGGGAGCGTCGGTTTCGATTGTGGACATCGATGCTCAAGCTGGAAAATCCGCAGTCTCCAAGATACATTCAACGGGAGGGAAGGCAATATTAGTGGAAGCTGATCTTGGCAATACTCCAAGTTGTAAAGAAGCAGTCATAAAAACAGTCTCCAGTCTGGGATCAATTGATGTGTTAGTAAATAACGTAGGAATTCAAGGGCCTGCATCATATACAAATGCTGAGGACACATCTGAGAAAATGTGGGATCGGATAATTGACGTAAATCTTAAGAGTTATTTCCTGATGGCAAAATACTGTATACCGGAAATCCGGAAGCGAGGCGGAGGTTCAATAATCAATATTGCCAGCGTTCAAGGTTTGCAATCCCAAAAACTCGTGCCTGCATATGCAGCTAGTAAGGGAGGGATTCTCTCTCTGACTCGACAACTGTCTTTGGATTATGCTCGTGAAAACATAAGAGTAGTGGCAGTAAATCCGGGCACCATCGATACAGAAATGGTTCGATCCATGGCAAACCTGGAGGATGGATCCACAGATGATACATTAGCTCAATGGGGCAAAGGGCATCCTCTCGGAAGAATAGGTACAGGACTGGACATAGCCAACGTGGTATTATTTCTGTCCAGTAAGAAAGCGTCATTCATTACAGGCGAGTACGTAAACGTTGATGGAGGATACATGGCTTCTGGAGCATGGTCTTCATAAAGGAACCAAGGTAATAATTTCTAGTACCATTCTTTTTGATAAAACCAAAACCTGAAATAGTTAATTGGACAGGTAACAAATGCAAATACCGTTAAGTCAAATCAACAGTATGCCAGCCTTTTCGACATACTATCCCATGCCTCCAGCTCGATACAGAAACGTTAAAGTCCAACATGTTTATTTCGAATCGAGCATCTCTGCGATAGAGAAAATACTGCCAGAATGTTTTAAGCCTGGTAAAACTGGACTCTGTATTGCAACAGGACTTTCAGTTGGGTGGAGCGGCAACTACGGAAGTTTCAATGAAAGCGTCCTATCAGTGAGTTGTACTATTGATGGAATAGACGGGTTTTTCGCACCCGTAGCTTATCTCAATTCACGCTCTAGCATTCCAGCAGGCCGTGAAATATATGGCACACCAAAAGTATTTGCCGATGTACGGGTTAATATGGACGAACGAGTTATGGTTACAGACACCTTAATAGCAGGCACGTCCGCAATGAGCATTCGTTCAACAATGCAAAGTGATTTGGACCCAAAAAACTTACCGGATGGTGGTCCATCATGGCGCCTAAAAGTCATCCCGAAGGCTGATGGTTCAGGGGTCGATGTTATGCAGCTAATCGACGGATCTAACGTCATGTCTGATACCAAAATACATGTCTGTCGCACTGGAGATGGAGTAGTCGAATTCAATTCAGTGCCGTTATTTAATCTTGCAGATTTCACTCCTATTTCCTACTATGGGGCTTATTACATGGAAATGGATTTTACTGAGAATTATGGAGAAATCGTCCACGATTTTCTAAGCCATCCTGACCAGGAGATCTGCATACGGCCTTAGCAATTGATACCCTGTCGATTAAACTAAGATAAAGTGGCTTAGTGAGTTGCTATCTGGAAGTTGTGCTACATTCCAAACTTAAAAAACTGACTTAATGAATGTCACTACCCAAGGCTACCACAATGAACGACTATTTTTTAGAATGTTCAGCGTTTGACCCGGCGGCCTTCAAAACTCCACTTAGTAGCATGGCAATAGTCATTGGTCCGACTCCACCTGGAACGGGAGTGATCGCCAAAGCTTTGACAGAAACCGCTTGAAAATCTACATCACCAACAAGTTTGTAACCACGTTTCCTCTCCGGGGCTTCAACTCGGTTGATCCCAACATCAATTACAACTACTCCGTCGCTTACCATATCAGCGGTTACATAATTAGGCTGTCCTATTGCCGCTATAAGTATGTCGGCTGTACGAGTTATTTCTTTTAAATCTGTGGTTCGTGTGTGACAAACTGTCACAGTGGCATTAGCGCCTTCTGCCCTTTGCATAAATAGATTTGCGACTGGTTTTCCAACTATATTGCTTCTTCCACATACCACAACATGCTTGCCTGCTGTGTCGTAACCACTCCTTAAAAGCATTTCCTTAATACCTGCAGGGGTTGCAGGTACAAACACGGGACGGCCCATTACCAATCGTCCTATATTTACAGGATTCAACCCATCGATATCCTTTTCTGGGCTAATGGAGGATATGATTTCATCCTCGTCTATATGAGATGGTAGAGGTAATTGCGTTATATATCCATGAATAGATGAGTCGCTATTCAATCTGGCAATTTCTTCCAATAATTTCTCTTGAGTTATGTCTGAAGAAAATCTTCGTACTTCTGACAGCATTCCGGCCTCGTTAGCAGCTTTCTCCTTGTTGCGAACATACACTGCGGACGCAGGGTCATCTCCAACAAGTATTGCCCCTAATTTGGGAACGATTCCGTATGTGGATTTTAGGTCAGTTACTCCCATAGCTACCTCTTGTCTGATTTCTGCAGCTATACGGGCTCCGTCTATTAAATCAGCAGTCACATCGCACTTCCTTGGTGAAATTTTCTTTCCGAGTAAGTAATTATAACGCTGCCCACTTCTTCTTCAACTTTCTTTGCAATACATCTAGGATTATAATAACTAGCGCTGTATTTTAAATCCAATTGGAGAACGCAATGACCAGATTTTCAGATTCTCTAAAGTCTAAACAATTCCTTGTCACAGCTGAGCTTAGCCCTCCTAAAGGAACCGATTTGGGCCCCATTTTTGACAAAGCTGAATACTTAAAGGACGTGGTGTGTGCTTTCAACCTCACTGACTCCCACCGCTCCATGATGTCAATGTCGCCTTTAGCTGTAGCACATCTTCTCGCCAGCAGAGGAATAGAATCAATACTACAAATTACTTGTAGGGATCGAAACAAAATTGCCCTTCAGGCAGATGTACTTGCAGCATCTGCTTTAGGTGCCTCAAATATTTTGTGCCTAACTGGGGATCATCCCAAAAGCGGGGATCATCCAGATGCTAAGGCCGTATTCGACATGGAAGCTGTAGCACTCTTGAGAACGATTAAGTCACTGGAATCAGGAGTGGATATGAATGGTAATCCGCTAAACGGAACACCTGAATATTGTGCTGGTGCAGTAGCAAATCCGGGAGCAGAAGATCTTGGTAAAGAATTGGCACGCCTTGAAGACAAGTTGGATGCTGGTGCAAAGTTTTTCCAAACTCAAGCAGTGTATGATCCCTCCACGTTGGAAAGATTTATGAAGGTTGCAGAGCAATACAAGGTACCTATATTAGCTGGTTATATAATGCTGAAATCTGCCAAAATGGCCAAAGATTTTGACGAAAATCTACCTGGAGTATCCGTTCCTAACTGGATTATAGAAAACTTAGATAAGGCTGAAGATCGCGGATTGGCTAGTGTGGAAATAGCCGCTAAGGTAATTCATGATATAAAGGATATATGCAGAGGAGTCCACATAATGGCGATTGGCTGGGAGAAGCGAATCCCAGATGTCATCCAGCGGGCTGAACTTCCCTAGTAACCAATATCTATATTAAATATACAAATCGCACTATTTAGGAGCGTGGGCCACGTTACAATCAAATGCTAGTGACTGGAATAGACATAATAGAAATCTCCAGGATTAGAAAAGTGGCTGAACATCATGGAGAGCGTTTCCTGAAGCGCCTATACACCGACAACGAAGTTATTTATTGCAGAGGGCGTGCCCCTCAGCTAGCGAGTCGTTTTGCAGCCAAAGAAGCCGTTATGAAAGCTCTCGGCACTGGTACTAGGGGAGTTGGTTGGAGAGATATTGAAGTGATAAGGCAACCTGGCGGACCTCCCAAAATCCATTTGCATGGGCGAGCCTTGAAACGTGCCGCCAGTCTTGGGATAAAACTATGGGCGATATCCCTTTCTCATTCCAGAGAATTTGCTATTGCTTCTGTGGTAGGAGAAATAGATGAAGGCACATGAGTACAATAAAAGTAGTTGATCCCAGCCAGATGCGGCAGATCGAAGAAACCTCTTCCATGAAGGGTTTATCTACATCCGACCTGATTGACAGAGCCGGTGAAGCTATAGCTAAAAAAATCCTCGCTTTATACCCTGTAAAAACAAACATCACAATTCTTGTAGGGCCAGGCAATAACGGATCTGACGGACTAGTTGCTGCGCAGTATCTTGCAAATAACGGGTATCGGATCTGGATCTATTTATGCGCTCCTATCAATAAAATTCAATCCAGCTTTTTACCTAATTCAGACACAGGAATTAATGTTGTATCAGTTGATCAAGATACAAAACTGTCCACATTAACTGGTATTCTGAATAAATCTACTATAGTTATAGACTCTATTCTCGGAACAGGGCAAAATAGACCGATATCCGAACCCATAAAATCAATATTGCTCAAGCTTGGGGAAATTAAAAGTCGGAAGCCTAATCTGAAATTGGTCTCGGTCGATGTTCCTTCGGGAATTAACGCTAATTCAGGCTCGATCGACCCATCTTGCCAGATCGCCAATCTGACGATTGCCCTAGGTTTTCCGAAAATTGGTTTGTTTTCTTTGCAATGTGCTGATTTTGTCGGCAGATTGTGCGTGGAAGACATAGGGCTCAAATATACATTGTCACACTCGAATTCCATAGAGCTATTAACTGACGACTGGGCCAGCAAACACGTCCCTAGACGCCAACCAACTTCTAACAAGGGCAGTCACGGAAAAGTTTTGATCGTAGCCGGATCTGAAAACTACATTGGAGCAGCTCATCTGGCCTCTATGGGAGCCTATCGTTCAGGAACAGGACTCGTTACATTAGCTACGGCAAAAAGCCTTGTAGCTCCATTAAGTACCGCTGCGCCAGAACCTACCTACTTGCCCCTACCAGAAAATGAAATGGGCTCTATAGGTGATGGGGCCAGCGCTTTAATTCTAAATAAAGTTACTGGCCACAATTCGCTACTTCTTGGATGTGGACTAGGCCAATCATTCTCATCTAGAAGATTAGTAGAAGAAATACTTTATTCAAGCAGAAGGCTACCCCCCACTGTAGTAGACGCCGACGCACTAAACATCCTATCTCTCAATAATTCTGCAAATAGCCCATGGTGGAAGATGTTTGATCATGAAGCAATATTGACTCCTCATCCAGGCGAAATGGGTAGGTTAAGAAGGGATGATTATGCCAGAACCAACCCTGACCGCATAGGTTTAGCAAGAGATTCAGCTAAACAATGGGATAAGGTCGTTGTTTTGAAGGGCGCTAATACGATAATTGCAAGCCCCGAAGGAAGGGTATTGGTAAGCCCTTTCGTTAACCCTGGATTGGCTACAGCAGGTACTGGTGATATTTTATCCGGAATCATAACGAGTCTGCTAGCTCAGGGCTTGTCTTTAATGACAGCAGCAGGCTTGGGAGTGTATCTACATGGTCTAGCAGGAGACCGATCGGTAGAAAATTATGGAGTTGTTGGCACTATAGCTAGTGATTTGCTAAAAGAAATACCTCGTTCAATCAGGTATCTGGAAGGAAAATTCCCCGGGGGTAATCCTGGTACACCTTAAAGGATCAGACCGACATATTCATATAAATAAGCTGTTTACTCGTATATCCGGACATTACGACTTGCTTAACAATATCATGTCGGCGGGACGACACCATGCGTGGAGAAAAACAGCTGCTAAATTAGTTTCAGAAGATTTGATCGGGCCAGCTCTAGATATAGCGACAGGTACAGGTGATTTCGCTATAGAGCTTGATCGCCAATCAACTGTTACAGAATCTTTAGGTATCGATTCAACTGAAGCGATGATTAGAAAAGCTAAGACAAAAATAACTGCTTTAAGGCCAGCTAAAAATATTTCTTTGCTGGTAGGGGATAGCCACAAATTACCCTTTTGTGACAACTATTTCGCGGCCATAACTATCGGATTTGGCATCCGTAATTTTGTCAACCTTAAGGAGGCCATGATTGAGACCGTGAGAGTGTTAAAACCAGGTGGTCGTGTTGCAATACTAGAAATAGTCAGACTTGAGAAAAGAAACTTAATCAATGGATTTTTCTCAAGTGGATTTCGTAAGGTAACACCATTGTTAGGAGCCTTTTTAGCCCAAGACCGAGCTGCTTACACTTATTTACCCGAATCAGTAGATCAATTTCTTACCGCACGTGAAGTCAGTGCGATTATGGAAGAATCCGGATTGAGAATAATAGCTCATAAAAAGCGTGCCCTAGGTTCAGTAACAATATTGGTTGGAGAAAAAATCTCTAATTAATTTGATCATCTTCGATCATCATCCCTCTCAGCAAGAATAACCACTGTGGTAATAGATTTGTTTCCCCTCATGTATTCGACGTCAACTGTGTCACCTACATCACGTGTCCATAGAATAGACAGAAATTTAGCCATGTCTGGAGTTAATTGGTTATCAAGCCTCACGATAATGTCTCCAGGCCTCATACCTGCTGAGTAAGCTGGTCCATCTCTGTCCAATCGAATAATAGCAATACCATCTTCCACCTCCAAGCCAAGCCGGCTTGCCAAAGCAGCTGTAACATCCCGCCCCATTATTCCCATCAAGGGCCTTACTACTCTACCATGGTCTATCAGGCTATCTATAATTGGCTTAGCCACGTTTGAACTAACCGTGAAACCAATGCCATTAGCTTCACGAAAAACAGCTGTGTTTATTCCGATCACCTCTCCATTCATATTGACTAATGGACCTCCACTATTTCCTTGGTTGATCGCAGCATCAGTTTGAATCATGTCATACAAATCTTCTGATTCTTGCGTTCTCACTGTCCGGCCCAGAGCACTCACAATGCCTAAAGTGACACTGGGTCCCCCTTTCAACGCTAGAGCATTACCTAAAGCTAGTACCCAGTCACCCACTCTTAGTTGGCTTGAATTACCAAATATAGCCGCATCTAAATTTTTCGCTTCTATTTTCAATACTACTAAGTCTGTGAGGCGATCCATTCCTATGACCTGTGCCTCGTAGGACGACCCGTCAGGCATAGTCACAAGTACCGTATCGGCATCTTGTACTACATGCAGATTTGTAACTAAATAGCCATCTGGCCTAACCACTATCCCTGTACCTGCTCCTTCCTCAGTGAAATCGAAAAACAAGCCTCTTGCACGAGACTCTACCGATATGGAAACAACTGTGGATTCGACTTGGTCAACTAGTCCGGAAAGAGACGGAAGGGAATCAATACCCAATGTAACTTTTTGTAATGTTTTGTCATTTAAAATGTTTGAATCACTAAGAAATCGCTCAGGCTGGTCAGAGACTTGGTAGTTAGAAGGATCTCCATCTTCTAATCTTTGGGAATTGTCCAAGCACGAGAGAAATAACAAGGAGCAAGATATTGTAATGAACAATAACGTCAGGAGATTTCTAAGCTTATAGTGTTGACTCATTAACCCATCGAAGCCTCACACATGAGATACCAGCCCAAAGCGACTTCAATACAGTCTTTTCTTTAGCTCTTATAGGATTTGTCGCGTATAAAGATGCTAGGTGGGCCCCAAAAAGCAAGATGATAGCGGAGACATTCACCCACGTTAGTAGAGCCATGATCGCACCTATAGGTCCATACACCGCATTATATATTGGGAATGTATTCACGTACCAGACAAATCCCCACTTTGCTCCTTCAAAGCTCAGAGAACCAATTAGAGCACCTAGCCAAACATCACCAAAAGCTACTTTGGTATTGGGAAGGAATAGATACAGTAATGTAAAGAAAATAAATGACACACCTGTTGAAATTAAACCGGTAATCAAGCCTCCCAAAAACCCAAACAATAAATCGGTACCTGGTGAAATTGAGTTTACTAGCTCACTTAATAAGGCAGATACTGGTGTTAAGAAAAATATAAACACCATCAATAGTCCAGCCCCGATTACCAAAAGAAAATCCCTGAATCTTTCTTTAATAAATGGCCTAGATTTTTTTAGACCCCAAGCTGTATTTATTCCATTTCGTATAGATCCAAAAGCAGCACTTGCAGTCCAAAAAAGAGCCAATAAACCAACTATCCCGATAGGGCCCCTCGCGTTCACAACCTCATTCACCCGCTCTGTTATATAAAACGTTGATATTGGTACTACTTGGGCAATTTCATTTGCCAATCTTATTTGGTCATCAATAGAACCCTTG
The DNA here is from genome assembly GCA_964570875.1 of uncultured Dehalococcoidia bacterium. Taxonomy (GTDB): domain Bacteria; phylum Chloroflexota; class Dehalococcoidia; order Lucifugimonadales; family CATQGZ01; genus CAZMZE01. The sequence goes on from CAZMZE010000045.1 coordinate 14,276, forward strand.
GCGAAAGCTCCTACAGATATGATTGCCAAAATCAGAGGGAAGAAAGAAAACAGTGCATAGAATGATATCGCTGCCGCAGACTGGATACAGCCTTTCCGTATAAAACTAAGAACTGTGTCACTCAAAAATATGGTTAATCTAGCAATGTACAATCGCGCACCTGATTAAATTGCGATACCCCATATCAACGCTGTCACTTGAAATACACCCCATATCAACAAAGTGGGAAGAAGGATTTCCTTCCAAGTACGTTTCTTCTTAATCATTTCATAACTCTCCATAAGAAATTATACACCGAAAGAATCCTTGAGCCTGGTTTAGATATGGCAGATGCCTTCTCCATAGAATACATTCGCAAGAATTTCTACTCCTTCTCTTATCTCGTCTAAAGAATTATAACTATATGTAAGCCTCATGTAATTCCTGCCATCTCTCTCCGCTCGGAAAATTGATCCAGGATTGTATTTGACCCCTGCAGACAATGCTTTTGGTAAGAATGTGTCCGTATTGATGTTTTCTGGAAATCGTACCCAAACCATCATTCCGCCGTTCGGAATTATCCAAGAACAATTGCTCGGGAAATTGGCATCAAGCGCATTGACCATAGCATCGCGCTTTGCTTTCAAGGAATCAGTTACTTTTGCTACATGGTCCTGATTGTGTTCACTCAAAAATTGATATACTGCCATAGCTGACAAATGGCTCGGGGTTGAAATTAATGATGTCTCGTTAAGCAGGCATGCAACCTGCTCAGGAACTACCAAATACCCCAGACGCAAACCGCACCCTAAAAGCTTAGTGAAAGCAGATACATAGATGACCGAGTCTTGATTGTCTATACCCATCAGCGAAGGTGGTAGAAAATTACCGTCAATTCGAAAGTCAGCGTAAGAATCATTCTCTAATATTGGGACGCCGAATTTCCGCGCAATGCGTATCATGTCGTGTCTTCTCTCCAAATCCAAAGTAACACCAGTTGGATTTTGATAAACAGGAATGGTGTAAATCAATTTCGGAGTTTTTCCAGACTCCCTTAAGTCATTCAATGTATCTTCAAGTAAATCAGTTTTCATACCGCGAATGTCAGTGGGTATGTGGACAACATTCACACCTCTCTCAATCAATTGTCCCATGGTTCCGTGATAAACAAACTCCTCTGCCAGCACAAAATCTCCTGGCTCCAGTAATAAATCCAATATAGATTGGATACCTCCAGCTGCACCCTCAGTTAAGAAAATCCTGTCAGGATTTGATTGTATGGCTCTACTAACATGAATATTTTGCGCTATGAGCGCACGTAGAGACTCATGACCTTGAGAAGGGGGATATTGGGCAAGATCAACTCCTCGATTTTGATGCATTGCATACATCAATGCTTCAGATAATTCCCTGTAAGCCATGGTGTGGGGATCTGTAAACGTTGTAGAAAACACATATTTTGCATCTTCCCCCAATTCTGGTGGCATCTCAACAGACTTACGTAAAGATTTCGATACCTGCTTTGTATAATCGATAGCAACACCTCGCTAAAATCAGTCTAAACACTATTAACCAAGACAGTCATGTAGCTCCCAAATTCATCAGTTTAATTCAATGAGATTCACAACCTGACATACCTGTCTAAAAAACAGCTATTGGATTTACGGGTGATCCAGTACCCCCCGGCACAACCAACGGGCTGATAGAAAGCATGAATTCGTATCGGTTTTCTTGAGCACAAACCTCAGCCAGCGGTTCAAGCAAAGCATTGTCCAAAAGAGCCACACCAAACGAACTTATGGCCGAATGCACCGTGACATCTTCTCCATAGTGAGGAGGAGATGCTTCAAGCATATCCCACCCTAGTACTGATATATCATTGTCTCTTACAAAAGTCAGGCATGATGGATGCAATCCTGGCTTTTCCCAAATCCCGCCCCATGTGCCTCCATTCCCGGCGGCATATAATTCGCGTCCACTGTAAACCATTACGGCATCACCAGGTAATAGCTCAATATTATGGGAATCAACTATGTCTTGTAACTCCCATGCATGAACAGGTTGTTCATTAGTTACGTATGAAGTGCCACGGTGTCTTGGAACATCCAGAAGAACACCGCGAGTTATTATTCCATCGGACCATGCATCGACTGAGCCGCGCTTAACTCCACTATAATTGATCACCTCGGCAGGATCGTGGCCACCCCAGATACCATCCTCATCCCAAAAGTGGCACAAGGAGTCAACGTGCGTTACCGAGTGACCATGGTATGAAACACCGATATAATCCAGTGCCCCTCCACCCAATTTATTGCCAGCAGACATAACGTACAAAGAAGCAGGATTGGGATTTTCTAGAGTTGGTTCGATTGGCCATGGCCGGCTTAAGGATACAGAATGTCCAGACTTGACCAATTTAGCAGCTTCAACTCGTTTATCAGAGGTGACTAAGTTGACCGCACCTGCATCAGGATTCTCTGACCATCTTCCCCAATTACGATGCTGTTTCAGATAATTTTTCAATTCCTCTTTAGTGGGTACATATCTGTTACTCATTATTGATTATCTCCTTCAGGCTCAATAGATCCTTTAATTAATTAGTCCGTTAGCATTCTTTCATGAAATTGTATCTTTATAAAAATTACCATTTTGAATTATCATCAATTACTACAACTGCATTTGATATTGGATCACGTCCAGTGCCGTGTATAAGGTATCCTCCTGTTAATATTTTCATTGGAATTTCCCTCCATGTCACCTGAAATTAAGCTAAGTTATATTTTGGATAACGAAGCATATCAAACCGTTATGATTATCAAAAGGAATATTCTGGGACCAAAAACTCTTTAGGTGTAGTTCTATTACTGAGATCCTCAACAAAATAGACTGTGCATTAATTTGTTATGCTACGCTAGCGGTTTTGATTAATTCATACCCATAATTAACACTCTTCAAATACAAATAATATTGATTCACACCTTGCCCTAATAAGTTTGTTTATAATTTGAATTGAGGCAGGTGGCTGGATGATTTTTTCCCAACCAGACAACGTAATCCTGTTCTGAGATGGCGTATTGCTATTAACGCGTGCTATAATTTAGTGTCCATTTGGTACTAGATTGGAGCGGAGATTGGTAACTGATACAAACAGAGAGTATGAACTTGTAGTGATCGTGAGTCACGAAGCAGACGAGGACGAGACCGCTACGGCACTGGAAATGATTACAAACTTCATTTCAGGCCATGGCGGGTCGGTATCTGCTCGTGAAGATTGGGGAATCAAGCGACTAGCCTACCCCATTAAGAACTATCGAGAAGGAAACTATGTTCTATTTAAATTTATTTTGAGCTCCGACGAAATAAATGAGCTGGATAGAATTATAAGATCTTCTCAAAATATAATCCGCCATTTGGTAACTGTGGCGACTGGTTCGAACACAGAGGAATCAGAACAGGACCAAGCGGCCGACCAAGAAGAAACGGCTGATCAAGAACCGGCTACCGAACAGGTAACTCAATCAGACGCCGAAGACGATTCGAAAGATTAGTTCTTAGGAGAATTCCTGTTGTCACTCAACAAAATTCTGGTTATAGGTAATGTGGGTACTGATCCCGATATGCGCTACACACCCAATGGGAGCCCAGTCACCTCGTTTCGTCTTGCAACAAATCGGCGTTATTCTACTGCAAATGGAGAACAGCGAGAGGAAACTGAATGGTTCACAATAACAGCATGGAACCAATTGGCCGAACAGTGTAACCAATTCGTAACAAAAGGGATGCGGGTTTTTGCAGAAGGTCGATTGAAGAGTGATTCATGGACAGGGAATGATGGCCAAACTCGCTTCAGAAATGAGATCGTGGCCAGTCAAATTGTATTCCTGGACCGAAAACAGGAGGGGGCGGGAGCTACTGAATTCGAGAGCAATATACCACCTCAACCCTCGGCCAGTAGTCAAAATATGCCCACTGGTAATGAATCTGATGCCGAAGATTTACCTTGGTGAATACACACGTAAAGTATGAATGGAGACCACGATGACCACTGACTCGCGACCAAATGCTGGCCCTGCTGGATACAATAGGGGCACGGGAGATTCCAGAGGAGGCACGTCCGGAAGACCTTTTAGAAGAGGCAGGCCAAGATATTTCACTCGCAGAAAAATTTGTTCTTATTGCGTGGATCACATAGATTACGTTGATTACAAAGATGTTGGCAGATTGAGCAGGTTCTTAACAGACAGATTTAAGATAGAAGCTAGACGTAAATCTGGCGCATGTGCTAAGCATCAACGGGCCCTATCTTTAGCGATAAAGCGCGCCAGACATTTAGCTTTAATACCATACTCACCAGACCATCGCACAAGTTCTGCTGGAGTGGCTAGGTAGTAGTAATAGCACTCATGATTGTATGTATAACAGCCCGTCACATCGTTCAGGTCCCCCTCAACCGACTAAACCTAAGAGAAAATAGTTCTGGAGACTGATTAAGTGACAGGACCGGTAAGAAGAACCCAATCTGGCAGAATAGATAGGCGTCGTAAAATAGCGATGCAGAAAAAGGATCCGCGAAAACAACGGGCTGCACTCGTAGTCATCGCAGCATCCTTGCTGATCGTTGTTGGGATAATAGCCGCTGCATTAATAACCAAGTTTGTTGTTCCTTCAAAAAATCTTATCGTGTCAGTAGATGGCATAGAATATGATCGTGGCGATATGATCCGTGAACTTAGAATCAAACAACAAAGCGCATCAATGGTAGGCAGGACTTTCCGAATTAGTGAAGAAATTTTTAAAACTTTCAACGAGATGGTGGAAAATCAAGTAATTCAATTAAATGCACCCACGTTGGGAATGTACGTCACAGAAAAAGAGATTGATGAAGAAATTGGGAGCCTCTTGGGCCCCACTGGAGATAACGCCCCAGAAGACGAACGTCAACAAATTCAGAGAGAGTTTCGGGAACGTTACAAAGAATTTTTAAACCTGCTTCTTATCACGGAGTCTGATCATCGCGAATTTGTTCGAACATACCTTATCAGGGCAAAAGTCCGGCAATTTGTAGGCGATAGTGTGCCTTCGGTATCCAAACAGGCTCACATATACCGTATGGCTGTAATGCCTGATGACGAAGTAGAAATTATGAAATTGAAGTATGAAGAATCCGTAACAAAAGGCGGCAAGAACCCACAAAATTTAAGAGATGCGTTCAAGTTAGTTGCTCGAGAATTTGGTCGTGATGATCCTGAGATTCTGAGAAGAGGAGGAGACCTTGGGTGGGCGCCGGAAGGCATCCATTCAGAGTATGATGCAACAATCTTTGATCTTGAGGTGGGAGATCTGAGTGAACCCCTACCCAGGTTTGACGACCCGAACACTGTATATTTCTTTATGGTTTCAGAACTTGAAGAAGCAAGATCGATAGACCCGGAAAACAAGGAGAAATTAAAATCTAACGCTCTTCAAGATTGGGTTAATGAAAGAAAGAAAAATCATGAGGTATTCGCAGACTTGAACTCCGAAATCCACGATTGGATTATCAAGGAACTTAAAACTACCTCAAGAGTCACTCCGACTCCTCAAACAAGTCCCTTCGGGTTTTAAGTTTGAATTCACAATTATCCAATACTTCCGCTTTAGGAATAGGTCTCTTGGGGCTAGGAACTGTAGGGAGTGGAGTATCGAAAATACTGGCTCACAAAAAAGATCATCTTGAGAAAGTTGCTGGTCGACCGATAGAGCTACGAGGCATATTGGTTCGCGACACTGGCAAAAAACGTGAACACCAACCGCCTAAAGATCTTATAACTAACAACGCCGACGAGATACTAGCCAATCCTGAAATAGATATTATCGTTGAAGTTATGGGCGGCCAAAAATCTGCTTTCAGCTACATAATGAAAAGTATTTCTTTGGGCAAACATGTGGTTACTGCTAACAAAGAAGTGATGGCCCGTTTTGGCACTGATATCATGGATGCTGCTCACAACAATGGTGTGAAAGTAATGTTTGAGGCCAGTGTATGCGCAGGTACCCCAATAATATCCCCGCTATCTAACGATCTTGTTACGAATAACATCTCCAAGATTCATGGCATTATCAACGGTACGACTAATTACATCTTAACTCGCATGTCTCAAGATGGTATGAGTTTTGAGGAGGCCCTTTCTGAAGCTCAACGCTTAGGTTTCGCCGAATCTGAACCTGCTAATGATATCGAAGGTACTGATGCTGCTTATAAATTAGCCATATTATCAACCTTGGCCTTTAAAACTAGAGTTATGGACTCGGATGTATACACAGAAGGCATTAGTGGTTTGAATCCTAATGACTTCATATATGCGGAAGACCTTGGATACCGAATTAAGTTACTGTCAATAGCCGCAAAACACAATTCCCGCATACAGATGCGTGTCCATCCTGCACTAGTTCCAACCAACGCCATGATTGCTAATGTTAACGGTGTGCTTAATGCCGTTGAAATTCAGACTGATTTGGCTGGAAGAATACTGTTTCACGGTCAAGGCGCAGGTTCTCTAACAACAACAAGTGCAGTAATTTCAGACATTGTAGCAATTGCACGCTCTCGATCTGATAGAAAATATGAAGTGGATTTTAGACTCGATGCCAGTACGGATATTGAAGACATACATTCCCTGAATACAAAATACTACCTTCGACTCATCGTAAACGACATGCCTGGAGTTTTAGCACAAATAACCAGAATTTTAGGGGAGCTAAAAATTAGTATCGCGTCTATTATTCAAAAGGCAGCCTACCAAACCAATCATAGCGCTGAGATTGTAATTATGACTCATGAATCAAATGAACAATCTATGCAGACAGCCGTTAAATTAATCAACGATCTAGAAACAGTCCACCAAATAGGATCCATGATACGAGTTGAAGATTTCTCAACTGACAATTCTTAATTAAGGTATCCTACAATCTATGGTCAAGCCAAAGCAATTAGGACATTTGGTGCTTCGAGTAAGAGATTTGGAAGTCTCTAAAACCTTCTATGCCAGTATATTAGATTTGAGGGTTACTTACGAAATACCCGGTAAAATGGTCTTTATGTCTGCTGGAGAATCATCACATGAGTTGGCCCTGATGGAAGCTGGTCCAAACGCATCTGGATCGGACAACAGTCAACTGGGACTCTATCATTTCGCATGGGAGATGAATACACTAGAAGACTTAAAAATTCTAAATGAAGAACTCAAAGACAAAGAAGTTCAGATAGTTGGGGTTGGTGATCATGGAATATCAATTGGTGTATATTTTCTAGACCCCGATTCCAATGAAATTGAGGCATTCTACGAACTCCCGCCAGACCAGTGGCCCGATCAAGACAATCTATTCAGCGGGAAATTCCCGAAAGGAAACATAGAGAACTATTCGAATAGCTCTAGTAATAAATCATGATCACAATACAATTTTATACTTGGAGACGCTGAAGCACTTGTCGTTCAGTGGGAGCGGAGCTCTCGCAAGATGGAGTTGAAGTAATTGAACGAGATTTTTTTAAAGATCCTTTCTCAGAATCTGAACTGATTAGCATTGTCGGAGAGGAGGATGTCAAAGAAGTGTTTTCATGGAACAACCCTTCTTTCAAGAAAACCGGTTTAAGTAAACAAGAATTAACTTCAGAAAAACTCATCCGAATGATGCTAGATGAACCACGATTGATTCGGCGTCCATTATTGAAAATAGGTACTGAATTAATCGTAGGAAATGATAGAATGGCTATTCAGAAAGCCCTGAATCCATAATACTGCAGAGGTAGAAATGATTGCTGATCTAAGCGGAAAATCGGCTTTGATTACTGGGGGCGCCAGCGGTATAGGACGGGGGATTAGTTTGGCACTAGCCAGTCAAGGTTCGAATGTAGCCATAGCTGACATCAATATTGAAGGGGCCTCAAAAGTGGCAGAGGAAGTAAAAAAACTGGGGCGGCACTCAATAGCAATTAATGTCGATGTCACTGACAATTCCTCAATTACTGCTATGGTCAATAAAACCGTAAAAGAATTCACCCATCTAGATATTCTTATCAATGACGCTGGTGTAGTCGGTCAGCCAAATTGGTTCATGAGAGACTCGCCAAGCGATGAAGATTGGGACCTTGTTCATCAAGTCAATGTTAGAGGGGTGGTCAAAGTATCAGAATCAATAACTCCTATGATGATAAATAGAAAGTATGGGAAAATTATTAATATCGCCT
>CAZMZE010000046.1:0-8202 GCA_964570875.1 uncultured Dehalococcoidia bacterium
GGTATGCAAGCAGATCTGGTTCCTACACCCTTGGTGCAGTTGTCGCAGAGCCACCTGCTTCAGACAAGAGTTTCTGGAAGTTAGTCGAACTTAGTGACGCTTCACAGACGTTGGCTTATGCTGACAGGACTCAGAACTATATAGAGACCCAGGCGATTACGTCTGAAGAGCTCTATTATGTGGGAGTAATCGGACACACGCCTGCTGCCAATGGCACCATCGTGGTAAAGAACAACTTCCGCAACGTTCCTACTAGGGCTCCTAATGCTTCTGCGTTACAGAACCCCGGTAGCGGACGAACTGTTCAGTTCTACTTCCAAGGCGGATTGAACGACGCAGGCTACTAAAAATCAGAACGAACGGATGAATTAATCCGGTCGTACTGTAAGGATAGAACGATAGATACGCGCTCACCTGAATAAGGTGGGCGCGTTCTTTTATATAGGGTTGCCTTTCTATTCTTATCGGGTTAACCTAGTTCTCCACAAGGAGATGGTTACTTGGGTGCATTTATTCTAAAACGTACTGGCTTTGCTTTGATCACGACGTTTTTCATATCCCTATTCGCTTTTCTAGCTATACAATTGCCACCTGGAGATTATGCAGATACTTATGTAATGCAATTGTTGTCAGGTGACAATATTGGATGGGGAACAACCACTAAAGGCTCAGCCATGGAAGATCAAATTAGGGCGCAGTTGGGCTTGGATAGGCCCCAGGCTGTCCAGTATCTTAAATGGGTTTCCAGATTGCTGAAGCTCGACTTTGGTAATTCGATGGCACATGACAAGCCGATTACAGAAGTAATAGGCGACCGATTGGTAAACACCATAATCCTTGCATTGGGGACCATAATTTTCACGTGGGTTTTGGCTATACCTATTGGTATATATTCGGCTTTACGACACAATACGCCTGGGGACTATGCGGTGACTTTTGTGGGGTTTCTTGGACTTGCGGTACCAGACTTTCTCCTGGCGTTGACACTGATGTGGGTAGGATTTTCCTATTTTGGAATTAGTGTTGGGGGGCTTTACTCCCCAGAATACATGGACGCTCCGTGGAGTTTCGCTAGATTTCTCGATGCACTAAAACATCTATGGGCCCCCGCATTCGTTCTTGGAACAGCCGGTACGGCTGGATTGATAAGAATATTGAGGAACAATTTACTTGATGAATTGTCCAAACCGTACGTTGTTGCAGCTCGCGCAAGAGGAATATCGGAATGGAAACTGGTGCTTAAATACCCTGTAAGAATTGCCTTCAATCCCTTCATAAGCACGATAGGTTATTTGCTGCCATTTTTGCTGTCTGGTAGCGTGATTGTGTCGATAGTGTTGAGTCTTCCTACTTTGGGTCCTCTGTTGTTGACATCATTGATAGAAGAGGATCTCTATCTAGCTGCGACAATCATGTTAGCGCTTGGCGTTTTGACGGTGATAGGGACAATGATATCTGATGTTTTGCTTGCCATTTTCGATCCTCGAATAAAAATTGAAAACTGAGTAACGTACAACCAGCATTTTTCAGAGAAATCGTCGCATAGACTATCCCAGCCTTGAATTAAGCGTTGGGAGTTTTCAGTCAATTGAAGGCTGTACTTCATACTCGCCCATGATTGAATTTGAGGCATATACACGGTATTGATTCGGTTTGCCTGGTGACGTGTGGTGGACCTCCCAAACAACTCTTCCATCTTGGTCGCCCTCGACAATCACAAAGATTCGGCAACATATATCGGCGAAATCACTTCCAAACATCACTAGAGTGTTGCCATTATCTAAGCGCTCAACACTGGAACAGCATATAGAAAACAGCTTTGCCGGATGAGAATATTCCCAAACGGTAGAGGCTACCTTGTTATCCATGTCTAGAGATAGTTCTTGGGCTCTGGAAAATTGGCCTCCCTCAGACTCGGGCCGGCGATTGCCGTTATCGAATAAAAGTACGTTTCCGTTTTCAAGCGGAATAGCAGTATGCTGTGCATAAAATCTATCTCTATGACTAGTGAATGAGAAGTCACTTCCGGGGCCACCTAGCCTCCAGTTCAAAGATTTGTAGTCTGGGGCAATAGATATGATTTGATTTAGATGGCCTAGGGACACGATAATATTTCCGTCGGAATCCATGGATGCTGAATTACCATGGCTCCAGTCTTCAACACTTCTGTCACGTTCACATCCGCCCCATAAAGGATGTCCGGGAAGTCGATAATTGGAAATCGGTTCCACTCGATCTATTGGTGAGATGAAATCAAAAATATTCCATACAACTTTTGCTGAACCTGTAACAGGGTTCCAAATTCCAATGGTGTCTCCTTCCTGAGGAAATGGGCGTTCCGTTATACCTGACCAAAGAATATCTCGAGACAGGTACATCACATTTCCGTCTGGTAATATTTGGATTTCATGATGGATAGGTCCGTACCCTTGGCAGTCGTCAAGATGGCGAGCAATTTCATTTCCGATAGGCTCTATTTCTACAATGCCCAATGCCGTGGTACCTCCTTTGTATCCGGCCAAGTAGACGATATTACCATTTGGGCGTTGGGACATTACGTATGGCTGTTCTCCATCCGGTGGTTGGAAATACCAAACAACATCCCCTGTCTTATTGAACGCAACTAATCCCACAAATTCATGTTGACGGAACTCCATGAATATTAATTCTTGCGTGAATTGCCCTTGGATTACCCTGAATTCAGCATTGGAAAGACCCTCTGGCAGTATACCGGTATTGAAAAGCCCTTTAGGACCGGGTGCATACTCGCCATCTTTATTGATGCCAAATACCTGGTATGAATATTGAGTGGATTGTTTTAATCGAGTGGCATGAGCGGTGTAAGTGGTTCCTAAAGATTCGTAGGTTTTTGATCGGAGTCTGCGAGTATCGGTTGACCAATACTCCACATATACATTTCCAGGGGAATTGATTTCACCAGAGATGTGGACTAATAGGGAATTGTTTTCATCAATTTTTGCAGTTGAAGTTAGCGGTACAGGTATTGGTTCTGGTGTTCTTTGGATGGTTGTTTCAAAGATCCCACAAGATATATTCAGCAGGCCAACACAACTTATAGCAATCAAAGCACAAATTTGCAATGAGGCTTGAAGAAGTGAATTGATAGTTGATGATTTTGGTAGCATATTTACTAGATACATGTTTGAGTTTGACTGGTGATTATAGATTATAAGTTTAGCTTTAGACTAACACGCAGAAGGATTGTGACCTATTTTTAGGCAATCAAGACTTGCTTACTCATTGCTTATTAAAATCTGAAACCTTCTTTGTTGATGGTGTTTGTGATACTCCCAAGGTTAGGGTCTTCCAACTACTACCTATAATCTGTTAGAATCACCTCCTAGTGAATGTTGAAGGTAATTTATTTGGATAGTCCCGAAACAAATCGAGTTTAAATTTCGGTGCGGCCCTCGGAGCAGAGTGGAGGGATAGTAATGGCAACAGATCAAGCGGCAGTAAGTGCCACTAACAATGAGACCGATATAAATGTAGCTGGTCCCTGGCTCCTTATGTGGTGGCGATTTCGTAAGCATAAGATGGCAATGGTTTCTGTTGTGGTAATTGCCTTGTTCTACCTGGTAGCGGCATTTGCAGACTTTCTTTCTAGCCAAGATCCATCGATATCAAACGAAAAAGTGAATTACGCTCCGCCTCAAGATATTCACTGGTTTAATGATGGTTTCTCACCCCATGTTTACAAGATAACAAGCAAGTTGAACTTGGAAACATTCGTTAAAGAATTTGATGTAGACCCAGACGTTAAGCTTCCCGTAAAGTTTTTTGCTAAGGGATATGAGTATAAATTATGGGGATTGTTTAAAACTAGAAGACATTTAGTGTTAGTTGAAGATTCCGATATGGTAACTGACGAAAACCCCAATGGTAGTAGGCCTGTCTACCTCCTAGGAGCAGATGGATTCGGTAGAGATCTCCTGTCTAGGATATTACACGGGACAAGGATTTCCTTAACTATTGGATTGGTCGGAGTGTCTATAAGTATTGTATTGGGAGTTTTGCTTGGAGGACTATCGGGTTACTACGGAGGGATAATAGACACTGTCGTACAGAGAGCTATAGAAATACTCCGCTCAATACCAACCATACCGTTGTGGTTGGCTTTGGCCGCAGCTCTTCCTCGTGATTGGAGTATAACGAGAATTTATTTGGCTATAACCGTGATTCTTTCTTTGTATGCATGGACGGAATTGGCTAGGGTTGTAAGGGGCCGATTTTTGGCCATGCGGGAAGATGACTTTATTATGGCGGCCAAATTGGCCGGAGCCAGTGACCTTAGAATAATAATAAGGCATATGGTCCCCAATTTCGCAAGCCACTTGATAGCTTCGGCTACCTTGGCAATTCCTTTTATGATCGTTAGCGAAACGGCCTTGAGTTTTCTAGGACTAGGATTGGTACCTCCGGCAATTAGTTGGGGGGTTTTGCTGAAGGATGCCCAGAATGTACAAACTGTGGCTTTGTATCCTTGGCTCATGTTGATCGCTGCTCCAGTTATCATAGCTGTGCTGGCTTTCAATTTCGTGGGAGACGGATTAAGAGACGCCGCGGACCCGTACGGATAGTGAGGGTGATTTTATGACTAACAATTCAGGATCGGCGCTGCTGTCGGTTAAAGACTTAAAAGTTCAGTATCCTACTGATGAAGGGATTGTTAAGGCACTGGATGGAGTAAGCTTCGATATTTTCCCAGGACAAACTCTTGGGGTGGTCGGAGAAAGCGGATGCGGGAAAAGCACCGTTGGCCGAGCGATAATGCAAATTTTGGATAAGCCAGGCCATCTCGCAGGTGGTGAAATTGGATGGAGCCCCGAAAATGGGTCAAAATTCGATATCGCTGATCAGAAGCCCAATAGCCTAGAAATGCGTAACCTGCGTGGAGGCGATATAGCTCTAGTTTTCCAGGAGCCGATGACGTCTTTTAGCCCCATACATACGATAGGGAATCAGATGTCAGAGGTTATTCGATTACATCAGGATAAAACCCCGGTAGAGGCAAGGGAATGGGCTGAAGAATTGCTGAATACAGTCGGTATACCTAGTCCCTCTCAAAGATACGATGAATATTCGTACCAGCTTAGTGGTGGTTTAAGACAACGTGCCATGATAGCGATGGCAATCTCCTGTAACCCACGTTTGCTGATAGCTGATGAACCTACTACTGCGTTGGACGTAACGACTCAGGCTCAGATTTTGGATTTGTTCAGAAAACTACAAGAAGATTATAAAATGGCTATTATGCTGATCACTCACAATCTGGGAGTGATTGCAGAAATGGCCAGTGATGTTTTGGTGATGTATCTGGGAAGGGCTGTAGAATCGGGTGCTGTGGATGATATTTTCCATGGTGCCAAGCATCCGTATACACAAGGTCTGCTGGAGTCTATTCCTAGCGTTCAATCAAGTGGTGTTGAGAGGCTTCCCTCAATCTCTGGTTCGATACCGCATCCTTTCAACAGGCCGTCCGGATGTACATTCAGTACCAGATGCCCTTCTTTTATGGAAAACGTATGTGACCAAAATGAACCAAAATATCTACCGGTAGAAGGAAGTAGCCAGAAAGCAAGTTGTTTCTTGCATCACCGGGATGAGGGGGAAGTATCTAATGACTAACTCTAATACCGCAACAGATGGACCATTGACTTCTATTCCGAATGTGGATGGAACTATACTAGAGGTAAGGAACTTAACTAAGTATTTTCCGATCAAGCGTGGCCTGCTAAAGAGAGAAGTTGGTTCAGTTAAAGCTGTAGATGATGTGAGCTTTAACATTCGCGAAGGAGAAACACTAGGTCTAGTTGGAGAAAGCGGATGTGGTAAAACCACTTCATCACGCTGCATCCTTAGAGCGATAGAGCCCACTAGTGGAGAAATCTTGTTTCGTACAGCGGATGGAAATGAAGTCAATGTGGCTACATTGCCAAACAGAGAGCTCAGGCCATTGAGACGAGAGATGCAGATGGTGTTTCAAGATCCATTCTCGTCACTGAATTCCCGAATGTCACTATTAGATATAGTTGGAGAACCACTTTTAGTTCACGGGATGACTAATAGAGACGAAAGACAAGACAGAGTGTCTGAATTGCTGAGGTTGGTTGGTTTGAGACCAGAATATATGCAGCGCTATCCTCACGCATTCAGTGGCGGTGAGCGTCAACGCATAGGCATAGCTCGTGCTCTAGCACTGCATCCAAGGTTGGTTGTTGCAGATGAGCCGGTGTCTGCCTTAGACGTGTCGGTGCAGGCGCAGGTTATTAATCTGCTGATGGATCTTCAAGAAGATCAGAATCTTACTTACCTTTTTGTTGCTCATGACCTAAGCGTTGTTAAGCAGATCAGTACACGTATTGCGGTGATGTATGTAGGGAAAATCGTTGAATTGGCTGATACTGCTGAGCTTTTCTCAAATCCGCAACATCCCTACACAGAGGCTCTTCTAGCTGCGGTTCCAATACCAGATCCGCGTGCCTCGAAACAAGATAGAAAACTGTTGGAAGGTGAGGTTGCGAACCCTGCTAATCCTCCTTCCGGATGCTATTTCCATCCCAGATGTCCTTATGCACAAGACGTTTGTAAAACAGATGCACCGGAACTGATTGAGAAAAGTCCTGGCCACTTTACCAGCTGTCACCTAAGCCAAGAACTTCAGTTGACTGGCATAGACTAAGCCTGTTCATCATGTTGAGGTCACATCGGCATGTTTATGGTGATGTAAAATGATAGCTTTTCTGGTGCGACGTACCTTGTTGGCAGGAATGACAACATTCTTCATTTCGATCATAGCTTTTGTGGCTATCCAATTGCCTCCAGGTGATTTTGCTAGTATATATATGCAACAGTTACTTGGTGGTGCCTATTTTAATACCGCAGCAGCGTTGGGTGATAAATCGATTGAAGACCAAATTCGTAAGGAACTTGGTATAGATAAGCCGGTTGCGATCCAGTATCTAAAATGGGCATGGAAAGTGCTCCATCTTGACTTTGGGGCCTCAATTACCCACGGGCAGAAAGTAACAGACGTAGTGGGCGAGAGGCTAGTTAATACAATTGCGCTTGCCCTTGGCACCATATTGTTTACATGGGTTCTTGCTATCCCCATAGGTATTTTTTCTGCACTAAGACATAACACACCAGCTGATTATGGCGTGACGTTTGTCGGTTTCCTTGGATTGGCTGTGCCAGATTTTCTACTGGGTATGGTTTTGATGTGGATAGGGTTTGCATTTTTTGATGTGAGTGTTGGGGGTTTATATTCTCCTCAATATTTGGATGCTCCGTGGGATTTCGATCGATTTATAGATTTGTTGAAACATCTATGGGTGCCTGCGATCGTTTTAGGTACCGCAGGGACAGCAGGATTAATAAGAATACTTAGAAATAATCTGCTGGATGAACTGGCTAAACCATACGTAACTGCTGCTCGGGCACGTGGGATTGCGGAATGGAAACTGGTATTTAAATATCCGGTTAGGATGGCATTGAATCCGTTTATAAGCACACTTGGATACCTTTTACCATTCTTATTGTCAGGCAGTGTGATTGTATCTTACGTTTTGAGCCTTCCAACTGTTGGCCCTACATTGCTGGAAGCTCTATATGCTGAGGATTTGTATCTTGGGGCAGCAATTGTGTTGATCTTGGGACTGTTGACAGTTATTGGGACCCTGATTTCTGATATCTTGTTGGTGATTTTCGATCCAAGGATAAAACTGGAAGATAGTTAAGAGATTAGGATTCCGTGGTGATTGTTTTGTTTGGGCTATTGTATTGGCGACAGTAAATATGAGCTCTAGCCTTCGGCTCTTGAGCAAAAAACGAAAGTTAAATTTGGAATTTAATCTCTAAAAAACACACTTAAGGAGGGAACTTATGGCTTTTCCGAACAAAATTCTTGAAAGAATAAAAAAAGGTGAAAAAGCACTGGGTTTGGTTTTGAATGATCCATCAGAAGAACTTGTAGAGTTGGCCGGCAGGATGGGCCTGGATTTTGTCAACTTCGAAGGCCAGCATGCTGCCCTTCCACCCAAGATGGTCTCCACGCTTTGCAGAATTGCAGACGGATTCAATATCACGCCTTGCATGAGAGTTCCCGATGGTAATGAGAGTACATTATTGTCTTATTTAGATAGCGGAATTAGACAGATTACAGTACCTAATTTGTTGACA
>CAZMZE010000047.1:0-20497 GCA_964570875.1 uncultured Dehalococcoidia bacterium
AGAAACTATATGCTAGTGTTTCGTACATCATACAACGATGCGATAGTTCTCTCCCAAAGGCTCACAAATATCACCATTGATTAGGATCGCTTTGTGAGCAGTGATAACTCTCTTTTATTTTGTATGTTAAATATCTACTGCTATGGATTAACTAGTTAGTTTACATTCAAAAAGATAGAATAGGTTTGTAAGTTATAAAATCATTCGAGGATTGTAGATGTCTGATTACATCATTGAGGCTAAAGATATAAGAAAAACATATAATTCCGGATCTGTCACAACAGATGCTATAAAAGGAATAAATTTGTATGTGGAACGAGGCGAAATAGTATCGGTCATGGGGCCGAGTGGATGTGGTAAAACCACGCTGCTTAATTGTCTTTCAGGTCTTGATGAAATTGATGAAGGGGAAGTTTTAATTGACGGGGTCAGATTACATGATCTCCCTGATAATGACCGAAGTGAGTATCGTGCTAAACAGATGGGATTTGTGTTCCAGTTGTACAATCTGCTGCCTGTATTAAATGCAGTTGAAAATATAGAATTACCTCTGCTTCTGTCAGGCACCTCTGCTTCAGAATCCAGAAGGAAATCTATGGATATCCTTGATCTGGTAGGACTTACTTCATGGGCTCAGCACAAACCATCAGAGCTCTCAGGGGGCCAAAGGCAGAGGGTTACTATCGCTCGCGCACTTGTAAACAGTCCGGCGATAGTGTGGGCTGATGAACCAACTGGAGACCTTGATAGTGAAACCGCATCTGAAATCGTGGAATTAATACAGGATTTGAATCGTAGGAACGGCCAAACTTTTGTAGTTGTCACACACTCAATAGAGGTTGGCCGGAGAGCAAATCGAATTGTAAATATGAGAGATGGTCTCATTGAGAATGATGGCGAAACTGAATCTTCGTATACTGAAAAAGACTAAATGGCACGCTATTAATGGATGAGATATTTGGGATCCCTACGACCAATCTTACGTACGTTTTATCGACTATTGTAATTACTGCTCTGTCATTGCTTGGTATTCTAGCTCTCAGGAACACAGTTATTTTTAAATTAGGTGTGAGGCCGATTTTTAGAAGACCTGCTCAAACAATACTAATCATCATAGGAGTAATGTTGAGTAGCGTGATTATGTCCGCAGCATTTGGTACTGGAGATACACTGAATTTTTCAATACGTAACCAAGCAATTACCGGGCTCCAGTACATAGATGAACTGATCATACCGGTCAAAATGGGAACTACCGATACATTCGGGTCTACCTACATAGATCAAAAATCACTCACAGAACTAATATCAGTGCTTTCTGAAATTGATGATATTGACGGAATCATGCCTCAAATAGCTGAGAATGTACCAACACAAAATGTACGAACCAGTCTAAGTGAAGGACAGATGAATTTGGTAGGAATAAACCCTGATATGACTGATGGATTTGGTGAATTGAAATTAGTAGACGGTAGCTTGGCTTCGGTACAAACCTTGGATTCAGATGAGATATATATATCAACGAGTGCCATGGAACAATTGGATGGTTTGATCGGAGATGAATTAGATGTATTCATCAATGACCAGGTACATCGATTTACAATTCGAGGTGAATTGCAACGTGGCGGCTTCGCTGGAATAGATCCGACAATAATAATGTCTATTTCTCGAGCAAACACACTTTTTGACCGGATAGGTGAAGCAAACACAGTAGTTATATCAAATGTTGGGGACGAAATTTCAGGGGATCAACTTACAGAAGAAGTTACCAAGTATTTGAGAACTTTGTTCAATAATACCGTGATTGCTCAGGAATTGAAAACGTTATTTGATTCACCCAAAATCATTGAAATAATCGAGACAAAATCCAAAGAAAAGAATATCGACCAAAAGCTATTAGACCAACTGAATATTTTTCTCGATGATGTTTCAGATGCAAAATTAAGTGACGAGTTAAATAGCTTGTTCGCTGATAACAAATATATGCAGGTCATTTTGAAAGAAGTTGAAGATGCAGGGGAAGTATCAGTTTCTTCTGAAGCGTACACTTTGATATCTCAATTGTCAGAATATAGAGTGATAAAAGTAAAAAGTGATCTTTTAGAATCGGCAGAAGAAGCTGGAGAAGGAGTAACCAGATTCTTTATTTTATTTAGTT
This sequence comes from uncultured Dehalococcoidia bacterium, assembly GCA_964570875.1. Classification (GTDB taxonomy): domain Bacteria; phylum Chloroflexota; class Dehalococcoidia; order Lucifugimonadales; family CATQGZ01; genus CAZMZE01. Next base: position 2,156 of record CAZMZE010000047.1, read on the forward strand.
CTTTTTCCATAACGGTTGGAATATTACTGATTTTTCTAATATTTGTAATGTTAGCTGCAGCCAGAAAATCAGAAATGGGAATGGCAAGAGCGGTCGGAGCTAAACGTCAGCACCTAGTATTGATGTTTATTTTTGAAGGAACTGCTTATGCTGTTGTATCAGCAGCTATAGGTGTCATCATAGGATTACTGGTTAGCATCTTGATGGTTACTGTTTTGAACAATATTTTTTCAAATATTGAAGATAACTTTAGCCTCGCTGTACATTTTGAATTACGCAGTATTATAGTCGCATACTGCCTTGGTATTACTATTACTCTGGCCACGGTAGCAGTTTCTGCTTATAGAGTCAGCAGGCTTAACATAGTAGTAGCTATCAGGGGCCTTCCGGAAACCATTCTCCCAAAACACCAACGTAGTTTTAAACAAAATGTAATTGAATTGCTGCACACCTTATTGATCCCAATACTTGGGTTGCGGCAGACGATATTATTACTTGCTAAGTTTCATATAAGAGACGCGGTTAAAAGTTTGTTTAAAACACTTATCATGTTGGTTTTCTTGTGGTACGTAATGATATTTATCAGTATTGTAAAATTTATATGGCCGTACATAGTTCGTGGGTGGTTGGTGGCACTTGGTGGAGTGACATTGGTCTATATGTCAGTGAATCAATGGGAACGTGCATCGTGGTTTGGCGCTGGTATGTCACTTTGTATTTTGGGGATTTGTCTAATAATTCGGTCGGTAATTGAGCGTTACAGACTAAGGTCTGATGTAGCAGATCGGCTCTGTTTCACACTTTCTGGTTTATTGATTTTGGCGTTCTGGGCTCTGCCATTCAGCTTCTACGAGTCTTTTGTAGGGGTTTTGGAAGGTGGCTTTGACATAATGTTTGTTTCTGGCATAGCAATGGTTGGAGCATCTGTATGGACTGTTATGTATAACGCAGATATTTTGATAAAACTACTTCCATTGTTGACCTCAAAATTTGGAAAAATGAGACCTGTGTTGGTTACTGCAATAGCTTATCCAATGAGTTCTAAATTCAGAACAGGTTTGACTCTCGCAATGTTCGCACTAGTGATTTTCACACTTGTAATAATGTCTGTCTTAACAGTTGCTTTCACAACACAATTTGAAGAACCTCGGAAAGTATATATGGGATTTGATTTTGGTGGTGAGGTCAATGTTAAAACTCCAATAGAAAACATAAATAGGTCAATTGATGAACAAAATAGTTTTGGATTATCAAATTTTGATTCTATAGCAAGTTATACAGATCTTAGGGTTCAACTTAGGAAGGAAAATGCGGATGCAGGAAAGTGGTTTAGTCGTAGATTAATGCTGGTAGATGAGCACTTTCTTGATGAAGCTGAAATAGATTTGAAAATTATCGCTGAAGGTTATGGTAAAACAACCAAGGATGTTTTGGAGGCTATGAAAGATGATCCATCTTTGGCTTTGGCTGGCGGATGGATTTTGCCAAACGAGAGTGATCTTACTTTAGAACCGGACGAAGCTAGGCTTTTTGGGAAAACTTTACATTATGAATCAAGAAACATGGATCTATCCAGGTTGGATATCAGAGAACCTATAACCAATACAGATCTCTCAATTAAGGTAATTGGAATTTATGACCGTTTGCATAGTGGTTCAGGCCGCTTGCTTGTTTCAAAAACTTTGTTTGATGATGTTTTCCCTTTTCCAATACCAATTACTAATTACAGATTTAGACTGGCAGGTGCGTCTGAAATTAAGGAAATATCAAGAGCTGTTGAAGTAGCCTTTATAGAAAATGGGATGGAAACAGAGGTCTTCAAAGAAACACTTGACGAGCGGAATGCTTCCGGCAAGGCGTTCTTTAGGTTATTTACTGGGTTTATGGCTCTCGGTCTCTTGGTTGGAGTTGCTGCTCTTGGAGTTATAAGTACTAGAGCCGTAGTTGAGCGGCGTCAGCAGATTGGTGTGTTAAGAGCTATTGGGTATAAGAGATCTATGATTGCGGCTGCGTTCTTGATTGAATCTTCATTTATATCCGTGTTCGGTTCCATAATAGGATTAACATTAGGTTTGGTCCTTTCATACAATGCCGTTAACGATATTCGTTCCGAAATAGGATTAGGGATTGAATACACAGTCCCATGGATACAAATAGGTTCCATATTGGCTATAAGCTATGCATTTTCCTTACTCACTACTTTTGTACCAGCCAGACAAGCTTCACGTATATATCCAGCAGAAGCTTTAAGATATGAGTAGATAGTTCAAACTATTCATATAGTGAGTACTCAAAGATTGGATGAAAATAATGAACTCGCAGAAACCAAAGAGACTTCGATCAAAGAATATCATTGTTACGGGATCTGCTAGTGGTATTGGTCGTGCAACTGCGGCCAAAGTGACTTCCGAAGGTGCAAAAGTTGCTTTGTTTGATTCAAATAAAGCAGGTCTGAATAGTGCAGTTCTATCCATGAAGACGGATCTTGACCAAGTAAAAGGCTGGGCTATAGATATTGCTGAAGAAAATAGTGTTAAAACTGCAATAAGTCATGCAGTGAAATGGTTTGGGGGTAGGATAGATGTTTTGATCCACTTGGCAGGCATATTCCGTGGATCATATTTGCCAGTGGAGAAAGTTACTACTGAAGATTGGGACGAAGTTGTGAGGGTTAATCTAAGAGGTTCATTCCTCGTGTCTAAACATGTTTCCACTTATATGATTGAGCAATCTAAAGGTGTGATCATTTTGACGTCTTCGGGCGCCGGTGTTACGGAGGGCGGTTCGTCATACTCTTATGCTTCTAGCAAAGGAGGTACCCATGGTCTTGCTTTAACTTTGGACAGGCATCTTACCAGTTATGGGATTAGAGTGAATGAACTGGTTCCGGGACAAATCGAAACTCCAATGATGCTTTCAGTTGCGAAAGAGGCATTATCTAATACAGGAAATGAAACAGATTACGAAACAACGATGGGAAGACTTTCTTCAGCCGAAAGTATAGCATCCGTATTGGCATTTCTGGCAAGCGATGAAGCTCAGGCCGTTAAAGGTGCTATCAATACGACATAAATCAGACAAGCGGCTGTATAATCCCCCCAAGACCTCATATATGGGACTGGAACACCTCAAAAATACAGTTGACTAAGGATCCTGGATTAACGAATTGCGTACAGGGTACCTTTATTTGATGTAACAAATAAGGTTTGCTCCACCAAAATTGGAGTCGATGTAACACCTTCATTTACCAGGAAACTTCTCACTAAATTACCTGACATACTATCAATCATGTGTAGATATCCAGATGTGTCTCCTACTAAAATCTTATTGCCTGCTATTGAAGGAGAAGAAGATATAGGTATTTTGGGCTCAAATGTCCAAGAAATTTGACCGGTATGCTTATTGAGCGCTATCAATTTTCCTGATGAAGTAGAACCATAAACGTTATTGTCATCAATAGCCATGCTGCCCGTGAAACGATCCCGTTTCTGGCGGAAGCTCCAAATGAGCCCTTTCTGTTCAGGGAATGCGCCAATACCCCAAATGAATAGCTGTAACTTTATGTTTCTTATTGTGTACTCAAAAGGATAATGTTTTTCTCTCCAATCAATCGCTCGAATTCCTCCGTTTTCATCGCTTACGTAGACGATGAAATCGTCTATTAGTGTAGATCCCCTAGAGAATGCTGTTCGGTACTTTAGCCTTAATTGACCATCCATGGCTGAAACTACATGGAGGTGCTTATCAGATGAAATTGTTGCGACGATTTCATCGTTGGATGCGATCCCAGTATATATTTGACTGTCAGTAGCGTATTTCCAAATCACTTTTCCGGTATGAGCATCCAACGCATACAAGTTATTGTCAGCAGAACCGATATACAATTTGCCGTCTTTTATAGTTGGTGATGAGAAAACAGGGTTATCAGTGGCGTATTCCCAGTTGATATCCCCGGTAGAACGGTCGATAGATATAATTCGGTGGTCTTTGAGCCCAATATAAACACTATCGGCAGTTAACGCCGGAGAAGAATCTGGAGGCCCGGTGAGAGTAATTGACCATAAGACATCTCCCGATTTTGTATCTAACTTAATCAGGCGGTTGTCCCCTGATGCCAAAAATGCATATCCGTTGCTTATTACCGGAACGGTGGTTAGTGGTTTAGTGGTTCTGTATAACCATGATATATTGCCAGCAAATTTTGTACCGTTGTCCTGAGTATAGGATGATCCCGATGCATTTTTGCCGAAAGCCCCCCACGAGGTATTGTCGTCGGGTACTAATTCCATAGAGGTGGTGGGTACCAATGTTTCTTCGAATATTTCTGACAATGGTGTGCATTGCCACATAAAAATTAATGCCAAAAAAGCCAAAATAACAAATGAACTTGATCGTGTGCGGACTACGGAAAAATTGTAGTCAGCAAGTTTTGCATACCAAGAAGGTTTTTCATTGGTTGCTTCTTCTAATTGATTACGATTCAACCGTGCGCGGCATTTCGAGCAAAAATTGACCTCGGCGGAGTTTTCATGACCACACAGTGAGCAGACGGTAATCTGTGACATATCTCTTAGTTTACCGTCTCTGACTGATCTTTGTAACGCATTTAATCACACCCTGTATATATTTTATGATCGATAGATTTTTGTATTTACAATTGTCACTCATGCATTGTTTTAAAACAATTGAAGTTAGTAGTCTATTGATATTTGCATTCCAATTGTGTTGACACATATGGGACAACTACATAAACTCCTCTAATGTTATCTAATAGGCAGGTAATCAACATGTTAAAAAATACAGTGTTTTTAATAGCTATGACATGTTTAATTTCTTGTGGTAGCTCCTCTGAATCATTATCGAAAGATTCTGACAACATTCACTTGGACGCTGAAGTTTGTACTGAAGGAGAAGCAAGGAGTACAGTGTTGTTCGTTAGGAATAATAATGACTTCGAATGGAAAGATGTTGATCTAAGACTAGCCAAAGGAGGTAAAAATTACCTTTTGGGGTTAGCTGGTATGCATGTTACTGACAGTCGAATAGATACCTTTGATTTGCCACCTCAATCAACGACTTTAGCGCCTCCATTCAAAGATGCTACTAAATTCACTGGTAGAGGCGAAGGCATCAGGAAGGACAGCACCCATGGAGCGCCCCTAATAAGGTTATCCAATTTCAGTAATATTGAATCTGCCACAATAAAACTCGGTATTCCAGGCCAACCCACCTGGGTGGGGCCTGTTACTAAATGTAACTGATCCGATTTTTTTCGATTCTGAATTTTACTTGGTGGAAAGTTCAAACTAGGTAAGCAAATATTATCGAGGTGTCTAAATGGGAAGATACGGCACAAAACGTTTAGGCCTTATTACTCCATCAGGCAACACAACAATGGAAGATGATTTCCATAGATGGATGCCACCTGATGTTAAATTGCACGTGGCCCGGATTTCAGGTGATCTTTTATCGGATGCTGAAAAATTGAAATTAAGCGATGAATCAATAGAACTCGAATCTTTACAAGCTATGGGTAATAACCTACACATCCCAGCTAAAGATTTATCGGATGCAACAGTGGACGTTATCGGTTTCGGATGCACAGGTGCTAGTTTCTTGAACGGACCAGGATATGACAACGATATCTCAGATAGAATAGAGACTGCGTCAGGAGGTATTAAAGCGGTGGTGGCAGCCAAAGCTGTGGTTGATTCTCTTAACTATCTGGGAGTAGAAAATATAGCTATATGTTCTCCATACACAGATGTGCTTAATCAACGCCTACTTAGTTACTATTCTCTTTCTGGTTTTAATGTAGTCAACTTTGCATCAAATACTCAGTTAGATATGACTTATGATAGTTATGATTCAGCGATTGAAATGGTAGTTAAATTAGCACTTGACGTTAATTGTGAGGAGGCAGATGCGATTTTTATAAGTTGTACTGCTTTTGAAGGAGCTGCTGAAGCTATTGAAAATCTTGAAGCCACTACTGGTAAACCTGTTATTACTTCCAATCAAGCAGTGTTATGGAGATGTATGAAAGTAATGGATATAAATATTGAAATACCCGGTACTGGTTCTTTGTTTACAGATGTTTCTCAAAAAGGATGATCAACTTTGGAACCTTTAATAGAACTAATATCAACACTTGATGGAGAAGATTCAGGTAAAGGAGTGCCTTACAAAAATCCTTCAGGATTGGCTTCTGATTCAGAAGGCAACATTATTGTTGCTGATTCAGGGAACCACAGAGTGATCAAAATAGATCAGTCAGGGATTTTGAATTGGGAATTGGGAAGAAAAACTTCTCAAGGATTACATGCTGCTGGAACTGCTCAAGGTGAGTTCAATTTTCCCCAAGGGGTATGTGTTAGTGCTGACGGATCAATATATGTCGCTGATACAGGTAATTGCAGGATTCAAAAAATCACCAGTGAAGGAGACCCTGTTATTGCTTTCGGGAGTTGGGGTAATGGGAGAGGTCAATTTGGAGGAGACGGTCCACTTGCTATTACAGTGAATGAAATTGGTAATCTCCTGGTATGTGACTCCCATACGGCTGTTGGTGGTAACCATAGAATTCAAAAATTTGGTGATGATGGTAAATTTATTGATCAATTTGGAAGCTACGGTGTTGGTCCTGGCCAATTTGGGGGTGCTGCTCCACTGCGTGAATACGGGTTTGATTTTGGCCCTGATATAGGTCCGGGTCCGATAGGGCCATCAGGTATAGTAGTCAACTCACAGCTTAGCCATTTACAAGGGATGAATAATTTAGGCGGGGATATTTATGTTGCAGACTGTGATAACGATAGGATTTTGGTGTTTTATGGAACTGGGAAATTTGCTAAATCTATAACTATCACTGGAATCAAAAGGCCAAGACACTTGGTTATGGATAATAATGGTTTGTTATATGTAACAGGAGTGCATGCTCATGAACCACCAATGGATGTACACAATATAGATGACCCAATTAATTGGCAGATTGAACCTGAAGCCAGGTGGGTGGTTGTTGTGGATACAAATGGCAAATTTGGTTTGCCAGGTAGAGAAATAGCTAAATTAGGCTTGCCGGAAGTGCATAAATCTATAAAACACACAAAGAATAGAGGCTTGCACTCTCACGGTTATGGATTAGCTATAAATGGCTACGATAAAAAGGTATTACATGTGCAGGGAGGGAATTCGATTTTTCAGTACATTGTTGATTGGAGTAGCTTTGAATAATTCTAAAATGCAACCGCGTATTGAGATGTTGGATGCTTTGGGCTGTTATGAAGGAGGATGGAAGGATGGCGAATTTCATAATCCAGAAGGCTTAGCATCCGATAGCGCGGGGAATTTGTATGTTGCTGATGAAACGAACCACAGGGTACAAAAAATCGATCAGTATGGTAAATTAATTTTCAAGATCGGTGGTGTCGGACTAGATGGTAGGCCTGTGGGCGGTACGGCTCCAGGTGAGTTTTTAATGCATCGTGCTGTTTGTGTTGATCATCACGATAATTTGTATGTTGGGGATAGTCAAAATAACAGGGTACAATCGTTTGACTCTCTCGGAAATTTCAGATTCATGTTTGGTAGTCAGGGCAACGGAGAGGGACAATTTGGTGGTGTGAGTGGTCCTAATGGTGTTGCCGTTGATGATGACGGCTTTATATACGTAACCGATACTCATACAGCACTAGGTGGAAATAATAGAGTTCAGAAATTCAATTCGAAGGGCAGTTTTATTCTGCAATTCGGAGGTCACGGTTTGGAAAACGGATTATTCGCCGGGAAAGTATTGTCGAGGTCGCCTTATGCTGGAGTAATAGGCGGGCTTAATCCAGAAGGACCCTATGGAGTGGCGGTTGGTCCTAAATCTGGACTATTGTACATAGCTGATACTGATAACTCGAGGATACAAATTTTTGAAAGAGATGGAAAATTTGTGAAGTCTGTTGCTGAAGGCTTGATTTTTGGGCCTAGGCAAATTTGTCTGGACAGTCAAGAAAATATTTATGTTCCAGGTTTTCATATGGCTCCAGATATTGTTGGGCTTGAAAATGCCCGTCCGACATGGGCAGATGTTCGTTTTCTTTGGGTATTAAATAATGACGGGGAACTGATTTTCAAAATCGGAAATCAAGATGCTAGAGGATTATTCGAACATGGTGGTGGTCAGCATCATGCAGTTACACTCAGTAAGATTGACGAAAGTATTCTGTATTTTCAAGCAGGGCATCACATAATGAAATTCAAGATACATTGGTGAAAATCAAATGATGCAAAAAATATTAATTGTGTTGTCAGGAATATTGCTGGTTTCATGTGCAGGTAAACAACCTGAACCTTTGCCTATACGTGATTTGATGGCTGAAGTATGTACGGAAGGGGAGGGGAGAAAGTCTAAAATATACGTAAAAAATACAGGGCCTGAATCCTGGCAAAATGTTGAAATAAGTGTTACCAAAGGCGGCAGAGAATATGGCCTAGGATTGAACCCATTAAGTGCTCGTAGACATTCTGACAGACTGAAATTGTGGCCACCGGAAAGTGAAATTAAATCAGAGCCTATATTGAATGCAACAGACTTCGTATTCAGAGGGATATCAAGTGACCCTAAAGATCCTTTGTATGCACAAGGGCAGGTACCTCTCACCAATTTTGGATATTTAGAAAATGCTAAAGTAGAAACAGACTTACCTACGCCAGGAATTTGGATGGGTGATGTTACTGTTTGTAAAAATAGTCTAAGTGTTCGGTGATGATCGGCCCGCCGTCGGGATGTCAGTCCTGAGGAGGAGTCGTCCCCGCAATGGGATGCATGCCGATCAGGTAATCATTAGGTAGTAAGGCCAACGCAAACCTCTTCCGTAGCTTTAGTGACCGTATTCTATGCCATCAGATCAGGTAGGCAAATACTTTAGATTGGAACATCTTGATCCGTATGGAGAGAGCATCGCAGGTCCCTGAGAGATCGCTTCGTCCCCTCCATGTAACGACTTTGTCTAATGAGTCTCCTCTGAGCGTCTCACAGTCATCGAAAGAGAAACCTGGGAGTATGGACTTTTGGTCCAATGGCGGGTCTGTGGCAGTGATCAATTCTACCTTGACCCAACCGCCGGGGCCACATGTGTAATTGAGCCGCAATTCGTTGTTTGTCCGTTCGATCCTCGGGACCGTGAACTGTCCGTCGGTTTTCGCAGAGATTCCACAGAAACGGTGCGGTTTCCATCGTGCCCATCTGATCTCCGATGGCTTCTCTGGGCTACCTCTCCATTGGGTTCCAATGGGGGCGTTATGTAATGTCGAAGATCCTCCGTACATGTTGCCCCACATACCATCGGGCAGTTCAAGAATGCCCCCACCCCATGAATAAATCATAGAATCGTCACCACTACCGGTCGGACCTAGAGGGATGATCGCTTTTCGCTCAGGCCTGGACCACATGAGGCCATCCCGGCTCACGGCTATTTCAGTGTCCATGCTGTCAGTAACCTGGTGGTACACGTGTACAAGTTGGCAATGTAGATCGTCCCTGCCTGGATAAGGGAAGTAAGTGGAGCCGTAAAAAGATATGTCAGGGTCATCCTGCGAATCAGGATAAAGGACCAGTTTTGGGGGAGTCCAGCTTCCAAAATCATTGGCCTTCGCAAGACCGATGGCGCGCCTTTCGATTCCGACTTCTGGCTCACCATTGCCGATTCCAATGAAGTTAGATTGGGACTCGTGGTGAACTCTGATATAACCGAAGTAGGACTTTGTGTGAGTGTCGTATCCCGCAGCAATTCCGCCATCCATACAGAAGTCCGCGACTGGCCCTTCTACACGGCTCCAATGTATGCGATCGGGTGAAGTCCAGCCAATCACTGATCCACGAAGGGCGATAGGGGGCCCATCATAGTCAGTCCCTTGTAGATTTGAGTCGATCCATCGTTTCTCTGCTTCTGGTGCTAGGCCTTTGAGTCTATCCTCGTCCAGTCCGAGAAATTCACCAGTATCCGGGTCGTACCAGGCAAGTTCACTGCCCATCCCTTTGAAGCGCTCGCTTGGAGGCGCTGATGGGTCCTCAAAGATGCATTTAAAACAGTCTCCCGCCATGTTAGTCACCAGATTATTTCGAGTTGACCCGTTGTGCTCGACCAAACCTAGTTCAGGGCGGTCCCAAATGTAGCCGTTCGGACTCGTAGCATAAGCCAGGCCTCCTACAGTGCTATAGAGTAGGTGGTACTGTCCATCGTCCTTCCAAGGATGAACAGGGTCGATGCGACCGGCTGTTTCCCAGGTAGTTTCCGCGGTCAAAAGAGTGTCTGATTTGTCGGCTTCCTCAATCGAGAGACTGACCCCTATCGGGGCGTCGTATGCCTCGAATTGGTCGGCTACGATAGCGTTTCGCGTACCGGGATAGATTTCCCATGGTCCGATCAAGGGTGCCCAACTGCCAGGGTTGTCGCGCGCGTAGCGGGCAAGTGCACCGCCTGGCAGGGCAATCTTAGACTCTTTGCTGTGACCGGCGGGTGTTAGCATCTGTATTCTCCTTTAGTGATAGATGGTCGATAAATTCCTCCCATACTGATGGATACGTTAGTTTTCTGTATTGATAGCGTCCGCTAGCCTATCGACTTCCTCTTCACGTGTGAAGTAAGGAATTGATATACGTGTCCATTCGTCTTTGCCGGTGATGATGATGTTGTGATCATTCAACAGTCTTTCAGCAGGGTTTTCGGGATTGGTTCGCTGATCGATTAATGTTACAACTCCAGTACTTAAATTAGGGTCCATGGGAGTCATGAGCTCAAAAAATGGCATGTCGGTCACCTTGTTTTTCATAATACTTGCTAGTTTTGATGACCTTGCAGATATGTTTGTTATACCAATTTTGTCAGCCATATCCAGAGCAACTGATAAACCTCCGTACACAGTTAAATCACGAGTGCCGTATTCAAATTTATCAGCGTTTGGTTTTGGATCGAATGTTAGATTTGGTAGATCCCAGTTTTCGGTAGTGGCGGCTCCTAACCACGTTACTTGCAATTGATCGAGCCGATCTTTATTAACGTACAAAAATCCTGTTCCTTGTGGTGCCAACAACCATTTGTGACCACAAGTGGTATAAAAATCGCATCCAATCTCTTTGACGTCAACATCGACAAGTCCACCTGCGTGTGCTCCGTCAAAAACTATAGGAACACCTTTGTTGTGTACGAAGTCTGTTACTTCTTTAGCTGGCATAAGGAATCCGCTTTTAGTAGAGACATGGCTAAGTGACACGATTTTAGTTCTTGGCCCTATGAGGTGTCCAAGTCTGGACAATAATTCTTCTAGGTCATAAGTCATCTCAACCATCTTGACTTTGATGCCTCTACGTCGTGCCAAATTCATCCATGGAAGTGAACCTCCAGGATGTTCTTCGTCACTGATAATAACCTCATCACCAGGAGACCAATCCATACCAGTTGCAACAATATTCATGCCTTCAGTGACATGCCGTGTCATAGATATCTCATTCCGATCTGCTGAAAGTAACCGAGCTACGCCATCTCTGGCATTTTCATACATTCTCCATAACTCATCCTGCACATCAGGATTCAAAGTTCCCTCAGATTCGGTAAGCCGAGCGAGCCGAACTACTTCATCTACGACCGGGGTTGATTTAGGACCATAACTCATATTGAGGTAGCTGTATTTTTCCAAACATGGGATATTGGCACGTATTGCGTCTATATTTTTCAATGGGAAGCCTTTCTGATTTAATATAATATATCTAGTTTAGTTGAATTGACCTGTTTTCAATATTGGATTTGATTATATCTATAACCAATGAAATATCATTTCTTGCCGATTGCACACTTGCGCGGGGTACCGTATTGGCTACTATTGAATTGTGGAACTCTCGTAACTCTCTTCTGAATGGGTTTTCCCAAGAAAGAGCTGGCTCTTTGCGGACAGTCATTCCATTTTGATCAACTTCTACGATCTTAATCGGTGAAACAGCTTTCTGAAAACCTGTTGTGTATGAAACCACAACTCGCTTGTTTGAGCCGTACACTTCCAGCGTTTCCTCGAAATCCCATGCGTCTGGCAAGTCTACCCAAGTTGCAACACCTCTGAAACCTCCAGGATATTCAAGGACAATATTTACTGCGCTTTTCCAGATCTCGGTAGAAACTATTTTTGTAGGGTTACCAAGCAATACCCGTAGCCCATATATATCATGGATCATGCTTCCGCTAAGCGTGATAAACGTACCACGGGTTTCCTCAGAGGTTTCGCCAATGGCCTCTGCAATCGCGTTATCGGCAGATATATTTGACTGTTCCTTGATTGAATTTGGAATATCATCGAATTTTTTTGTTCTGAATTGACCAACATGCACGTTATTGTTCGTATGTAGATGATTGACTTGGACGAATCTAATGTCTTGCATGCTAGATACTTCTTGTTCAGCTAGTTCAAAAGCAGGTTCATACAATTTCATATAACCAACTTGTCCTATCTTTCCAGAATTATCAGCTGCTTGAATGATCCGATCTGCTTCTTGAATTGAATAACACATCGGTTTTTCAATAAATGTATGTTTACCGGCATTAAAAGATGCTACAGCAATCTCTGTTTTGGGGTCGCGATGACAGAGTATGACCGCATCCACATCCGATGCAAGTAATTCTTGGTAATTTGTTGTGTGTCTCGGCACGTCGAACCAGTTAGCCACGTATTTAGCAAGTGAAGGGGATACATCACATACGTATGCAACATCATATTCTTCTGCTAATTCTTTCAATGCCGGCAAATGTTGTATTTGTGCGATGTCACCACATCCAATCACTCCTATTTTGATACGACCTTCGGGGATCATGATGGATATTTCTCCTGTCTGAAATTAAACGCGGAGGTAGCCGCTTTTTTGTTTTGTGTTTTTAGGGAGATGATTTTGATAACCACTATTTTATTGAATCTTCAATTGCAGGCGAGAAATCGTTCCAATCGTAGGCAAGTTGATCGGCCAACTCGTATAGAGGAAGTAAGGTTTCAAGCATTGATTCTCTTATTTTATGTGCAGATACAATATCCGTTTTTTCGACAACAGTTTTGATTGAAGCTGGCAAATCATTGCCTTTTTGGGCTGTTGCCTGCGCGGCTTCGTACAATTTTGAGGCTGAATTTGCGACTCGTTCAGCAAGTTCTCCAATAGATTCATTGGGGACAGCCTGGTCGTATGCACCTGGAGGTCCGTATCTGTAAGGTTGTTTATCACCGCTATCAGTCCATGAGGTGTGAGTGGGAATTATGTGTGGCGTGACAGATAAGTACATGATCATTGGTTCGTCGCTTGTAACCTGGATTGAATGCAATTGATTAGCTAAAGCTACGCACATCTGACCGGGTCTAACTTCTCCAGCTTCTCCATCAATTTCAAAAATTGCGGAACCTTGCATCACTATAAATATTTCATGACCCAAATCGTGCGAATGTGGTTCTGCGTATGTGCCGGGCTCAAGTTGCATGAAGCGGGAACGGATTTTCGGGGTAACGAGGACATTTCTGATGTCATTTCTGAAGTCATAAACTGTCAAGCTCATTCTGATTCTCCTGATTATGATATTTACAAATCTCGCCGAAGACTAACAATACCTGTATCGTCAGTCAACCCTGTCTTGTGATAAAAGGTCCAGCACAGCTTGTATGATATCTTGTTGGATATTATTGATAGTGGATTCTTCATGGGGTTTTGTAAAATATTAGATAAATAGTTAGTTATATTTTGTGTATCGCTAGGAGACGATCGTGTATTATTGGAAGTTGTATCTCATAGGGAAGAACAATTCCAAGAAATGGATCAAAATTCAATCGAGAACCTGATTAACAAAATGCGGTTAGAGAGGTCTAGGCTATTAGGTATTTTAGTCTTAGCTGCATTTACAGCATCAGCGTTTCAACTAGCTTGTAATTCTGAGAATAATGAAGAGGTAATTGAGGCGATAAATCTGAATGCTGAAATTTGCTCGCAAGGTGAAGGTAGAAGTACATCGATAAAGGTCAAAAATTTAGATGTGTCTATATGGACTAACGTTGTTGTAACTTTAGCAAAAGGTGACTTGGAATATTCCTATTTGTTAGACACTTTAGCTCCTGAAAATACAATTCCAGCGCAGCCGATCACTGATTCCAGATTGTTTTCGTTTGAAGACCTTGGAGGCTCAGCTCCGTCAAAAGTAACCAACGAACAAGTACATCAGAGACGACTTCTGCACAACTTTAGCAATATTCAACAAGCTTCAATTAATATTTCTGGCCCTTACATTGGCAAATGGGACGGAAAGGTAAAAACCTGTAAATGAATTATACAGAATCATCTCGCATCAATATTTTGAAATGCAGTATAACCGTGTTATTAATGATATCAATAACAGGATGTTTTGGTTCCAATGAAAAGCCTTTAGGTCCACCGGTTACTTTGAATGCGGAGTTTTGCAAACAAGGTGAAGCTACAGATGCAATTTTATATGTCAAGAATTTGAATGATTTTGAATGGGGAGGAATAAAAATTTCTGTTGTACGCAGAGGTACCGAATATACATGGACCAAAGGTGCACCAGAATTTATGCCTCCTGAAGCCGATACTGCAGCTTCACCTTCTACTGTACCGAAAGATTGGATAAACCGTGAACCAAAACATAAATTCAAAGTTATAAGAGATTCGTTAAGGCGTATGAACTTTTTTAACGATCTGGAAAAAGGTAACATTCAGATAACTTCACCGGGCCCCGGCGTGTGGAGCGGTGAGATTATCAAATGTGAATCTTCCTAAGATCAGACCGCAAAAACTCATGCGATTCAAACAATATTTATATTAATTTGTTATAGGATAGACATAAATTTAATAATCGATGTTCACATTTTGGAGGTCACTATTAATATGAGAATTCGAGAAATAGTAATTTTATCCACGGCAGTGTTGTTTATGCTTGGAGCTTGTGGCAGTGAAAGTTCTACAGATGAACAAAGTGAACAAGGAATTGTTGTTAAGGCTGCAGTATGTACTGAAGGAGAAGGTCGGGATTCCACAATCTTATTTCAAAATTTAAACGATTTTACTTGGGCCGGTGTGGTCTTCAGCCTGGATAAAGGTGGTAGGACCTACACTTTGGGAGAAGAAGCACAGAGTATGCAGGGTGGACGAGATAAGCCAACATCCTGGGCAGCTGAGTCCTCAAAGCCAGCTGTGCCCTTTGCACATGCTAGTGATTGGACCAATCGGCCAGTCGGAGAAACACGAGCATCGTCACATAAAGCGCCTTTAAGAAGGCTCACACATCTAGGGTATTTGGATGGAGCTTCGGTGAAGATAAGGATAGCTGAGGAACCGGGCACGGCAGAATGGACTGGACCGATAACTGAATGTCAATAATTTTCTTGAAAGACTGATGAATTTAAGGAAGTGATGAAGAGCCAGTTTCTAACTATTTTGAATGAATATGCCGGTTGCAGCTAATCTGTTTATCCACATGATTAATAAAAGATTCACTTATATAATAGTATCTCTCTTGTCGTTGTCACTTGTTTATTGCAATGATGACAGAGGAGGGAATATTGTAAGTCCCGATCAACGATCAGAGCAGCCAAAAATTGGCGAAGTTGTTGGACCTGCTTCCCAATTTGCTAAGCAAGTTACTGGCATGTTTTTTATCAATGAAGATCAATTTATGAACTTGCTTAGCTTAGAGGAAGTGGAATCAGTTTTGATAGAAAAGGAAGAACTCCAACAATATGCATTCACTGATATAAAGATGCTTCTCGATTCGAGAATTGATACTCAGAGAGTTGCTGTGCAACAAGTGTTCCCATTAGATAGTGGCTATTCTGTGTTTTACGGGAATAAGCAAGAAACTAAAAGTATCAGGTTCGCTGTTTTAGACATGAACACCTTAGTTGATGCAACTAACCAATATGAAGAAATAAAAAGTTCCACAGAGCCACCACTTCAAGTAATGGAATCTCCTATAGGCCATGCTTCTGCAGAGATTGATGCAAATATCGCCGGGTTAGGATCTAACATAGTCTTTATCAAAGGAGATAAATTGATCACGCTCCACACAATTATGCCTGAAGGTGAATTGCCGTTAACAGGCCTGGAAGGCCTCAGGCAACTAGCAAGAATTATTGAACAAAAACTCGATAAATAAAGAAATATATCTTAGTGATAATGCAACTTATCAATATTAAATTGATCCTATATGTGCTGTTACTATTTTTGACTGTAGGCACATTTATTGCATGTACAGCTAATTCTGACAACGCAGCGCAGATACCAAAAGAAATTAAGGCCCAAGTTTGTATATCCGGTACTGGTTTGGAAACGAGCTTATTTGTAAGGAATCTAAATGAATTCACATGGGAAGCAGCTCGGCTTAGTGTAACTAAGGGAGGTCAGACGTATTTGTTAGGCCTGCAAGCTGAACATATAGACCAATCGCGATGGACAACGTTGACCATTGAACCAGATATCGTAAATCCTTCCAAGGCATTTGAAGATCCATCAAAATTTACTACAAGGGCACAAGGGGTTTTCCGAGATACTGATTTGTTGATACTGAAATCCTTTGATTACTCGAAAAGCGCTACTATAAAACTTGATAAACCATTTGTATCAGAATGGCAAGGAGCGGTGGAATCATGTCAATAAACAATAAAGGCGTGAACGTTGTAAATAAGATCAAGTTCGTGTTGAAATGGATTACCGTAAGTACCGCACTAATATCCATATCCGTTTTGATGTCTTGTGGTAATAGCGATGAATCAGAATTAACCCAAAATCAACAAATCAGTGCCGAAGTCTGTATTGAGGGCAGTGGTCGAGACGCAGTTTTATTCGTTAGAAATTTAAATGAATTTTCATGGGATGAGGTGAGCATGGAAGTAGTTAGGGGAGGGCGAAATTACATATTGGGCGTCCATGCAGCACATGTTGTCCAAAACAGGTGGACAAAACTAATGATAGAGCCTGAAATTACGAAAGCTGCCGAGCCATTCACAGAACCAAACAAATTCACTAGCAGAAAAGAAAGCCATCGGGAATTATTACGACTGACATCATTTGATCTAGTGCAGTCAGTAACTCTTATTTTGGACAAGCCTTTTGAGTCAAAATGGACTTCTAATGTCGGTAATTGTGAATAACTCAAATCTTGGTCTAGTAATATTCAAAACACAATGCACTTGCAATCAGACTGAACAATTTATCAAACTAATTGCCAGTTAACAGGAGTCTACAGTACTGGAACTCCACTCCGCTTCAAACGGCTTGTTTATTCTAATTATTGCACCAGTCAAACTACTGAAGAACGTCAGCCTTCGCAAGATTTCCTGAGGTCTTCCTGGAACCTTACCTTTGTAAATCCAGTCCTTAGGTTTGGAGAAAGGAGAGGCCGGAGTTACAGTTTCAGGAGGCCAAACTTGAGGTGCTGATCTGGTTAGAGTGTACTCCGTGGTTTTACTCGACCCTTTTGTCAATATGAACGAAACTTCTCCCCATTCGAAATCATTCAAATTCCGCACGAATATTTTTTGGTCTTGGCCACTACCGTCTACGCAAAATTCAGCGTTTATTGGGACTTTCGTGATGCCAGCAGTGTCACCATCGCTCGACCCGCTCCCACATCCTAACGTAAGGAGAAGAATCACAAAACTCAGTTTCAGTAAATTCGATTTCAAAAACATATGTTCATTCACCTAAGATAGAAAAAAATTTCGTGCACATCAATCATACTCCATGGTATCCCCAACAAACAATGAATTTTGATTGGATATAAAAAAAGATACCGGTGACATTGCCACCGGTATCTTTTTCAACACCTTTAAGTTGTTATAGGTTTAACCTATATTACTTTTCCATAGGGACGTGCATTTCGAAGCCTAGTCCCCAAGAGATGTCAGGTAGGTCTGGGTTAAGTCCATACAGTGCAGGCACTGTGTGTGCGAACCATCCATAAGCCTGGTCACAAGCATACGCGACCTGGTCTTGGACTGCCTTGCGGCGAGCGTCGTCGTCCAACGTGATTGGCACTGCGGCTCTTAACTCATCAAACTTAGGATCTAATCCACCACTACGCATGCTAGGAGCATTTGTAGAGTTGAACCAGTTAAGACCTATGTTCATGATCGGAGGAAGAACGTTAGCGATCAGAGCATCTAACCATGCAGCGGACTCGTAGTATTTAATGTCCATGTCGATCCCGATATCTTTCCAGTATGCCTGGAGAGCAGGAGCAATTTCTGCATCTCTGAAGTACCTAGCCTGGGAAGAGGAACCCTTAATGGAGAATCCATTAGGATAACCGGCTTCAGCAAGAA
>CAZMZE010000048.1:0-12879 GCA_964570875.1 uncultured Dehalococcoidia bacterium
AATTTTGTCATTGCATGCAAGACATGGGTGCGGAGTTCTGCCTTGATCGTAAGATCGAACGAAATAGTCAACAACGTGTTCTTGGAATTCACGTTCAAAATTCATGAAATAATGAGGTGCGCCTATTGTCTGGCAAACCCTTCGAGCGTCCTCAACATCTTCAACAGAGCAGCATCTTTTGCTGTCAGGAGGTACATCATCGCGTTCGACACTCCATAATCGCATCGTAACGCCAATGACTTCGTACCCTTGATTTTTGAGTAGAAGCGCCGCTACTGAAGAATCAACACCGCCACTCATAGCTACTATCACGCGTTTTTTAGACATGTTTAAAGACTAGCATATACACAATTGTTACCTCAAGGATTTCTCGATCTCTTAGTTAAGTACTCACAGTGATTTTCATTGTCTGCATTCTGAGATTTAGTTGACCAGTTTATAGCTCAACTTTATAATTCTCTCATGATTGAACAAGGACTGTTGAAATCCCTGGAGTACGCTAGATTAGCCGTAGATCTGGCATCTGAAAAATTGGCTACTGATATCGTATTGTTGGACGTTCATGAGGTGTCTGGCTTTGCTGATTACTTCGTCATTATGACAGCGGAATCCGC
This sequence comes from uncultured Dehalococcoidia bacterium, assembly GCA_964570875.1. Taxonomy (GTDB): domain Bacteria; phylum Chloroflexota; class Dehalococcoidia; order Lucifugimonadales; family CATQGZ01; genus CAZMZE01. The sequence continues at coordinate 615 of CAZMZE010000048.1, forward strand.
CAGGCAAATGGACACCCTTTCAGAGGATATGAAAACTACTATCGAAGCGGCCGGATTAAAATTGCACCACATCGAAGGTTCACCGGAGAGCGGTTGGATACTGATGGATTTTGGTGATGTGATAATAGATTTGTTCGGATCAGACCAAAGAGCTTTTTATGGACTGGAAAATGTTTGGTCCCACGGAGTAGAAGTCCTTAGGATTCAGTGATCCATTTGTCTACGTCTCTACTGTAATCAATAATTTCGGACTTTGAGAAAAATAGGGCAATCTCTCTTTTAGCTGAATCAACTGAGTCCGAACCGTGTATCAAATTTAATCCTATTGAGAGACCGTAATCGCCTCTAATTGTCCCTGGTGCGGCCTCTACTGGATTGGTTGACCCCATAGTAGTTCGCATTACCTCAATGGCGTTTACTCCTTCTATGACCATGGCCATGATAGGACTGGAAGTGATGAAATTCACGAGCCCGGTAAAAAACGGTTTGCCCATATGTTCGCCATAGTGTTTTTCAGCTATATTTTGATCAAGTTGGATCAGTTTTGCTGCAGCCACTTGGAGGCCCTTTTGTTCTATGCGACCTATTATTTGTCCAATCAGGCCGCGTTGGACTCCGTCAGGTTTCACGAGTATTAGTGTCTGTTGTTTCATCCCTGTCTCCTTCGACTATTGATTTATTTAGTTCAACGTTTAGTTGAGCGCTGAGCGTTTTCTAATTGAGTGCTTCTTAGATATATTGGTTCGGCCGCATATTTATCGGCCACGTTGCCAGTAGATAGTCTGTCGTAGCCTAGCATAGCTATTATTGACGGCTGCCTTGTAGGGGGTGGACAACCTTTCAAGATTATTTCTTGATTCGGAGCCGAATTGAACGAACCTTGTAATTCGTATGCTCCTTCTCCACATACGATCGAAGATTGAGGAATCTCGTTGAAAACGTTCTCATTGTCAACGGTCATATATTCTGGAGATGTACCAGTTTGATATTTCCCAATGTATTTCCTGCTTTTCCCTGCGGGTATAACGGCTACTATTGATTCAGATAACCCAAGATATGGTTCTGCTTCTATATCAAGAGTAGGAATACAAACCAAAGGTAAATCTCGTGAGTAAGAGATACTTTTTGCTAAACTCATCCCAACTCTAAGGGCACTGAATCCTCCGGGTCCCGAAGCAATATATACGGCTTTTAGGTCTGAAATACTGGCACCGATGCTGTCCATTAGAGAACTAACAGATGAGGTCAGTTCCACGGAGTGATTTTGTCTTGAAGTCCATGTTAATGCAGCGAACAGCTCTCCATGTTGAGCTAACGAAACCGATGCATACCTCGTAGAAGTGTCTATAGAGAGTTCCATTACTCAATATCTGCCGGGTTGATGGAGTTTCCGATTGTTTCAAGCGTAGTTGCGTACTTGTCATTATTCGTATACAAATTCATAATCCTGTTATCCGTTCGATCATAACTTATTTCTATGTTAAGCCCATTTTCAATGAATAAATCGCCGCTTCTTTCAGCCCATTCGACAACAGTCACTCCGTCACCGAAAATAACTTCTTCAAGTCCCAGAATTTCAAGTTCTTGTATTGATCCTATACGATAAAGGTCTATGTGGTATAGGGTCATTCTTGCCTCGTATTGAGACATCAATACAAAGGTAGGACTTCTAGCGTATTCTGTGCCACCGAGTCCCCACAGAATTCCTTGTGTTAGACAGGTTTTACCGGTACCTAGTTGACCTCGTAATAAAACCAGATCACCCGGATTGGCTGTTTGCCCAATCGCCTCACCGATTTTTATGGTTTCGTCGGGGCTCCTAGAGCGTATATTCAGTTCATATAAGTGTTTCAACGCCTGTATATTTCCTTGTTTCCATTAGAACATTTACGGGGTTACTACCATGTTTACAATCAAAACACTTGGATGCTGTATTTTGTTTCTAGTATGTAAATCCTACTTTTCCAGTAAAAGCAATAACCTAAATCATTGTCGAGGTGGTCGTGGCTCTGTGATGTTTTAAGTGGTCAGGATGGTCTTAGTGGTCGTGACCATCGTCTTCTAGTCCAGAAGAAAATGAAGGGGCTGATGGTATTTGTGGGATTATGTCTGTCTTGTTTTTTTTACGATCCCGCCTGGTTGGTAAATGGTCTAGGTGTTGTGCTAATTCACTGATATAACTTCCCGACGCATCAAGTTTTAATATGTGAGTCCCTGTTTCACGAATAGCACTTATATCTTCTAAGGTAATTGTTTCATTGATTTCTACTACGGAAATTTTACCAAACATCCCGCCAATCTTTTGTATATGGATAATGTCATCCATTGTCAATGGAGAGCATGATTTTGGATTGAAGACTGTTCCATCAATGGGTAACTCGTGTATAGCCGACGCTGAATTTTCATTTATCTCATCTGAGACGTTCAAAAATTTACCTAGATCGGGATCATTGATGACTGAAGCAGGAGTTAGATTTGAATCGAATACAACAAAATCGCAACCGGCCTCTTTTAATTTGTCAATATCGTTTTCGAATTTAGATGCCGAAGCTCCCCAAATAAAACCTTCAAGTGATTTTGCTTTTGACGATATTTTATCTTCGTCTCCCGGCTTGATTTTAATAACCAAAGCATCGAGGTTTAATTTGTTTGCTTTGGTAAGACGTGAAAGCTTCGTCAGAGTGGTTTCACCAATAATCAGCATACTACGTTCCGAGGGGGCTTTTCTTGAAGGCGCACCGAAACCCATCGGAGCGGGAGTTCTCTCGTGTAGTTTTTCTAGTCGTTCAATTAATCTGCTCAACCTATGTCACCTTATAACCATATTATATTTTGATTTTAGCCCAATTTGCATATTGTGTTCAAGGAACGGTGTTGCAGTTCTTTAAGGCAAAATATTATGCTTCTTATTCAATTATTTCTTGAATAAGCAAAAGGTGTCAAACAATGGAATTGAAAACGTACTGTGATGAAAAAATCGAATATATCGTAGTAGAACCAAATGGGTTTGATGCCCAGCAACCATATCCGGCAATTATTTTATTGCACGGGTATGGTTCAAATATGCATGACCTGGCAGGACTGACTCCTGCTATCAGTAGCGATGAATACATTTATATATGTCCGAATGCACCGCTGAGTATAGAACTTGCACCAGGATACACAGGCTATGCCTGGTTGGAACTTGAGTCCACGGATTTTTCGGATTCCAGAGAAATTTTGACGACGATGATAAAAAATGTAAAAACTCGATACAATTTCTACGGAGACAAAATGCTTTTAGGAGGATTTTCTCAGGGTGCGATGTTGTCACTAGATTTAGGTATCCAAAGACCTGATCTGTTTGCCGGCTTGATGGCCCTCAGTGGATGTATACGTAACGAATCATATTTGAAATCGGTAGTGCCAACAGAACGATCACAGTCTATTTTTATCGCTCACGGTACACAAGACACGATGATACCAATATCTGAGTCTCGTGCCGCTCGTGATTTTTTAATCTCTGAAAGTTACTCACCGACTTATTATGAATACGTGATGGGACATGAGATAAATCAAGAATTGATTGCCGATCTGATTCCATGGATAAAAAATGTTCTCTTGGATGGTTAGTGACTGGTTTTCATCTTGACATGCACAAACCTATTGTCTAGCCTCTATGTTGAGAGTAATTTGGAAGACAAGTAGTCAGGCCGCAACCGTCCAGCGAGTCTGATAAGGTGAGAGCAGATACGAAGTACGCTGGCTATATCACTTCCGCGGAAAAATATTTACTCAATATTCGGCTGGGAAAGCCGGTTAATTAACGAGATGTCTTGGTCTGTTTGAACACGGATTAAGGAATAAGGGTGGTACCGCGGGAATATTTAGCTCCCGTCCCTTGGGGACAGGAGCTTTTTTTATTTGAAGAGTTTGAAGAAGGTGTAGAAAATGTTTAGACCAGTTGATTCGAAAGAAGATTTTCCAAAATTAGAAACCGAAATTTTTGAGTTTTGGGAGAAGAATGATATCCCGTCGAAATATATGAGTAGGAACGAAGGAGCGGATAAAACCGCCTCATTCATAGATGGTCCAATAACTGCCAACAATAAAATGGGTGTTCACCATGCCTGGGGAAGAACATACAAAGATTTGTTTCTGAGATACCGGGCGATGAACGGATTTGATCAACGCTATCAAAATGGATTCGATGGTCAAGGATTGTGGATAGAAGTCGAAGTGGAGAAAGAGCTTGGATTTAAATCAAAACGTGATATTGAATCCTACGGAATAGATAAATTTGTGGAATTGTGCAAAAAAAGAGTTCTAAGATTTGCTGAAATTATCTCTAAACAGTCGGCGCGGCTCGGTTATTGGATGGATTGGGACAACTCATACCATACGATGTCAGATCAGAACAATTACACCATTTGGCTGTTTCTTAAAACATGTAATGAAAGAGGTTGGATATATGAGGGCAGAGATGTGATGCCCTGGTGCCCAAGATGTGGAACAGGCCTGTCTCAACATGAAATAGTTACCGAAGGATATAGAGAAATTGACCATCCTGGTCTGTATATAAAATTCCCCTTGAAAGACAAAGAGTCCGAATTTTTGCTGGTCTGGACTACCACTCCTTGGACTTTAACATCCAATACTGCTGCAGCTGTTAACCCTGACTATGCCTATGTGAAAGTGCAGCAAAAAAATGAATATCTCTATTTGGCTAAAAACTTGATGTCTTGTCTGAAAGGTGAATATCAACTAATTGAAGAATTGACAGGCAAAGAATTGGTGGGGCTTAAATATGATGGTCCTTTCAAGGAACTTCCCGTTCAGGCAGATGTAAACAGTATTGTTATAGCCTGGGATGAAGTTAGTGAGAACGAAGGGACAGGTATTGTACATATTGCTCCTGGAGCAGGATCAGAAGACTTTGCTCTGTCCAAGCAATTTACCGAGTTGTCTGTTATAGCTCCGCTGGACGAATTTGGAGATTTTATTGAAGGGTTTGATTGGTTATCAGGGAAAAATGTTTATGAAGTCAACGATCTGATATATGAAAATCTCAAGCAGAAAAATATTTTCTACAAATTAGAAAGATATCGGCATAGATATCCAATGTGCTGGAGATGCGATTCAGAGTTGGTTTACAGGCTAGTTAAAGAGTGGTTTATATCGATGGACGAACTCCGAGGGATGATAGCCGAAGTCTCCAAAGAAATCAGGTGGATCCCAGAGTTCGGTTTACAGCGTGAACTTGACTGGCTTAAAAATATGGATGACTGGATGATTTCTAAAAAAAGATACTGGGGCTTGGCTTTACCAATATATAAATGTGAATGCGGGCATTTTGAAGTCATTGGTAGTAAAGAAGAACTACGTGCAAAGTCAGTCGAAGGTTGGGACAATTTTGAAGGAAATTCTCCTCATAAACCTTGGATTGATTTTGTGAAAATCGGTTGTAGTAAATGTGGAAACATGATTTCTAGGATTCCGGATGTAGGGAATCCATGGCTGGATGCAGGGATAGTGTCATTCTCAACTATCAAATACAAGGAAGACAAGCAATATTGGGGAAAATGGTTTCCCGCTGACTGGATAACTGAAAGTTTTCCGGGGCAATTTAGGAACTGGTTTTATTCCTTGCTCACCATGAGTACTGTTTTAGAAGGAAGATTGCCAACAAGAACCATTCATAGCTATGCATTGATGCGCGACGAAAAAGGCGAAGAAATGCATAAAAGTAAAGGTAACGCTATCTGGTTCGAAGATGCTGCCGAAGAGATGGGTGCAGATGCAATGAGGTGGTTATTTGCTCGTCATAACCCGGCCTCCAATTTAAAATTCGGATTTACGGTAGCCGATGACGTAAGAAGAAGGTTAATAATTCCCTTATGGAATGTTTACTCATTTTTTGTCACATATGCAAACATTGATCAATACAGGCCAACAATAAAAAAGAATATTGAAAATTTGAACGAACATTCTGAAACAATTTCTGAACTTGATAGATGGATACTTTCAGAACTAAATTCAGTTATACGAGAAGTATCAATCAATCTTGATAAATTTGAACCTGAGCGCTCCGCGAGGGCAGTAGAGAATTTTGTTGAATATCTTTCAAACTGGTATGTGAGGCGGAGTCGCAGGCGGTTTTGGAAGGCTGGTATTCTAGGAGGTTCTAATCCTACAGCTGATGCGGATAAAAAGTCTGCTTATGACACACTTTATGAGTGCCTTGTCATTCTTACCAAGTTGCTGGCTCCTTTTATGCCTTTCCTGACAGAGTCGATGTATCAGAATCTCGTAGAAGGAGAACATAAAAAATCTAGTGTACATCTTGAAGACTACCCTGTGACTGACGAGTCAAAAATTGATTCTAGATTGTCGCAATCTACCCGCCTTGCTATGCAACTATCTAGTTTAGGACGAAGCGCAAGAAGTAAGGCAGGTATTAAGGTTAGACAACCACTGGCGCAAGCGCTTGTAAAATTAAAAAACCCGTCAGAAAATTCATTGTTGTCAGAAGTTTCAGAACAGGTGAAAGATGAACTGAATGTGAAAACAGTAGAAACACTGGAAGATGCTTCAACAGTTGTCAGTTTTGAAGTTAAACCAAATCTGAAAATTCTTGGTCCTAAATACGGCAAGGAAGTCTCATCATTGAGGGAGAAACTTGCCAAAATAGACCCTGGTGAAATTTACAGTATTTTGAATTCTGGCAAAACAGTGACGATTGGCGAACATGAATTAGATGCTACAGAGATACTTTTAACCACAGTAGAAATGCAAGGCTATTCAGTTGCTTCAGAAGATGGTTATACCATAGCAATACCAACTGAAATTACAGATTCATTGAGGCTTGAGGGAATTGCTAGGGAATTGGTCCACAGAATTCAAAATATGAGACGTGAAGCTGGTTTTGAGATATCAGATAATATCAATGTTTTTTATGAAGCTGATCCTGCCCTTGAAACTGTTTTTACCCAGCATGGAGAATACATTAAAGTAGAAACATTGACTTCTAATCTCGAGCCTACAGAATCACCTGTTGATTCGTATACTGAAGATCATCAGATTGAAGGCCACAATATAAAAATTGGGGTTATGTTAGGATGAATCCCGGAAATCAAAACTGCTAGTTACCAATCATGTCATAGTGAATCTGAAACAATGACCTATCGGTTTCTAAGTTGAGGAAACAAGACAACTTCTCTGATAGATGTTTGACCAGAGATTAGCATTACAATACGGTCCATTCCTATTCCGAGACCTCCTGTAGGTGGCATGCCATGTTCGATTGCTAATAGATAGTCTTCGTCGAGCCTGTCAGTTTCTTCCCCTTCGAATTGTGTTCGCAAGGCTTCTTGTTCTTCGAAACGAGCTCTTTGGTCTATAGGGTCGTTCAATTCCGTAAATGCATTGCAAACTTCCCCTCCTGCAATAAATCCCTCGAATCTTTCGACCAGCATTTCGTTGTCAGCCTTTTTCTTTGCTAGTGGAGACATCTGTACAGGATAGTCAACAAGGAAAGATGGTTGAATCAAATGAGGCTCAACCCTAGAAGAAATTAATTTATCAACGAGTCCACCCCAGCTCCTTTGTTGCTTGACGTCGATGCCGCGTTCAGCTATTGCGGCTTTTAAGTCATCAATATCTGGCAGAGTCATGATATCGATACCTGAGTACATCATTATCTGTTCTCTTAGATCTAGCCGAGGCCACGGAGGTGTGAGATCAATTGCATGACCACCATAATTGACCAAAGCTGAGCCTAATAATTCAGAGGAGAGTTCGAAAACTAAAGATTCAACCATCTCCATGACATCATTGTAATCAGCGAATGCTTCGTAACTTTCCAATAACGTGTATTCAGGATTGTGTGTTAAATCAATTCCTTCATTTCTGAAAACTTTACCGATTTCGAATACTTTTTCTAATCCTCCTACAACGAGTCTCTTCAAATAAAGTTCGTGAGCTATTCGGAGATACAAATCTTGATCCAAAGCTCGATGGTGAGTTTCAAATGGATGGGCCATAGCTCCAGCAGCTACAGGCACTAGCGTAGGGGTTTCAACTTCAATAAAACCTCGGCTTTCCATGAATCTTCGGGTAGCACTAATAAGGCGACTTCTTAATACTGCCACTGCGCGGGCATCTTCGTTTGATATAAGGTCTAGATACCTTTGTCGGTACCGGCTTTCCAGATCAGTTAACCCGTGCCATTTCTCAGGGAGAGGTTTTAACGATTTGCTCAGAACGGTGAAATCATTGACTTCTAATGTTACTTGGCCTGTCCTAGTACGGAAAATGCTACCTGATGCGCCAATCCAATCGCCGATGTCTAAATTAGATAAAAGTTCATAAGACTCAGAAAGTTTGTTTTTCCTAAATAAAACCTGGATTCTGCCGGCGGAGTCCAATAAGTCTGCAAATGTAGCTTTTCCCATCCCTCGGAACGTCATTATTCTTCCAGCTACTGACACTATCTCGGTTCTCGAATCTTCAGTCTCGGCATTTTCTACAGACTCGAACAATGTGTGTGCCTGAGCAGACGTGTGAGTGCGGTTATACCTGTGGGGATAAGGATCTATGCCACTGGATTTGAGTTTTTGTAATTTGTCCAACCTACTTTTCGTCAGGTCGTTTTCTGTCTCTGCCAAAAGGTTCTCCCGTTCGGTATCTAGGTTCTTGCTTCTTTCAAATAAGCATGCGCGTTGCTGATATGGATAGCATACCTCAAATTAAGGAAAAATAGTTAGATACCCGTAACCAGGCCATTCTATCCGATTTCTCTAATAGTTTATGGATATCTGAACTTTGTGAACAACCTGTAAAAGGGATTCTTATTTCAGATTTTATACGAATATAAAAAAAGTATTAGCATTTCACAAAAAATAGTTCCATATTCTGCTTTAATACAATTATGTTGATTGATAATATTCTGGTTCATATGGAGACTACGAAGAGATAAGCTCAATGAGCATAAGAATAACTAGCGGAGTTTTTAAAGGACGTCGAATAAAGTCCCTAGAAAGCAAAGGACTTAGGCCTACTACAGAAAAAGTGAGGGCAGCAATTTTCTCGATTCTTGGACATGGCCAGTTGAATAATGCGAAAGTCTTAGATCTTTTCGCTGGAACCGGTGCTCTGGGGATAGAAGCTTTGAGCCTCGGTGCTAAGATAGCCGACTTTGTAGAAGCTGATAGACGTCGAGCGTCCATGATTCGACAATCTTTGAGAGACCTGGCTGTGGAAGACAGATGCAGCGTTGTAACAGGAAGAGTTGAAAAAGTACTCGGGTCCCTCAATAAACCATATGGCTTTGTTCTCATTGGAGCTCCTTACGATCTTAAGTCGTGGGATTTACTTATGAGTGATATTGATAAAAATCAGCTGCTTGATTCAGAAGGATCATTAGTAGTGGAGTATAGATATGGTACAGATTTGATGGAACGTTATGGCCGGTTGGTTGAAGACTCAAAGAAAAGATACGGAGATACAGGATTGTCACTGTATAAAATTGGTGCTGCCAATGACTAAAGCAGTATATCCCGGATCTTTTGATCCGGTCCACAACGGTCACGTTGACATAGCAGTACGCGCGTCAAAGTTATTTGGATCGCTGATTGTAGCTGTTTATGACGCCCCGCCGAAGGTACTTAAATTCAGCACGGAAGAGAGGGTGGAATTTTTTTCAAGATCTGTACGGTCTATAAAAAATATTTCAGTGATTCCGTTTTATGGCTTAGCGACACAATTAGCTCGCGAACAAAAAGCAGAATTTATCGTTCGGGGACTCAGGGCAGGATTCGATTTTGAAGCCGAGTTTGAAATGGCTTTAATGTGGCGTCATGTTGCCCCTGATATAGATGTCGTTTCCATGATGAGTTCACTGGAGTACCAATTCGTATATTCGAGCAGGATTAAAGAAATTTCAAAATTAGGTGGGAACGTCGACGCTTTGGTTCCTGAACATGTATCTAAAGCACTTAAAGATATGGGCGATTCTGTCGATGATAGATAACAAGAGTAAATTTATACAAGTTTAAGGGGAGAATTATGAATATAGAAAACATCCTGACTAAATTGGAAAACATTACTGTCGAGGGTACGCGGGTACCGGGATTTAAGAACAAGGTAATGATAGATGCAGTACTTTTAAAGTCATTGGGGGAAGAGATCAAAAATTCGGTGCCCGCGAGTATTGCCGAAGCTGGTGAGGTTATTAGTCAGAAAACCAGTATAATTAATCAGGCAAATTTGGAAGCTCAAAGAATAAAAAATACTGCCAATGAAGAATCCACACAGATAATTCAAGCTGCTAATACTGAACACGAGGCTAAGGTTAGCGATTCAGAGGTAGTTAACTCTGCTAAATTGAAATCAGATGAGATTCAACAGGATGCTATGTCCGAAGCCCAACAGATAATGACTGATGCTCAGAAAAAGGCATATGTTTTACTTAGTGAAGCTGAGCAGTCCGCGCTAAGCAAAACAGAGGGTGCCGATCAGTATGCCAGAGAAGTGTTATTTAATTTAGAAGAACGGATATCAGAAATGTTAGGTCAAATCAGACGTGGAATTGATTCAATAAAACGAGAAGAAAAGATCCACGTAAACGGTAATGGTTCTGCTAGCAACTAACATTGTGCATTAATATTTCTAAGCTTTAGAAATTGGATGGGTTTAAGGCAGGGCAATAGATTTATATATCTGTTGTCCTTCCTTGAAAAGGTCGATGATTTCCTTTCTTTGGCTATGGCTGTAGAAACGGCCCTTTGTCTTTACCCATTCCAAAGACTCATCAATTTTTCCAATAAAGTATTTCGAAGCGGCTATTGCTTCTGTGCCCTTGATCCCTGTATTTACATATATGGGACTAGTGTGGGCGAATATAGGTTGTGCAAAACTATCACGCACATTTCCAGATACTCGGACAGCAAACCAACTGTCGTGTGACACATTAATTTCTTTGTCTACTCTCCCATCCTTAGAACCTTCATGAAATGAAAGTTTATGTGCTACTGATCCGTTTACAATTAATTCCACTGAGTTGATGGGGTAGTGAGATTTCCATTCAATTTGACAATTAACAGCAGCTCTTGCTCCCACATCTATTTCGGATCCAGGACGAAGTCCTTCTACCAGAAAATCCAATTGAGGACCATTTGTAATAAAAGAAAGGCCGGATCGTAAGGCATCCACCCATTTGTTGTAATCAAATTGCTGGCTTGATTTAGTGTATACACGATTAGCAGAACATAGAAACCAATCTGAACCAGTGGATATTGGAATCCGCATCCCAGCGTTAAGCATAGAGTAGTAAATGTCGTATTCAGGGTCCATCCAGTACGGGTCGAATAGGTTAAAAGCATCAAGTTTACCTAAAGCAGCTACTATTGGAGCTTCCATACCTCGACCGTTATGACACCATATAACGAGACCACCTTGGGTTCTTGCTTCATCACATGCATAAATTAAAGGGGGATAATCCGGAGTAAATGAGTCAACCAGTATCCCTCTACTAACAGGTTCAATGACATTTTGTACATTCAAGATCATTACGTGTCCGTAACCGATTTCCCATTGATCTGAATTGTGCCTTGTTTCTTGTCCGCATTGCACGTGATGTGATGTGGATGAGAACTCTGTTAGCATGCCCGGTGGATATTTGTTGGAGGCATATTGGAGTTCTTGTCGTTTCAAAACACTTATCGCTGTCATTCTCAGGTCTTCCACCCTCGGATCCAACATTAAGCGATCATCCGGTCTGAGTTCGTTCTCGTCATAATGGATATGAGTGTTGCCAGAGTGCCATCCGTTTTCCTGTAATGTTGTCCATCTGTTCATTGTAATATCAAGGATCTTAGTTCCTTGGGCGGAAACTTCAACAGTGGTTTCGTATGGGGAATACTCAGTTCCTCGCTCTATCCGTATTGATGTCTTTCCCCTTTGTACATCCACTTCAAACGATCCATCTGAATAAAAAAATGGATCTCCTGTGCCAACTTTCAGGATGGCATTTTTAGGATGGATGTAAACTCCATTTGACTGGAGAATTTGCACTCGAGCTTCAATAGGGTCACCGGAAATTTGATCCCGTATTTGTCCCAAAAGTTTTGTCATAGTCTTATCCTCAAGAAACTATATGCTAGTGTTTCGTACATCATACAACGATGCGATAGTTCTCTCCCAAAGGCTCACAAATATCACCATTGATTAGGATCGCTTTGTGAGCAGTGATAACTCTCTTTTATTTTGTATGTTAAATATCTACTGC
>CAZMZE010000049.1:0-8623 GCA_964570875.1 uncultured Dehalococcoidia bacterium
GACGATGAAGAGATAGGAGACGAAGCAAGCCGTGCTTACGGAATACGCCCAACTTCTTTTGCAGTTGCAGAACGTCATCAGGCAGGAGTTGTAAACAGTTACTTTGACATCTTAGTCAGATACGGAGACCAGTTCGTAACATTAGGATTTGATGATTTAACTCAGGTTAAAAGTTATGGGGATGGTCAAATTGAAATCAGATTGAGAGACCTCGAATACGGTATAACTAAGGGTATTAAGAGAGTGATTTCAGGATTCCAAAATGAATCTGCCGTTTTCCAATCACTTGATTCCCCAATATCTATGACAGCATTCATCACTTACGAGACAATTCCTGAAGAATGGGGAAAAGTACCTGAATCCATGCAACAAGTTGCTTCTGAAATTATTGGCAAATCTGATGGGATGTTCCAATTCCAGATAATTGATCCTGATAGCAATACCAGCCCTGTATCAAGACAAGACTTGGAAGAAATATATGGGTTAACTGCTATACCTGTTTCACTAGCATCAAACGAATCCTACTACCTTCATTTACTCTTAGAGAAAGGTGGTAATGAGATCGTTGGATTCCCGGGTGGGACTATGAATATCAGGGACATCCGGAACGGCATGGAATCAATGGTTAAGCGGAGCACCCCAGGATTCTTGAGAACAGTGGGCTTGGTGATGCCGGCATACAGCACAGATTTAGACCCCTACGGACAGGAACCTCCTCCAGCACTAGCTACATGGAATCATCTCGAACGTCATTTGAGTACCAATTATCAAGTACTTCATTCAAGCCGTATTATGGAAGATTTAAGCTATGGTAGAGTTCCAGATGAGATAGATGTGCTCATAGTGATAAGTGGGTATGGATTGACCGAAGTACAAGAATTCGCTATTGATCAATTTCTTATGAGGGGCGGATCATTGGTCGTGATATCCGGAAGATATATTCTATCTCCATGGCAATATGCCGGAGGGTTGACAGTCGACGCTGTCAACAGCAGAATTCACGAAATTATTGGTTCTTATGGAATCACAGTAGTGGATGCATTTTTGATGGATACACAAAATGAACCAGTACCAATGGAGGTTTCCAAGGAAGTTGGTGGTTCAAGAGTTCTGGAATTTGAATTATTTGATTATCCATTTTGGGTTGACGTAAGAGAAGACGGTATGAACGACGACAGTCTGATCACCGCAGCCCTGCCATCCGTCACAATACAGTGGGCATCACCACTTGAAATAAAGCCAGAATTGTTTTCTGACAAAGACGTTTCAGTTCTACTGAAATCTTCCGAGGAATCATGGCTCCGCAGAGATGAAGATATAAACCCTGACACACAAACTTATCCAGACATGGGTTTTCCTATTCAAGGTGAACAAAAATCCTGGCCTATAGCTGTAAGTGCCAGAGGGTCTTTTAAGAGCTTCTTTGCAGATAAAACTTCTCCATTGGACCAGGGAGAAACTGAATCAGAAAACATATCTCAATTTCCGAGTCAAGCACCTGTCACTATTAAAGAATCTCCAGACAATGCAAAACTTGTAGTAGTTGGAAGTTCCGAGTTCCTAGACGACTTTGTCCTTGATATGTCGAACAGTATCACGGCCGACAGATACCTATTGAATCTCAATTTTATAGAAAGTGCTGTTGACTGGGCTGTCGAAGACGACACCTTGCTCTCTATACGTTCCAGAGGCACAGTCAGCCGATTCCTAAAACCTCTTGAAGATAGAGACAAAACATTTTGGGAGATATTGAATTACTCCGTGGCATTGGGAGCTCTATTGGTGATTGCGCTAATCTGGACTCTGAAACGAAGAGTCGAGAGTCCTATGGAATTGGTAGATACGGCCTAAATAAATGACTCTATTAAATAAAATACTAGTAAGTTCTTTACTAATACAGATCTCTATTTTGGCTATTGTATTTTGGCCGGAATCAGAATACGTCCCAGCACCCATTCTGGGAGATGCTACAAATGAAAAAATAATGTCAGTATCTATAACAGACGCTGGGGGCTACAACCTAAAACTAACATCTATCGAAGGCGTGTGCACTCTACCCCAAGCTGACCAATATCCCTGCAAAAATGACTTGGTCCAATCTCTCATTGATAAGCTCCTAGAGGTGGACACTCGAAATTTGGTAACGAAAACTTCAGCGAGTCATAACGGATTCCGCGTTGCAGATGAAAACTATGAGAAATTTGTAGAACTAGAAATGATTGATGGCACGACAAGTCGGGTATTTTTAGGTACTTCACCCCACCGTCGTTCTACATATGTAAGGGCCGAAAACGATGACAGTGTATATATGACCTCCGCAATTTCGGCTTATGACGCTCACTCTGACTGGAGATCATGGATTGACGCAAACTATTTCAGTGTCAACGAAAATGACATTGAAGAAATGACGCTGGTCAACCCAAACGGAATTTTTAATTTGCATAAGGGTACAGAAGATAAATGGACTTTGAAAAATTTAGACCCTAATGAAACTTTGGACCAGATTACAATATCTTCCATATTAAACCGGGCCTCAAGGTTGTATATCAGACAACCGCTCGGATTATCCGAAGAAGAATCTTACGGGCTTCAGTCTCCAGAGACACACATAACTGTACGTTATTTAGACGAAAATGGAAGCAACAATTCCTACAGAATTGATATTGGATCAGTGGTCAAAATGCAAAATGGAGAGGACGGTCGTGTCATTAAATATTCAGAATCTCCATACTATGTAATCGTGGCTAAATATGTAATCGACGAGTTTACAGAGAAGAATATGGATAGTTTTATCGGGAAATATCCATAACACGAACATCTTTGGTGCTTACCAACGCTGGTATCGACCCGGCCAATGTCTTTGATACCATGATTGAAACTAACATCCATCGAAGGAGAGCTTTAAATGCAACTTGGACTTTTCATGATGCCTCTTCATCCCCCGACCAGGCCTCCTTTCGAAACATACGATGAAGATCTGGAACTTATTCGGCGTGCTGACAAACTTGGGTTCTCCGAAATTTGGATCGGTGAACATATGTCACTACCGTGGGAAAACATCCCCAATCCGGAATTGTTCATTGCACGAGCACTGGCAGAAACAGACAACATAGTGTTTGGAACCGGAGTCGTACTGCTACCTCTACGCAATCCCGTAATGGTGGCCCACAATATAGCAATGCTGGATCACCTAGCTAAAGGCAGACTGATATTTGGAATCGGTTCGGGCGGTACACCAAACGACGCAGAGATGCTTGGAATCAAGCACGACTCAACTGAATTCAGGGAACGCACCTCAGAATCAATACATATTATAACTAGGTTGTGGAAAGAAGGACCTTTTGATTACGAAGGTAAATATTACAAACTGGGCAAACCGCAGGACCGTCCTGAATTAGAAATGTCATTTCATATGACTCCTTACCAAAAACCTCACCCCCCGATTGCTGTGGCAGGAGGCAGCATAAGATCACGAACTTTGGAACTGGCTGGGGAAAAAGGATGGATTCCTCTTAGCGCCAGTCTCGTACACCGATCTCATTTGCAATACAACTGGCAATCTGTTGAACAAGGTGCACATAGTAACGGGTTAAAACCTTCTAGGCATGATTGGAGAGTAGGCAAGCAAGTATACGTAGCAAACACAACAGAGCAAGCAAAAAAAGAAGCTCTTTCAGGTGCAATGGCTAGAGATTTTACAGACTATTGGGCGAAACTAATTGGCAACAGTCCATCTGGCCTAGACACATTTAAGATTGATCCTGAAACACCTGACCAAGACATAACCCCCGAATATCTTTTGGAAAACTATTGGATAGTTGGAGATCCTGATTACTGTATATCAGAGATAGAAAAACTCCATAAAGAATCTGGGGGTTTCGGCACCCTGTTGGTTCAAACCGATGATTGGGGAAACCACAACAGCCAATTCTTTAATTCTATGGAACTGCTCGCAAAAGAGGTCATGCCAGCAATCAAAGACTTATAGGGAGAACAGCGAACACCTCAGGCCGCTGAATAATTAATCAGTGTGTATGCACACAGAAACCACCGGCGCTGAGGGGTCCGTTACATAGATAGCTCAATAAATTGACAAAACTAGCTGCTCGATGGAGGACTGTATGCAATCTCTCTGGCCTTCTTCATGGCCGACACTGCCTCTGCTGAATTCAAAATCGGCACAAGTCTAGATTTAATCATTATTCCGGAAGCACATATAGCCATGCTCAATGCTTCGACGCTAACAAGGTCATCCGGAAATTCAAGCACTACATATACGTTATTTTCCCCAACTCCAAACCAATATTCCTCCAATGAACCGCCGAAAGCTTCAAACATCGGATTCAGGACTTCTTTCCTATCCTGTGGATTTTCCATACACCCTTTGTAGAATTCTGGTGTGGCTTCTATTATTCCTAGGTATCTACTCACTAACCTTCTCCTTTATTGTTTATTTTTGATATGCAATAAAAATTTCACCTTATATCAAACACAGATCTTCATCTGGCAATCAAGTTTTAATGTTCAGGGCCATTCTATAGGCAATTTTCGAATTTTCAACCACAGATTCCTCATCTTCATCAAGCAGAAAGCCTTCGCGTTTCAAATTTTCTATAGCAGCCTTCACGTAGTTGATATAGTCGTTTTCATCAATGTACCGATCAGCTATCGGAGTCCTTGGGTCGCCGCATTTTGCAGCCGATTCCGTATCTTTTGCGAAAGACAGAGAGCTACCATAAAATACTGCCATTTCCCCTTCTCCGAATCCTTCCCTACGTATATTCCAACCGGCATGTGTCCCTAAAGGTGCCTGAACCTGTGCCACTCGTATCCCAGGAATATCATTGCCATCTTGATCTACTGAAGGAACCAGTATCGTATATTCCTGAAGTGGAGTAATTTGTAATGGAGGAACAACGGTTATATAACCACAATCTGCATCGGGACCATAGTCATACAGTTCAAGATAGTTAGGCCCTGAGGGAATTGCAAACCCAGGTATGGTAGGAAATTGTCTTTTCCACTCTTCGCCAGATACAAGAGTGCCGTCGGCCACCCTCGGCATCTTGCTGGGTGGTGGAGATGCTCCTACAGTTGACCAACGATCCATATGATCTAGCAGAGAGCGAAATAAAGTAGATGTCAGCAATTGATTCGGTGGGTTTTTGGCAAAATGAATTTGTTTCTGACCATCTGGAGCAATCGCAAAATGTTGAGAACTTGACCATAGATACAAACGAACACCTTCTGGCAGTTCCAAATCTCTTCCTCTTGTATCTGTGCATACTAATGATGCATGTCGCTGCCAGTATTCGTCTGAGGAATCCGTTTGCATGACCAATGGATCAGTTGCAGGTCTCTTCAAAATAGAATCTATTGATCCAGTTAAATGATCCTGACTTTCCGCATACGAAAATGGGAATCGGTCAGAATAGTGTGCATGCTCTTCAAATTGCATAGAAGCAGTACGACTAGGCTGCGCAAATCTGTGATTAAGACATATCCTTCCTGCTCCTGCCACATGTACCAATGCACCATCAAAGACAGGAAGGTCTTCAAAATCAGCATTAAATCCTTGATAAATAAAATCTCTTATCACACGTCCTGCCTGTGATCTGCCAAAACAATATGCCTTTTCAATACCCCGCTCATTGTCTCTTAACGGATTGGAATTGCCTAAAGAATCTACTTCACCATGTTTAAAGAAAGACACTAAATCCCTAACTGCAACGTAGCCCAACCCAAGTACTTTCGGATCTTTTGCGGTATATGTGAGCTCATATATCCATCCAGGTTCGAATCCACTTGAAAGATACACATCGGAGTTAGAGGCAACTACAGATAACTCATCATCAGTATTTTCTTCTTTGGCAAAACTCCATTCATCAGAAGGGATAATGATTGGTTTGTCAGATGAAAGTCTGCGTCTGGTTAGTGTTGAATCTTCATTATCCAAAGTAACACTGGCATACCCTGAAGCAGTACCCAAGGCACCCAAACTTAGAAACCCTGTATTTACTGAATGCAATCCATCATCTTCAAAAATAAATTCGCTGCTAATTCTACCCGTAATAGTATTACCGTTATCTGTCGCTACTGGTACATCTACAGACAAAAGTTCATCGTCGGCCGGTAAGTCCCCCTGCCAACCTATCCACACAATGGTGTACCCTCTTCGCATCAAAAACCCATTGCCCGAATCCACGTAATCAATCGGCGCATTTTTACCGGGAGCATCTGAGAAACATTGAAGTGCCCGCTTATTACCCCTATTCACAAATTCAAACAATATTCTCCGATTACCGCCAGATATATTCGTTGGTTTCAATATGTACAAGTCAGCTACAACATCAACCGATCCATTTTGATTGATAGGAGCCTTTTCAATATCTGTCACTAGAGAATTAAATTCTAAATTCGGGTCAACTCCTATACATGCGCTTCCTTTGATCATTTCATATGGCCCAACTGAGCCGAAAGACATACCATTGGCAAAAGGAATCCTTTTTTCTATTTGCAAACTAATTTTATTTGGCACAGGGCAATCCCTCCTCATAGTTGGTTCGTAAATTCTAAGCTTTGTACAAAATTTCTCTTAATCTTTCTAGGAGTAACTCCGTAGTTTCACCATTTAGGTTCATCGGAGAAATTATGAGTGTATTTTGAGACAACAGCATTTCATTAGGAAAAATCCCTGGATCTCCACGTTTGAGTTGATGACAAACATTGAAAGAGGAAAGTCCCAAGGAATTTTCGTCAAGTAATATATGTAATTGCGATTGACCAGAACCATCGGGCACTATGTAGGAATCCACAGGTAGTCCTCGTAACCCGTTAGTCAAAATATGAAGATAATTATTTTGTTCATCTATATTAAAAATCCCATTATTTCGGACAAATATCTTCAGTGCGGTCATTAGCCCAACAATCTGCTCTTTAGAAACCTTAAAACCGCGTCCAATTCCATGCCTGGGTATCCACGGCAGGTTTTTCTTCGGTATAAATTCCTCTGGTGGATCCCATATTTCAAAATGTTCGTCCATATCAAGAGTCTGCATAGCTATGGATGCAATCAAATCTCGATCACCACATATTATCCCTGTTGCTTGAGGCCCTCTTATTGCTTTACCTCCGGAATACGTTACGAGATCAGCTCCTTCGTCAATAAATCTTTTCAAGTTACTGGCAGGCGGTAAAGCTGCTGCTGCGTCCACAAGTACAGGTAAATTATGTCTTTGGGCAACTTTAACAACTTCTGCTAGAGGAGGTTGACTATCAATTTTTACAACATACGCAATTCCCGCAGTGTCATCAGTTACTGCTACATCGTACTCCCAGGATTCTGTGCGGCGAACTCCGGCACCGGCGACTTGCTCATTCATACCAACTTCAATAAATTTTGCGCCCGCAAGTCTTATAGAATGATCGTAACCATTACGGTGGTCCCTCGAAATGATAAACTCTTTTTTCATATCAGTCGTCTCAGGTAATTTCTCAATTTTGCCTAGATCTAGCCCTGCCAGAATAGCCGCTGTGCCAAGGGTCAGTCCCGCTGCAGCCCCTGACGTCACATAGCCTGCTTCCGCACCAGTAACTTCTGCGATAAGACGACTCGCCGCAGATTGTAGTTCTATTAAAGAGGCTGATTCAGTAGCTGCATCTGACATTGCGTTAACAACTTCTGGAGACATCAATGCACCACCTACTCTGGTTGATGCTCCAGCTACATTAATAATCCGACGTGCTCCAACCTTCTCGTACACACCCATATTTATCCTCTACGAAACACTAATATTTATGAGTTAAACCGTTACATCTCAGTATCTTTAACTACTGAAGTTTAAGCAATAGTAGCCATAATCACCAGATAGCGTCAATCAATCAGCAATCTATGTTGTTATTGCCATTTAATAGAATTGAATATATAACCAGTCAAGATCTTGAGAATGGTAATTGTGTAGAATGCAAATAGCCTGACTTGGGATGGGAGATTTTGTATGAAATATGACATTGTTGTGCAAAACGGAACAGTTATAGATCCTTCACAAAACATCAACAAGAAATCAGATGTAGCATTCACAGACGGGAAAGTTTCAGCAATGGCCGAAAAAATACCCGGTAATGCTGCTCATGAGGTAATTGATGCTTCTGACTTTATAGTAACTCCTGGACTTATAGATCTTCATGCACACACTTTTTGGGGTGCATCAGAACCCGGATTACCACCGGACCCGGTTAATGTGAGCAAGGGTGTCACAACAGCAATAGACGCCGGTTCTGCCGGGGCCAGAACTTTCCCTGCATTCCGCAAGTGGACAATAGAACAATCCATTACCAGAATATTCGCACTATTGAATATCTCATCGATGGGAATGGTTGGCGGTAATCATATAGCAGAATTACAGGACATGAGATGGGCGGATGTTGAAGAAGCAGTGGAATGCTGGAGGAAAAATAAAGAGTTTATTCTTGGAATCAAAGCCCGATTAGGCAGAGTTCAATGTAACGACAATGATGTGGAAGCATTAAAGCTGAGCATTGAAGCTGCTACAGAAATGGGCGGGATCGTTATGATACATGTTGGCAATACGTATACCTCACTTGAGAAACTCTGTGAGATGCT
>CAZMZE010000050.1:0-7507 GCA_964570875.1 uncultured Dehalococcoidia bacterium
GAGCAGATGATGAGGTTTTTTGCCACTCGAGGTGCTCTAGCATCTGGTCCATAGATACGACGTGTTGACATGACTGAGCTAGGTGCCTTGAAATAGTTCCCCAGCCAGACCCCAGATCCAACACTTTGGACGTTGCGTCCAAAGGGAGAATAAGATTTAATGCTAGCTTTTGAGTACCAAAAGTACGCTTCCAGACCGTATCCGCATCTTTAATGGGCAGTGTAGCCATCAGTTCGAGCATAGCATCATGCCAACCTACATCCTCAGCTCGAGGGAGAAGTCCAAAAAGAGTTTGTGACCCTATTCCCCAGTCGAAACTAGCAGAGGCATCTCTAAACACAGGTATTCCATCAACAACGTTGAATTCCCTTTTACATCCTGAACATGATATTGAAGATTGATCCAATAAAAGATCTTTGTTGCCACATTCTGGACACGCATAATTGATCAAATCAGACTTTAGCAATTGTCACGTTAAATCACACAAATGGAAGGCATCCCCTAGGTGCCTGACCTGTATGACTCCGAGTAATATATATTCTCAGGCTCTCTATTGAAATATGTGCGGCAAATGTCCAGGTATTCGGTCATAGGAACTACAAAAAACGTTTCCCCATATGATGGTGTCCTACCTGGAATATACCTGCAATTCGCCGCATTCATCCCAAGAACAAAATGAGCCCAGTCTCTTTCACCAGAAACATTTTTCCACATGCGTATCATTTCACTCTTCACTTCTACTTCAGCGGTTATATCCACTATTACGTTTGGAATCACTGTGGAATAGACCTGATACGCCCATATCTCTTTACCCGACAACTCAATATCTGGTGATAGCTTCAACAACAACTCATTCACACGCCTATGATCATCATGGTCATCCAATAGAAATGTTATGAAAACTATATCCGGATCTAGTTTCGAAAAAGTTGAAATGAACTCATTGTTTAAAGCTTCGTCATCCAAAGGTATTCGTTTTGGATGATTTCCCATGAAAACTGGCCTGGCACCCAGTGTATTGCAAACCTGAACAGCTTCTTGTCTTATCGATCTAGCTTTTACAGGATCACTAGTCCCATCAGTAACATATAAAACATCCACCTGTGACCCTTGAGCAACTAATTTCAATAAGCTACCGGCTGAACCAAACGTATCGTCATCTGGATGGGGCGCTATCACCAAAACCCGTTTCTTCTCCGTCAATTCTATCCGTACGGGACGGATGTTTTGAGTAAATCTCTTAGTTTCAAGCACTTCGGAGCAGGCTTTTAAATCGAACAACTGCAACCAGTCTTTGATAACAAATTTAAAATTAGATTGACCTGGGTCAATGGTGATAACACGTTTAAACATGTCGCTAATCTTGGATATCATCGAATTTTTGTCCAACTGAGATATTATATTTTTTGACAATCTTACGTGCATCTATCAATAAACCAGACTCAATGAACGAGTGGATGATTACAGCATCTGCTCCACAAGAAACGGTAACATCCCCGTCACTACCAATATTGATTATCGTACCCGGAACGTGAATTTCAGCGCTTTCCAAATCTCTTGTTGCTTCCCAGATGCATAGCTCATGCCCGTTATAAAAGACTCTACCGCCTGATAAGGGCCTAATAGCATTGCAAGTACGCACAATCTCCAGCGAGGAAAGTCTCCAGTTAACATAAAGTTGTTTCCCCTTGTAAGATGGATCGTAAGAAGCTTGGCTTTGGATTTGCGGAACACCTGTCAGAATACCATTCTGTGCTATTTTCAACACATGATGTACTAATCCAACTGCTAATTCACTACTCCTATTTTCCAATTCTCCCCAAGTCTCAGAATTATCAACAGCAATCTTTCTTTGTGCGATGATGTCACCTGCATCAAAGCTTTCGTTAACTAAATGAGCAGTAACTCCTGTTTCCTTGTCTCCGTTGCGTATCACCCATCTATTTGGTGTTCCGCCTCTGTGCTCTGGTAGGATCGAAGGATGCAAATTCACCATACCCAATCGGGGTATCTTAAACAAATCCTGAGGAATAAGCCTGGGAAACCCACAAACTATCACTAAATCGGGTTGAAGTTTTCTCAGCGACTTTCTAAAACTACGCTGTTCAATATCCAATGCATTCAATATTTGTATGTGATTTGTACTTGCAATATCGGCAGGTGTTTTCAAATCGCTAAAAGGTATTTTGTAAAAGAATGATTTCCGACATGGTAGACCAATATTATATATCCACGTTTTGACTCTACTCCTAATCCGTTGAACCAAACTCTGGACAAAACCTAAACTGAGTGCTTTAGGGTAACTACACACACCTACCACAGATTCACCATTTTTGATCAAATCAGTTAAAATCTTAGATGCATATCCCCCAGTACCAAACACGATCACATTAATTCGGTTTATCCGTTTTCTTCTATTCATCTCCCTCAATAATTCCTACTGAATAGCAGCACTCTATACTTCAAATGATTCTACCTTTAGATTTAATCCAATTCTCGACCTTGCTTCTCACCCATTGAGGTGAAGTCTGCTCGATTAGCGATGCGGATTTAGACGCCATTCTACCAACAGCTGCCTGTACACCGTATGTCAGAATATTAAAACCTTTCTTGATTGCTAAATCTGCATCACTAGAAAAATAATATACATCCCGTGGCTGACCTCCAAAATTCTTCTTGAAAAGATACACGCTTCCGTCTACTACACATTCACCCATGTCTAGCATAGACACGCCACGTTCCCTACAACTGTTCATGGCCTCCCATATTAGGAACTGATTTGTGGCAAAATCTCGAGTTCGGGCATTACTTGCTTGCCAAGGATAAACTCCTAGGTCAGTTCCAAATAACAATATTATTCCGCCTACTATCTCTCCATTTTTGCTTGCTGTTATTAGCTCCATGTCCGATCCCAAACAGACTTGCATTACATCAAACAATTGGCGCGAAACAGGGCGTACTTTGTTTTCCTGCATAACACTGCGATAAAGATTATAGAATACATCCAAGTTATCGAACCCTCTTTCAGTCTTAAGACCGGCTGAATACGCCTTTCTGAGCATATTCCTCGTTTTACCCCTAAGAGAATTCCACTGGTCTTCCTCACGTTCATATATTTCGATAACCATGGTATTTCTGACAATAGAATCAAATGGTGTATTCAGTTGCACTGAACCTGATGTAATAAGGCAGTTAGAATTTTTTAATTGACCACGCCATGCATCTAGGCATTCAATCATTTCATAGGCAATTTCATTACTTTCCGCAACCAAGCCTCCTTTCAGAGAAATAATATTTTTCACACCCTTAAAACCGGAAGTGATGTATGTGGGTAATACACCACAAATACGTCCAGTTTCATCTCTCGCTGCCCAAAACACGGTCTCTACCCCATATGCTCTTTCAAGAATTTCCTTCCAAGCATACGAATTCATGGGAAGCCTGTTCGGAACCGATAAAAGATACTCATCCCATTGATTTTTATCTGCATCCCCTATTTGGCCAATATAAACAGTCATTGCTATCTCAGTTTGGTTCTATACCGTGGAGAACTAAACTCTTTATCATGAATTGATAATGTCTCTCGCTTCACGCTCCAGACATGACATTTCAATGGCAAATTCATCTTTCAAAAACGCTCTTAGGGAAAGCGACTGTGCGTGCCGTTTACCAGAATCTAACAACAGGTACTGAAGCTTTCCATAAACATGAGCTTCTCCTAATGGATGATGATTCCATTCACGGAGGTGGCGTTTGTACGTCAAATAACGCTCATACATCTTCTCGACGCCAGGGAATCGCTTAAAATTTTCAAAAACCCTTTTTCTAAACCGCCTAGGTAACAAAGCAGGTATCTCATCACTCGACCACATTGGAGGAAGATCTTTCTCCTGAAAAATGTTCAACGGGTTGTATGAATAAAGATATTTTTTATAAAGGTACTGGTGCATTTTCAGAGAAATGCCAACATGTTTCCAAAAATCCATTAATTCACGGTCCCACAAAGGTATTCGCCATGCAAAACCAAAGAATTCATAGACGCGTACTGAGTTGATAATATACTTAGACTGACGTTCCTGCCATTCCCAGTACTCGAACATTCGCGAGACGTCCTCATCAGTGTCCTGCGGCAGGAAAGACAGTGCTTCATCAATCCTCCGGACTACAGCATCATACACGTACCCAACATTCACGAAATCATGCCATAAAGAATAGTGCTTTTTAATAAGAGCACCCTTTATATCATGGGCATCTCCATCCCATATGTAAGGGTTAAACAAATATTTCAAACGATCTCCCGATATGAAATCACCAGTGTGTCCAGGTGTAAATACCGCATCTTCGGATACCATTCCATTTTCTTTAAGAGTTCTAACCGCCGGCCAGTCATCGTGGAAAGGGTAAGATCCTGCGTTGGCTGCAAAGCTGCGGTATTCCTTGATATCAGGATTATCAAAAGCATCCCTCCAGATATCACGTGAATACGTGATCTGGACCCATGGATAACCCAATAGGGCTGCTGTCTTCTCACTAAGCATCGATTCCTTATTCCGAGGAACACCGTATGAGTAACACAACACATTGTCATATTTAGATTTTTTGAGCATTGCAGCAATAAATCTAGAATCTAGACCTCCGCTTAAAGGCACTACAACTTGCCTGCCGTCTAGAGTTTCTATGTACCTACTAAACACTCCCGACATAACATCATCAAGCTGCCCACAAAGATCGGAGGTAGAGATTTTAGAATCATAAGAACAAGTATATTGGTAGTAACGCTGTGTTTTAATTGACTCAGTACCGATTTGCCAGGTTCCGAATTCCCCGGCCTGAAGCCCGTATATACTCTCAAACAATGTGTGAGGCCCTGTCACATATCCTGCACCGGCATATTCAATAGCTGATTCCATATCGACTTTATTAGATGGGCTAATGAGAACACGTGCATCATCCGAAACCATCAGCGCTTCCTTATCCAATCGGAAGAAAAGTGGGATACTACGGACTGTGTCTACACCAATATGAACCAAATCTTTCCCTTGTACTACAACCGCGAAATTGCCATTAAGGCTCTCTAGTATGCTAGAGAAATCAACAGACTTATTGAGCATATCGATGATATGCCTGCCCAAAGCCTCTTTCTTCAACAAACCGGTATGAGAAAAGGCCCAACCGTTTACTAGTACGGTATATGAGCTAAATTCCTCTGTGACCCAATCCCTCACCTTTCCCGGCATAAAAACGTACATATTTATTGCTTAGTTCTCATCAAGGTTATCAATATGATTGATCAAATCAATTTCGGGGATCATGGGGAGAGAGTATCCAAACTATCAATTTCTCTAGCTTGTCCCTCGAAGGTAGTTTTCATGAAAACTAGTGTCGTTAAGATATATAGATTCATCAATTGCAGACCGAAGATCTGCCCAATGCACTTGGGCCCTATTATCCTCATCAAACCACCCTTGGACAATACTACAACGCTTACTGAGCATCTCATATGCTTCTTCTTGCCAGTCAAATAAGCCTAGATCTATGAATATCAATGGCGTATTACTTCTTATCTTACTGATGAAAGGTCGTGATTGAGGAGTTACAAATATGAATGCATCTGCCATGTTTGCCACTTGTTCAAACTTATCGCTGAGTAAACTGGTACCAGTAGCTGAGTAAAACTGTTTTGATGGTAAATTGGCGCTGCCAGGGTGCGGCTTGTGGAGCACTTCATAACTCCATTTCACAAGGCGACTGAATAATCTAGCTTCCCAATCCAAAGCCACGACATCCGGCATCGGTACCCAATAATAATGCGCCTCTCCTCTGTAGAAAGACGACGGATAGATGATAGTTCTAACTTTGGCTCTACGGACAGTTTCAGTGGGTAGAAGCGATTCTGTATGTCCAGAGGCTTGATCCTTAGGGTGCAAAGATTCTGCTGATATTATTTCTGGGGGAGTGCGTGTAAGCAGTAAATCAGGTCGTAAAACACGCCGAAGACCTGATGCCTGAGATTCGGTGTTAGTAACAAATGCATCACACGATTCGAAATCTACCAAATGTTTTGCCCCAAGCAATAGGTGTCCGGTTCCCATGGCGTGGTCGTACCCAGTCACAGTCCCTCCACAACGACGAGTTGCGTGCCTAAGTATCCTGACAAGAACCTT
The DNA here is from genome assembly GCA_964570875.1 of uncultured Dehalococcoidia bacterium. GTDB lineage: Bacteria > Chloroflexota > Dehalococcoidia > Lucifugimonadales > CATQGZ01 > CAZMZE01. Next base: position 6,165 of record CAZMZE010000050.1, read on the forward strand.
CCCACCCGATCCAGTCCACAAGCGCCGAGGCAATCTATCCGGTCGTTCCAGCAATTTATGTAGGTGGCGCCGGGCTAATGAGCTGGCAGTGATCAACCAATTTTCAAGGTATTTGTCTAAGTATTCAGGCAGTTCTTCATTACCAGCGGAGAATCCAGTTCTAACTGCATCTACTGTAGCTCTAATAGTGGTTGGGGATGCAGCGTTCACATTGGAGATTTCATTGCTCTCCTCTGCCAAAGGACCAAGCCAGTCTCCATAATCGCTAAATTGGACTTTGTCCTGCGATAATCTCGCAAGATCCAATATCAAAGGTATTCTGTTAACAGCAATAATATTGGTCTTTGGTCGCAATGGCAAAAGGTTGTCAATTGAAAATCCATCGGATCGAACTGACCTGTAAGCATAGCGTAACGGATGGGGAATCCATCTGTAGCGAGAGCGAGACTGCTTAGGTCCTTCCTGTAAAATCTGTATAACCCCAGGAGGCAAAGGATGACAGCCAAACGTGACAGCTTTCAATAATCTACTGCTCTCAGGCAATTGCAATTCATAGCCTTGAGAAGCCAACCTGTGAGAAAGAGTATATGACTGAAAAAGCGATAGGAACTCGTTGAAAGCGTGGGTAGCCAATATACTGATCAATGACGCATCCTCATCTGATGAACCTGATCCCCTGGCTGCTACAATCAATAGCCTTTCCGTTACATCCCGCATCGCAAGGGTTTCTTCGCGTCGGATAGGCCATACAAAACCTCTGACACCAGATGAATCCACTTCTACGTCTGTAATATTCAAAGACACTTTTACCACTATGTAACAACCTCTCTTAGGTTGTGCATTCTTCCAGAGCATACATCGTGGTCATACATCTCTATTAAGTTTCCTTTATGCGCCCTGTATTAAATCTTCGGCGAGTCGAAGGACTTCATAGGAATCTTGAAGCCGAGCTGCTGGCCCGGTATTTTCTCCGCGAACCAATGCAAGTAATGCTTTGCTCTGAGCGACAAATCCTGGCTTGAAATTGAGATCCATTTCTGATAATCCTATGGAAGAAACATGCCTAGGGACATATCTACGAATAGGATTTTCATCATTAGGCTGGATCACATCCATACCTTCAAAAATTGTTGCGGCCTCAAAGGGTCTAAGTTCAAAACGGCGGCCCTGTTGATCCAATGTTAGACCAAGATTTGCTGGTGCGCCCCAATTGGCGGTGAATTGTAGCGAATTGCCGCCATCAGACATCAAGGTAGCATTCAGACCTATGATTCCCCCAGTAAAATTCCTGCGTAACTGGGAGTGTTCAATGGTCAAATTACCAAGAATGTAGCGGGTTAGAT
>CAZMZE010000051.1:0-6433 GCA_964570875.1 uncultured Dehalococcoidia bacterium
TGTTCCTTCCAGGATCTTTGCCTGTAGCAAATTTAGTACCCAGGTCATAAATGACTCCTTCTTTAGCAGCAGGAATTGATGCATCAACTAGGTCTATGCCCGACTCCATATTAATCCATGTATAAAGGCCTCCTTCAGGAATGCTCCAAGTTGCTAGATCACTGAAATATGTACTTAATGATTCCAGCATAGCGTCTCGTCTTGAGCGCAGGACTTTGTTCAGATTTAGAAGATGGTTGTCAAGCCTGGTTGTGGCGAATCGGTGGACGGCTAACGCTCCAAATTGAGTAACACCACGTGACCCCTTGATTGGCATTACAGTTTCAAGTAGTTGTTTTGATGCGATTAAATAACCTATCCTCATACCGGGCGCTATGATTTTACTAAATGTTCCAGTATGGATTACTAATCCGGAGTCATCCAAAGATTGCATTGACGGTATATGATTCCCTTCAAACCTGAACTCGGCGATGCCGTCGTCTTCAAGTATAGGGACTCTCTTGTAACGGGCAACTGCAATGATTTCTTTCCTTCTTTTGAGTGTCATAGTCCATGCCTGAGGATTTTGAAATGTGGGTATTAGGTAGATAAATTTCGGTTTTTTACCATCTGATTCGGCTTGATCAATAATCCTTTCTAGCTGCTCTGGTATCATTCCCTCACTGTCACTCGTAACCCCCCTGATGTCCGCTTTGAAACGGTTTAATGACCAGAGTGTACCTCCATACACAAAATCATCCACTATCACCACGTCACCTGGTTCAACGAGTGCTTCAGTAACAAAATGTATAGCCTGGCCGGATCCTTCGGTCAGCAGGACTTCTTCAGGCTTGCATGACATATCTCTTTTCATTGCTAGACGCTGCACTATGTATTCTCTCAACGGTGGATACCCTTGAGTATCAGGATAGACTGAGGATGTTTTACATACCTGTTCAAGCACTTCTCCCATTGCTTCATGAATATCCATGATCGGTAATATGGAAGGATCAGGATATGACATAACGAACGGATAGGGTGGCAATTCACTTTTGGTTCCCGGGAGTTCTGTGGGAACAGGCGCATTACTTGCTCTGAGAGAACTGAAGTCAAAACTACTCAAAGTTTTCTCCTTGATCTAAGATTTAACGTGTTGGTTGTTGTCACTGTGAAAGATGCATAATCTGATTTATACAGTTTGATTAGATTGATATATCTTGTCTGGGTTTATTACGCACTGTGTTCCTTTTCCATTATGGATTGTTTTGCCATATGTCAGTTTGGTCACGGGGTCACTCTGTTTTAGGAAGCACTGCTGATCTTCTCCATACATGGTTTTCGCCAAATTGTAGGCATCTTCTGCTTTGAACAGTCGCCCTACTGCGTTTCCGACTGAACCATGTTTTACTTTGCCCTGAGATTCCAGTCGTTCTCCGAACCTGTTGAAATCGCTGCCAGGGTGATCGTCTTTACGGTCGTGTACTCTACTGGTCAGGGGAACTAGGCTACCATCCTGTTGTCGTAATCGTCTGTGAACATCATAGTCTTCTCTGTATGCCACTTTGAATTCAACCTCCCAAACGTGTATAGCGGTCAAATTTTGGTATGGGACTCCTAGCATCAATATCCAGCCGCCGTTCTTAAAAATCGATGCCATAGGACTTTCCTGGTCCCACGCGGAGGAGGTGCCTGAATTAACTATAGTGTTTGCAAGAGGACCAATTGCTGCCACGCTGTGCCAGAGATGAATACTTCTAAGTGCTCCAGGTTTTTTCATAGCGGCGTTAGTGATGGCACCCATGCCTGAGTGAGTATTAACTGGGTCAAATATCCAGTCAGGATCTCTGGAATCAGGGTAATCCGCGGGATATGTAAATGTAGGAACTACAAGAGTTCCGTTTTCACCTACTGATGTTAGCAAACTATCGACAACTGTATCAGCTCCTCCTTGCACCAATCCTATAGAACTGAGAGAACTATGAACCATTAGTGTTGAACCATTTTTAATTCCTAACTCTGATAAATCACTGGATAATTTTCCTAGGTCTTGCATAGCATCATCTCCTGAGCAATATTGAGAGTAGAATACCCAAAGGCGATCTTAGTATGTAAGTGATATCACGAATCCAATTGTGCTGACAAGGTATTCATTGGGCAGTGACTCCTCCGTCTATAACTAACTCAATTCCAGTTACATAAGAAGCTTCGTCAGATGCAAGGTATAGCATTGCTCCGGCGACCTCTTCGGGTCTTCCAAATCTATTCATTGGTACACTTTCTGTCCAACGGCGTACCAATTCCGGTTCAGAAGAGAATGCTTGGCTCATCGGAGTGTCAAAGTACCCTGGTAATATTGAGTTAGCTCTGATATTTGCGCTGGCATATTGGATCGCAGTAGCTTTGGTAAAAGCAAGGATAGAACCTTTGGCAGCGTGATATGCAGTGGATGATGGACTACCGATGATTCCAAATATTGATGACACATTAATTATTGATCCCCCTCCAGAATGTTTCATTGCTGGAATTACGCTCCTAGTCCCCAGAAATGCGCCTTTGGCATGTACATTCATTTGAGAATCCCATGTTTCGATGGAGGTATCTTCTATCGGTGTTCTTGACGCGGTGCCAGCATTATTTACTAGGATGTCGATTTTGCCGAATTGGGCAATAGTAGTTTCGACACATCTCTCCCAGTCTTTCTCGCTGGTTACGTCGAGTTTGCAAAAAATAGATTCTGCCCCAGAATCTCGGATCTGCATAGCTGTTTGCTCACCTAATTCCTCGTTTATATCAGATATGACGACAGAAGCTCCTTCTCTGGCGAAGGCCCATGCGGCAGCTCCGCCAAATCCCATCAAGGCTTCAGTTAATCCCGCGGCAGACCCTGTTATAATCGCGACTTTGCCATCTAGTCTCATTTTAATGGGACCCCTTTCTGTGAGTGTGATGATCAGGGAATTATAGCAAGAGTGATCATCAAAATATGCGAACCAATATGTGCGATAGATTCAGTCATACGTCTAGATATCTAGAACTACATATTGTGAGATGAGTTATCCTGATTACGTTAATTACGGCACCAAGATTCCGTCGGTGATTAGATACGTGTAAAAGCCTGATCCGACTCTTATTTGATGCTCGTTGTTAGGAAACACTGTCACCAACGAATCTGTAGATTGTATATATACCACAGCCTTCTCCCAGTCAACACCATGTAGATATGAATCAATTGGTATTTCCGTCCCTGTTTCTTTAGCGGAAGTGACCCCCACTAGATTCCAGCCAGTGTTTAAGATAATCGGATTGGGTGGAGATGGGGGAATGAGTCCGGAAGAAAGGTTGGATTGACTAACAACTTGGATTTCCAGTTTGATATCTGAAGTTGAATATATCCAGTACGCTTTGTGTTTTTTCAAACTATTTAATTCTTCACTAATAAAGTTATAGTCTTCATAGTGAATTGAGGTGCATGGGGGATTTGTAGTTTCGTAAGTTTTTGAATCAGAAGTGGTAATAACTACTGTTACATCAGTACCTCTGAAAATGTTTTCTATATCAGGTTGTAGAGGATCATTGGTTAGTGATATCAGGTTCCAGCCTTTGACCAATGGTATATCAATTGATTTTTCTACGATGTTGAATGTGGAAGAGACTGGGCCTACAGTATTTTCATTTTCATCTTTAGCAATGGCGGTAACTATGTATTGTCCCAAAGAAAGATCAGTAGATGGATTTGCAAGGAAAGTCTGATTGTCAGCGGTTATTGAACTTTCTAATATACTGGTTTTAACGCCCTCAAAAGTTAAAGTCAGAGACAAAAGACTAGAAGGTGATGCAAAACTAACAGAAATAAATGGTCTGCGATTGCTGATTTCATCACCATGTTCAGGGAAGAAATTCACTTCATAGTTGGACGTACCGGGATCAGGTGTAGGATATGGTTCGATATTCGAAATTGGTGTCTGATTTGGGCTGGAACTTCCTCGTTCCCAGACTGAGCATTTGGGCGGTATCGGAGTGGGAGTAGGTGTTGGGCTGGGACTCGCGATCGGGGTAGGAGGACTCGGTTCAGGTGTGGGTACCGGAGTAGGCGTATATGCCCATTCCCAAGTTATTACACTGGGCCTGATTAATGGGTCAACAGGATCATATATTAACTCACCATTCCAGTATATTTTGGGAAAGTATTGTCTCAAATTCCCTTTAGTCGGGAACTCAATTTTTTTTGAACAAGTAGTGATATGGGTGTTTGCGGTGTCCAAAGTCAATTTTATATCTGGGCAAGTAAATGCAATCTCATCAACTTTGTCTACGTAATCTTTAACCAGTTCTATTGTGAGTAAACCGACAGTTTCAATATTTGACTGTATATCAAACTGAGTTTGTAAAAACGAACCCAGCTGAACATGTGTTTTGGGCTCTCCGGTTTCCGGAATCATGTCTCCGGGCATGAATCCAATAAATTCGATATTGGACAGGGTGATGACAGGAGGAACGGTTGTTGGGGTTTCTGTTGGACGTGTTTTCGTAGCAATGGATATTGGTGTAGAGGTGTTTTGATGTATTTGAGGAGGTGTTGTTTCGGCAGATGGAGTTGGAATCGGCGTTTGGGTAGGTACGAGAGTTGGTACTTTGCTTGGAGTTGCGATTGGAGTATCTAATGGTGCTGGAGTGAAAGTAGCAGTGGGTGGAGATGAAAAATTTGCCTTTGCAGCAGTATTGACGATGGTGGGTGTTGATGTTGGCGCTTGGATTTTCGTTGTACTAGTATTGTTAGGTTTTGGTGAGCCAGTCAGATCGGGTTGAACTGAATTGGTAGCGATGGATACTGGTGTTGGTGTGACAGTTGCTACTTGAGTGGGTGTTGGAGTATTGGTTACACCATCAGTGGAAGATGGAGTTTTGGTAGGTGTCGGGATTTTGGTAGGGTAGGGAGTATTTTTAACAGAGGAGGTATTTAACCGAGATTTTGATTCAGAATTAGAAGAAGTCAGATCATCAGAGCCACCACAGTTGCTGGCTCCGATCACAAGTATTAGAAAAACCGTTAGAGTTATAGACCTACCCATAACTCAACCCCTTATATGAACAAGACATCTATATAACTATATCCATATTTGCGAGATAACAAATAGGATTTTACTTACCATGTTTTGTTGAATTAATTGCCAAAATATATAACCGCGTATCAGCCGGACGGAAACAGCTATAATGTATTCAGAGGGATTAATGAATTCTATAGAAGTTGAAAGATTAGTAAAATCATACGGCAAATTCGAAGCTGTTAAAGAAGTCTCCTTTAATGTTCAAGAGGGAGAGATATTTGGTTTTCTGGGGCCAAATGGAGCGGGCAAAACTACTACAATTAATGTCTTGTGTACTTTGCTTAGACCGACCAGCGGTTCTGCTCGAGTGAATGGATACAATGTTACGCGTGAAAAAAACGATGTCCGCAGGTCAATAGGATTAGTGTTCCAAGATACAACTCTCGACGACTATCTTTCGGCCGAACAAAATCTTTTGTTTCATTCTTACGCCTACGGAGTTCCCAGAGCAGAAAGACAAGAAAGAATGAAACAATTGCTGACGCTGGTTGATTTATGGGATAGAAGGAAAGGGAAAACTCGTACCTATTCAGGCGGAATGAAGCGAAGATTAGAAATTGTGCGAGGGTTGATTCACCATCCCAGGGTACTTTTTCTAGACGAACCAACCCTTGGTCTAGACCCTCAGACCAGGCGTTATATTTGGGATTATGTTCAAGATATAAGACAAAAAGAAAACATTACTATATTTTTGACGACTCACTACATGGATGAAGCTGAAAATTGTGATCGAATCGCAGTAATAGATGATGGCAAAATAGTAGCCATAGATACTCCGGCCAAACTAAAAGATGCGGTAGGAGTGGACTTAGTTTCATTGAAGACACCAGATAATATCAAGGCGATAGAAGAGTTGTCAGCGGAATGGTCTCTTGTCCCGGAAATCAAGGGTGAAAGTGTGGAATTCACAGTGCCTAAAGGCGAAGAATTTCTGCCTGATTTTGTAAGAAAATTTAGAGGGAATCTACAATCCATCAGCGTAAGAAGACCAACACTGGATGATGTTTTCTTGAATTTGACAGGTCGTTTGATACGGGATGAAGAAGTAGATAGTACTGCTCAAATGAAGCAATCTATCAGAAACAAATACAGGTAGACATGGTTGAATTATACAGAGGGATATGGGTCGTAGCTTACAGAGAGCTTCTGCGGTTTGTTCAAGAGCGTTCCAGGATGTTGTCATCATTCGCATTCCCCATCATGTTTCTAGTTGTATTTGGTGCTGGATTCAATCGAATTGTAGGCACGATGGACGAAGGAGTGGATTTCATCAAGTTTATGTATCCGGGAATACTTGCTATGACGGTTGTAATGTCTTCACTTTTCTCTGGGATGTCGATCGTTTGGGA
>CAZMZE010000052.1:0-9707 GCA_964570875.1 uncultured Dehalococcoidia bacterium
CCCAGCCAACCTTCAGTCCCAATGTCATCCGGCTCAGCGGTATGCCAAATATCCATCGACCGGAAATGAGATCTGTTTGGATTTGGATATCCAACACCATTAATTACAGCAACCTTACCTTCATCATATAGAGCCTTGATAGGTGCAAGGGTGGAATTGAAACCGTACTGGTCGTCTATGGGCAAAACGTCTTCTTGCTCAATACGAACTGTCGGTCTGTTATCGTAATACTGTCCATCGTTGTATGGGACTATTGTATTGAGATAGTCATTACCTCCCGATAACTGTATAACAACTAGGGACGGGTCATGTTTAGTATTAGGCATACAAACTCCTCTTCTCCATAGCTAACAACCACTGCAGGAAGCCTGCTATTTCAATTTCTTTAATTATGTATCTAATTGGTTGGTATTTTACATACAAGTTGATTATGCCACAAGCCTAAACTACTAAACAATATATTAACAATGGTGTGATGTTGACCTCCACATATAGCGAAACTATAATCAACGCGAAGTGCAATCAATCTAAAGATGGTCCGTGTTCATGACCAATTTGACATCCCAAACATTAGAATTTGAAGATCACTCTGAAGCTTTAGAGTACTACTTCGAACAAGGCTGGACCGATGGTCTGCCGATAGTTGTCCCTACCGCCAAAAAAGTCAGTGAATTCCTTGAACATTCGAGCTTACAAGCTTCTGAAATCATCGGTGTGGAACCTGTTAAAGGCCGTGTGTTAACAGCCGAAAAAACTGCTATAAACGCAGTTATGGCAGGATGTAAACCTCAATATTTACCTGTGGTTGTGGCAGCCATTTCTGCAATAACCGAAAGTCAGTACAATTTACATGGGATTTCAGTGAGTACATACGGAGCGGCTACTCTAACAGTAGTAGGAGGACCAATTGTAAAAGAACTGGAGCTGAACTCGGGCGTTGGAGTTTTCGGACCAGGGAATAGAGCCAACTCCACCATTGGACGAGCAATCAGGTTGGTCATCTCCAACGTCAGTGGTGCAGTCCCCGGAGAACTTGACAAAGGCACTTTGTCTCACGGGGGCAAATATAGTTGGTGCATTGCTGAGGATTTAGAGATAAACACATGGAATTCATTAGGCATTGATCGTGGAATAAAACCTCATGGGAATTCTGTAACTGTGTTTGCTGCTGGCGCTCCAATCCAAACCAATAACCATTCGGGCAACAACCCTGAGAATATTCTCAGTTCCATAGCAGACACCATGCTTCATGCGGGACCTAACCAAGCAGAGATAATCATCACTTTATGCCCCGAACATGTCGGACATATAAGCGACCATGGATGGTCTAAACAGCAAGTAAGGGAATTCCTACATTCACATGCCAACAGAACGTCATCAGAATGGGCGGAAGCAGGATTTATTCCAAGTTTTACCGGCAATACGAACGAACGTATAAGCGTCACACAGAACCCTAATTCAATAACGATACTAACAGCCGGCGGAGCAGCAGGGGGATTTTCAGCAGTCATACCCCTGTGGGGAGCAGGACTGCAATCTAAATCTACCACAAAGCCTTTCTAAATCCATGATCGGAGGAATCAAAAATGTCTAAATTGGAAGTGTTGAACCCTGTGCAAGAGCCTCTGCCTGAAAATGGATTCCTAGCTCGAAGACCTGAATCATTGGACGGCAAGATTGTAGGCCTTTTGTCCAATGGTAAACCCAATTCCGACAACCTTTTGACATTGGTATTCGATGTGATAAAAGATGTTGCACCTGATATGCAAGCATTCTCTATAGATAAAGGGAACGCCTCTAGGCCATGTCCCGAAGACATCCTGAATAAAATCAAGAGTGAATGTGAGGTTGTCATAACAGCTTCAGGAGACTGAGGTTCTTGCTCATCGTGCAGTGTGCACGACGGTATTACTCTAGAGAAGCTTGGTATTCCCACGGCCGTAATATGTACAGCACCGTTTGTATCTAGCGCTAAAGCTATGTCGGCGCTCGGTGGAATTCCCGAATTCCCATTCGTGGTTGTTCCCCACCCATTAGGTAGTCTCGATAAAGCTTCTCTGCGAGAACGAGCAATCATGGCTGCTCCAGAGGTTATGAAAATATTAATGCAACAATAACAATATAGTTACAACTGGCTCTAAATTAAAAAGCTACCGATATCAGCCAATGACATAACTCGTGATTACTAACGTGTTGTTAATTATGCGAAGCTCGACCGTGGATCAAATAACTTAATTGCCTGTTCAAACTGGCTATAATCTAACCATCATCAATTAACACAGGTGCGCAATTACGCATGTTAGAAAGAAAAAAATATTCCGAGTTTTTTCTTGGAAGACTATTTACTCGCGGGGCATTATGTTGGGATATAAAACAATCTCACCGTTCATAGTTCCATCACCTGCCCCCCATTTATATTAATGGATTGTCCATGTATCCAAGATGATTCTTCCGTACAGAGATATGCTATAAATCTTCCAACTTCTTCGAAGGTTCCAGATCTCCCTATAGGAATGCTATCCACAATGCGACTCCATTCCTCACCCCTACCTATATCATCAAGTCTTGCGGTGTCAGTCGTCCCTGGGCACACGCAGTTGACATTAATACCACTAGGACCTAATTCACTAGCCAATGACTGTGTCATCCCAACCTGTGCAAAACAAGCAGCATTATACGCAAGTGATTGAGCTTGACCGCTCTTGCCCGCTGTCGATGATACTGTAACTATTTTCCCTCCCTGACCCTGGCTCAAAAGGACTTTCGCTACAGCTTTACTGCACAGAAAAGTCCCTTTAATTTTCACATCCAAAACCTTTTGCATAATCTCCGGGTTTAGGTCGACTGTGGAAACCCGATCAGATCCACGAGCATACGCAGCATTGTTAATCAATACGTCAATCCGACCTAGTTCCTGCAGGGTTTTCTCCACCATCAATTCAACTTGTTCTTCATTGGTAACATCTACCACTAATGGCAAAGCATTTCGACCAAGAGACCGTACCTGTTCAGCGGTACTCTCAATATCTCTCCAACCTACTAATTTCTCGTCTTGAGGGAAGGTACTTGGGTCTCTATGGGTACCCGTAACAACTATATCTGCCCCAAGCTCAGCAAGTTCCAGCGCGGTTGCCTTACCTATGCCCCTCATTCGTCCAGCGCCAGTTATGATTGCTACTTTGCCCGTTAGTTTGCCCATAAAAGTTCTCCGATTACCAACTAAAATTTATTTTCTATATCCTCTCACTCTGTACATAACTTCTCTAACCCCATTCACTAATTTATCAATTTCTGATTCAGTGGTTAAAGTACATACAGTACCGCCTAGCATAATCCCATCGTTTAATAACCCCAGAGTCAGAGCTCTTTTTAATTCAGTGTCGTCCCTGGCAGCAACTCTGTTGTCAGTAATTTTTTCCGTATTGAAATGTATCCCGAAAAAAGAAGCTATTCCGGTAATTTGTGCAGGAACTTCCAGTTCATCAAAAACGGCTCTCAATTTTGCCCTGGTCATGTCACCCAGTTTATCTAGACGTTCATACATATTTGGAGTCAATGTTTTTAAAGTAACTTCACCAGCAACCATCGTCATTGGATTAGAGTTAAATGTTCCTGCGTGCAACAACACAGCTCCCCCATCTCTCGGATCAAAAAGATCCATAATATCTTGCCTACCGCCAAAGGCACCTGCTGGCATACCTCCGCCTACAATCTTGCCCATCGCAGTCAGATCTGGTACCACTCCTAGCAATTGCTGGGCACCTCCGGGAGCAACTCTTAAAGTTTGGACTTCGTCGTATATTAGCAATATCCCGAGTTCATCAGTTATTTGTCGCATCCCATTCAGGAATTCTGTACTACATGGCACATATCCCAAAACTGATGCTATCGGCTCAAATATTACGCAAGCAAGATCATCCGCATGTTGCCTCAATATTTTTTGGCATTGCTCTATATCGTTAACTGGCAAAACTATCACGTCTTCTAATATGGACTGAGGTTGACCATTATAATCAGCTACAGTAACAGGAGCGTCAGATTCAAATCTGTCACCAGGAATTCTGAAGCTTATCGAAGTATATTCATGAGAACCGTGGTAACCTCCTTCCATCTTGGCTATTTTATGCTTGCCAGTGAATGCTCTAGCAGCTCTGAGAGCATGCATGGTAGCTTCGCTTCCTGAATTAACAAAACGTACTGAATCCAATGAAGGCACTCTTTCACAAAGAATTTTTGCAAGCCTCGACTGGGACTCTGTAGGGCCTGCAAAAGAGGTTCCTTTAGATGCTTGTTTGGTCAAGGCACTAACCACTGATGGATTAGCATGGCCCAAAATCAGGCTTGTCGCATTCATGACGAAGTCTAGATAACGATTTCCGTCAACGTCATATACGTAGTGCCCCTCACCATAATCCACAAAAATGGGGTTAGGATCAAAATGTTGGCCTTCTCTGGAATTCCCTCCCGGCAACCATTTGACGGCCTCCTGTTGCATCATTTGTGAATTCCGAGTTCTTGAAACAAATGTTTGTATCTCTTGTTCAAAGTTTAATTTAGACATTTGATATTCCTCAGTTCAAAACATGTTGGTTAATTTTCAAAATCCTTCATGCCTAGTTGATTACTCTACATATGTTTCAATGAGTTGTCTTATATCCAGAATCACTTAGATAGGACTCGCTTAACCCTCTCAGCCACAATTACTTCTTCTCCCGGATCAAGAGCATGAGCATTTATTGCAAAAGTGTCAGCGTCGAGTGAATTATCATGTAAATATTCTGCCCCAAAAAATCCTCCGCTAGGAAGAACAACCCATATCCTTGGCTCGCCTGAATCCAATTCTCTAGCAACATCTTCTGGGCTTTTTCCAAGCGCTACTGTATCCATTTTAACCAGGAGACTACTCCCTGAGTAGTGATCATTGGTCACAACTCGAGTTCTGATATTGGGAATAGTATTTAATTCAGACTGGATAGAACTAAGCATTGCATCTACTTTCAAAAGACGCTCTTCATGATCCATCGTTAACCACGTATTGAGAGCACTGACCAGTGCGACTATGGACTGCCTATCCATCTTCATTGGCCTACCTATGGCTCTTTCGCCATCAGCCTGAGTTTGAAACGCTATAAACCCTTGCTCTGCAACCAAATCCACCAGCTCCTTTTTACCGCATACAAATCCTGTAGAATTCGGAGCACCAAAAAATTTTCCGCCAAAACAAACCAAGTCAGCGGTTTGAGCTACTTGGAGGAAATAATCCACAGGGTAAATTTGTGCGGCTGCATCAGCAATAACAGGTATCCTATGCCTACGGGCTATAGCAACCGTTTCTTCATATGAAACGATATTCGATTCACCAGGGGTCTCAACGAGGTAAGCTATGGCAGCTGTAGATGGTCCTATGCCCATCTCTAAATGACTTGTAGTACATTCGTTCTCATTACCGACATACACCAACTTCCCACCCGAGGATGTGAATGCACGCTCATATCCATAATGTTGTTTTTTTTGAAGTAAAATCTCATTTTTCATCCCACTAGAGTCAGGTAATAGACCTCGGTTACCAGAATCCCCGCGGGAAATACAAGCAGCAGCACTAAGTGTCATTGCAGCCGCACAACCTGAAGTTATATACGCGGCCTCAACTCCCATGTTATATGCTACGTAGGACGAGGCTTTTTCCATAACTTCTCTCATCAGAGCCCATCCACCGTTTGCATTATGAACAACCTCCATCAATTCATCAGAAAGCCTAGAACCACCGAGCATAGTTCTCTGGCCTTGACAATTAATGATCGGACGTATACCGAGATTCGCATAAATATCTTTGAATATATTACTCATGATAAACTTCCATTAATTAGGTAAATTAAATTTTTCAATTCAAAAGCGGATTTTTTGACCAACTATTCGCCTGTCTTTCCAACTAGATTTGCGAAATACATAGTTTACCAATGAGTGTCCAGCAACACTCAGCATCAAAAGTATAGAAACCGGGTGAAATAACACCAGCAGCAAATTATGCCTGAACCTCAAACACGTGGCTAACCAAGTTATGGCAACCATCAGCAACGATGCACCTGATAACAAAGTGGTGAATTCTGATTCTCTAAACCCCACAGTAGTTAATATAATGGTTGATATGGGCAAAAACCCTATGGAGCAGAGCATAACGCACAGACCTAGAAACACGGTCACGCTATAATTCATAGCAGGAAATACACTTCGCGATACGCCTCTAAAAGCGTCTGCACTGTTTTGGTAAGGTAGCACCGATACCCAGTCAGAAGCCTGAAATATAAGCCTCCGCAATCCCATACGCTTGGCCATACGACCGAGGCTGAAATCATCTAGAGGTTCATTTTTTATAGAATAATGCCCTCCAATCTCCTCATACGATTTTCTTTTGAATAGCATGAATTGACCGAAAGCTGTTGACAGAAATCCAGGACCGCGAATTTCAGAGGTTTTCAAAGGCATCCAACAAAACAAAATCCAGTCCATAAAGCTGTACATGAGCCTCTCAACCATAGTTTTGGATCCTCTTCCAGGCATTACCGTTAACAAATCAGCTTCTAGCCTAGTTAGTTCATTAACTGAGACTGCAACTGCCTCTGGTGACAACACTGTATCTGCATCAATAAAAATCAGTAACTCCCCTTCGGACGCTCGATACAATTGATCACAAGCCCAATTTTTCCCTATCCACCTAGGCGGCGTATCTGCCCCTTCGAGGATTCTGATACGATCATCTTGGCTAGCAAGGCTTTCGACCTTCACAAGCGTATTATCAGTTGACCTATCATCTAAAATCAGAATCTCCAACGGATAATATGTTTGTGATACTAAGCTTCTCACACAATCCATAATGCCATTTTCTTCATTACGTGCAGGAACAAGTATTGAAATTCTAGGCTTATACCCTGCAGTTAGTTGCATTGTTCCAAGATCGCTCAAGTGTTTCAAAAATTTCCAATTAATCAAAGTAATCACTAAGGAAAATGCAACCATCCCTGAAACTACACAATAGATGATCTCAATCATACGTTGGTACCAATCATTCTGGAAATCCATCCGCGAAATTCTACGCCTGCAGAATATTCATATCTATGCTTGTAAATGACCACACCCATATTCAATAACCAGAACAACAAAACACCTGTCTCTCGAACAAACGGCATGAAAACGATCAAAAATCCTGACAAACAGACAGTTACGGTTATAGCATGATTTTTCTGCACTACATGCATCAATCCCAACACTAAAATCCCAACAGGGAATGCTATTCCTCCAGTGATCCCTATCCATGACCCCCAAGTAGTCGCCAGCGCTTTGCCTCCTTTAAATCTCAGGAAAGGAGACCATGCATGACCCAGAATCGGAGCAAATGCCACAATAGCAAATCCTATTTGATCCCACCCACTAACGAACCCATCCAAATACTGTTTAGCGAAATAAACTGGAACTAGACTCTTACAAATTTCTAATACTACCGATAAGATGCCAGGAAGGTAGCCACCAGATTTCCAAGCATTCACAGCCCCTGGATTACCATCTCCCATATTCCTCACATCGATTGTAAGAAAGATTTTCCCCACAATAACAGCCCATGGTACAGAGCCGCTGATAAATCCTATTACTATCCATGCAATGTAATGTGATACGTTGGTAGTTGAAGTTTCCAAAATAATACCTATGGTTTAAATTGGTAGAATATCATTTCATTGTTGACGATGTTATCTTTATCAAACTGGTACTCGATTTAAGCATTCAGGGTAGAACCTTTGACTTTCAACCTTTCAGCTATTTGTTTTTTTAGCATCCTCAGCATGGTTTCAGAACCATACTTCAATAAGGCATGTTCGACTCACCTGTCCCAATGAATTCATAGTATTTAGATGACCCCTTACCAAATTACCAAAATCACATTAGCTTTGTTCATCTCATGCGTAATAGCCTTGATATTAAAAAACTCGGCACAGGCCCATGTACCGTTCATGGCCAATGACCGGCATACCACGATGGAATCGGCATTAATCATAGAGAACATAACAACATCTAAAGTGGTTTATCAAATAATTAAGAGTAGTGCTTTTGAATCCTGGATCCAGTTCGAAGGTCAGGTCGGAGACATTCTTTACATTCAATTAGGGATTCCATATATACAAGAATTAGAGAACTATAGACCTTCTATTGCTATATTACCACCCAGTAGATTCCCCAAATCAGTCGACCCTGATGTGATTCAAGAAGAATCAGTGTATGTATTTAATTCCACCGGAATTACTAATCCTGAGATTTTCCATGAAAGATTTACAAACACCAGCAGTTGGATACTTTTGGAACAGACAGTTAATTTAACTGAAAGCGGGACTTATTTTATAGTCTCTTTTTCACCAAACAATGAATCAGGCAAACTATGGGTAGCAGTTGGCAAAGAAGAAAAGTTTAGTACTTCTGATATAGCAAAGCTGCCAAGTCTAACTGTCGAAGTCAGAAAATTCCACGAGACCGATCCAATTGGCAATCCATTGAATTATCTTCTGATCATTTCTGGCGGAATCATTTTTGCTACAGTTGCAGGAAGTATATGGTTGGTAGCACGGTTCAAAAAAACAAATTGAAAAGTTGCTACAACCACTCCAGTCTTGACCGCTAACCAATATATCCTAATTATTTGTCAATCAGACGATGACTGGGTAGGCCTAGTAAGAATGTAAGCAGTCCCCGCAATTGCCAGTACCAAAATTGGCACTTTAAATCTCCAGTCGTATGGAGCAAAAATTACGGACAAAAAGGTAAAGGCCCACATCGAAACCAAGGATAGTATTTTCGCTTTCATAGGCATCTCGCCCGTTTCCAGAAAACCTCGAACTTGATTGCCAAACACTTTATTCATTATCACAAAGTTATAAAGCCGATCAGACGATCTGACAAACAGTGTGGCAGAGATAATCAACCATATCGTGCCAGGTAAGCCTGGAAGTATGTACCCTAATATCCCTAAAGCCAGGCATAAAAGACCAACCATTATCAAAACAATTTTTCTTAATTTATCTAGAGCTCTGAAAAGACCCATTGATACACACCGGTTAAAATTATTTAATACAACCCATTCGTACCTCGACATCTCAACCCAGAGCAAACATTAATCTAATCGGCCCAAGCAAGAGATAATTTGAATACAATTGCTTTGGAATGGATATTAAGACTTCAAAAACTTCATCGATAATGAGTTTACACAGTGTCGATTATTCGATTCCGTAAACATTTCTCCAGTAAACACATGTCCCAAATGTCCTTTACAATTTGAACATATAATCTCTACCCTGACACCATCCGGGTCAAGTACTCGAGTCACTGATCCTCGTATCTCTTGATCAAAGGCAGGCCATCCACAACCTGCATCAAATTTGTTCTCTGACTTATACAGCTCTGCCTCACACCTACGACAAACATAAACACCAGTTTCGTAAAAATCATCGTACTCACCGGTGAAAGGCATTTCGGTACCTTTATTTTCGATCACGAAGCTTTCTTCCGGCGAAAGCATATTGTAGTCTGATTTACTCATTATTAACTTTCCTCAGTCTCTTCTCACCTGAAACCACAAACAATAACCACATAAATGTATGTACCGACAGTAATACCGAGGGCATTTTCAAGTCTCAATCATCCAGTTTTGAGGCTAGGAAAACGGGGAT
>CAZMZE010000053.1:0-56574 GCA_964570875.1 uncultured Dehalococcoidia bacterium
TCCCATTCCATGCCCTTGATGGCCGCGTTGGATGCAGCCCATCCTGCTGCGTTGTCCTGGAATGCAAGAGACGTCTCTTGACCAGAGCTATAATCAAAATCGAACGATATGTCGTAATTGACTAAGTTACCGGACTGACCTTGATAGTATTTGCCAGTGCCTGCATGATAAGCGAGCCCATTGGCTCCCCAAGCTTGTGGACAACAAGGCCACTTCTCTTGGAACGTAGAAATTGGTCCTCCATACTTATCGACCGCTAAAACACCGTTATCGTTTTTACCAAATAAAAGTATCTGAGTACCATCCCAGGCCATTCCACCAACTTCAAACCACACATTAGCCTGTTCCAGGCTTTGACCCGAGTCTCCTCCGTAGTCATTAACCGTATTTCCAGTGGTTAAGTCTATAGCGTATAGTTTCGCCCTTTTTTCCCAACCAGAACCTTCATTAGCTACCATGAAAAGATAGCTGTCCGCCGTCCCGGTTCCGGGTATATAAACAGCCGCTTCAACATCGCCGCTCGGCAGATCTACGATTCCATCACTAGAAAAAGTCGTGTCTAGAGACGCAGCCGAGGTTGTGGCTGAAGCAGGGATAGTCAGTTTCAAAAGTTTATCTTTGGGCTTCGCATTAACAACCACCCACATACCGCGGTGGGTACCGGCTGTTGCAGGAGGAACCGCGATCGCAGTGGGAACACTGGAAACGACCTCTATTTTGTAACCCATATATACTTTGTCGTCACCAACCATGAGCAATTGGTCACCGTAGAAGTGGGCACCCTCAATGTTACTCAGGGTATTCGAACTGTTATCGTACAGGTCTTTATCGCTACCCTCTATGTACTGATAATCTGAATTAATTTTAGCAATGCTGCCATTTTTGAATGTGTAGAACTCCATGGTAGCTTCGTTGTAAGCCAAAGCTGTAGCACCATCATTGTTGGGACAACATGGCCACTCTGTGCGGCTATTATTACCGAAGTCACTTCCGGTTCCAATTTCCCATATCTGGTTATTCCACTGTTTCGGATACACGTATAATTTCTCTGCCGCAGCAGAATAAGTTATCCCGCCGAGATCATCCCAAACATCAGCCGTATTTTGCAGATTCGCGTTAGCTACATTTGCTCCATTTGCCGCACTAACCTTGTACAGCATTTTTCGTTCGTGACCTTCGTTTGAAATCATGTACAGCCAAGAACCATCAGCATCGGTAACACCCACTAGACCTTCTATATTTCCGCTTGGAGCATCAGCTATACCATCAGAGTCAAAGCTGGTATCCAAAGCCATAGTAGATGTTGCCTGACTGGAAAGATCCCAGGAAATCTTCATTATCTTGTCGAAGGGAGTACCATCCACGACCACAAATATCGCGTCCTTCTGAGCACCTATACCTGTAGAACCACGCTTGAATAGAGTTACCCCTTTGGGTGAGTCTGTAGAAACAGTATCTCCGGCAAAAGAATTCCACATTTTGCCTTCCGCGCCATAATAAAGCACGTCGCCGTAAGTACCGGTAGAAGGACCGAAGGTTAAGCCACCAACATATTTAACATCACCTGAAGCAAGGCTTAAATCTATAGTATCTTGCAATTTGCCGGTACTGGCATTCCATACACACAACTTTTTACCCATATCCCAATCAGAAGCTTCGATCGTATACAGGTTTCCGCCCTTATAAGCCATTCCATCGAAACTAGACCAGCATTCTCCTTCTGTCCATTTCTTAGCACTTAACTGAGGCGCAGTTCCTTGGTCCATAGTGACAAATTCGCCACCCCACTTGGCAGCAACATATAATTTAGCCGATGACCCAGTACCAGAGTGAGTTATAGCTCCAGATTCTGACCAAGACTCCCACTCCCACGATTCTTTGGGCCATGGGGTCGTCCTGTCAGTTGAGCAAGGTGCACTACAACTACTGCCTCCAAACCAATCTACATTCGCTCCGTCGCTTAATGACGTAGTAGGAAGTTTGTAAACTCTTGATTTATAAGTATTGCAGTCATCACTTGAATCTGCGTCTTCACAGCGGAATCCATTTTCTACGAGCCACAACGCACTGTTGATATAAGTAATACCTTCGAACCTGGATCCTGGCAGTAGGATAGTCGCAAGTACTGAGCTGGAAGAAGTTGCGTTGACTTGAAGCAACGCATCGCACTGAGCTTTTGTACCACCCATCCCATGGTGCCCCATCCCCGGCCCGAACATCATCATTCCTCCGCCACCCATCGGATCATCTGATGAGTCGCCCGGACTACTTGCACAGTTGGCATGACTATCCTTAATGATCCAGAAATAGGTACCGTCGTAGGTTATGCCTTTCGGCTCTATACCATTCAACACAGTCGTTAAATTCGACTGTTCGGCAAGGTTCGTACTTGCTGTTATCTGTGGCTCCGAATTAGGAGCTGTTCCGGCACTGACTGAGGGGATGTTTTTAACCGTAAATTTGTATTGCTGACTGGTCGCAGTTTCATTAATCTCACCTGTTCCAGTTGGAGCAGCAGCACCTGACAGTATCGCCGATATGTCGGGTATCGCGGCAAACCTGTCTATACTGGGCAGGGATGCATCAGTCTCCGCCTTGTTAGTAGAAACCGTTACAGTCGGTATAGTAAATCCGGAGTCTGAACTCGGTAAAGCGGTTGTGTCAGGCTGACCTACTAGAGGAACCTCCCACAACTGCTGGCTGTTGGTATTTTGGTCAAGTTTCACACCAGATATGACTGGTGGCGCCGCCAACTGCGGCAAAGTGAACGCAACTTCTCTTTGAGATGTTCCGCCGCCGGGGCCAACGCCCGGATAGTAAGTTATTAGGCTAAACTCTGGCTGAGGATCAAGCAGTACGGGGGGCGTCCATCTTACAACATATTCTATATTAGCCGATGGAGCCAATCCCTTGAATGTCCCTGAGGTCTCCAGATCTGTACCACCAAGGGTGTTCCCAAGCGTACTACCTAAAGTATTCCCAAGAGTGTTACCAAGAGTACCCGAATAGGCTGCTCCACCTACCACTTCACCAACATTGTTAAACGTTACTTTCACATCAAGACTTCCCGGAAGTTCCCCTGTTATAGGAACAAACAGACCGGATGTGTCAGTTACCGGCAGAGACACGGCAAGCGCCTGCCTACCGGCAGTGTGGCGTAATTCCACACCGTTGATTACATTTTCTTCGTTTTCTGCAAACTGGAGTTGCCCGGTAAAGATAATGGGCTCGCCCAATACATAGTTACCTCTATCCGTAGAAATCACTACATCTCCACTGGTTGCAACACCCTGGATCGCCTCTTGGCCTATCATGACCCAAGCAATTACAAGGCTAAATAATAGCGCTGCTGAATAGAGTACTGACCGTTTATTCATACCAACCTGCCTTGGCGATTTCTCCCCTGACACTGCTGACGCACCACCAGGAATTATGTTTTTCATTAATTTTGCCATACTTAACCCTACTCTACTCATCATCGCCTCCCCTCCTCAACGCTCGTACGCCGCCTGTAAAACAGCAGCGCCACCAGTAGTCCAGTTGCCATAGCAAGCAGGCTCCATACACTAGCAGACGGTACATTTACCGTAGCAGGAACTGATGCCACTCCGTAAGTTACCGAAGTAGTGTCTGTGCCACTATCATCATCAGTAACCGTCAGTTGGGCTGTGAAGTTCCCCACGGCACTATATGTGTGACTGGCCTCAATGGTCCTCGTATCAGGCCTAACAACCGCGTTACTACTGGTTCCGTCGCCCCAGTCGAAAGTAGCTGTATGAGTATCGTACCCGATCGGGCTCAAATCCGTGAACGGAACTGACGCCACAACTGTTGTCCCAGTTCCTATAGTCGCGTTGTCCATCGAATTAAGCACCGGAGCGGAGTTGTTAACAGTAATAGGTATAGTAACGCTTCCTTGCATTCCCTCTTCATCTGTTACGGTCACGACAACATCGAACGATCCATCGTCGTTGTAGGTATATGAACCTCCAACTTGACCACTACCCGAGTCGAATCCGACGGTACCGCTTACAGCCGCGCCGCCCAGACCCCAGTCAATAGTCGCAACCCGCGACTGGCTGTGGGCCGAAGCATCCGTGAACGCAGCGCTTATTGCGAACGTAGCCCCTTCAGTACCTGATTGCGCTGTAGGCGCAGCCATAGTCGGCGGTGCATTATCCACAGACACCGTTAATGCCGATGAGCTTGTTACGTTCCCAGCCGTATCAGTAGAGGTCACCGTGACGGCCTTGGACCCGTCTGTTGTAGTTGCCGACGTTATTCCCCACGTCCCGTTGCCGCCGGCAGACCCGGTAGCCGTTCCTGTACCCACGAGGGTACTTCCGAAATAAAGCTTAACCGTACTGGCCCCTTCAGCTGTACCGCTGAAAGTCGGGGTAGTGTCAGTTGTTATATTGTCATCGTTAATTCGGGAATCACTGGCAGCATCCAGATCAGGCGTGCTAGGCGTGGCCGGAGCTGTAGAGTCAACCGTTATGCTCAGAGCCGTTGAAGTAGCACTTGTATTGCCAGCAACATCTGTCGCCGATGCCCAAAGAGAATGCGCGATACCCGTTGTTCCCGGAGCACTCAATGCTGTTGAAGGAGTAACAGTCCAGGCCCCAGTGGAGGAATGCGCAGTTGCAGTCCCTATAGAAGCTACTGCCGAACCCGATACGAGATCATACAAAATCACGGTACTGCTGTTTTCAGCACTACCTGATATATCAGGAGTCGTGTCGTTGGTTATATTGTCTGTATTCGTACCGGAATCACTCGCTGCCTCAAGATCAAGCGATGCAGGAGCATTTGGCGCGGTTATATCAATAGTTACGGTTAATGCACTTGAGGCCGAACTCACATTACCGGCCGGGTCTGTGGCAACAATCGTAATGGAATGAGAGGTACCCGTCGCAGCCCCGGCAGACAGGGAACCTGCAGTTATGCTCCAAATACCGGTACCGGCATGAGCAGACCCTGTTGCAGTCTGACTTCCGTCTGACTTTAGCGACAGCGTGCTACTTACTTCAGCGGTACCTGTAAATGTAGGAGTCTGATCATTAGTTATATTGTCAGTACTGGACGAACCGTGATCCGTTGAACCCGCCATATCAGGCGTAGCAGGCGTATCTATCCCGGTATCAACAGTGAGCGTAAATGCTGTAGATGTTGCGCTTACATTCCCCGCCTCATCCGTTGCCACTACCACCACAGAGTGACTAGTCCCTGCGTTAGTTCCGGCAAGAGCTGAAGAGGTTATACTCCACGCCCCTGCAGCAGATGCGGTAGTAGAACCAAGCGTCGTGCTACCACTTATCAACTGAACAGTCGTAGTAGCCTCCGAAGTTCCACTGAAGGTAGGAGTCGTGTCGTTAGTTATGTTGTCTGAATTAGACGAGCCTGAGTCCGTACCAGAAGTCAGGTCCGGGGTACTCGGAGTATTTGTTGAAGTATCCACCTTTAGAGACAGCGCAGCTGATGCCGCACCTACGTTACCGGCATTATCTACCAGGTGAGCCGTAATCGAATGAACAGTTCCCGAATTGGCCGCTGCGGCTAAGGCGCTGAGATCTCCTGACCAGCTGCCATCTACTGCGTCCGTAAGAACTTCAAACACTTGCTGGCCTGAATTTCCACCTACCTGGTCACTCATCACGTACAAAGCCTGAGAGGTGAAGCTATTTCCGGCCGTCCCTCCAATTGTCGGAGTAGTATCGGAAGTTATATTGTCAGTACTAGAAGACCCCGTGTCAGACGCGGCGGCCAGATCAGGAGCACTCATCACCTCGGTCGGGCCGGTTGCATCTATCGTTACAGTGAGAGGATTAGTGCTCGAAACGGCAATGTTGCCTGCTGTATCTTCGACATAAGCAGTTATCGCGAGCGAACCCTCAGAGAGATTACTCCCTACAGTTATTGACCAGGCACCTCCCGCACCAGCTATCGCATTATCACCCGTACCAGAACCATCAACGTAGAGATTGACTCGCACGCCTGCTTCTGGAGCAGTACCTGTAAAGGTTGGAGTTCTATCGTTAGTAATGTTGTCGGAGTCGGTCCCAGTGAAGGTACTCTTACTATCTGACGCTGAGTCCAGATCAGGAGCCGTGCCAGAAGTGGCAGGAGACGTCCTGTCTATTACTAATGAGAGCGACGAGGATTGAGAACTGGCATTGCCTCCGCCGTCAGTTGCAGACACCGTAATCAAATGGGTTGCCTCACCCAGAACAAGATTTTGAGTCCAATCGCCGTTTGCGGCTGCCGTTGTTGTAGAGTTCAGAACCCCCCCAATGTATATGGTGACAGTCGCAGACCCCTCAGTCGATCCCTGGATCGTAACTGTTCCCGCAGCCGTTATATTGTCATCATTAGCTATACCACTATCCGTACCTCCAGTCAGGTCAGGGATAGCCGGGACTGCAGGTGGTGACATGTCAGCTATTTCCCATGGAGTAACAGTATCAGCCAGCCTTCCGACTTCATTTGCGCTCAGCATTCTGTTATATAACCGAACTTCGTCAAGCTGGCCCTTGTATTTGTTACCATTTTCCATACACCAACACATATTGTCCCAGAATTTCCCTATTCCCATTATCAAAGAACCGGCATTATTAGGTTGGTATGTTTCTTTTCCGCTTTCACTTACAACTTCAACGCCATCAATGTACACAACATACTCTTCATTGGTTGCATCCATCACAAATGCGAGATGATGCCAGGAATTCACATTGATGTTTCCGCCACAAGATTCGCGAGAATTTGGAGCAGGATTGTCCCAAGTAGTGCCTAAACACGCCTCCCCCATGCCGTTGATATAAATTTTCAAATTACTGTTCCCGTTCATCATTTGCTGGGTAAACAGCGTCGCGTCTCCGCCTCTTTGGGTTTGCCTCACCCAGAGCGCAAACGTGAAATCTGCATCATCCAGGCTTAGATTACTTATTTGAGGACCCTGAATTTCCGACCTAGGCCCCCAGTTATCATTCGGGTCTGAATTTAGCAACAACGACCCGCCATTACTCCAACTCGTGTCATTAAAAGTTGAGAATGGCTTATTACTATCGTTGTCCCAGCATGGATTCCCGTTACAGTTCTGCTGCCCGAAACCCCCGTCTCCCGGTGTCCCCGTGTTGTTATTACCGCTTGCATCTGAGACAGTGCCGCCCGAAGAATCATCTAGATTCCAATACATAGCCAGATTCCCGTCGTATGTAGGCCCTTCCTGCATGGTAATAGTGACCGTGGAATCACTCGCCGAAATACCATCAAAAACCCTGAAAGCAAAGGAGTCTTGCCCCGAAAAGTCGTTGTTTGGCGTATAGGTGACAGACGCAGTATAGTCGTCTACTTTGGAGATCTCACTTATTGAACCGTTGGACGGACTGTTCAGAGTGTCGATGTATGGTTGCTGGTCATCACCGTTGTTATTGACTTGATCGTCCCAAGTTAGGAGATTTGATATGCTGTCCTTACAGCAAAACTTATCCCCATCAGCATCCGTTGCAGTAAGAGTAATCACTACAGGCTGATTTATCCTGCCAGTCGTATTGACAGCTGTCGCCACAGGGGCAGAGTTAATGGTTACTTCTACCATTTTGTTTTGCTGCATGAAATTGTTATTTTCAACCTGGAATTCGAATTGCCCTCCGTTCCAACCGGAACCTCTTTCCGTTGCTTCAGCCCTGAAGGAGACCTCAAACTGCGTATTATCTGCGTTCTGGGAAGTGATCACGAAATTTTCCAGTTTCTGATCATTCATTATTTGCCAGTTTTGGATAGGCAGATCGCCTGGGTCATCATTGATATTTATAGTTATAGTGGTCGTATCGCAGGTCTCTCCCCACGCACAGCCTTTAGTTTCGATATCGTTCGGCACACTGATCTGCGGCGGACCAGCACTGACAGTGCCCAGTTCCATCACGCTGAACGCGACGAACATCGACATCAGGGCCACGAATACCCCGAGCCTATTAAGGTTGCATGTAGATAATAGCCGAGTAATCACTCCGCTCTTCCTCCGTCGTTTCCTCGTACACCAATCCGACATGCACTCATTCCCTGTGCGTCAGACCGACACCGTTCACGAAATATATTTAATTTGCCCATTTATTCGAACGCTACGAACCAAAACCACTAAATTGGAGACACCTAAATACCGGGAAATTTTCACGCCCTAAGCGCCAATCACCCAGTCAACCAACGCATCTGATTAAGAGTGCCTCCAAACACTAAACAGATACCGACAACAAAATAACGCGTACGCGACGCGCTTTTACAGTCTTCGCAATTTAAACCGATTAAGCTAGCAATGTCAAGGTATTAATTTGATGTTTGAGAGTTGTTGTTTACCTGAGAATATCCATTATTACTCCCTGATATCACCCAACATTTGAAAGTCTGAGATTACATTATTACCAACCAATCAATATTTAATTGCGAATAACGTAAATAATTGACATATATCTATTTGAGCAACGCCCTCCAGTTCATTCCTGCCTTTTCCAATTCAAACACCTCGTTTATCGATGGTTGCCAGTAGCTGAAATAAACCTGCCGACCAATCCCTCTGTTATGCCCAACCAAATCCTCGATGGCCAAAGAAACATCCTGGGATAAAGAACTAGGCACTCTTAATGGATAGAGTCTATTTATGTGCTCCCGGTACCATTCGTACCTCAACAACCTAACCGCAATAGGTGCCATATCCCTGTCCGTTTCTTCAACATAAGTCATGTACCAGACCGGGAAAACATCTTGCTCGGCTTTGAGAAGAATAACCGAACCACCGATAACGCCCTCTAAGCGATTCTGGGCATGCGTATAAGCATCTCTGTTATCTCTAAGGTTTTGATCATTGAAATTTAACCCCACCAGTGTTCCCGGCAACACCGCAATTAACAATAACCCCAATATTGCAACCAGAACTCCGCCTGCAAATTTACTAGGTTCTCCGTTCTGATTGGCACTGGAGACCCTCCAAGCGTTGAATGCTTGCTGTATTGATGACACGCTCTTCAATATTCCCAATCCAACAAATACACTGAACAAAAGAAATGGCACTACCATCAACACTTGAGCATCAAACGTTCTGTAGCTCACACTAAAAATCGTAAGCCATACTACTGGAACCAAAAGAGCTATAGTGTACTTACGCAATTTCAAAAAAGACCAGTGCAATCCAAGTAACCCCATAAATAGACCTATCGGGTTGAATTGATGGAATGTAATCTCGCCCCATGAAACCAGTCTATCCGGAAGGTCTTCCAGTCCCACCCCGAAAACATACTCCTGGTACATACTTGCAGTGGTCATCCAAAAAATGCCGCCTACACTGGCTGCATCACCCCAATTTATAGCAGGGTGTTGGGCCGCTCTCAGCGGTAGATACAAATAAACTGACAGGCCAACAATTAGAGAAATAATTACAGGAAAGCCTAATAAACGGCTTCTGCCTAAATCCGACCACAGCAAAATCACAAGAGGAACTGTCAGCGACAAAATAGTCAAGTGGTTACCGGCTGATATACCTGCGACAAAAGCAAACAGCATTAAAAGTATTTTATTGCTATTTAATAAGGATTCTGCTTTTTCATGGGTGGACCCGTGAAGAAAGCATGCCAACAGCACAAGCGACGCTGAGAAAAAAGCATTGAGCGCGTAAACCTCAGTGATAATTGCTTGAGACCAAAATAATGGCGTCGCTGCAAACGAGATCGCCCCAATTAATCCACTGAAAATCCTGAGATATGCCGGACAAGAAGGCAATACCAAGTGCGAGGTACGCAATATCACCATGTAAATTAATAACGCCGTCCCCGCAGAAAGTAAGGCAGAAAAAAGGTTACCTCTAAACGCAAGATCTCCGACAGGCACCACTGTCGCAAATAACTTCAGGGCTATAACGTACGTTGGATATCCCGAAGGATGAGGTATCCCCAGGGTTTCAACTGCTGCAAGTAAATCTCCGCCGTCAACGCCCATCTGATCGCGACCCCATGACAATGTCGGAGCAATAGTTGCTAAATATATAGAGAGAGCTGCGAGGAAAACAAGAATTCCCCCTGCAATAGCTGGCAGATTCTGAAATTTACCGCTCGGCAATTTAAGTCCCCTGTTTCATATTTTTCCATGGTAAACCCAGACTGTGAGTTACCATTAAGCCAAAGTATTAAGAACTCCCCCACCCGCCATTAACAATCCCGTCACTAACACGAACCAACCCATGTTGACTCTCTGAGCAAAAACAAGCATCACCTTGATAGTAACCATCCCAGTAAGAAATGCTATCACGGACGCCAGTACGGTATTAATCGAAATTGTAACCGCTGAGCTCATCAATACGTATGCAGATGCACCAATGCTGGCCGGCACACCCATCAGGAAGCTCAGAGTCAATGCATCCCTACGATCCAAGCCCATTACCACCAGAGAGGCAATAGTTAAACCCGATCTGCTTAGTCCCGGAAGAACTGCCAACCCCTGGGCTAACCCTGCAAGCACACCATCAATCACCTTCAATTTTTCAACACTCCGGTTAGTTCTAGCTTGTCCTTTAAGTTGAATGAGACCGGTTAAAACCATCAATAAGCCTATCACTGCCATTGACACACTTCCCGCAAACATTCCTATCTCTTGAACAAATATTAAAATAGGTAATCCAAGGGCCCCACTTACCAAAGTTGCTATCAGCAAAAAACGTGTTTGCGCCGTCATATCACGCGGCCTGATAAACATATCTTCCAATACAGAACCTACTTCTCTTCTGAATACAATGACGGCTGTTGGTGCTGTACCAATATGAAGCCATAGGGCAAAGTGAACTGCTTCCGCGAAGGTCCCTTGATCGGTCAACGAATATACTACCGCAACAATCCCTTCTGAACTCACCGGCAGCCATTCGAAAATCCCCTGTAAAGCACCAAGCAATAGCCCGGTCACGTTAAATTGTCTCCATACAACTCAAGTAAATTAAGATTGTTACATTGTTTCGATTGTATAGAATGCAGATTCATCCTCTTTTTAGAACCGTCCATTTTTACTTGGGATTTGCTGACCTGTAAAACACATTTTCCGATTCCAACTCCCAGACTTCATTGTATGTAGTTGCTTGCCATCTTTTGGGCGGGTAACCTTCGGGTTCGTTCATAGGATCAACAAGCTCATTACGATCCAAACCTTTCGGCGATTCAATCAAGCTTTTCTCAGCATCTGAGACATCTACTTCTCTGCGAAGTATGAATTCAACATGGTCAAATGAACTTAAAGCAACGTGGGCAAGAAAACTTCGGCTGATATCGCTACCGTTCCAAGAGGATAAATCCGGAACGAGGATCGGCCCTGTACAAACTTGGAACTCATTGCCCAAATCGTTCAAATTAATCAAATTCACCGGGAATTGCAGCGTCACACTTAACCCACTTTTGGAATCATTGTATGTAGATTCAGCGTTGAGAAAATCACCCGCCAGCGTCGCTTGGATGACTTCTCTTACTTGATCTAATTTCTCATATTCACCATACAACCTCTTGTCGAATGAATATTCGACCCCTTTCTTGGAAAGACTATTAAGGGGTAGGTTCTCTTTCGCACTACTGGGCTGATTAGAAATTTTTATCTCATTTTGCCTGCTGAACGCCATTCTGAATTCATTGCTAGGCACCTGGAACAAATTGGTATATGCAATAGTGTATTCAGCTCGGCACGGCGACCCTAGAAATATCTCGGTATCAGCACCATTGGTTGGATCACGTACAACGCAACTGGACTGGGTATTAAATCTGACATGGTATATATCCCCCGGACTACCAACAAAACCACCATCATATTTGTAATAACTATCCCGATGGTAAATCTTATTTTCCCACGTAAGCATGGAGGCCTGAAAATTGATCATTCGGTCCCTCTTTTCTCAAATATTCCCGCAACAATCTATCTGTTGTCATTATATATGAGCTTTTAACAATTGTTTAAGGAATGCAACAACGTAAACTTGTTCAAAATCCCTCCATGATTTTCACATGACCAGAAGTAACCTGAGTGCTGTCAAGCTTCTCCGCAATGGTTTAACATGGCCTGACAAAACGATACTCGGTGGGAGGGATAAGTTTATTTATGGCTCTACTTGTTATATTAGGATCCGGCACTCCTACTCCCAGTCACGTGAGATGGGGATCTTCTTTCTTGTTGGAGATTTGCGGAGAATTGATGATGTTTGACTGTGGACCGGCCACCACGTACAAACTTTATAAAGCCGGCTTTGAAGCAACTCAAGTCAGTAAATTGTTTTTTACACACCATCACTCTGACCATGATGCTGATTATCCGACTTTTCTGCTCACAAGATTTGATATGTCTGTAGGTCAAGAAAATGAACTGGAGGTTTTTGGCCCAACACTCACAGAGCAACTCACATACAGGCTTTTGGGCGAAGACATTGGAGCGTACTGGCACGACATAGTTGCCAGAACAAGTCATCCTTTAAGCTTGTGGGCCCACCAAAATAGAGGCGGTGAATTACCGAGGAAGCCGCCTGTAATACATGCCCAAGACATTGGCCCAGGGAAAATTGCCTCTGGCAAACACTGGGAAGTAACAGCAACTCGAGTAGAGCATGTCCAGCCATACCTTGACTCATTGGCGTACAGGGTGGACACCGACGACGGATCGATTGTCTTTTCTGGCGATACCAAACCCTGCGCATCACTAACTAAACTGGCCAAAGATGCCGACGTACTCGTGATGGAGTGTATCCGTACCCACGGAGAAATAGCAGGCACTGCTTCGGAAGATTCTGAAACCGACTCGATTGGGGCTGGTACTATTGCATCAGAATCAGGGGTGAAACAACTGGTCCTGTGTCATCAGGGACTCACACTTGAAGAGCCTGAGCTAAAAGCAAAAGCAATGGCGGAAATAAAGAACAACTATTCTGGGCCCATAATCTGGGGGGAAGAACTAATGAAGATCCCATGGGGCAAGGGTGAAAAATTGTTGGACCTATCCTAGACGCCTAGGTAAACTTACCAAAACAAATCGATGTAGCGGAGGAGTAGATGGTTCGATCAACTGGTAGTCCTGTATACGAACGATTAGGAATTAAGCGTGTAGTCAACGGTATATCCTGGCGCACCAACGTTGGAGGCAGCCTTATGCCTACTCCGGTTGTCGAAGCAATGGAACAGGCTTCACGATGGTTCGTGGACCTTGATGAATTAAATTCCAAGGCAGGCAAAATCATAGCAAATCTAACTGGTGCCGAAGCAGGCCTTGTAACAGCTGGATCATTTGCAGGTATGGTTCTTGAATCAGCCGCCTGCATCGCTGGCACAGACCCGGCAAAAATACGTCAACTTCCGAATACAACTGGAATGAAAAATGAAATACTGATCCAATGGGCACATCGAGTAGGATACGACAGAGCTTTCCGGGCAACCGGGGCAAAACTGATACAAATCGGAGGCGTAGGCGAAACCCAAGATTGGGAATTAGAGTCCGCAATTAATGAAAATACGGCCGCAGTAGTACATGTCTTCGCCGCTCCATCCATAGGTTCACTACCTCTGGAAACAGTGGTCGAAATAGCACACTCAAAAGGGGTCCCTGTTATTGTTGATGCCGCTGCAATGCTGCCCCCTCCTGAAAACCTTACCAGATACATTAGCATGGGGGCTGACATGGTTAGCTACAGCGGGGGAAAAGGGGTACTCGGACCTCAATCAACCGGAATTCTGTGCGGTCGCAGTGACTTGATAGAGGCCGCTAGAGCCAATTCCTCTCCAAATCCACATGGCATAGGTCGAGGCGCAAAGGTATGCAAAGAAGAAATAGCCGGACTGATTACTGCACTGGAACTTTTTGTTGACACTGATCACCATGCACTGAACTCCAAATGGGATAGTCAATGTCAACATATCGTGGAATCATTGGAAGATATCGACGGAATTAGAGCTGAATTTGCAAAAGCTACGCCTGAACTGGACGAATTCGAATCGGCTACCCCGCGGGTATACATATACTTCGAAAGCTCTTGGAACGGACCTGGGCACGACAAGATAATTGATCAACTGGCAAATGACGATCCTTCAATACGGGTACTGAAAATCGCAAATTCGGGATGGTTACCTCAGAACGTACCTGGGATTATGATAAGTCCGGTCAATCTACTGCAAGGTGAACCTGAATTAATTGCCTCCAGACTCAGAGAAGTACTGAATAATCAAAGCTGATAATTCGATGAACAAGATTTTTTACGGGTGGTTTGTTCTAGTTGCTGGGTTTTTCATATTGTTCGTTTCTGCAGGGGCGCGTAACGGGCTCGGATTTTTCGTGGTCCCGATGACCGAAGAATTCGAGTGGAGCCGTAAAACCATTTCCATGGCATTTGGAATAGGTTGGTTCGCAAATGCAATAACACAACCTTTCATCGGCAGGTTACACGACAGATTTGGTGGTCGCATTGTAATATCTATCAGTGTATTGATTATCGGGATCAGCTCCGTGTTACTTACTTTCACCAACAGTTTATGGTTCTTGATAATCATCTACGGCATAATCATGTCCATCGCTAGCGGAGGGGCATCGCTGGTAACCATTCATGCTGTTTTGGCAAGATGGTTCCACAGACGTCGAGGGATGGCAATAAGCCTTGCGACAGCCGGAGCATCGGCTGGTTCATTGATAATAGCTCCGTTCACTGCGTATGTAATATTACTTCTTGGATGGCGTATCACATGGGGCGTGCTGGGTGCCATGATATTGGCTGTGGGACTCCCAATGGCACTGATGGTCATCCGTAACAACCCTTCTGAAACGGGAGATTCTCCGGACGGCGACCCCCATCCTGAAGACAACACCCCGTCACTTTCTTCAAAATCAAATTTTTCAGGCCATTCAGTATCAGACTCTTGGACTGACGCATTACGCTCTCCGCAGATATGGCAACTTACCGGTGCTTATTTCGTTTGCGGAATAACTACGGCAATTATATCTTTCCATTATGTACCTTTCGCCCTTGACCAGGGGTTCTCTATAGCGACCGCTGGCCTGGCTTTTGGTCTAATGAACGGCCTGAATCTGGTAGGGGTTCTATCAACAGGCTTTCTTTCAGACAAAATGAGTCGCAAATCCTTGCTAGCCAGTGTTTATGCGGTACGGGCGTTGGCCTTTGTGATGCTAATACTCGCACCCAGCATAATTGGCCTCTGGTCTTTTGCGATCATTGCGGGGCTATCTTGGGCTGCTTCAGCTCATCTCACATCTTCAATCACCGCTGACATTTACGGTCTTAAAACCATGGGCACTATAGTTGGGTTCGCAACATTGGCACACCAAATGGGTGGAGCAATAAGCATCTATCTGGCAGGATTGTTGTATGACATATATGGATCTTATGATGTGCCGTTTTTTATTTCAGCGACCTTGCTGATCGCAGCCAGCGTGGCCAGCTACTTGATAACAAATCCAAAACTCCCCAAACAACCCTATACTCAGCCAGTAAAAGCGAAGCTTGGAACAGGAATGTGAACAATGATGAGTCTCGGCTTTGTCTGGCTAGATGAAAATTTTCAAGCTCATCATTCGGAACCAGGAGACCCAACACTTCTACAGTGGATCAAGGCCACCATTGACCATCTATTTGGATTTGAACCATTGGTGGTAGCAGGAATTTTGACCAGCTTGATAATTGTCCCTCCTATGCTGTCATTAGTCCTATTCCTCTCACTAAGAATAGGAAGGCGAAGTTCCAAGTTCAGGCAAGATTCCACTGAATAAAGTCCAGATTGGTATCTGCGGTTCTAAAGTCGGTTTTTTTGCCAATCTGTATCTATTTTCCCAGAATAAAATTTCTCCGGATTCTCAACAGCCCATATCTGTTTGCGTACAATATAATTGTCAGGATCCAGTTCAAGAGCTTTCTTCCAAATATCTATAGATTGGTGAGTCATACCCATCTCGTATAGTTCCAAACCTCTTTCGAACATACGTCTGACTTCTATAGTCATTTGATGAAATTCTGTGTTGTCCAAGACATTATCTGGATCGGGACCAGACCCTCTAGTCCATTTGACCAGCATTTGCTTGGTACTTGGCGATTCTATACTGAATTTACCTATTTCCCTGTATTTAAGCACTCCATTTTCATCGATCAAAAACCCATTTGGAACGATCCGGAATCCTAGTAATCTACCAAGCTTGTTTGACTTATCCAGCAAAGTTGGGAATTTCGCGCAAGCCTCATCGATATAATGCAGAGGTCTATCTGCGCCTTGAACATCAATTGCGACACTCATTAATTCAAAGCTGTCGTTGTAGTTTTCTTTGTAAAACTGCTGCCATCCAGGCAACTGATCTCTACAAGCTCACCATGAAGCCCAAACAAACAGTATCAGCCGGACACCTCGGTAATCCGCTAATCTAATATCCCTGCCATCCAAGGTAGGCAGCGAAAAATCAGGCAATTCTGAACCTGGAAGAATTGGGGCGTAATTTCCATCTGATTCACTGAACATATCAAGGCTCACAATGTGCAAACGCAATAATGAAGGATGCTACCATAAACGCAAGGCTCACTTTGGTATGATTTAATTGAAGTAATACACAGCAAGTACAAGTATAACAACGCCTTCTACAAGACCGATAATAATCCACTTACGCACAGAACACTTTTTCGTTAATATTCACTAGTTATTCACTGCAGGACTGTATAAACCTGTCAGTCAAAATTTGTAATCGATTAAATAGATAGGTACTGACTTACTGAAGCCTATATCATCCACTGTATGATATGGCAGGAGCGGCAGGGTTCGAACCCGCGACCTGCGGTTTTGGAGACCGCCGCTCTACCAACTGAGCTACGCTCCTGTGTCAATAACCACTAGATAACAGTATTATCTCACATTTATTTTACCAAGATTAGATTACAACAACTATTCTGGTCAAACCACCAGCCTAATGTTGATTCAGAGAGCTGGTAACAGACTTAACCTTTCACTGCAGGCTTCATGGCTAATATGTGCTCGGGTCCCGTAGCACAACAACCACCAATAATTTGTGCCCCCATTTTCTTCCAGGTATCTGCAAATTCTGCCAGTCTATAAGGTTGATATTGACCGGTTTGAAGGATATCTGGGCTCTCGCTCGGCAGTTGATTTGTTAATACAGGCCTGTTGATCAAGGGGCCTGTGGGATTATATCCAATGTTTGGGTAAGCACCCACTGGACCATCGAAAGCGTCTATCATCTTAGGCAATATGGCTGAAATCGCCTCCGGATTACTACACATAACCATCAAGGCATCCACAGGCAGGCCCCTAAGTTGATCACATAAATTTTCTACATTTTCTCCAAATTGCATGTTCCCTTCTCTGTCAACATGCCGTATTGCCAAAATCACTGGTAAACCTGCCTGAGAGCATGCTTTAACCGCCCCGACGCAATCCGCTATATAGCCCACATACTCAGCAAGAATAAAATCCGCTCCTTCATCCGCCAATATCTGCGAATGCTCCACATAGTCTTGGGTAAATGATTCTTCACCCATAATCTCGATATCAGGCTTGTTAATACCTAAACGAAAATATAAAGTCGGACCAGCTATACCTCCGGCAACATATCCTTCCAAATTACTTGCATCTCTTGCCTTAACAGCATTTTGTGCAGCAGCCGTAGCATACTTTTTCCATTCATGACGCAATCCTATCCTGTCCATAGAAGTAGGTGTAGTCCAAAAATTATTACTTATTATGATGTCTGCACCCACACGGAAATAGTCCTGATGGACCTGCTGAACCACATCTGGATTGTCTATATTGGAAGTCGCAGACCACGCTTTCAACTCGCTGGTCGCATCTTTTAAGACATTTACGCCTCTACGTTGTAGCTCTGACCCCGTACCTCCATCCATTAGCAAAGTTTCCCCGTCGTTTAGTCTTTGTGTGATAGTTTTTGACGGCATTCACTACTCCTCAATAAATTTGTCCACTGATTCTATCAATAGTCTTAGACATAATGGAATAGTTTAATCAATATCGCCTGATTGTTGAAAAAAACTTTCGATCACGTATACAACTACCGAATCTTGACGTCTCATATCACAAATTAAGATTCCCAGACCTTAAGTCTCCAATAGTAATCAACTTGACACAAGATAGCACTTAAACCTAGGATAATCGCGTTTTAGAAAGACATGGTCAGTGAAATGTTCTGTTGTCGCTCAAGCATTGGAACTCAATAAATCCCGTACCATCGATATTCAATAAAAGACTGAAATAGGATCTTATATGGATTGCTGTATCCCACAGTGGGACTCAAAAAACCTCGAACATCGAGACACAACATACGAACATCCTGAAGTTCATGCTACTAGCTTCGAGAGAGTTAAATTATCAGGTGGATTTTTGATGGGTACAGAAGACATCGACTGCGTCGCCGCAGATGGAGAAGGACCAATAAGAGAAGTAGTCCTAAGTCCATTCTCTATAGCACCAACCACTGTAACAAATGAAGAATTTGCCCGATTCGTCGATGCCACCAAATATCAAACTGACGCTGAAGTGTTCGGTTGGTCATTTGTTTTCAATCAATTCATATCCAGAAAAATCGCAAAAACAATACAACAGGTCGTGACTCAGACTCCATGGTGGTGGCAAGTACCAGAAGCTTCATGGAAACAACCTGAAGGAGCGGACTCGGACATAGATGACCGCCCAGATCATCCTGTGGTTCATATTTCATGGAACGACGCTCAAGCGTATTGCAATTGGTCAAGCTCTCGCCTACCCACTGAAGCCGAGTGGGAGTTCGCTGCCCGAGGGGGCCTGATACAAAACAGATATCCATGGGGCAATAACCTAACCCCTGAAGGCCAACATAAATGCAACATATGGCAAGGATCATTCCCTGCAAAAAACACTCTTGAAGACGGATATGCCGGCACTGCTCCTGCAAAATCCTACGAACCTAACGCATATGGTATATATAATGCATCTGGAAATGTTTGGGAATGGTGTGCTGACTGGTCCAGTAAAGTTCCTAAACCAGTGGATAACGAATTAGATCCTGAGGGGCCGCCCGAAGGAACATCAAAAGTCACAAAAGGAGGTTCATACCTCTGTCACGCTTCATACTGCAATCGCTACAGAGTTTCAGCAAGGAGTTCAGCAACGCCAGATAGTTCCACTGGAAATATGGGATTCCGGACAGTAGCTTTGTGAAATATTCAATGGTGACATTCAGCTTGAACATTAATAACAATCATTTATGCTCATTCACTAGGAGGATCAGGTGAAAATTGAGAAGGTAGAAACGTTTTTGATTTCACACTTTTTGGTAATCCGAATCACTACCGACGACGGTACTGAAGGAGTAGGGGAATCGAGCTACTGGGCTTTCCCGAAAGCGACCAAGGAAACAATAGAGTCATTGGCGCCAAATCTGGTAGGTATGGATCCAGGAGACACTGAGCATATCTGGAATTACTTGCATCGGAAGCATAGCTTCAGAGGAAATAGCCTTTCAGCAGCCATCAGTGCAATTGACATAGCCCTTTGGGATATCAAGGGTAAACGTCTGGGAGTACCTGTATGGGACCTAATTGGAGGTAAAGCCAGAAGCAAAGTAAGAGCTATGTCATTAAGCGTATCTGGAGATACTCCGGACGAAGTTGCAGAGCAAGCAAAAAAAGTTAAAAATGACGGTTTCACAGCATTAAAATTCATACCCATGCCAGACAAATGGTGGCTGGAATCATATCCGAATGTAATACTGCAATCTTTGAATATGGTAGAAGCCGTACGTGAAACAGTTGGTTGGGATTTCGATATAGCTATAGAAATACATCGAAATATGTCGCCTCATGAATCAGTGGTTTTCATAGAAAAAGCGGCAAAATACCTACCGTATTTTGTTGAAGATCCTATTGCCCCAGACGGACTCCTTGCCATGTCAGAAGTCTCAGAGAAAATTAAAGTGCCGCTCGCTGTCGGTGAAAGAAATGTCGGGATCTGGGAATTCCGTGATTTTGCCCAGTTAACGAAGCCTCACTTCTTGAAACCTGACGTTGGGCTCGCAGGAGGTATCGGGCACGTAAAGAAAATAGCAGCTGTAGCTGAATCTCAACATATACGTATAGCTCCGCATAATTTTCTCAGCCCTATTGTAACTGCAGCATGTATACAACTAGGCATTAGTACTCCTAACTGGGATATCCTAGAAGCTCTGGATGAGACTAAAGCCCCCAGAAATTCCATAGTTAAGTCGCCAATACCTATCATTGACGGATATTATTCTTTGCCAGAATTGCCTGGTATAGGCGTGGAATTCGATGAAAAAACGGCTTCTTTACTCCCATTCGATCCCCTAGGCCAACCCACTCCTATCCGAACTGACGGATCGGTCGCTTTACGATAAATCTGACATTGGCAACTTACAAATATAGATATAAGGCGCAAGCTACGTAATGAAAAATGTAAACATTTACCAAGAAATGTTTACAAGCCCTACCAATTGGTATACGACCCATCCCTTTTTCGAAGATGCGGGGCTTCCCAAAATTCAAAAGATTCCTGAGCCATGTCTTCATTAAATTCCACTCCAAGACCTGGCCCGTCAGGTACTGGATACCTGTCTCCAACCAAAGCGTGTTGAACGGGAAACATCTGAGAACTATATGTTAATCCTTCTCGGCTCCGATCTTCCAAGCGATCAAAATTTGGTATTGATGCCGCCAAATGAATTGATGCCGCGGTGCAAATCGGGCCAAGGGGATTATGAGGCATCAGATCTATGTAGTGAGCTTCGCACCACCCCGCTACAATTTTAGACTCTGTGAACCCACCTATATTGCATACATCAACACGGGCAAAATTGGTTAATCCTTTTTCTATGTATGGCATAAAATGCCATTTGCTCGATATTTCTTCACCTATAGCAAATGGTATATCTGTCATAGAACGTAGGGTAGAATATGCTTGCGGTGATTCATCTCTTATGGGCTCCTCCAAAAAATCAAGAGTGTGAGGTGGAAGCATCTGGCAAAATGAGGCCGCTTCAGCCACACTCAACCTATGATGATAATCTAAACCCAATACTATTCTGTGCCCGACGGCTTCTCTAACTTTGATAATCCATTCTGATGTCAGCGCAATTGATTCTCTAGGTTCGAAAACTAAACTATCTTGTTCAACTCCCGGTTGACCGGGGCCAAATCTAATAACCGTCCAACCTTCAGACACCATTTTTTTTGCATCTTCCACAACTGCCGGACCTGATAAAGGAATTTGTGAACTTGCGAAACATGGAATAAATTCTCGTTGTTTTCCCCCCAAAAGCTGGTATACAGGCACACCCAATTTACGAGCAACCAAGTCATACAATGCTATATCTATTGCTGAAATTGCTCCTGTTAAAATACGGCCTCCCTCAAAATACTGTCCTCTATACATCTCCTGCCACAGCGCTCCGATTTGCATAGGGTCCTTACCAATTAAGAATTCTCTGAAATGCGATACTGCTCCCTTTACAGCAAGTTCTCTGCCTGATACTCCTGCCTCACCCCAACCATGAAATCCCTCATCAGTCTCGATCTTTAAAACAAATAGATTTCGTTCACCGGCCCGTACGGGAAATGACTTTATCTCAGTGATCTTCATTACCAGACCTCCAACAACATATACACAACAATCTCTCAGTAAATCTATGATACAGGCAACTACACATTCAGATGAAACATTTAAATGATTTCCCACCTGGACCTTATGCTAAACACATGTGTAAGTAGCTATAGAAACTCTGTAGTTCATTGCTATATCGATTAACTAGCAGTTATTTGAAATATCAGGGGACGTTTGTGCGTGGAATCAGGTTAAATTTTTGAAGAAACTACAGCAATGGATACTAAAATTATAGTTACTGAGAAGTTTGGGACTCAATTTCGTTTATTTCAGCTTCCACGGTACCCATCTTCACATACTCTTCATGTACCAAGTGAAAAGATCGTTTTAAAAACAAATCCGTGAGACGTTCGCCTTTATCTCCACCAGACTTTGCGGCAGTAAGCAGCCTGCCGACTTGGTGACTGTCAGCTAATTGCTGACCAAGCAAATTTATGTCCGATTCTGCTTCTTCAGCAAGAATGGAGTCATGACCCTCAACAGCATAACGCAATTTCCCTACAAGCTTCGTCAACTCACTCAACTTTTCACTTTCACTCATCAATTCATACATAACCTCGTTAACACTGATTCCAGCCAACTCTGCTTCAGAATCTGAGGCCTTTTCACCAAGTACAGTTGCATATTGCGAATATAGCTCTTCATAGGCATGAACAGCCTCTGTTACCTTCATCATAGATGTACCTACATCAGATATGTCTAGGTTGCCACAAAATACAAGGTCATCATTTCTAATATCTGCTAATTTTTGAAGCTCTGTATAATTGCCTACGTCCTCAGGAACGGGAGGAAATGCGAACGCGGCCAAATCTTTGGGTCCCAGTTCACCTACTTGTCCCATCAAAAACGGAGGCACATACTTTGAGACATCAACGTTGATCGGCAGAAGAACCAAGTAGCTAGCATATACATCATCAGGGTTGGATGCATTTCGGAAGAACAAAAATGCATGACCTTTCGGCTTTTCTCTGGTCCCATTTTCAAAGACAATATCCATAAGGACCATCATTATACTCTAGTGAGCAAATGAGATGTTACTGTTAGCTGATATAATTGAGCCAGAGTAACCAACTTAAACAGGAGTTGGCCCTATTTGATAAATAATCCTAATTTATACAAACAATTCATACGACCGCTACTTTTCTTGCTGGAGCCAGAGAAGGCCCAATCTTTCGCAGATTATTTTCTCCGAAGATCATGGATATGGGAAAGCATCTCACCTATGTTCAATGTGAATGATAACCGCCTAGAGACAGATCTGTGCGGAATTAAATTAAAAAACCCGATCGGGTTAGCAGCTGGATACGACAAAAACTGTGAAATGCTGACTTCTTTCTCATCTCTAGGATTCGGGTACGTATCCGGAGGAACAGTAGTTCTATCACCTCAACCTGGCAACCCTAAGCCACGAATAGTCAGATACAAAAAAGACGATTCACTTATCAACTCTCTGGGTTTCCCAAGTCGTGGAATAAAATACGTCCGAAATCAACTTGAAAGGCAAAGACGTACCTGCCAAGTTCCAATCGTGGTCAGTATTTCCGGTACAGAAATATCAAATATATTGGATTGCTTATCTCATATAGAGCATCTTTCTGACGCGATAGAACTCAACATCAGTTCACCCAACACAAGTGGTCTGAAAATTTTTCAAAATACTAAGGAACTCACAGTACTATTGGAACGTGTAAACACAATAAGATCAAAACCATTGTTCGTAAAATTGCCACCGTATTCATCAAGTGAACATATGTCTCTTAACGAAACCAGAGACCGCGTCTTGTCATTAGTTCAAGTATGCAAAACAAATGGAGTGGATGCTCTGACTGTTGCAAATTCTCAGCCTAATAAAGAGCGTAAACTCGCTGTCGGTACGGGAGGGGTAAGTGGGAGAATAATATTCGACAAAACGTTAGAAATGATATCGGATGTTAGAAGAGAAGCCGGTCAAAATATTGTAATAAATGCCAGTGGGGGAATATCTGATGGTAGGGATGCCCTACAGGTACTGAATGCTGGTGCATCCACCGTGCAAATACTTACGGCGTTGGTATACAGAGGGCCTGGGATTGCGAGAGCTATCAACAGAGAATTGCTTGACGAGATCAATAAGAAAGAAAAGACTCAAGACAATAAATCACAGATGTTCCACTAACAATGACTCTACCTCGGCGCGTTTGGGCATTGAAATCTGGGCTCCTTCTTTTGTAACTGCTAAAGCACCGGCAGCTGAACCAAATCTTACCGCATCTCTTAACGGTAAATCCTCCACAATAGCCACAGCCAACGCCGCTCCAAAGGCATCCCCTGCTGCCACCGTATCTACTGGGGTTACATCAAATGACTGTATATGCCCTGTATCATCGTCGGAAGAATAAAACACACCGTCTTCACCCATTTTCACTATCGCAACCGGGACGCCTAATTCCCGTATTTTCTCTGAAGCTTTTTCAGCAGAATTTCGATCCTCCACTTTTATCCCAGTGATAGCAAATGCTTCAGTTTGATTCGGAGTCAATGCATATACGTTTTTATAGCAATTGTCTGGAACTTCACGAACAGGGGCTGGATCCCAAAATACCTTGACCCCATTATCTTGAGCGAATTGGGCAGCTTCTATTGAAATACCAACTGGAATTTCTTGCTGAACCAACAATGCGTCTGCTCCAATTAAGGACTTTTTCGCGGCACTCAATTGTTCAATCCCACATTCTGCATTAGCACCGTGTGCCTGCACTATGTGATTTTGTCTTTTCTCGTCGAGTAAAATCACCGCCACACCTGAAGAATTTTCGGAATCCTCGACTACATTTTGAACATCAACTCCCTCTCTTTGCATATCCTCTACAAGGCCAGGACCAAAAATATCACTGCCTATCCTACCAATCATTACCACGTCAGATCCCAGTCGAGCTGCCGCTACCGCCTGATTTGCACCTTTACCACCGGGTGTAGTGTAAAAACTCTTCCCTATGATCGTTTCCCCAGGCATCGGCAGTCTAGATGTTAAAGCTATAAGGTCTATGTTAATTCCGCCCAGAACAACCAGCTTAGAATTCAATAGTCAGTCCTTAAAAGTTCCTTGAAAAACCGATTAAACCTTCGTCCAAAAACTCTTCTATAACCTGAGCTACTCCGTCCTCTTCTATAGGCGGTGCCATTTTATCGCAAACATCTAAAGCATCTTGAACAGAACCCGATATAGCAACTCCACAGCCTGCCCAATTTAACATAGGAACATCATTGTATCCATTACCGAAAACCAGTGTATTTGATTCGCTCACTCCTATTTGTGAACATAGCCATGACAGCGCTTTTTCTTTACCGCTGCTTGGGTTGAGAATTTCACAAAAAGTTTCAAGAGATTTAGTGATATACAAATTGGTGCCAAAATGTTGTTTTAATTCATCCTCGAGACCTAGAATTTCTTGTGGTAAACCGAAAACGACCAATCTGGTTGGTTGCAAAATTGCGGTTTCCCGGAGATCCGTTACAACATGAATGTCAATCTCATTGCGGTCTGCATATGCTTCAGCACGGGGAGTCATAGCTGTCACATATATGTCGTCGCCTACATATGAAAGAATTTCGTGCCTGGCTCTTCCAAGTACTGATAATGCTTCCATAGTCATATCTGTTGAAAGAGGCTGGTGCCACATAACAGAACCCGTGTAGGGATCGCCCACCATCGCGCCCTGAAAAGCAACTATAGGATCCTTGAGATCTAAATCTGCGCAGGCTTTCCTTGCAGACTGAAATATCCTGCCTGTAGCCACAGTAACAACAGCTCCAGTGGACCTAGCTCTAGTTATTGCTTCGAGCGTTCGTCCAGATATAGGATACTCTGGGCTGCGTATTGTACCATCTATATCCAGGGCAATTAGAGAATATGTCATTTATACATCCATCATGTAATGTCTTAAGCCTATCGGTAGGTTTTGATCAATACTGAAAGTAGATTTCGACTGTTACAATAACATTAACAACAACTTGGAGAACATACTATCGCACGTGTATAGGTATTGGGTGCCGGTACACCGACACCCACTGCACAAAGATTTGGTACATCTTACGTCCTGAATCTCAATAATGAACAAGTGATGTTTGACCGTGGCCCCGCAGCTACTGATAAATTGGTCAAATCCGGACTTTTCTCTACAGATATAACTCTCATTTTCTTCACTCATCACCACTTCGATCACGATGTTGATTATCCATGTCTTCTGCTTTGTAGATGGGATCAAAGCATTGGTGGTGAAAAAGAACTAGAGGTATTTGAGCC
This sequence comes from uncultured Dehalococcoidia bacterium, assembly GCA_964570875.1. Taxonomy (GTDB): domain Bacteria; phylum Chloroflexota; class Dehalococcoidia; order Lucifugimonadales; family CATQGZ01; genus CAZMZE01. The sequence goes on from CAZMZE010000053.1 coordinate 25,951, forward strand.
AACCCTTACCGAACAATTAACTCACAGAATATTAGACTAGAAAGAAGGAGCTTTTGCGCACGACTGGATAGCACGAGTGAACCATCCAGTGAGCAAAAGGATATACGAACTTCGAGGAGGTTCACCGCCACGTAAACCATCATCTATTTAGTCAAAGGACATATCGCCCGGCGAGGCATTTAGCGGTCCTGATTGGGAGGTACACGCAGACACGGTAAGGCACGCAGAACCTTGGCTTGATTCACTGGCTTACAGAGTTGAAACAGAAAGTGGTTCTATCGAATTAACGAGAGATACCAAAAGGTGTTAAAGGGTAACGAATTTAGCACGTGATACAGACATAGTGATCGTTTCTTGACGGGATTACCAAAAACGTATGGACCCGCGTGAGGATGGTCTCGCAGGTATATCCGGAACAGCAGACGCAGCTCGCCTGGCTCATATCGGCCCTGAACTTGCACAACACGGAGATACGGGAAAAGGTATCGGAGACGTAAAGCAAATATATGACGGAAAAAGTAGTATCAGCTAAAGAGCTTATATCATTCCCAATGGGAAAATAGTTAGTTGTCTCTACTAACTACCCCGCTCATTTCCCATCACCCAGATTTGACTGCAAACACATCTATTTCAAAATCAACTTCGGTATTAGCCAATGCCATAGGTACTATCCCCGTGGAAGCTGGGTGGACCCCTTTTAAATATTGACCTATAACTGGATAAATAAGTTTCCGATGAGAATGGTCAGGGATATAAGTAGTCACTTTGCAAATGTCACTTAAATCTGATCCTGCTTCCTTCAGCAATTGTTCGACATTCTGCATAGCTTTTTCAGCCTGACTTACCGGATCTCCTTTACCTACGAAGCCTTGTCCATCCAAATCTATTCCCGTCTGTCCTTGCAAAAAAATTCCGTCCCCAGCCAAAACTACCTTGCTTAATGGATAATCTACATCTGGCAAATAGTTAGGATCAGAAATTCTGAGACGCTCATGGCCTCGGTTCTTATTTTGGGCAATATTGGCAAACACATCTATCTGGAAATCACATGTCTCGAAAGACAACGATTTCACAACTACTCCAGTGGAAACCGGGCAAACACCCTTCAGATGTTCTGCAATTACAGGATAGACCATTGGTCTTACCATCGGATCTTTCACATAGGTTGTAACTTTACAGATATCAGAGAGCGTGCCCCCTGCGAGAAACAACAGTTCTTTTACATTTGACATGGCCTGGTGGGCTTGAGAAGCTGGATCTTTTTCCCCGACAAAATAACTTCCGTCGAGAGACAACCCAGTCTGTCCTTGGAGAAAAATATGATCATTAGCCCTAACAGCACCTGCAGTTAGAAATTCCAACCCTTTCATCAAATAGTTATTACCCAGGTTTGATACGTTTACGCGGTGGTGACCCTTTTTCGAATCATCTGGCAATACTGCCCAAACATCTATCTCAAAATCGATGTAGCTTTCTGCTAAAGCCTTAACGGTAATAGAAGTATTTGTAGGAATCACTCCCTTTAAATAGTCTGCTATTACAGGGTAGACAAGATCTACATATGAAACATCAGTGGTGTAGACATTGATCATACATATATCTTCTATCTTTGAACCCGCTTCTTGTAGCAAAACTCTTACATTACTCAGTGCTTGGTGCGCCTGTGCAACCGGATCTCCTTCTCCTACAAACGACTTCCCGCCCAATGCTAAACCGGTGCAGCCGACCATAAATATCTGGTCCCCTGCCACAACCACGCTACTACCTCCATAGTCTAGATCCGGATGAAGAAAACCACCCTTTGTATTACCTGATCTGATCCTGTTGTGAGCCATTACTACCTCTACAAAATTAAGTCTTCGATTAGCCTTTTAGTATGCTAAAATGACAACTATTCAGTTAAATAACGTCAGAATATAGGATATCTACCTCGGAGGCTATATGACAACCACACCGCAAATTGATCGAAAATACAAGGTTATCGGGACAAGGCCAATAAGGCATGATGGTGTGGATAAAGTAACAGGCAAAGCTCTCTACGGTTCTGATGTCCGGCTACAGGGAATGCTTCACGGAAAAGTGCTGAGAAGCCCTTATGCACACGCGAAAATCCTTTCAATTGACATAACCAAGGCCCTAGAACACCCCGATGTCAGGGCGGTAGCTACTTCATCCGATCTTGCTCAAGTATCCGACACACTGGCTGAGGTCGGAGAAGACATGTTCACCAGCATGAAATATCTCCGAGACAATGTTCTTGCATCTGATAAAGCACTGTATGTAGGCCACGCCATTGCAGCTATCGCGGCCTCAAGTGCACATGCAGCAGAAGAAGCTCTAGAATTGATCGAAGTGACATACGAACCATTACCTAATGTCACAGATGTAGAGTCCGCAATGGATCCAGATGCTCCCGTCCTTCATGAACATATCAAAACAGATGGATTAGGAACAGGTCAACAAACCGGTACTAATATTGCTAACCATTATGAATTTGTCCTGGGAGATGTTGAAATCGGATTTGGACAAGCAGAGGTTATTTTCGAGCAAGAGTACAATACAAAAACAGTACACCAAGGATACATTGAGCCCCAAAATGGTACAGCCTGGTGGACAGCAGACGGTAACCTTACGGTGTGGTGCAGTAGTCAAGGTCATTTCGGCATCAGGGATACCCTCTCAAAGATTATCGGTGTGCCTGTTTCGCGTATTAAAGTTGTGCCTATGGAGATCGGAGGAGGTTTTGGAGGCAAGTTGTCATGTTATCTAGAGCCTTTAGCGGCAATCTTGTCTAAAAAAAGCGGATCTCCTGTTGCTATGGCTATGTCTAGATCTGAGGTTTTACAGGCTACCGGACCAACATGTGGCGGCAAAGTACGAATTAAGATAGGAGTTGATAGCAAAGGCATCATAACTGCAGCTCAAGGATCCTTGGCTTTTGAGGCTGGCGCCTATCCGGGAGCGTCGCTCTTAGGAGCTACCGCATGCATGCTATCACCTTACAAGATCGAAAACCTACGGCTTGATGGTTATGATGTAGTTGACAATAAACCAAAAACAAGTGCCTACAGGGCTCCTGGTGCTCCAATCGGAGCCTTTGCCGTTGAATCTGCCGTGGATGAAATATGCAGACTCATCAACATGGACCCCGTCGAATTCCGGCTGCTAAACGCAGCCAAAGAAGGAACAGTTAGAGCTGATGGTGTTACAAATCCTAGGATAGGGATGATCGAAACCGCTGAAGCAGTCAAATCTCATCCACACTACACCAGCGAACTTAAGGGACCCAACATAGGACGAGGTGTAGCTTTCGGGTATTGGCGCAATAACACAGGACCTTCAAGTGTAATCGCGAGTGTTACCGGTGACGGAACAGTGATGTTGGTAGAGGGCTCAGTTGATATTGGAGGATCCAGGACGGCTGTATCACAACAACTTGCTGAAGTATTGGGTATTCCAGTTGAAGACGTGAAACCACAAGTGGCCGATACAGATACAATAGGAATCACATCAAACACGGGTGGTAGTGGCGTCGCTTTCAAAACCGGACTCGCTGCTTTCCACGCTGCAAATGACATCAAAACTCAGTTGATTGAACGAGCAGCCTTAATCTGGGAAACAGATATAGTTGATGTAGTGTACGCAGATGGCAGACTATCCCACAAATCTGATCCAAGTTTAAATCTCACTTTCAAAGAAATCGCTTCCAATCTTGAAAATACGGGAGGCCCAGTTGCTGGTAGATCCAATATCAATCCAAAGGGAGCTGGAGGATCATATGCTGCTAATGTCGTAGATGTTGAAGTGGATCCGGAAACCGGTAAGATCACCATACTAAAGTACACCGCATTTCAAGATGCAGGAACAGCAATACATCCCAGTTACGTGGAAGGTCAAATACAGGGAGGAGCTGTGCAGGGAGTCGGATGGGCAATCAACGAGGAATATTTCATGAACGAGGACGGGCGAATGGCCAACTCAAGCTTCCTTGATTATAGGATGCCGACAAGCTTAGATATCCCTATGATCGACACTCAGATCATAGAAGTACCGAACCCATCCCATCCATTCGGAGTAAGAGGAGTTGGTGAATCTTCACTGGTACCGCCACTGGCTGCTATAGCAAATGCCGTATACGATGCAATTGGAGTTCGAATGCAGAACCTGCCAATGTCACCAGGTGTATTGTTCGATTCAATCCAACGTAAAAACAAAATTTAATTCCATCTAGGAGAACCAGAGGTGGGTGATATCATTAAATAAACTAAGACGGTTCGCGGTGTTTGAAATCCAGCATTCTGTCCAAATACACGCTAAACACCTGATATAATGCATATGTAGTTTATTTCCACAATGATTAACAGTGGGTTTTGCACATATAAATAATTAGTCACACATTACCTATTTTCGGGTTATCAAAATATTATTAACGATGAATGATATAGAAATCGCTAGCACAAACAAATCCAACAGTCTTTCTGCAGATCAAAGTGATATTACTCTAAAAGTCGATGCGATAAGCAAGAATTTCGGACAGTTAACTGCCGTAAATAATTTGTCATTTGAAGTACGCAAGGGCGAAATAGTTGGGTTCCTTGGCCCAAATGGCGCCGGTAAAAGCACCACTATGAAAATGTTGACGTCCTTCTATACCCCTGACAGCGGTACTCTTACGGTAAATGGTACTGATACTCAAGAGGATGACATCGAAACCAGGCGTAGCATCGGATACCTTCCTGAAAATAATCCTCTGTACGGAGATTTGTTAGTAAAAGAATATCTGTCTTTCGTGGCAGATCTAAGAAGCATGCCCCACAATATACGTAAAGAAAACACTGAGCGCACAGTTGCTGAAACTGGCCTAGAAGAGGTTTTTTACCGACCTATAAATCAACTCTCTAAGGGATATAGGCAACGAGTTGGATTGGCTCAAGCAATTCTTCACCGTCCTTCCATATTAATTATGGATGAACCGACAGAAGGCCTTGACCCTAATCAAAGAATAACTATTAGAGAACTGATAAGGAATCTAGGTAAAGAACGTACAGTGATGCTGAGCACTCATGTTATGCAAGAAGTGGAAGCATCTTGTGAGAGAGTCTTGATGATATCCAGAGGTAAATTAGTTGCAGACAGCACTGTTCCAGATTTGTTGAAAGGTTCACACCTGGCTCGAACGATTCATATGGAGGTGGACGGTCAAGGTGTTGAATCGGCCCTTTCAAAAATCGATGGCATAGAAAAGATCACTAGCGAAGAATCGGAGTCTCCGAGAAAAAGGTATTCAATATACGCATCTACTGAAAAAGAACTGAGACCCGAATTATTTCAACTGGCAAAAAGTGAGAATTGGACTCTGTGGGAACTCTACGAAGAGACTGCCAACTTGGAGGATATTTTTCACAATTTGACCTCGGATACTGGCAGGTAAATCATTTTATGATCTCACCGTTTTTAGCTCTCATAAAAAAAGATTTAAAAGGATATTTTGACCAACCTACAGGATATATATTGTTGGTTCTGTTCGCCTCTTGGCTTTCTTACGGATTCTTTAGATCTACCTTTGACACCTTCGAAGCTTCTCTAAGGCCATTATTCACCACCGAACTAACTCCTGAAAGATTATCCCTACCATGGCTACTGGCTCTTTTCGTACCGGCATCCACTATGCGTCTTCTCGCTGAAGAACAGAGAGACGGCACTTTAGAAACATTGCTAACACAGCCCATCAAAGCATGGATAGTATTGATCTCTAAGTTCTGCTCTGGCGTGTTGTTCGTAACCGTAGCGGTACTAGCGACTATAGGAATACCGATTGCTCTTGGAACTGCAGGGGATATGGATATTGGAGCTGTAGTAGCTCAGTACATTGGGAGTCTGTTTCTAGCAGCATCATTCGTTGCAATAGGTCTATTCACTTCAAGTATTTCACGCAATCAAATTGTGGCATTTATACTCGGATTTTTCTTTATCCTTGTTTTAATGTCAGCCGGGTTAGATCAAGTAGCCGTAACCCTTCCAGTGGGTGTAGCCAACGTACTGCAAACCCTCAGTCCCGTGACTCATTTTTCCACAATTGCAAGAGGAATCATAGATCTCCGAGATCTGCTCTATTTCGCCGCTTTAATTTCAACATTCCTTAGTGCCACATACCTAATGCTACGAAGCAAAAGTCTCAGCCATGTATCATCACAGTATCGTAATTTACAAGTAGGTGTCAGTTCACTGATATTACTGAGCTTATTAGTTGGATGGTATGGAAATTACATAGGTGGAAGGCTTGATCTTACAGAAGACAAAATCTTCACTTTGAGTGATGGGACTTCCGAAATACTCGACGAACTTGACGACATATTAACCATAAAGCTCTACGAATCAAAAGATCCCCCACCGCAGATATCTCTGGTAAGCAGAGATGTTAACGATTTTCTTGAAGATTTATCGTCTTCTAGAGAAGACATAAAATTTGTCAGGAAATTCCCAGATGAAGACGAAGAAGTAGCCAAAGAGGCAAAAACGGCAGGGGTTTCGCCAGTACAGTTCAATGTTTTTGGGCAAACCGAACTCAGTACTAAGCTTGGATACCTGGGACTAACTCTAACCTACGCTGACCAGCGGGAAGTAATTCAATTTATCCGATCAGTTGACGGATTTGAATACAACATTGCTAGCTCAATAAACAGCATGTTATTGAAGGAGTCTAAAACGGTCGGGTTTTTGACTGGACATGGAGAAATGAATTCCAAACAAGGACTCGCTGCTTTAACTCAGTACCTCAGCAGTCAATACGATGTAACAGATATTGAGGCTAAAAGCGACGGTAGCATAGATCTTACTGATATTGACGTACTTATAGTTGCAGGGCCCAATCAAAACATTCCTGATCTAGAGCGCTCAGCTATACGTGAGTATGTTTCAGGCGGTGGCAAGGCGATGATATTATTAGACCCTGTACTTGTGGACCAAGGCAGGTTGGTGGCAGTCAGAAATACCAATAGTTCTGCAGAATTTTTAGAGGATTTTGGGATCATCCTAGAAGATAACATGGTCTTTGATCCTCAATTCAATGAGAGTCTTTCGTTCAACGTGGGAGTGGGTAACGTTGTTCTGAATTATCCATTCTGGGCACATGTTCCTACCATCGATAAAAAAATAACAGGTGAAGTTGACAGTGTCATAATGCCGTGGACCAGTTCCTTGGGGATTACGGACCCTGATCCTTCTCTAGGAACGCTGGAATTTTCTACTCTCCTGAGAACACACCCCACCGCAGCGGTAGACTACACTTATGGAGACGTGACTCCTAATTCCTCACATTTGGACTTGGAAGATAAACAACAATTCTCAAGTGACATTGCAGTGGCTATCACAGGTAATAGCCCAGAAGGCAACGAATTCAGGATGGTTGTTGCAGGTGATTCAGGTTGGTTGTCTGACATGGTGACTACAAGATCTGCGCCAAATCTGGCGTTGGGTCTAAATTTAACTGACTGGCTTGCACAACAAGATACACTAGCAGCCATACGATCTAAGATAGTTTCTTCTCGCCAATTGGAATTTAGTTCCGCAACACATCAAAATTTGGTCCAATACATCAATATATTAGGCATACCAATTACATTCATAATCATCGGCTTTACCATGGCTATGAAACGACGCAGAGAGTCAATGAAGGTTTATCGCATTGAAGAATAGACAAGTCGGAATTTTTTTAGTGGCCTTAATAATAGTTGGGGCATTAGGGTTAATTGTTCGAATCATTTCGTCGTCAGAAGACGAAATTGTACTCGCAGGTCTAGCCCCGCTTGAACGTGATTTCATAGATAAGATAGTCATCAAATCTACCGAATCTGAAGCCACACTGGTCAGAAACCAAGAAACCTGGTACGTAAATAGTAACCAATCCGTATTTATACCAAAAATCAACGAATTCTGGGAAAAAGTTCAAGATATCAATGGGGCTGGTCTTATTGCATTAAACGAAGCTAATCACGAGAGAATGGGAGTGTCCGAAACAGGAACTCAAGTTTCTTTCTTTCTTGGAGGAGCAGTACAAGAACAATTCGTAATAGGAACATGGAATCCGGATGTAGGACTTTGCTACATTAGGAGAGCCGGGAAAACTCCTGTGTACGGCATAGAATGTTCTATGTCTGCAAACTATGTATTCGATTCTAGGCCTGATGGATGGAGAGACCCTATAATAGTGGCGATTCCACCAACAGAGATCCAAGAGCTTGTTTTCTCATACCCAGACCAACAATTTCTGTTAAAACTAGATGAAACTGGTTGGAAGGGTATTAATGCTGAAGAAGAAGTCGAAGTTGACCCACTTCTTGTGCAACCCCTAGTCGGTAACCTTCAAGGGATTCTAGCTGTTGGATTTGCTACCAAAGAGGAAGCTGAAGAACTCAGTTTTAACAACGCTACTCCCTCGATCAGAATAGTCACAAAACCTGGGGCTACTCAGCCAACAACCCGTTTAAGATTCCTTCCTCGTGATGATGAAACATCCTACGTAAAAACCGGTTCTCATTCCACAGTCTATATTGTAAACATTGGTGTTTCAGAATTGCTGCTACAACCACAATCTAGTTTTGGACTGTCACTAAACGACTAGTTGTAGAATCCTCTAAATTAGTGTGTGTTGGTCTGGTCTGTGCTTATAACTGTGTCTTGGATATTTTTTAAAGATTGGTGTTTCCTTCTCCGCAAATTGCTGTTAACTGCGTGAAGAAATACCATCGCGGACAAAACACCAAAGCCTATCAGATGAATACCATTCAAATCATATACCCAGTAAAAAATCATCAGGGTAACATATCCGAAAACAACACTGAGTAACGAAGTATATGACGCTCGTTGCGCTCCCAAAGCCACTCCTGAAGCCACAATACCAGCAATAATACCCGATATTGGGAATAACGCCACCATTATTCCACCCAGAGTGGCTAGTCCATCCCCACCTCTGAATCCACTAAAAACAGAGTTCCAGTGGCCCAAAATCGTTGCCAGTCCAACTACAATCAACCATCCGTTTTCTATACCAACAACCCTCGCACTCACTATGGCCATCACGCCTTTGGCCATATCTCCCAACAACACTATTCCAGCAGTATAATGCCCAACCGATTTTCTAACATTTGCAGCCCCTGCCATTTTGGTCCCTGATTTAAATATGTCAACTCCTCTACGGCGACTAACCCTATCCGCTATTGGAAGAGCTCCAAATAGGTATCCTATCAACACATACAAAATTACTGGGAAAATCGTCCCAAGCCATTCATACAAAATCAAATCACGCACCCTACTTAAAAACTAAATTGGCGATTTCCAGGACAGCCGGTTAACCATATTATATTCCAGTAGCTTTAACAAAAATAGCTCACATTTTGACAGACAAGAACAAAATTTGTCTTGAACATTCAGGCTTCGCTAAGTTCGCCTATCCTAAATACCCAGATATTCCCATTACTACCGGAGTACCAGTTTGAGGATGGGATATCACGGATACATTGACACCATACACCATTAGAATATTATCCTCAGTCAATACGTCTTTGGGGCTCCCCTCAAACAGTACCATTCCATCTGAAAGCATCATCAATCTATCACAATATTGACCAGCTAAAGTCAAATCGTGCATAGACATCACTGCACATTCCATTCGATCATTCACCAATGTATTGATTAAATCCATAATTGAGTATTGATGTTGTAAATCTAAGCTAGTCACAGGTTCATCCAATAACATAACCCTGCAGTCCTGAGCAAGCGCCATAGCCACAATCATTCGTTGGCGTTCGCCTCCAGATAGTTCATGAACATGTCTCGACGATAAATCCTCAATTCGAGCCAGCTTCAAAGCCTCTTCCGCAATCTTGTAATCCGACTCTTTTTCCCACTGAAATAACCCAAGATGCGGATTCCTCCCCACTAGAACAGCATCCATCACAGTGATTTCATCTGGTATTTGAGCATTCTGGGGCACTACTGAAATAACTTTAGCCCTGGTGGTACTATCCATAGAAAAGATATTTAGCCCATTGATAAGAACTGACCCTGAAGTTGGTTTGAGAACACCTGAAAGAATCTTGAGCAAAGTAGTTTTACCCGACCCATTTGGACCTACAACACCTAGTATTTCACCACTTTTTACCTCAATGTCGATACCCCGTAAAGCGGGATGATTTCTATATTTATGCGAAATAGACTCAGCAACAATCATGGCGTACTTAATTTAACCTCATTCGATACCGTTGACGGAGAAGGTAAAGGAAAAAAGGCACACCACATAGCGCAGTGACAACGCCAACTGGTAATTCAGCCGGAGAAAATGCCGTCCTTGCTACCAGGTCAGCCAGTATGAGGAAAATCGCTCCCAATAGCACCGACAATGGAACCAGTATCCGATAATCATTGCCCCATATGAGCCTGACTGCGTGAGGAGATATAAGTCCAACAAATGCTATGGGACCGGTAAAAGATACAGCCGCAGCCGTACATAAAGTAGAACTTGCAATCAATATTAATTTGGTGCGTTCCAAATTCACGCCCAGATGTCTAGCATGATCTTCTTCGAACTGCAGAACATTCATTATTCGACTATAGAAAAGCAATACTGTAAGACTGAAAAATATATAAGGTGCAATTATGTAACAATATTTCCATTGGGCGGTACCGAATCCCCCTAACAACCAACTCAAAACTGGCCGTAAATCTGGATCACTTTTTATCATAAATAAACTGGTTAAAGCACTTGTCCCGAAAGAAATAGCTACTCCAGCTAATATTAGGATTGTAAGTGATATTCGACCTTCTCTGAGAGCTATGAAGTATGCTAACAGCACAGCAAGAACCGCCCCCAAAAAAGCTACCGCTGGCAAAATACTAATACCATAGAAATAAACAGGCACGCCAGACACCAAAACAATAGTCGCTCCCAAACCTGCCCCTGATGTAGCGCCTATCAAGGAAGGACTAGCCAACGGGTTACGGAAAAGAGCCTGATAAGCCGCACCTGAAATTGAAAGTGCTGCCCCAACAATGCCCGCTAAAACTATTCTAGGTAGCCTGACCCGCCACAAGATAACATCCCATGAATCAGGCCAACTCTCAGATATATCCAGCATAGGAAGTGACGCAATCATCATTTTGAAAACAGTGCCAATAGGCATATCTACAGCACCTTGACTTGCTGATAATAGTCCTACGAATACCAATACCACCGAGCCTATCAACAGATGACTCCACGGATACGAATTAACCAATGAATATTTCCTTCAAATTTCAGAGTTGCTTCTACAAAAAACCATCACTCCACCCTGTAGAAGGCTTTTCACTTCTATTCAAAACTTTGAGCTGATTCTCACAATCTAAAACAAATCCGGATATATTAATTTAGCGAGGTTTTCAATCCCTTGAACAAACCTCGGTCCCGCAATAGTCAGTAATTGTCCATCTAAAGTAATCACATTGCCATTCTGCACTGCGTTAACATCATCAAAGGCTCTATTGGTCAGGAATTCATCTGGTCCGGGCGTGAATATATATTCAGGGTCTCCTGCAATAATTTCTTCGATACTGATTTGTGCATACCCTTCCAAATTTGATGCAATGTTATAGACATTCAGCAAGTCAAAAACTTCCTGTTCAAGAGTATTTGAACCACTTGCCCACAACATACCAAGATCATTCAATACCCGAGGGCCATCCGCTCCATGTTTAACAATTGAACGAATCTTCTCAATTCTAGATGTGAACCTAGATGCGATAATATCGGCTTCGGCAGGATTCCCAACTATCTGACCCCATAGACGTATATTTGTAGCAATTGCCCTGAAATCGTGTTTTAGAGTTTCTATGTAAAGTACTTTCAATCCAGCGGCTTCAAGTGGCTCTACGAATGTAGGGAAAAATACGTATACAAGATCTGGGTTCAGTTCAATAATCGACTCTATGTCCATTTCAAACGCGCCACCAACTTTAGGAATTTCTGCAGCTTCGGCTGGATAATCAACGAAACTGTGTGTCCCAATGATGCGTTTTCCTTCACCAATAGCGAAAAGTATTTCCACTAATGCAGCGTCATAGGCGACAATCCGCTCGGGAGATTCATCAATAATCACGGTGCGTCCCAAGCTATCTTCAACATTTACAGGGAAGCCTTCTTCTCCAAACTGTTCATAACCGACTTCATTCAACACTTCATCAGGGGAATCTGCAGAAATATCTAAAACTCGGTCACTGCATGCGCTCACAACAATCATCATCCAGCCAAACAAAAATCCTATGATCCAACTCTTATTCACCGATACCGCCCTTCCTTTTCTGTCTTTCTACATTTTTTATTTCAAATTACCCGATCCATGTGGCTTACAAAAGCCAATTTCTTCACAAAAAAAAACCCCTGCTTCGAGTCTATCGAGCAGAGGTTGCGCCAACCCCAAATCGAGCACCTTTCCTCGAAGGCCTATTAAACCGATTCCTAGAGCGGGAAGTGGACCGGGCTCGTCCTGTTTTCAAAACAGAACCTACCGTTGCGGGACAGCGCCGGACTTTGACCGGCTTCCTCTTTTTCTCAGCCTCTTAATAAGGCACCCGTACTAGCTATTCAATTTTGTCTACTGAAGATGTTTCCATCATTCAGATGATTTGTCAAATTTGCTGGTTCTAAAACAGTATATTTTTGAGCTATTCCTAGTTCAAAACATTCTGCTGCTTCCAATAGCTGGCAGTCCAATTCCCACAAGATGATTCCATTTCTCAGACAATTTATTTTATGGACCTGTAAAACAGGGTCATGAAATCTATAGACCAGCCTGTAGACTAGTCTATAGATTTGTGGAATTGTATAAAACATGTTAAAATTACCAACAGAGTAATCAGATTTAAACAAGTGCGTTTCATTACATGATTTTTAAGCTTGTGAATCACCATCGCAAATCAGTTTTTCAAAGTCCGATGAACGGCATTACACCGGTCGAATCGCAAAAGCAACAGGAGTAGCTGATGGCAACAGACCAGCGTGAACAGATCGATAACGATAATTACACAGCCAAAGATATTCAAGTACTTGAAGGAATGGAGGCCGTAAGACGCCGGCCAGGTATGTACATCGGCAGCACTGACCAGCGAGGCCTGCATCACCTGATACAAGAAATCGTCGACAATGCAGTTGACGAATTCATGGCAGGCAAATGCACTCGATTCGATGTAATCATAGAAGAAGATGGAAGTGTGAGAATTGAAGACGATGGACGCGGCATCCCTGTAGATATCCATCCAAGAACAAAGGTTTCCGCTGTTGAAACAGTGATGACCACGCTTCATGCAGGTGGTAAATTTGGAGGTAAAGCATACTCTGTTTCAGGAGGACTGCACGGAGTTGGAGCTTCTGTTGTAAACGCTCTTTCGGTGTGGACTAACGTCGAAGTCTATCGTGAAGGCAAAATCTATAGGCAAAGTTTTGCCCGAGGCAAAAGAACAACTGATCTCGTCTCGGAGACAGTTGATGATTCGAACAAAGATAAAAAAGGCACCACCATAACATTTATGCCTGACGACTCGATATTTGAAGCTATAGAATATGACTTCAAAGAACTTTCAAAGCGCTTCAAGGAAATGGCCTACCTAAACAAGGGTCTTCACATATCTTTCAAAAGCCTTCTACACAAAGGTTTGTGGCCAAACAACGCAGTTTCTTACTATTTCGATGGTGGAATCTCTAGTTTTGTACGTAACCTCAACAAGGGACGGGAAGTTGTCCACCAAGATCCGATATACGTAGAGAAACAAGTTGAAAACACCCTTGTTGAAGGAGCATTACAGTACAACGACAGTTTTACAGAACTAGTTTATTCCTTCGCTAATTGTGTAAATACAGAGGATGGGGGATCCCACGTTACAGGTCTCAGGTCGGCATTAACAAGGGTAGTCAATGATTACGCTCGCAAGCAAAAGCTAATAAAGGACAATGAATCCAACCTATCTGGCGAAGACACCAGAGAAGGACTCACTGCAGTAATAAGCGTGAAACTGACTGACCCACAGTTTGAAGGTCAAACAAAAGACAAACTTGGAAACCCTGAAGTAAGAAACCAAGTAGAAGGCGCAGTTGCTGAAGCCTTAACGTATTTTCTTGAAGACCACCCGCAAGAAGCCAAGCGCATCATTGAAAAAACATTGACTGCGCAAAGAGCTAGGGAAGCAGCCCGGAAAGCTCGTGAGTTAGTCATACGGAAAAATGCACTTGATGGTGGCGGACTACCTGGAAAACTGGCTGATTGTTCAGAAAAAAATCCTGAAAACTGTGAATTGTATCTTGTTGAGGGTGATTCAGCCGGTGGAACTGCAAAGATGGGTCGTGATCGCGCCACACAAGCCATAATGCCTTTACGTGGGAAAATTTTGAATGTTGAGAAAGCTCGAGCCGATAAAATGCTTGAGCATGCAGAAATACGGGCCATAATAACAGCGGTTGGTGCAGGAATGGATGACGAATTCGATATTTCAAAATTGAGATATCATAGAGTCATCATCATGACTGACGCTGACGTTGACGGGTCTCACATACGAACACTGCTCCTGACTTTCTTCTTCCGGCACATGCCTGAATTGATTACTAACGGCCATCTTTACATTGCTCAACCTCCGCTGTACAGAATAGCTGCGGGTAAATCTGTCCACTTTGCCTATAGTGAGCCTGAACGAGAGGGCGTTATGGTGCAGTTAAAAGGCAAAAGAAACGTCCATACCCAGCGTTACAAGGGGCTAGGAGAAATGAATGCTTCACAACTTTGGGACACTACTATGAACCCCGAAACAAGAACTCTACTGCAGGTAGAGCTTGGGGACGAATACAGTGACGACCGCATCTTTTCGACTCTTATGGGGGACGTGGTTGAGCCCAGAAGGAATTTCATTCAGACTCATGCATTAGAAGTGCAAAACCTTGACGTCTAATCCCACAATCCAGTACTGAAATATCGTTCCCCAATGTCGTTAATGACTGTGACGACTTTTCCCGAGCTTATACCAGAGGCTGTTTTGTAGGCGCCCATCACATATCCACCTGAAGATTGTCCTGCAAATATGCCCTTGGACGCCAGCTGCATGGACATATCCCTGGCTTCGTCCACGTCAGCAAATATCATCTCATCAACGATGGTCTCATCAAACGTATCTGGAATTATGTGGTCTGGCCCTAAGGGCTTCAATCCTTCCATCCCTGGCCATTCAGGTGGGTTTATTCCAATAATTTGAATTTTCGAGTTGGCTTCTTTCAATTTCCTCCCAACACCTGATATTGTTCCACCAGTTCCTACTCCAGCCACAAAGTGAGTGACTCCTGGTACCTGTTTCAGTATTTCTTCAGCTGTAGTGTCATAATGTGCTTGGGGATTATTCAAATTTGAATACTGGTCACAAAAGAAATACTGATCCGGATTTCTCTCCCATATTCTTCTGACCTCTCTCATTGTCTCATCATAACCAAGCATTGGATCAGTAAATACAATCTCAGCTCCATGAGCAGTTACTCTTTTCTTCCTCTCTTCGCTGGCATTCTGAGGCATCACTAAAGTAACTTTGTATCCTAAAACAGCACCTATCATTGCATAAGCAATCCCTGCATTGCCTGACGTGGCATCTAGTATTGTTTTTTCTCGGGTAAGCTCACCCGAAATCACTGCTTCGCCAAGCATCCTCAACACAGGCCTATCCTTTATCGAACCTCCTGGATTCAAACTCTCAAATTTCGCATATAGATCCACTCGTTTGCTATCAAAATCGAAAGGAAGCTTGCACATTGGTGTATTACCGATGGCCGCCAAGGTTGGATATTCGGTTATCAGTTCCATCAAGGCCCGTGACTGTGTCACTCTAAATCTCCTCTATGATGCGCGAGTTTTATTACATGGTTAAGTATATCCACCAGTGAGACTTGCCGTCTAGGAAAATTCTACCGTGCTACATGTATAACAATGGCTTATACTTGGTATTTAAGGAGAATATCGCTTCGTGGAAAGCAATTTGCAGCAACAAATATTGAGATTACGAGAATCGATCGTACATCACAATCGATTGTATTTTGTTGAGAGTAATCCTGAAATAAGTGATTCTGAATATGATTTACTCATGGCCGAATTACGCCGTCTGGAATCTCAGCATCCCGAATTCCATGACCCAAATTCTCCTACGCAAAGGGTGGGTGCAGAGCCAATAAAACATTTCCTTCAAGTAGCTCATAGATTGCCCATGTTAAGCTTAGCGAATGCATTCAACAACGAAGAATTTGTTTCTTGGGCACAGCGTATTGATAATATGCTCGAATCAAGCAATATTGAACTGTCATGTGAATTGAAATTTGACGGACTCGCTGTGGCCTTAACCTATCAAGATGGCCTTTTGGTCAATGGAGCGACTAGGGGAAACGGCTCAATAGGAGAAGACGTCACCCATAATCTCCGTACTATCAATTCTATTCCTCTAAGATTAAGTCAAGATGTACCCTCAACTCTCGAAGTGAGAGGTGAGGTATATTTCCCAAAATCTAAATTTGAAAAATTCAATGAACAGCGTTTGCAAAATGGACTAGAGAAATTTTCCACACCAAGAAATACAGCAGCAGGTTCTTTACGGCAACTCGATCCTAGAGTAACCGCCGATAGACCACTAAATATTTTCGTGTATGGGATCGGTTACGTCACGTCAAATCCTACCAGCACTCAATCAGATGCTTTGGAATATTTGAAAGATTTGGGATTTCGAGTCAATCCACACACCTACATAGCAAAATCTGTTTCAGAAGTACTCAATTACTACGAAAAATGGACAACACTATCAAATGATCTAGATTATGACTGTGACGGAATAGTGGTAAAGGTTAATCGTTTAGATTATCAGTCCCATCTGGGTGCGGCAGGCCGTGAACCCAGATGGGCTATTGCCTACAAATTCCCAACTACAAAGGCAATCACGAGACTAATTGATATCAAGTTAAACGTAGGTAGAACTGGAAGCATCAACCCTTATGCAGTCTTAGAACCCGTAACAATTTCTGGAGCCGTGGTGAAATTGGCAACGCTGCATAACGAAAACTATATATCTTCCAAAGACTTGAGAAAGCGAGATATGGTTGTTGTTGAGAGAGCAGGTGATGTAATACCTCAAATTGTAAGCGCATTAACTGACAGACGAACTGGATCAGAACTCATATTCAAAATGCCAGAAAATTGTCCCGGTTGTAGCCAACAAATTACTCAACCTGCGGGAGAAGCCACATGGTATTGTTTCAACTCAGCATGTCCAGACCAACTTGTAAGAAGAGTGGAACATTTTGTCAGTAAAAATGCTATGGATATTGAAGGGATGGGGCCTAAAATGAGCATTACATTAATTCACAATGGCCTTATAACGGATGTCGCAGACCTCTATTATCTAAGTAAACAGAGGCTTTTAGAGATTGAGAGAATGGCTGAAACAAGCACGGATAACTTGTTATCATCTATTGAAGCAAGCCGTCATCGACCTTTGGCACGTCTAATTACATCCCTCGGCATAATTCACGTAGGTAATGAAGTAGCATCCAATTTAGCTAGGCAATTTGGCTCAATTGAGAACTTAATAAACGCTTCAGAAGATGATTTGGAGTCTATTGATACTATTGGACCCAAAATCAGCAAGAGTATTAAAAGTTTTTTCTCAAAGACAAACAACCTGCATCTTATAGAAAAATTACGAAAAAGTGGTGTCAGGCTCAGGGATACCCAATCCCAAGAAACATCAAAACCTTTGGCTGATTTGAATTTTGTTTTAACCGGACGACTTGATAATTTTAGTAGATCGGAAATAACTGGAGAAATAAAACATCTTGGAGGATCTGTATCGAGTAGTGTTACAAAAAAGACTTCCTATTTACTTGTTGGTGAAGACCCGGGGTCTAAATTGATTGAAGCCAAGCGCATAGGAATACCAATACTAACCGGAGAAGAGTTTAATAATCTTGTAAATAGCAAATTATCTGGTCAGTTGCAAAACACGAATTAAACAAGGACCTTCCAATATACATTAAGCATCTAAACCTAGTTAATTTTCGGAATTACATTGAGTTAAATGCGGATTTTGCTCCCGGGATTGTTTTGCTTCATGGAGAAAACGGACAAGGCAAAAGTAACCTTCTCGAATCGATCTACATATTGTCTGTTGGAAAATCTGCAAGGGCATCGTCTGACAGGGAATTGATTAATAATACTTTACCACTTGCCGAATATGGCCGTATATCAGCGCTGGTCAATACCAATAACGAGTCTTTAAAACTACAAATTGACTATCTTACTTCGAATCATGTTCAACCAAATATTGATACCCATCAATCCTATACCAAGAACATCCGAATCAATGGGGTACATAAGAAGTCTTCAAACCTCATAGGGCGATTTGTTGCAGTAATGTTCTCAGCCCAAGATTTGGACATCATCTATGGTCCGCCAAGTATCAGGCGTCGTTACATTGACATACTTATCTCTCAGTTTGACAGCCATTATCTAACCACACTGCAACAGTATCAGAAAATACTATCCCAGAGAAATCATCTGCTCAAAAGACTTAGAAATAAAGCAGCAAACGCAGATGAACTGGATATATGGGATGAACGACTTATACGTGAATCCAGGCATGTAATGAGAAGGCGGGCGCAAACTATAGAAAAACTCTCTGAACTGTCCTCACCCATACACATGGAACTCTCAGGCAGAGATGAAGAACTCAGTTTGGTCTATAAACCATCAGCATCCATAGATTTACAATCGTCTGAAGAATCATTCTGTAGAGATATGGATACTTTCATTAAATCCTTACGCAACAAGGAGATATTTCAAGGTATCACTCTCTGTGGCCCTCACCGTGATGATGTTGAAATTCTGATAGACGGAGTAAACGCTAGTGCATTTGGATCGAGAGGGCAAAGCAGAACAGGTATTTTGTCCATGAAACTTGCGCAAGCTTCCCATTTCAAAAAAATAAGAAATCAGGAACCAGTCATTTTACTGGATGACATACTCTCTGAATTAGATATACGACGACGCAACCAAATATTGTCCAAAGCAGAACAATTTGAACAATGCTTTGTAACTACTGCTGATATAGATTCTATGGATACTAATTATGTTGAACGTTCAACACCTCTGAGAGTCCACTCCGGAAGAATTTCCACATATCCGGGATGAGATTTTCGATGATAGTAATTAAATAGCATAGAATTCACAAAGAAAAATCCTCAATCCGATTCTACATGTGGAATAATTTTCAGCAATTCTTCAACTGGGATAGAATGTCGGACGTTACCATCACGACCGCCTAGACTTGAAGCCCTCAAAATAGAATTCAGAATTGCTTCTTCCGTCGCCTCAATGCATCCCCTGAACAAGGAAGTCAAATGGGAATCATCAACGATGAGTCTATCATGTGAATTTGAGAAGGATATGACAAAGTCTCCACTGTTATGATTAGCTATCCCACCAGCCCTTGCAAGTCCCAAAGCCGCCCGTCTCCCAATTCTACCAAGCTGCCTAGATGTTACTGGAGCGTTTGTACCTACAACGATCATAATTGAACCAGGAATATCTGACTGCAGGCCTGGAGGCATAAGTGAATCCCCTATTTGGACACCCCCTATCCTCAGTTCTCTTGGATCACCAGTATTTGTTAACACCAATACCCCAATAACATATCCGCCAGAAGGTAAGTCACAAACGCGTGAAGAAGTACCTATGCCACCTTTCCATCCAAATCCCGTCATTCCAGTACCTGCACCTACATTCCCTTCATCAATATTGGGGCTAGTAGCCTCTTCTATGGCAGATGTAACGTGAAATGGCTTAACATGTCTCCCTACAATGTCATTAAGATATCCGTCGTTACACTCTCCTACAATTGGATTGAACGAGAGCACTCCGGGATTATCTCTGGCCAAATAGTCAATCATGCCATCAGCTACTCTCCATGTGCTAAGAGTGCTAGTCAGCGCAATAGGAGTCTCAATCACACCCAATTCCTCAATTTGAGCCAAACCAATAGCTTTACCGAACCCGTTTATAACATGGGCCGCTGCAGTAACTTTGTTTCGGAAAATATTGCCTTGATGCGGAAGGATTGCAGTTACTCCAGTTCGCACAGGGCCATGCCCAATCCGGAGAGATCCTTCTCCTTCTATCAATGTTACATGACCGACAGAAACTTCAGGTACGTCGGTAATGCTGTTGTTTACCCCGTGAGGCATGAATCCTATTTTTATTCCTAAATCAATTGCTCGTGGCCTGTCTTTCGAAGAATTTTTATCCATATATTCACACGATTTTGTACGTTCTAAATTTTAAAATAATCATAGCACTTTGGGATCGCACTTCCTAAAATCATTACCAATTAACTCCCATATTCACCAAACTACCTATTCCAAATGTGATTGAAGCAGCAATTCCTCCAGCCAACAGCATCCTTAAGCCACCCCAAATTGTGCTAGTCCGTGAATTCATAGCAATGATTGCCCCTACAAAGAATAAAGCCACTCCACTCATTAGGGCAGAATATGCTGTTACTGGTCCCGAAACAACGGTTGGAACAAAAATGCCTAGTACAAATGGGAATATAGGAATTGCGGCACCCAAAAAAAACGCAACGAACGAACTAATCGCAGATCCCAAAGGTAATCCCAGGTCCGAGGGATCCAATCCTAATTTTTCGCGTGCTAAAGTTTCCAAAGCAACACTTGAATTAGACATCAATCTAGTTGATATATTTTTGGCTTCTTGTTCGGAAAATCCTTTGGCTTTATAAATCAATTTGATATCATTCAATTCATCTTCCGGCCAATGTTTTAATTCCTCCTTCGCTGTATTCAATCGATGCTCGAAAATATCTCTTTGGGAACGCATAGATACGTACTCACCTGCTGCCATGGAAAACGCACCTGCCAATAAACCTGCTACTCCGGCTATTAGAACAAATTCCTGTTGATCTATACCTCCGGATACTCCC
Organism: uncultured Dehalococcoidia bacterium; assembly: GCA_964570875.1. Lineage (GTDB taxonomy): Bacteria > Chloroflexota > Dehalococcoidia > Lucifugimonadales > CATQGZ01 > CAZMZE01. The sequence continues at coordinate 46,984 of CAZMZE010000053.1, forward strand.
ATAACCAAGCAGAAATTCGACACTAGTCCATCGTTGACCCCTAGTACAGCAGCTCTTAATCTCCCACCATCAGCTATGCCTCCATATCCCTTTTCTCTCATAGCCAGTACATCGTCACCATCATTCACTAATCTATTAAGAATTCTAAGATGGTAACGTTCATCTTGGACAAGGTCTGCAGCATCAGGGTCTGAAATATAATCTTCAACTTCTTTGGTTTCAAATCTCACTAGCCAGGATACAACGCTTTTAGTGCCAAACCAATTAACAGCAGTTTTGTAGAACCATAATTTCCAGAAAGATGCAGTAGGCACAACAAGCGACTTATCTATTCCTAAAGCGGCAGCCCATTTTCTGGCATGGTCCATTTCTGATTCGACTAAATGTTCGAATGTCTTCTTAAGCTTTGTATCTGATTCATTATCTGCCAAAACTTGATAAACAGCGGCGGCCTCTAGTTCAGCTTCTAGGTATTTTTTGTGTCGTACTGTTTGCGTATTCAGTTGATCAACCTTTCTCTCAATCTAATCACGCTATTCACCAGCCTCTGATCAGACTCTTGCAATTCAAACCCTTTAATCTAGCTGAATCAAATGCCCAATTCTGAGCGTATAGCCTTCAATCTATCCATATTTATCTGATCTGGTCCATTCCCGTCAAATCCCGGTACTTCCAATATGAAAGGCACTTCTTTGAAAGCATTATGTCCCATTATCACCTTGAATCCATCCAGTCCAATATATCCATCGCCAATATTCTCGTGACGATCCACTCCTGAACCAAATTCAACTTTGGCATCATTCGCATGCACTACCACCAAATTTGCCAACCCTATCTCTTTGTCGAATTCCTCCATCACTTCATCTATAGAGTTTGTTTCTGCCAAATTATATCCAGCAGCAAAAGTGTGTTCCGTATCCAAGCAAACTTTCACTCTTGAATCCCCGATCGAGTCCATTAATCTGGCTATCTCAACAAACGAAGACCCTATGTGAGAACCCATCCCAGCACTATTTTCTATTATCAAATTTACTCCCTGCGGGCTCTTCTCGAGTACGGTACGTAACGCACGACTTGCTTGATCAATAACTCCATCAAAGCCTATGCCTTTATGACTACCTCCGTGAAAAATGACCCCTTCTGCCCCAATCTTCCCCGCCGCTTCCATATGTAAAGTTAGAGAATCTACAGATTTTTGTAAAAGACTAGGATCGCCACCAACATTAATCAAATAACTGGCGTGTATAAAAGTCTGTTTCAACCCTGTATTTGCAGCATTCTCACGAAATGCCTCTATTTGTGATTCTGGCAATTCACGAAATTTCCAAGCCCTGGGTGAAGTGGCAAATATTTGCACAACTTCAGCACCAATATCCATGGCTCTTTCAGATACTTTGTCCAATCCTCCAGATGTAGATACGTGAGCTCCGAGCCTCATAGTACACTCCTAATTGGTATGTCCATGTCGATTTCCATCTCTATGTATTTCCTAATCACACTAGTGCCACAGCTTGTCCTCTTAATTTGACATCAATATAATTCAAGTTGAAACAACCAATATGGATTAATTTACTATCGTTGAATATTAGATTCATAGTACTTCAAATAATTGTTGTTAACTAGTTGTAGAATACTACCAATGTTTTCATAGATAACACCAATTTAACCGTATCCATTTCAGCATTACTACAAGCATATTGATAATAAACCAGACAGAAAACCTCCATACCAAATCTTTCTAAATTGAAATGAAAGCCTTAATCGTTGACTCAATAGGTCAAAACCCGAAATTAGCAGTCAGAGAAATTCCGGTCCCAGTCATCAAGCCTAGTGAAGTACTAATAAAGGTCATGTACGCTGGGCTCTGCGGTCACGATTTAGCTGTAATGCGAGGGCTAATAGGGAAAACCACTAACCCTTTGCTTATTTTAGGACATGAGATTTCCGGCCAAATAATGGCTGTTGGTGACGAAGTTAGTTCCCACAAAATCGGTGATAACGTGTTCTCCACATTAGTAACATTTTGCGGCCACTGTGAACAATGCAGTAGTGGAAATGAATATAGATGTGCTTCGAGAAATGGTATCGGCCACGGAATACCTGGTGGTTTCGCTGAATTTGTAAGCCTCCCTGCCGAAAGCGTACTAAAAATCCCTGAAGGCATCGATATTAAGTACGCGTGCCTCCTATCCTGCCCAATGGGAGTAGCAGTCAGATCATCCCAATCGGTAGCCCGAATTAAAAGAGGTGAATCCGTCTTAATAACGGGTGGAGGGGGAGGGCTTGGCATACATCTGGCTTTAGTTGCTAATTATCTTGGAGCTAGGGTCATAGTCTCGACTAGTTCACCCAATAAAGTAGCTCAGATAGAACGATTAGGAATCTCAGAAGTGGTCTTAATTAACAATGAATTACCGTTATCTGAAGTAATACTGGCTATGACAGAAGACCAAGGTGTGAGTATAGCGTTCGACACAATTGGGGCCATAACATTTAAAGAGGTTATAAGAAGCACATCTCTAAACGGTCGTATAATATTGCTCGGAGAAATACAGGGATCTCCTATAAATATTAACCTAACTGAAATGATGTTCCGAGAAGCAAGAGTATTTGGACTGACAGGCGCTTCAATTAAACACATTGAATCTGCAATAGGTATTTTGCAATCCCAGAAATTCGCACCGGTAATATCGGGGGTTTTCCGACTTGAGGATGCTGCAGAAGCTTACAAATTAGTTCAAGACAAGGAAATTCTAGGACGTGTAGTATTTGCTCCGTAGATCAATATGCTATCCTGCTCTCGCAGATCGGCCGAATAACCTGAACATTCCTCTCTTTTCCCATACCACCAGTAATTGGCTAGCAACGCCTATCGAACTGTATGTTCCTATTACAACTCCCACCAACAATACCAATAAGAATTCCCTAATCGTAGCTCCACCAAATAACATCAATGCTAGCAACGTGAACAAGAGGGTTAGGCTAGTGTTCAAAGATCGGCTTATCGTCTCAGAAATGCTGACGTTGACATTTTCCCATAAAGCTCTGTTAGGGTAAACAAGCACATTCTCCCTCAGCCTGTCGAACACCACTATGGTGTCGTTCACGCTGTAACCTATCACCGTTAGCAGCGCAATCATGAACATGAGGTTAACTTCCATGCCAACAAATGTTCCAAGAGCAGCAAACACACCAATAACTATCACAGCATCATGGATTAAAGCTATTATTGCTGAAGCTCCATATCGTAATGGGCTTGGCACACCTCTGAAGGCCCACCATATATACTAGAAAATACCGACCGCGGCTACCAGAACGGCGAAGAATGCATTCCTGACAGTTTCCTTAGCCACCGACGGGGAAACAAGATCAAATGCAAGTACTTTTACGCCACCTAGAGTTATTTGGGCACCCTGCACCGGTGCTCCTGCACTAACAACCAATACATCTTGGTCAGGTTCCTTTTTGTCCTTTAACACCATACTTAAATCACCGAACGGTACTGTTACCAAGGAATCTCCGTCATTTTTGGGCTGATTCACAATCAATTCACCACTTCTCTCTCCAAACTTCGCATTGATCGTAAACTCTAGATTCTCTTGTGCAGGAATGTTGATCTCACCCTGTTGATTAGTAAGACCTATGAGGCTATATGAATTCTCCAATTCAGAATTCAGCTTAGACACTATCTCGGCTTTTTCTTCATCGGAAAGTTTTTTGGTACGTACAAAATATGTATTGTCACCCAAATTCTGCACAACGGCATCCTCATGATCCAAAAGCGCCATTTGTGACCTTAAACCTTTGAGTTCAATTTCCTCCGAGAATTGCAAGGTCATACTCGATCCACCTGTAAAATCTATGCCTGCCTTCAGCCCGCTTATCGGCGGAACCAAGAAGATCAAACCTGAAACCACCATCACAAGTGATATTGAGAAAAACCATTTTTTATTTCCAGCGAAGTCCATTTTTTAACTCCCCGGTCCAGGCGTTTCATTATCCTGCCTCTGCGGTAGGTCTGCACCTCCAGCAGGAACGAAAATTTCCAGCCTTCTAGATATTCTTGTTGTAGCTATCACTCTTAGGAATGTTCTACTCACTGTGATAGCAGTAAACAAACTTACTATTACCCCAATTGCTAACGCTACCGCAAACCCCTGAACCACAGTGGTACCCAGTTGGTTAGCAAAATAATAGAGAATAGCACAGGTAATTAAGGTGGAAACATTCCCATCCCTTATTGCCGGCCATGCCCTGTTAAATCCTATGTTTATTGCTGAAAGAAGAGTACGTCCCATCCTGAGCTCTTCTTTCATTCGTTCAAAAATCAATATGTTGGCATCGACTGCTATGCCAATGGACAATATCACGGCAGCTACTCCTGAAAGCGTCAGCGTTATTGGTATAGCTTTGAACAAAGCCAAAACAATCACGGAGTATACAATCAGTGCTACTGATGCTATTAATCCGGGCACTCTATAGTAAAGAATCATGAAAAGCAGGACTATGCCCAGTCCAACCAACCCTGCTATAACACTTTTTCTCAGGGAATCTGCGCCAAGTATAGCGTCGACGTCTCGTTCTTGAAGAAGTTGTATGCTCAATGGCAAAGCTCCGGATTCAAGTTGGAGTGCTAGATCTTGAGCGAATTCAAGAGTGAAACTACCGCCTTGGATAATTGTTGTACCTGTAGTGATCGGTGTGGTAACCGCTGGTGCAATGAGCTCAGTATCGTCTAGAAAAATAGCTATCCGGTCAGTTGAGCCCTTCCCTGCCAAATCTCCAGTCAATTGACCCCAAATGCGGGTGCCCCTAGATTTAAATTCTAATACTACTATTGGAGCTCCCGTTTGGGCATGTTGATCAGGATAGGCTCTAGCTAAATCATCACCAGTTAAGTTTCCGTATTCTGGAGTTTTGTCAACAAAACTCTGGATCTCCACTAGATCTATAGTGGGGTTTTCACCCAATAACGACAATGCTTCATCTAGACTTCCCACACTACCTTCTTCACCAGTATCCGGGAATGGGAATGGGAACGCGAAACTGTTCGTATTTTCAACTCTTTGCACTGTGAACGGTGTAGCTACAAATTTAAGCGGCTGATCACCATTTATAGATATTTCTAGGGTGTTGGGAACTAACGATGCTGTAATTGCATGAGATACGCTAGCCATCATCCTATCGACAATTTTTATGAATTCCAGTGTTCCTTGGTCTGTAAACTCAACGAAAAGAACAGGTGGTTCTTGATCACCAGTCGCGTTAGAAGCTGAGGTACTAGTACTATTCTCAGCCGACTCTAGCTCCTGTTCTGGTAGTTGACCTGCACTGATCCCTACAACTTCAGCTGCGGTATTAATTTCATCCACTGGCCTAGCTACACTAATCTGTCTATGCTTAAACACCAACTGTGCTGTCTGTCCAATTAAAGACTTCGCACGAGCAGGGTCCCTGACACCCGGCAGTTGCACCAATAGCCGACTGTCACCAAGGATTTGAATATTTGGCTCCCCAATACCAGATGCGTTCACACGATTGCTGATACTACGTTGCAACGCCTCCATTTGAGATGGTTCTGGCACAATCGGCAATCCTGTCTCTCTATCGATTGCCTCGTATACGAGGTGACTGCCTCCTTGCAAATCTAGGCCTAATCTCATACCTAGGATTGTGTCATCCCCTCTTTGAAAATCACCTATAGAAATTTTCTGGAACCCGATTATCAAAGCAGCAACCGACACCACTGCCATAACAAGAATCAAGGATCGAATATATCTACGCATTCGAGCCTCTCGAAAGTAGATGTGACCTTATCAAATCCAGTGCCTCCACTTTATTTATTATTTCTCCGTCCACATATGCCTCATGAACAAAGTCCAGTAGATGACCTACCTCAGGACCAGGACTCAATCCGAATGCTTCCATTATATCGTGTCCACCAAGTATTTTTGGAAGGCTTATTGGGGCCTTCTCATTCAAACCTTCATCTAGTATATGACCTATTAGGCCACAGTATCTAGACCATTCTGCCTCTTCAAGCATAGAACCTCTAGCAGCTAGATAGTCCGCTAGGTTCACATATAAAGTAGGTATGGCAGCTTCTCCAACGTCTCGGTAGAACCTGTATACAGCCTTAGCAGAAGGCATTTCTCCTTTGGGAGACATTTGAGCTGGACGTAGATGATTCTGCACAATAGTGGACACAAATGCAACTCCTCTCTTGCTAATCCTAAAATCTTCCATTATTTTTGAAACCATCTCCGACCCGAGTGAATGGTGTCCTAGGAATCGTATCTTCCCAGACTCCTCTATTGTTTTAGTAGCAGGCTTAGCTACATCGTGTAAAAGACCCGCTAATTTCATAAATGTCGCTACGGTGTGTCCATCGCTTACGATTTTTTCAAAATATCCATTAATGCTCTGATGCCTAGGTATCATTTTGCTTACATAAGAATATTGCTCTTTCTGGCTATCCAAAACTACTTCAACTTGACCAATTGTTTCTACCAAGTGATCAAACACGTCCCATTGGTGTTCCTTAGGCTGAACAATGCCTCTAGATGTATCAAGCTCAGGGAGCAACTGCGAAAGCAATCCCAGCTCATCAAGCAAACGAATAGAATTTGTTGCGTTCGGCAAAGCAATAATTGACAAGAATTCATCTCTGACTCTTTCCCGAGGCGCTATTTTCAATAGGTGGGAACTATCTTTAATGTTTTGTCTTGTGTTTGATTCAAGTTGGAATTGAAGTTGGCAAGCAAGTCTTACTATCCTAATTATCCTAACAGGATCATCTTCCAATGATTGTGGATTATTCAACCGAATCTGGGATTTTCTCAAATCGGCGATTCCTTCAGTAGGATCAACAATTTTGGAAATTGGATCACTATCGGTAATACTGTCCATTGGTATGGCCATTGAATCGATGGTGCAATCTCGGCTTTTCAAATGATCTACTATTCCACTCTCACACTGTGATATATCCACTTGCCATGAATCTATATCACTAGAGGCGCAAATCCTGAAAATACATCTTGATTTATCCAAGATAATCAAGCGTCCATCAAGGGTTCTTGCTAAAGGCTGAGCCAATTCAAAAAGTTGCTGGCTTTCCACCACAAAATCCAAGTCATTTGGTGTGCGGTTTAGTAGTGCGTCGCGTACAGCCCCACCCATCAAATAACTATTGATTTGTCGTTCCGAAAAGAAATTTGCAATAGCATCAATTACCTGTGCAGTAATCAAATCAGAATTGTTTGACTTAAAAGCGTCCCCAAAAGACACCATCAATTCTCCAAGTTTTTAGAAAATAACATTGAATCTCAATAAACACTGGTTCGACTACTAGATACAGAAATTGGCTATCTCACCTTCAAGGTAGCAGGAGTCTCCGGGTCAATCGAATGATCATCTGGAGAACTAACATTCACGTTATCTGAAGAATCAGTTGTAATGGATTCATCAGATTCTGTAGTTTCAAATTCACTTATCGGAATCAGTTTTTCATGTTCCTTAAGGTGGTCAATATACAAAACACCATTTAAGTGATCTACCTCATGTTCGATAGCCAATGAAAGCAGATCATCTGCTCTTAGTTTCACTATCGTTGAATCTTCGGTTAATGCTTGGAATTTAATCCACACCGAACGAGTTATTAGACCTCTGAATCCAGGTATACTCAAGCATCCGTCATACCAATCTTGTTCACCTTCTCGATAAATGATTTCAGGATTGATATATATTCTTGCTTCTTCTTCTTCGGGTAGTTGAATTACGATCACTCGCTTAAGAACCCCTACCTGGTTGGCTGCAAGCCCTATCCCGTTGGCGTCCCTCATTGTCTGAACCATATCATCAGCGAGTTTCAAAACAGATGTATCTATCTTTCTAACCTTCTTGGCACGCTGCCTCAAAACCGGATCAGGTAACTCAAGTATGGGTAATATCGCCATTCATTTCTCCAATTAATTTGGTGTTACTTGACTAGAAAAACCAAGGTAATTATATCTAGAGCCGCTCATATGTGTAAAGCTACATGTATGAACCCGACATTAATTGAAGAAACGTTGATTAAGCATGAATTCCATGTTTTGGATAAATCAATTTTTTTAAGGAAGAGATACTTCCTTCTGCATAACTTCTAATCGGAAATTGGGATAATTTCTCTCCAAAATCAATATCTACATCAAATAAAGTTGATACCCCGTATTTCTTAGTGTACGTCTGGGGGATTTTATCAGGTAGATCCTCACCGATCATTATCGAGTAGGCCGAAGTCCAAGCTCTGGCAACAGCTTGAAGGTCATATCCTCCCCCACCTAAAGCAATCCATTTGGGAATCCTCCAGCTATCGAAAATTTCCACTAATCTCGCAAATCCTTGTATAGTCAACAATAGATGTGTTAGAGGATCGTTGGCATGAGAATCTACTCCTAGCTGAGTAACTAATACATCGGGGCTATAAGATTCTATAAGCCGAGGTATTGTCTCAACAAATGCCCATTCATAAACGCTACTTGAAGTATAAGGATAAAATGGGAGATTCACTGAAAACCCTCTTCCTTTACCTGAGCCAATTTCTTCCACATCGCCTGTGCCTGGAAATAAAAACTGGCCTGATTCATGAAGGGAAACAGTCAAAACATTGTCTGTATCATAGTAAGCATGCTGTACACCATCCCCGTGATGACAATCCACGTCTATATAAGCTACGCGCATTCCCTGCGCAACCAATTTGTTAATTGCTATAACAGGATCATTGAATATACAAAATCCGTTAGCATATCCGGGCATAGCATGATGAAGGCCTCCAGAAATATTGAATACTCGATCTACCTTATCCGATATAATAATATCAGCCGCTAAAGCAGATGCACCTGTTGATAACATTGCAGCATCATACATTTTAGGATAGATAGGATTATCGGCAGTCCCCAAATTAAATGATTGATAATCAATTATATTTGATCCATCCGAAAATCTTTTAACAGCTTCTATATAGCCCTCAGTGTGATACGTCATTAATTCGTTTAAGGTGGCTGCCCTTGGTTCAGTCACCTTAGAATTGGATGAATCAAAGCATCCATAGGATTGTAAAAGCTCATACGTATACTTGAGACGTACTGGCTTCATTGGATGAGTTGCGCTGAGCTCATGGCTGGCAAAACGTTCATCGTAAATAAAGGCTACTTCATTTCTCATAATTCACTCGTCCACATATCTGGTTGTGAACTGCCATTACATCCATATCAATTTGGAACTAATACTCGTTATGTCCATCAAAGTCCATATATATATTTCGTCTCATTTCTTTGTCGAATTTATAGTCAATGGCGATTCATTGTGCTTTTTTTAAACACAACAGTTACACAAACCACCACCACCACCATTGAAGCTAACACAGCCATTGAATGCCAACCTAAACCAGTTGGCGATTTGATGCTTCTAACAATATTTCTGCCATCCAGGCCATGTTGTTCACGGGTTTGACTTAACCACTCAGCCTCAAATTCTTCCAATGATAAACCGTATGCCTGTTGGAAGGCTCCCTGCACATCACTACCTTCACCTATGGATTTAATCATGCTG
>CAZMZE010000054.1:0-63931 GCA_964570875.1 uncultured Dehalococcoidia bacterium
AGCAATTACTGGATTAATGGCATCTGAAGCCAAAATTGATAATCATCTGCCATTGCGCATACAATCAACGGCCATCACCGACTTCTCAACTGGTCTGGTCATGGCTTTGGGTATCTGCTCTGCTCTTTACCACAAAGCCATAACTGGTCAAGGCCAAATAATCGAAACTAACTTGCTTGCAACTGCCCTTGGTATACAAACCAGCAATGTTACACAAATAGAAGCCGTACATATGGAACCCCGGGAGAATTTCTTGAGAACCTTATCCTCTATGAGAAACAGCGGCGCATATTTTGAAGACATCATTGAGGAATATCGGCAACAACTCTCTCCATGGAGAGAACGTGACCCCTTCTATCGCGCATACCAATGTCTTGACGGTGTAATTGTTATCGGATGTCTCAATGATAACCTGCGAAAAAAAATGTTGGAACTTACAGGGTTAGAAGATCCTAGATTTGACAAAGAATTCGATTCGGAGCACCAAGATTTGGAAGCATTGAATATTGAATTATCTGAAAAAGCTTCCGTTGTTTTCAAAAAAGAATCAATGGATTATTGGCTGGATCTTTTTGAGAAAGAAAAGCTGCCGTCAGCACCTGTGCGGTTCCCTGAAGAACTGTTTGCAGACGAGCAAGTTCTTGCCAATAACCTAATTGTCGAGATGGAACATTCTTTAGTTGGCCCTATCAAAATGCCCGGCCCAATCCTCAAAATGAGCGAAACCCCATTACAAGCCATCAAACCATCGCCTAGCTTAGGTGAGGATACGATTAACATTCTGCAATCACTAGGATACACATCAAAACAGATAGACGATTTGGTCGATAAAAAAGTTACTCTCTAGATGAACATTTTTGATACAAAAGCTAATTATTCAAAAGCATGGCATGAAAATTTCGCGCAGATGCTGCAGTGATTACTTGAATATTTCTGTATCAATTTATGAGTTTTGTTTCTTCCAAAAAATTTGGGTCCTATAGTATTGAAACACTGTCTAACCTGTACGTATAATACGGATATATTGTTACCCTTTTTATCGTTGTAATTTTTAAAATCCCAAGGAGGACCCGCCTACTATGACTTACATAATAGCCGAGCCGTGCGTAGACGTACTTGATCGAGCATGCATAGATGTATGCCCTGTGGATTGCATATATGAAGCACCTGAACACAAAATGTTGCTGATTAGTCCAGATGAATGTATCGACTGCGCTGCCTGCGAACCTGTATGTCCAGTTGTGGCAATTTTTGCAGAAGAAGACACTCCATCTGAGTATGACAAATTCATCGACCTTAATTATGAATACTTTGGGCAATCTCGCGATTAGATGTACTTTGTTGAATGATTAATTAAGCTTCCCTCTTCTAAGCAGAAACTGTTCAAGTACCTATACATTCTGCAGGTTAAGTTGAACAATTAACACATGGTTAGCAATCTGGGATGTATCTGAGTTAAATTATTAATTTTTAGGAGAATGATTTGTATGGTGTCGATAGAATCTAGTCCCGAATTTGTGGCCAGTGTATACAAGAAAATGCAAACTGCTCTGGCCCAAGTAAGGACCAATTTAAATAGGCCAATGGGATTAGCTGACAAGATACTATTGTCTCATATAGAAGATGTCTCATCAGTGGGAGAATTGACCCCAGGATTAAGTTACATTTCATTGAGACCAGACAGAGTGGCTCTGCAGGATGTCTTGGGACAAACAGTAATGTTGCAGTTCATGCAGACTCGAATGGAGAGAGTTGCGGTACCTACCACCATACATTGCGATCATTTAATCCAAGCACGGACCGAAGGCGGAATCGACTTGCTTGAATCCTTGCAAGAAAACGATGAAGTTTACGAATTCCTGAAATCCGCAGCCGCAAAATTTGGTGCTGGATTCTGGGCTCCTGGTGCAGGGATAATTCATCAAGTGGTTTTAGAAGAATATGCTTTCCCAGGCGCATTGATAATAGGTACTGACTCCCATACTCCTAATGCAGGTGGCTTAGGTTCTTGCTCAGTTGGAGTGGGGGGCGCTGATGCGGTTGAGGTTATGGCAGGACTCCCATGGGAAGTCCTTTACCCGAATCGCATAGGTGTACACTTAACTGGTAAATTGAGCGGTTGGACGGCCCCGAAGGACATCATATTGTATTTGGCTGGAGAACTAACCGTATCCGGCGGAACGAATTCAATAATTGAGTATTTCGGACCAGGGACGAGCTCAATCAGTTGCACTGGTAAAGCAACGATAGCTAACATGGGAGCAGAACTCGGTGCGACAACTTCTATGTTTCCCTATGACCAACGTATGGGCACATATCTTACCGCAACTGGTAGAAATTCATTAGCTAATCTGGCTGAAGATAACCAGAACCTGCTTACTCCTGACGATGAAATAGTCAATAACCCCGTAGGATATTTTAACAAAGTTATTGAAATAGACTTATCAAAATTAGAGCCCCACATAGTTGGCCCACATTCTCCGGACAGGGCAAGACCAATATCACAACTCTCCTCTGAAGTTCTTAGCGAAGACAACGGTTTTGTTGACCATATAGATACTTGCCTCATTGGAAGTTGCACCAACTCTTCCTACGAAGACATGAGTAGAGCTGCGGACATAGCTAACCAAGCGAAACAACATGGGATCAAATCATCCACTGATCTTATGGTTACCCCTGGATCTGAACAAATACGGGCAACAATTGAGCGAGACGGGCAGATGGAATCTCTGAAGGACATTGATGCAAACGTCCTAGCGAACGCTTGCGGGCCATGCATAGGCCAATGGAGACGAGAAAAATCCTTGGACGGAGTGCCAAATACAATCATAACTTCATATAACAGAAATTTCCCCCGAAGGAATGACGGTCGGTCTGAAACCATGAATTTCATTGCTAGCCCTGAGATAGTCACTGCTCTATCATTATCAGGAAAACTGTCGTTCAACCCAATGACAGATAATTTAATTGGAGCAGACGGCACCAAGTTCAGACTCAACCCTCCCAAACCTGCACCAGAAGTTCCGTCTAAGAAATTTTCTCGTGGACGATCATCTTTCAGTTCTCCGCCTAATGACGGATCCAAAGTAGATATAGTTGTTAATCCGGAAAGTGAAAGACTACAGATAATGACACCATGGACGCCATGGGATGGTAAAGACTTCATAAATCTTCCCGTATTGGTGAAAGTCAAAGGCAAATGCACTACCGACCACATTTCACCTGCCGGGCCATGGCTGAGTCTACGTGGACATTTGGACAAATTCAGTGACAACATGTTCATGGGAGCCACAAACGCGTTTGATGATCAAATTGGCAAAACTAAGAACATATTCACAAACCAAACTGAAATCAGCATATCGAATGTCGCAAGATACTACAAAAGCCAAGGTGTTCGGTGGATTGTAGTGGGAGATTATAACTATGGCGAAGGTAGCAGCCGTGAACACGCGGCGCTGTCTCCAAGACTTCTCGGAGGCGCAGCTGTGATCGCTCGTAGTTTCGCTCGAATACACGAGACTAACTTAAAAAAACAAGGATTACTCCCGCTCACCTTCAATAGTCCCGAGGAATATGACTTAATCAATCAGACTGACAGGATAAGTCTAGTCGATTTGGACTCAATTGCAGAGGGAATACCGATTAAGTGCGAAATATCTCATGATGATGGATCTGTAACACGTATAAATTTGAATCATTCTTTCGGCAGTTCTCAGATAGAGTGGTTCAGAGCTGGATCGGCACTGAATCTATTCCATAAATAACCAACATCTAGACTCGATAGATTTCCAATTATGTAGCGTCAGTGCCGTAGGTACTTGTTCACAAAAAATCAACGCATGGATTAATATGTTAGTTGAAACACAGTTACACGATGATGAATTTTAATTGACTAAGTCCCTACGTAGCCACCATGTGACACATGTAGGATAACTCCGTCTGGACCCAAATACTTGGTGCCTTTATTCAGTGAAGTATGTCCAGAGTCGTCCTTGCCATCAGAATCTGGTAAATCGATGTCCAATATTTCGCAATCATTACTCCTTAACAAAGCATCGGTCGCAAAAGCATCTTCAACCTGAAAACCAATATATTGAACACCTAAATTATTACTGCTAGAACTCCCAACTGGGAGAATATTATTGGCGAACCGCATTATTGCCAAATTAATATTTCCGTCACTCAAGTAGTAACCCTGTGCGCTATCATTATCGACTCTTCCAATTTCTTCTAATTTAAATACTGTTTTATAAAAATTGGCAACCGTATCTGGATCTTGCGTAGAGATTGCAATTTGCTTTAATTTAGCCATGAAATCCTTCACCACATCCTATCGTATATTCTATTTGGTTGTAGATGTTAACCTATTTTGCCTCAAACATTCCTGTAATATTCAGCTCATTTCCGCCAGCGAAGTACGCTGGTAGTCATTGATGGCTTCACGAAGAAATCGATTTTTTCCATCCAGAAGTTGCGGGTCAGATTCAAGTAGTAGAATTGCTTCCTTGCGAGATAGCGCAATTAGATCACGATCGAACAAACTTGCAATCTTGAAACTTTGGATACCACTTTGACGAACACCCAAATAATCTCCAGGTCCTCTTTGTGCTAAATCTGCTTCAGCTAATTCAAAACCATCCCTAACTCTCTCTATAATTTGGACCCGTTCTCTGGCCGAACCAGTATCTTCTTCAGTAACTAGTAAACAAAAGCTTTCATGCTCACCCCTGCCAACTCTTCCCCTGAACTGATGTAATTGAGCCAATCCAAACCGCTCTGCTCCATCAATCAGCATAACAGTGGCATTAGGAACATCAATCCCAACTTCAATTACAGGAGTGGAAACCAGTATGTCAATTTGGCCGCCTTTGAAATCCTTCATAGCCTTCTCTTTTGCCCCTGCAGTCATACGGCCGTGTAGTAACCCAACATTAAAATCCGGATAAACTTCCTCTGACAGTCTTTTGTATTCAGCCTTAACTGAACGAGCCTGTATCACATCCGATTCGTCGATCAGCGGGTATACAACGAAGGACTGTCTTCCTGACTTAACCTGAGCTCTGACAAAATTATATGCAACTTCTCGCCTTTCAGGGCTGATCCATCTGGTCTTAATTTCTTGGCGTCCTGACGGCAGTTGATTTATTATGGACATATCAAGGTCCCCATACAGAGTTAATGCTAATGAACGAGGTATAGGTGTTGCAGACATCGACAATAAATGCGGCTTCAATCCTTTATTACGTAGATCTGATCTTTGCATAACACCAAACCTATGTTGTTCATCTACAACTATTAGGGCCAGTGACTTGAAATCAACTGAAGATTGAATGATCGATTGAGTCCCTATAACAACATCCAGAGAACCATCCAGCAGGCGCGCTCGCATGTCTTCCTTGACCTTACTCTTCATGCTGCCTACTAATGTCCCTACAGTCAATGAATCTCCATTGCTCAATCCAAAAGTTATCAACGTTTCTTGAGAATTCAAAACAGGCAGGTGATCTAGCAATTTTTTGAATGTTGCAAAATGTTGCTCTGCCAATATCTCTGTCGGCACCATAAGAGCGCCTTGGCAACCGTTTAGCACTGCAGTAATTAGAGCAGCCACAGCTACTACTGTTTTACCACTGCCGACATCACCTTGTAACATTCTCGCCATCGGTTTGTCAGCCCTCATATCTTCGATTATCTCGTCGAGAGATGACTTCTGTGCTCCAGTTAATTTGAAAGGTAATGATTCAAGGAATTCATCCCTGACCGTAGTTCCTTGCATAAGTGGCACGCCCTGTGACATATCTCTCCAGTCTCTCCTTCTTTCATGAACTGAGTATTGAAGCAAGAAAAGTTCATCGAAAGCCAAACGGCGACGACCCAAGTTAAAATCAGATGCTGATCTAGGATGATGTATTTTAGAGATAGCTTCCTGTAAACCAACAAGCCCTGCCCGGGTTAATATTTCGTCCGGCATAAATTCGTTTATTTGTGACAGGCATGCATTCAGAGAACGCTGTACAAGTCCCCTCAAGGTACGTTGAGGCAGCCCTGCAGTTGAAGGATATATAGGCACTAGCCTCCCTGTATGAAGTAGCTGTGAATTAGCTTTAACTATCTCATATTCTGGAGATTCAAAAGTCAATTGACCCCTATATAAATTTACTCTCCCACTCAATGCAACCTGAGACCCTGAACTAAGGACTTTTGCCATGTATGGATTATTGAACCAAAAAGCTCTAACATTGCCAGTTTCGTCACTCATCACCGCTTCAGAACTACGCTTACCAGGACCAGTGATTTTCTGAGAACACTCCCACACAGTGGCGATGATTGTAGAATCTTTCCCAGGTTCCAGGTCAGCTATTTTGATGATGTTTTGATAATCGTTATGGCGGTGGGGATACAAATAAATCAAATCTTTGATTGTGCTTATGCCAAGCTTACTCAACTTTTTTACAATCTGAACTGAAACTCCACGAACACGGTTTATTTCATCGTGGAGTTTCAGTTCAGATTGCGGCTTATGTGAGTAGCGCGATGCTCTCTTTATTGGATGTTTGCCTCCTGCCTGTGAATCAAGTTGAGCTATTTGCGTTAGCACTGAATTGGCCCAATTTTCCCTCTGCTGTGTTGAAAGAGAAGAATATGTCTCTATATTCCCCAAAAAGGATTTAACCTCAACGCCAGATTTCTGCAAAAACGAGTCAAGGCCACCTATGACGGTAAAATCAGAATAACCATTCGCTTTTTCCTGGTCGAGAATTTTCTTTAAAATCGATGTTTTAGAGTTATTATCAGTCATAAATACATTGGGTCATCGTGAAATCAGAGCATTTCCTGAACCGCGTTACTCAAAAGACAATATATAGTGGTAATTTAGTTGGCCTCCTCTAAATATATCAATTGCAATATCAGGGTATTTGGCCATTATTCTATCTCTGATGTTCGCAGCGTCAACTTCTGTAACCTTATCACCCCAATAAAGAGCGATATATTCATTATCTTTATAATTTGATACTTCGTTTATGAGTGCTAGTAAAACTTCTCCAGGACTTTTATTCACAGCAGTCAATTTTTGCTCTAACAACGCTATTGAGTCACCTTTTGAAAAATCTAGACCGTTTAAGTTACCTGATTTGGTTGCAAAACCCACCGCTCCCGTCCGCACAGAATTTTTGCTTGTTTCCATGGTTTTTAGGTTTTCATTAATTGTCTTCCCTTCCTCAAACACCTCCATGGCAGAAATTCCCTGAGGCATTGTAATGGTCTTAAGGACTTGAACCCGACCTAAACTCATCTCAGATACTTGAGAAGCAGCCTGCCTGACATTAGGATCATTACATAGTAGTATCACCGACTTGGACTTCACTCGATTCGTCAGCTCGGTAATCTCATTTACACTAGGACTTACAGATTCTTTACACGTTAATGTTTCTGCAACTCCCATGTATTTAAATATTTGGTCGAATCCACTGCCCCAAACAAGCGCAACCACTTTAACATCAGAGAGAGCGGCATCTGGTTTCCCTCCTTCAGATTGACTAGATTGACCGGCTGAAAATTCTCTGTATTGTTCGTCCATGTCAGTAACAGTGAAATTCTTCACCTGCCCCATTGATTTAGAAACATTCAATATTTTATCTTCATCATCAGAATGTAGGTGGATTTTCAACAATGACTCATCACCTACCACCGCAACCGATTCAGCAATCAAGTTGAAATTCGCAAGAATAGGTTTTTTATCAAGCGATTGTCCCTCCAAAAGAAATTGTATACAGTTTCCGTACATTTCACTTTCGTTATCTTCCAAAAATGACACGGAGACTCCCTTTGGTTCTGGAACATCAATGTTCTCTATTTTGAATTCACCTTCCATACAATAACGCCGCATACCTTCCAAAATAATCAAGAGTCCATATCCTCCTGAATCAACCACTCCTTTCTCTTTAAGTTTGTGGAACCAATTAGTTTGTGCAACAGACAATTTGGCTGAATCACAAGCTGTTTGAATAATCTCAACCAGTGAGGATTTACCTGCAATATTTGTAGCTTTAGCTACGTCCGATATCACTGTGAGAATGGTCCCTTCTACAGGGTGTTTAAAGGATTCATATGCTAATTCACTCATCTTTTGAAATGCTCTTGGAAGATCACTGGCTTCCAATACTGATTTCCCTTCCAGCTCAACAGACAAACCTTTAAAAATTTGAGATAATATAGTTCCACTGTTACCTCTACCACCCATAAATGCTGCCTTCTCCATAGAAGCTGAAATTAGACCTGCAGAAGTATTAGGATTATGTTCGCCAGCTTGTAAGGTGTCTTTCAGAGTTAAATACATGTTGGTACCGGTGTCTCCATCAGGTACCGGAAATACATTGAGATCGTTAACTATCTCAACGTGATGCTTAAACAGTTGAGTCACGCAATAAAGCATCTCTAGCAATTCGTTTCCGTCTAGACTGGTTCTAGTCATGTTGATCATTCTTCCCCAAGATAAATTTATTGCTGAAAACAGGTCTTTATGTTATCTTGAATGAGTATTATAAATTAGTCACTAGCCTGTGATTTTGCATGTCAGTGATTCTACGTAAAACCTCAGGAAACAGTCAAAGGTAAGCTATGGCCAGATGCCAGATATGTTTGAAATCCGGTCAGTCCGGAAACAACGTAAGCCATTCAAAACGCAGGACCCGCACAAGGTGGCACGCGAATGTTCAGCGCGCAACTATCACAGATAGCGGTGTTCGCCGCAAAGTTAGCATTTGTACCAGGTGCCTGCGTAGCCACTACCAGGTGATTTCCAAAGGCTAGGAGTGAGACCTGAGCTGACCCTTGAATTCACTCACGTTTCAGATTCAAACCGAAAATCCTGAATTCTCAACCACAAAAAACACAACCATAGGGAACGACTTGCAAGTCCTCCTAGTTGGCCTGAATCACAAAACCGCTCCTCTCAGTATTCGAGAGCAATTTGCTTTTCGGGACGATGATATTTCGGTGTTGATACCAACTTTCCTCGAATGTGCTCAAGAAGTAAGCGTGCTCTCAACATGCAATCGGACCGAAATCTATTGTGTTACGGAAAACGTAGAAAATTCGGCAAAATTCATCATCAGTTGCCTGAAAACCCATTCGCAGAATTCCTCTAACGAAGTCGACGGGTATCTCTATACCAAGATAGGCTCAGATGCTGCTTTGCACCTTTTCAAAGTTGCAGCAGGGCTGGATTCTTTCATCATTGGAGAGACTGAAATCCTTGGGCAGGTACGTGACTCTTTGTCTTCATCTTATAATTATGGAGGAATGAAGAACTCTCTCTCAGGTCTTTTCCACAGGGCAATTCGTGCAGGACGCAGAGTTAGAAATGAGACTAATATCGCACGTAACCCCCTTTCTGTAAGTTCTGCCGGGGTACAACTTGCCCAAAAACTCCTCGGACCATTGCAAGACATGAGCGTGCTCTTAGTTGGAGCGGGTGATGCGGGTCAACTTGTAGCGAGATCACTAAAATCCGCTGGAGTTTCCAAAATAATAATATCTAACCGAACTTACGGGAAAGCTGAAGAATTAGCTAAAATACTAGGTGGCGTAGCAATAGAGTTCTCGGAAATAGGATCATATTTGCGATCATGTAACATTTTAATCTCCGCTACCGATGCACGAGATTTCATAATTGGACATAAAGTCATAGACTCTGTTTTTAGTGAGAGAACAGAAGACTTGTTCATTTTTGACTTAGCAATGCCACGTGACGTTGATCCTGTTCTATCTGAATTAAAAAACATCCACCTATTTAACATGGACGATCTTTCAGGCATAGCCCAAGATAATTTGGATCTACGGAAACAGTCGTCAAGCAAAGCAGAATTGGTTATTACCCAAGAGTTGACCAAATTTACCGAGTGGTGGGCAACACTGGATACAGCGTCATTAGTCCAAGCCCTTAGAAAGGAATCAGACAATATCAGAGAGCGTGAATTACTCAAAACACTCAGGAAACTACCCGGTCTCGATGATGAGAGTCGAAAAGTTTTAGAAGCTTTGACACACTCCATCGTAAACGCTCTATTACACAATCCTACAGAGTACTTGAAGAAAAACTCCTCCAAGGATGACATCGTTATATTCAAAAAGTTATTTCAGATAGAAGATGGCCCAGAATCTTGAAACTTTTCGTATCCTATGAAAGGTAAATTTATCTAATCATGAGCAAATATTCCAAGAATGAGGCTACAGAATGGGCCTGGGAAACTCTCCGAGGCCAATGGACTACTCTCGTCACCCCATTCACAGAATCTGACGAAATTGATGAACAGGGTCTGCGTAACAACATGCGCTACATCCAACAGCTTGGGACGACCGGAGCTGGATGCACATGGGGAATGGGAGAATTCTGGAGCCTGACTCGTGAAGAACGCATCAAAGTGTACGAAATAGTAGCAGACGAAGCAGCCGGTAAATGGCCGATCGGTGCGCACATAACAGATACTTCTCTGAAGAACTCAACATATTTTGCAAAATATGCTGAATCCTTAGGGTTTTCTATTTTAATAATAGCTGCACCTTACTTCGTCACCAAAACTGAACAGCAGGTAATCAATTATGTTAAAGCAATCGCTGATCAATCTTCCCTTGCGATTATGTTCTATAACTCTCCTCAATTCGGTATAATTATAAGCGCGCCTGGGTTAGAACAAATTTGTAACATTCCCAATGTTGTTGGAGTAAAAGAAGCCAGTTTCAACAGAGATTTATCAATACAAACACACCAATTAATTGGTACCAAAGCCATCATTAGTACTCCAGATGAATGGATATTGTTCAAAGGTAAAGAATTGGGATTTGAACAGAGGGTTATGTTCGCAAACACATCTGATTGGAGATTTGACACTCCCGACACTAACCACTACGTCACATTCATAAACAATGCTACCAACGGACTATTAGACCAAGAGTACTATGACAGGTATATCCGGCCAATAAAAACCTTATCTGACACGTGGTGGATGAAAACGGTCAAAAGCCTCGCTGGTTCACTTCCGGTACCCATGGTGAAATATTGGGGAGAAATCATGGGGATGGCCGGAGGACATGTAAGATCTCCGATGGAGAACATGTCAGCAGAAGAAAAAACTGACTTGGAAGCAGCTATAGTATCGATCATTGAAAACAAAAAGGAGAAACGGCCTTCATGATATTGATGGTAAGTGTTCAAAACTTAGATGAAGCCCTTGAAGCATTAAAAGGCGGCGCAGACATAGTTGATGTTAAGAACCTACAGGAAGCCCTCGTAGGTTCTGCCCACCCGAAAATTGTGGGAGAAGTACGCAAGGCTGTTCCAGACGAAATTCATGCCAGTGTTACATTAGGGGTAGTACCAAATCAGGTTGGTACGGTAGCAATGGCCGCATATGCAGCCGGGGCTTTAAACGCTACTTCAGTCAAAGTAGGATTCATGAAAACATCATACGAAGTGGCAGTTGATACTTTGTTGGCCTGCAGAGCCGCGCTTGAAGGTACCGAAACCAAGCTCATTGGTTCGTTGTTCGCAGACAACCCACTCTATGATGGATTAGACCCTAACTTTATGATGAAATTGGCTCAAGATGGGAAATGCGATGGAATCTTGATAGACACATTGACTAAAGATGGCCGAAATCTTTTCGACTTCATGCCAGAAGAAATCCTTCGTGACATGGTTTTCGAAGGCAAAGAACATTTGATGAGCACAGCCTTGTCAGGCCACCTCAGGTTGGAAAACCTAGACGAATTGGCCCGTATAAACCCAGACATAGTAGGAGTCAGAGGTGCTGTCTGTAAAAAAGGGAACCGGGGCGGAAGCGTTCATTGGGAAGCAGTGACTGAATTCAAAAACCAAATAAACCTCCGAAAAACTGGAGAGGTGACCGTTAATGAAAATGCTAACGAATATATGAATGGTCAGGGTCCTTCAAGTGACGAAAAAGGTTGGATAGTTATTGACGGTACTGGTAAATCTTGTGCTGGAATCATCGCATCACTGAGCGAAGAAGTTAAAAAGTCTACGGATTCGGTCATTGAAGTCATCATTCCAGATGTCCTCAATACATACGACGTACTCATCTGGGCTGAGAAAGGTAATCACAAAATTCTTACCCAAAGAAAAGATTCGAGTGGTTCGACCAGAATTCTCATAAACACACGATAAATCCCTACTCTATTCACAACATGTGTTAGTTTTTACAATTATCGTTGATTCCATCGTTACATACTGATACGATGGTGTTCCTATCCTAGATTATTTAATGGTGCCGTTTGGATATAACTACATCTATTCAAATAGCCAGAGACATCACTTTAATTGTGATGTCTGTTTTATGCACAATAATATTGTTGCTAGCCTACCTCAAAATATCAAGATTCTTGGCAGCGAGCAATTCTATACTGAAGAATCTTGACTCAATAGTCTCAAAGGTTACAGAGACTGTAATGACTCCTGCAGCAACCGGGTTAGGCATTGTTAATGCCGTCACCAAAGCGTTCAGCTCTCTATTCGGACAGCGTAAGAGTGAAAAAGAGCGTGACTAAAAACTAGACAGACAAATCTTGGAATTGAAAGGAGACTGTAATGGCTAAAAATGACAATGGTGGCGGGTTTACAGTAGGATTTCTTACAGGAGGCATAATTGGGGTAGTGATTGGGATTTTAATTGCACCAAAGCCTGGTGCACAAACTCGCAGTGAGCTTGCCGAACAGAGTGAGGCGTGGAGATCTAGAGCTGAAGAACTCGCAGCCACCGTACGCGACAAGAGTGGTCCCGCAATAGATAATATTCGAGATCGGATCAACCCATCAGTCGAAGGCCTCTTGGACCGAGTTGGGCCAGCCATTAACAACGTTCGGGACCGTGTGTCACCTTTGATTGAACAATCTGGCAAAAGAACTACAGAAACCGCTGTTGATCAAGAAGAAAATGACCACACCGAAAGCGATGAGTCGAATACGGAAAGCAAATACTCCGCTACCACTTAAGCACGTGATAAATAGTATCCGCCTATTGATGTATCAAATGTTAATGTAAGTTTTGATAGTGATTTTCACACCTTTGCAAATTTACACTACCGAAGAAGACACGCTCATTGGGTAAGAACCAAATATCTTAAACATTGAAACCTGGTCATCAATCAATCCAAGTGTCTCTTCCACTTTGCTGTCTAGGCGATGACCTTCGAAATCCACTAAAAAAACGTACCTTCCAAGATTTGTTCTTGTAGGCCTTGATTCTATTTTAGTTAGGTTTATGTCTCTGTTAGCAAATTCACTAAGTACTGACAAAAGCATGCCTGGAGAATCAGCGTCAAAATCAAAACATATCGATGTCTTATCATTACCAGTGGGAACATGGTCATGCGGAGACAGAACTACGAACCTTGTAGTATTAACTTGATCGTTTTGAATTGAACTATGTACTATCTCAGCTCCATATAATTCTGCAGCACGTTCAGTAGCTAAGGCTCCGGCAGGAATACTGGAAGTCAACATATCCTGAACTGAAGCAGATGTGCTCAGAGAAGCCACAGGCCTAGCTGAACTCAAAGATTCACTCAGATAAACGTTACATTGGGCTAAAGCCTGAGGATGTGAGAAAACCACCCTGATATCTTGTAACTTAGTACCTGGTTTAACCATTAGAAAATGTCTGATCGGCAACACCAATTCTTGCCTTATTGACAATAATATGTCGTGAATCAACATGTCTACAGTGTCTGTCACTGATCCATGTAAACTGTTCTCGATTGGTACAATACCCTCGTCTACTTCGCCCGATTCAACGGCTTTTGCGACTTTATTTATTGAATCGAAAGGTACTCGAGTGACGATGGAATCATATTTTATTGCCGCATCTTCCGTGTTAGATCCTGCTGGACCCAAGTAACCCAATGTAAGACTCATTCGATTATGCCCATCATTCGCTCGTCACTATCTCCAAGCTCACCTTTCAATCTATCAATCAAAATATCTGTCTGATTAATGACCACATCAATACCTAACTTAGTGAACAATCCCTCATGTTCTGGTATTTTGACAAGAGCTATGGTTTTGAGAGCTCCAAATTCGTTTCTGGCCAATTGGCACGCAACCAAGTTGTCTTCGTCAAACCCTGATGTCCCTATAAAAACATCAGATCTATTGCATCCTGCTCTTATCAATACCGATGCATCAGTCCCGTCGCCTATAACCGACACACTACCCAATTCCTCGTCCAAAGCCGCACATCTCGATACATCGGTGTCTATTACTGACACCTCATGGTCAAGAGATAAACACCATTTAGCTATAGCTCCTCCAACTGTACCAGCTCCAAGGATTACTATATACATTAGTCCGTTCCTGAGAATTTGATAATAGCGTCTGTGGCCATCTCAGCCACGCTTATGGCAACTATCCCAGCTTCCGCATACATGTTTTTGCTAGGTTGATCATTCATTCTACAGATCACTGTTTCGACTTGAAAAATTATCTTGGCTATTTGCGCGGCCAACGCGTTAGATGCATCCTTTCCTGAAACGGCTATAAATATGTCGCAATCCTGTGCGTTTGCTCTACGAAGGTCAGATTCCAACGTACCATCACCAACCAATGCAAGGATGCGTCCATCATCAATTAATGCCTCTGGAAGGAGCCCAAACGCAGAGGGGTCTTTGTCTATTACATGAACAGAGCCTTGGCCGCCAGCCATCGTATTGGCTACGGAGGAACCAATTTGGCCACACCCCATTATAACTACTCGATTTTCTCTGAAACTAGGCCACTGCAATTCATCAAGCATCAGAACCTACCTTGATATTGTAACTGTGAATATGGCATTGTAGTGCTTAGTTCTCTCATCCCTTGGCCAACCTCTTCAATATGACAGAACACTGGGCGTTCTTGATCACATAGGGAACCGTATTCCCCAAAGAAAATCCACCAAAACGCTGACCTTTCTGTATACCCATTACAACCACATCAGCATCTTTTTCCATTGATTCGTGTACTATAGCTGATCCTGCCTGCCTAGCCTGTATGAGTTCTGCCTCAGCACTACAATTGTAGGATTTTGCTATCTCCTCCATATGACGCAGAACATCCTCTCCTTTTGCTGTGGCAGCTTTGATCTCAGCGTCTATCGGATATATCCGTTCAATTTCTATAACATAAAGTATATGAAGAACTCCCTTGTTGGGCTCTATCATTCCACAAGCTGTCTTTATTGCTTCCTCATCTGCAAATTGACCAGTTACTGGCACCAATATTGATCCATAGAATTTTGGCGAACGGTTTTTGTTGAAAATTTTGTTCCAGAATCTAACCACGTTCGCCCTCAAATGGCCAGCACTTAGTATTCAATGTAAGTCCGATTTTCATCAAGGCAGGTTGATTGCCGAATTTAATTCTTCTTTAGGCCTTTGGATTTACCATTCTCGATTGATGTAGAGTCCAATTTATCTAGAAGTTCACCTCTTCCAGCCAAAACAACCAAGTCACCATCCTGTAACCGATCGTCAATATCCGGATTAAGGGTTACCTCGTTCCCTCTCCTCAATGCTAGTGCGGCCAAACCATACTTGTCCCTTGGCCCAGAGAATCCAAGTTCCTTCAAACTCATACTGAAAAATCTTTCCGGCACCTTCATAGTACTAATACCATAATTTGAGGTTAACTCTAGATATTCATGCACATTTGGATTAAACAGGCTGTGAGCTAGACGAGCTCCCATCTCAGACTCTGCATGAATAACCTTATCTACTCCAATTCTTTGAAGAGTATTACCATGTAGCTGATTATAAGCTCTAGAAACAACATATGGCACGCCAATATCTTTGAGTAATACTGAAGCCATTATGCTCGGAACTATATCAGAGCCTATAGCAACAACGGCGGCATCATAATCAGGAATCCCAAGCTCTCTGTAAACAGTTTCGTTCGTAGCGTCAGCGGCTAGCGCATAAGTGGATTGATTCATAACACTCTGAACCCTGTCCTCACGCTTGTCTATTGCCAAAACATCGTGGCCAAGATTATAAAGTGATTCCACTACGTTGGTTCCGAATCTACCTAACCCAATTACTGCTACTTGTTGTTTCATTATCGCCTTTCAGGAGCCAAGTCCTCACTAGTTTCAACTGACTAAACTTTACCTCTCTTTAGGCTAGCCTATTGTAACCTGTTCTTGAGCATAACGATAGATATCCGGTTCAGTTCTCTGCGCCATTGCTAACCCAATTGCCAGAGGCCCTAGTCTACCAACAAACATGGCTATAATAAGTATGATTTGTCCGACACTAGAAAGGTCCGGAGTAATACCTGTACTTAAACCTACCGTGCCGGCGGCAGATACTCCTTCAAAAAAAAGATCAATGAAATCGAATTCAGCCTCTGAAAAAGACAACGCCACCACGACCAGGAATACGAATGAAATCGAAATAGCACCAATAACCAAAGCTCTTTGAACCAACGAATGAGGAATTTCCCTTGCAAATATTGACGCATGGGAACGCCCACGCACCGCAGCCAAAACAGCAACCACAATAATCGCGAAAGTATTAATCTTTATACCTCCAGCTACCGAACCCGATGCGCCTCCTATAAACATCACGCTAGACATAAAGAAATTAGTCTCATCTTTAGTCTGCGCAAAATCGACCGTAGTAAAGCCAGCTGTCCTTCCGCTAATAGATTCAAATAATGAAGTAGCAATTTTATCAGGAAGCGACATCGAAGCTAATGTGTTGGGATTGTCATATTCAAAAAAGAAGAACACTGTGGCCGTAGAAATAATTATTACAAAAGTAAATATCAATACCAATTTAGCAGTTAAGGTTAAAAGCGAAAACCTTCTTTCTTTCGTCACATCTACAATAACCCAATAGCTAATGGCACCCAACAAACTCAAAATACCGATTGTTCCTAATACCAACCAGTCAGATCTAAACCGAATTAGTCCAGCCTCTTCATTCAACGCAACAAATCCAGCGTTGTTGAATCCTGATATTGCATGAAAAGCAGATTGCCATATAGCTTCAGACAGTGGGTAAAGTAGAACAAACTTGGATAGCAGTGCAAAAAACCCTAGTATCTGAATTGCTACAGCAAGGATCACAATTCCAACTGTAAGTTGTGCAAGATCACCAATTTGGTTAACTCCGAGGCTCTCTTTTACCAACAATCTTTGAGAGAGAGTAACCTTCTGACCAATTAATATCAGCAAAAACGTTCCTATTGTCATAAAGCCTAATCCACCTACAAACATTAGGCTCAATATGATTATTTGGCCTCCGCGACTCCAATACTCAGCAGTATCCTTAACAACCAAGCCTGTCACGGTAACAGCTGACGCAGCGGTGAATGCGGCCACCTGGACAGAAACATCTCCGTCTTTTGTGGTAAATGGCATTAATAGTAAAATTGTTCCTATGAGAATGAGTCCTGCAAAGGCGTAAATGATCAAAAACGGAGATCCCAGTGCCCGAGAGGGTACCTTGGGAGTAGGAACGGTTAGCTGTATAGGCTGGATTTCATCCTGCCTCGGATGCCTAACTACGCGATCTCCCGGTTTAAGACTCCAGGCCTCACGAACATTCTTTTTTTCTTCGCTATTAATATTCACACCGGCACTCAATTAATTGGTATATTGCTCATAGCAAAAAAGGAGTTACGTCTCAAATCCATTGCCGTCAATACTTTTGATTTCATAGACAGCATACAAGATATCATAGCATTTTTATTCATGAAAACAACATCATACTTACGTTCGCCAATAAACTCAGGTATGGTCTGTACATACAATGCAAATTCTTGCACCAATCAAATTATTCTTGACACACAAATTTTTATTGAGTGCAATCAACCTCCGATCAATTAACTCATGGAACCTTTAATACAAACAACCATTCAGAGGCTGCATTCGGTAGAGGGCATGGCATCGATAGCCATCGCTGGTGGCGGCGCTCAGGCCTTGACTTGGCTATTAACTACTCCAGGTGCTTCTGGAACAATCCTTGAAATAAACACTCCGTATTCACGGAAAAGCATGTCAGATTTTTTGGGTATAGATAACCCTCCAGTCAATCTCGAAACTGCCGTATCTATGGCCAAGCATTCTTACCAGAGAGCGATATCACTACGAAGCAACAATGAACCGGTAACTGGCATAGGTTGTACTGCTTCAATCGTCTCAAACAAAACCAAGAAGGGGCCCCACAGATGCCATATCGCTGTATGGAATAACCACGCTGTATTCACATACAGCATGTCACTTGTTAAGGGTCGCCGAGATCGATCCGAAGAAGACAGGATAGTTAGCTACCTTATTCTGGAAGCATTAGCCAATTCTCTGGGTGTACAAATGACAATCCCTGAAGAACTTTCAAACAGCGAAGAAATGATAGAAAGAACTTCGAAAAAATATG
Source organism: uncultured Dehalococcoidia bacterium (assembly GCA_964570875.1). Classification (GTDB taxonomy): domain Bacteria; phylum Chloroflexota; class Dehalococcoidia; order Lucifugimonadales; family CATQGZ01; genus CAZMZE01. The sequence goes on from CAZMZE010000054.1 coordinate 18,433, forward strand.
ACCACCCTATTGATGCTTTGCTCGCTCATCACATATATTCGGTATTGGTAGACAAAAACCACATGAAAGCGGATGAAGATATGCCTGGTTCCATTCTTCCTGGTTCCTTTCACCCTCTTCATAATGGTCACAAAGAATTAGCAAAAATCGCATCTTCGATCTTGAAATCTGACATTTTGTACGAACTGTCGATATCCAACGTCGATAAGCCTCCTTTGTCTCTTGATGAAATTCATCACCGCATTCAACAATTCAGTAACGAAGGACCGATAGTAATCACCAATGCTGATCGATTTCACAAAAAAGCTGACCTATTCCCAGGCAGAACCTTCATAATAGGTGTAGACACCGCTCAACGGCTAGTAAATCCTTCTTATTACGACAATAACCAATCTCAAATGTTACTGGCTCTACAAAAATTGAAGAATTCAAAATGTGACTTTCTTGTAGCAGGCCGAGAGCAAAACGGTAATTTCATGACTTTGGAAAACATACAGATTCCGGAAGGATTTTCCAAGATTTTCTCTCCAATACCTGAAGCTCAATTTCGTTCAAAGTTGTCTTCGACTAACATAAGAAAACACTCCGCATGGGATACAACATAATGACTACAAAAAACATCCGGGATTTTATTGATTATTTAGAATCAAAAGGCGATTTACGCCGCATACAAGAACCTGTGAATAGAGATCTGGAAATTACAGAAATTGCTGATAGGACAGTAAAGTCAGGGGGCCCTGCCTTATTGTTTGAGAATGTTTATGGATACTCAACCCCAATATTAATAAATTTGTACGGGACACACCAAAGAACCGCATGGGCTCTTGGAGTAAACCATGTAGACGAGCTATCAAAGCGAGTAGAAAAGCTATTGGGACTGGTACAGAACCCTCCCCAAGGGATCATAGAAAAATTTCGGGCGGTTAGTAAAATAGCGAGTATCGCACGTTCACAACCAAAGACGATAAAGAAAGCCCCGTGCCAAGAAGTGGTGATTGGAGAAGAAGACGCTGACTTAAATATAATGCCTGTGTTGAAATGTTGGCCAATGGATGCAGGCAGATTCATAACATTACCACTGGTGATCAGTCATGATCCAGAATCAGGTCAACGTAACGTTGGGATATACAGAATGCAGGTGTACGACTCAAAGACAGCTGGACTACACTGGCAAACTCACAAAGTAGGAGCTAATCACTACAGAAAGGGTCTTGAAAGGTCTATTGGCCAAATGGAAGTGGCTATTGCGATAGGTGCAGACCCAACTACAATATGGTCAGGCGCTCTTCCATTACCGCCCGACATGGATGAAATTGCCGTGTCTGGATTTGTCCGTGAAAAGTCTGTTGAAATGGTCCAGTGCAAGACCATAGATGTCCAAGTCCCTGCCGAATCAGAATACATACTTGAGGGTTACGTAAACATTGGTGAATTGAAAACTGAGGGGCCATTTGGGGACCATACTGGGTACTATTCACCACCAGATGAATATCCTGTGTTCCACCTAAAAACCATCACTCACCGTAAGTCCCCTATATATCCCACAACGATAGTCGGAAAGCCTCCCTCAGAAGATTTTTTCATGGGCAACGCCGCGGTCAGGCTTCTTTTTCCAGCAATGAAAATGACCATGCCTGAGATAATTGATATAAATATGCCAGCCGAAGGGACATTCCACAATTTGGCTATAGTCTCAATAAAAAAAGAATATCCTGGGCACGCTCGTAAAGTAATGCATGCAATATGGGGATTAGGATTGCTTTCTTTGACAAAGTGCATAATAATTGTCGATCATTTTGTAGACGTACAAAATCTGTCAGAAGTTGCGTGGAGAGTAACCAATAACCTTAATCCGGCTAGCGATGTTGTATTCGCCGATGGCCCTATAGACGATCTTGATCATTCATCACCTACTGCCGGTTACGGTAGTAAGATGGGGATTGACGCGACGGCGAAGCTTGGGGAAGTTGGGCGTAGTAAAGAATGGCCGCCGGATATAGTTATGAGTGATTCAATTCGTCAGATTGTAGATAAGAAGTGGAGCAAATTCGGGATCTAAAATACATCGCTAAGAGATATCACATTAATTGTTAAAAAAACTTCTTCTCCTGTTAGATGCCATTCAGTATAAGGAAAGTGTTTTCGCGCTACCGTTCGCTTATTCCTCGATGCTAATAGCGAGTGACGGATTACCTACATGGTCACATTTTTTGTGGATAACACTCGCAATGGTAGGTGCTCGCACATTTGGTATGTCTATGAACCGAATAGTGGATCACCAAATAGACTCTCGTAATCCTAGAACGAAACAACGCCATTTACCATCAGGCCAACTTAGAATCTACGAGATGGGTACTATGTCTATCTCGGCACTAGGGATATTCATGATTTGTGCGTGGAAATTAGGTCCCCTATGTCTCTACTTGGCACCTGTAGCAGCAGTTTATCTGACCTTATATTCGTACGCTAAGAGGTTTACTTGGGCATCGAGCATCGGGCTAGGATTGGCGCTAGGCATTGCACCAATGGGTGCATGGATCGGGATTACCAACAGCGTTGCCCTAACTCCATTTCTACTCTCTGCCTCAGTGGCATGCTGGTCTGCCAGTTTTGATATCATCTATCACATCCAAGATCGAGATTATTACATACAAAGAGGCCTTCATTCTATGGCCCAAACATTTGGAGAACGAATATCTGTTAAAGTTGCGGTTTTAATGGATATCGGAGCAATTTCATTCCTGTTCCTGGCAGGCTGGTCAGATGACTTATCATGGCCTTATTACGCTGGCTGTTTCTTAGCAGCCTTGGTGCTCGTATACAAGCATATCAGCCTAAATAAAATCGGGGCATCAAATATAGGCCCCTCGTTTCTACGAACCAACGCCTACGTCTCGATCGCGGTATTGATCGGAACCCTATCAGCCATGTTATCGTAGTATTAAGATTTCCACAGAGGTATGTATATTGAATACATCCAATAAATTGGTAAATACCAGCTCGCCAATTGTGGTAGGCATAACAGGTGCAAGTGGAGCCTCAATGGCTGACGCAGTAATCAAAATCCTTTTATTGAGTGAAGTACCAGTTGTGACAATAATTTCGGCGGCAGGACGTTTAGTCTGGGTAGAAGAAATGAATGAATCTTTCGGATTAGCCCTAGAACGATGGTCAGACTTTGGCTCGATCAGCAACCATCCGATCGGTGAACTAAATGCACCGATTGCAAGTGGAACATTCGCAACTCGGGGAATGGTTATTGTCCCATGCAGTATGACCACAGTGTCGGCCGTTTCAAATGGCCTAGCAGATAACCTGGTAAGACGAGCTGCAGATGTCACCCTCAAGGAAAAGCGTCCACTCGTTATAATTCCAAGAGAGACACCATTAAATGCCATCCACCTCGAGAACATGGCCCACCTAGCGAACCAAGGTGTGACTATACTACCCCCTCATCCTCCATTTTATCTAAAACACACAGGATTAGATGAGACTATTGATTTCTTAGCTGAAAGGACGCTTTTGGCTCTGAATATATCCGTCGAACTTCCAGAGAAGTACGTTTATAACGGTCCTACAGATGGAAATTGACCTTGATCAAGAATTTCAGCTACAGTAATACATTATCAGGAGTAAGCATTGCATGATTTTCACACGCACACGTTCCTAAGTGACGGAGTGCTATCACCTATAGAACTCATCAGTCGGGCTATTGATTCTGGTTATCTGACAATTGCTGTCACAGACCACGTTGGGCCCGGTAATCTCGAACACGTATTGAAAACTTTGATTACTGATTGTGCAATGGCATCTAAGCGGTGGGATATCCTTGCTTTACCTGGAGTGGAGATAACACACACACCAATCGACGATATTGACAGTTTGGCTCACGAAGCAAAAAAAATGGGTGCTAAAATTGTGAACGTTCACGGTGAAACACTGGTAGAACCAGTAGTTCCCGGAACCAATATGGCTGCAGTCAAGTCCGATTATGTAGATATCCTTGCTCACCCTGGATTAATCACCCTAGAAGAAGCAAAGATAGCATCCTCAAACGGGATTTTCTTGGAAATTTCAGCTCGTAAAGGGCATAGTCTCTCCAATGGACATGTGGCTAAGATAGCTGATGCCTCTGGGGCACTTACTATCTTAGACTCTGATGCGCACGCCCCAGAAGATCTTCTGACCATTGAACATGCAAGAAACGTTGCATTAGGTGCAGGACTCGAACTTGAAAATGTCAGCACTCTGCTCAATGACAATCCATCAGTACTGATGTCAAAAATAAGTTCAGTTTAGCCTACACCGACGATACCACTGACAGTGGATCCTGTCCTCTAGCAACTCTGATAAGATTTTCTATAGCAAAATTAGAACTTCTGGGTCCGCTTTCAATAGACATCCCTGCCAAGTGCGGTGTTATCGCGACATTTTCCATATCTAGAAGGGGATTACCTGCTTCAGAAGGTTCTTGTTCCAAAACATCGAGGCCCGCTCCAGCAATTTCCCCGGACCTCAGGGCACTGATAAGAGCCTTCTCATCTACAACTGGTCCTCTGCATGTGTTTATCAAGATCGCAGTTGGTTTCATTTTCCCAAGTTCTTCCTCTCCTATCATTCCACGCGTAGATGCATTTAAGGGAACGTGTAGACTCACTATATCCGAACTAATCAACAACTCATCAATGGATACAGATTTTACATTCATATCATGAGAAACTTCTTCTACACTAATATCGGGGTCATGGAAAATTACCGAACATTCCCAGCCCATAAGGCGTCGAGCAACTTTAGAACCTATGTGCCCAAACCCAACAACGCCAACAGTCTTTCCTGCTATCTCATGAGCTTTAGGTCCCCAAGTTTGACGAATTTCACCCATCCAATCACCTTTAGAAACGGACTCGAATTGCAGTGCGAGCTTACGGTAAACACTGACCATCAATGATATTGTATGCTCAGCCACCGCTATGGAATTACCTCCATTATTGTTCGCTACTTTGACACCTAACTCTGCTAATTCAGTGACATCAAATCTGTCTACTCCTGCACTAGTAGATTGAACAAGACGTAAACTAGGACACGATCTTGCCAAGTCTATGTCAAATTTTTTGTAAGGATTTCCCATATGAAGCAGTGACACCACACCAGACATCTGCTGACTTTGAATTGAGATTGGTTCATCCACATCAATCCTCTTCAATTCAATATCAGACGGTACCAATTCATAAAACCGGTCTAAATCAGCATCTTTGGTGGCGGTTATCCCGATAATTTTCCTCATTATGTACTCCTCTAACATTAATCTGTTAATCTCAAGTAATGAGGATTAAGATTATATTGATTAGAACTTATGCCAGCAATAGTATATTTAACAACATAAGCAAAAATTGAAAGCAACCCTCGCTTGAAACAAAAAATCTCCATAGCTATAGATGGTCCTGTTGCTTCAGGAAAGACCACTGTCGGGCGGCTTCTCGCCCAAAAGATAGGTTTTCAATTTATCGACACCGGATTAATGTATCGAGCAGTCACATGGGCTGCCATTTCAAAAAATTTAGATATCCAAGAAGTTGAATCTCTCACAACTTTGTGTGAAAACCTCAATATGATTTTTTTGACCGACGGGAATTCTGAAATACTTTTAGTCAACGGTGAAAATGTAACCGACCGTCTTAGAGACCCTATCGTAGAATCCAAAGTCTCTCTTGTTTCTAAATTGCAAAATGTTAGAAAGATTCTTGTAAAACATCAGCAAGATATGGCAAAAGAAATTTCTCTTGTAATGGTAGGAAGAGATATTGGAACTGTTGTATTACCTAACGCCGATTACAAAATTTACCTAGACGCTGCAGTTTTGACAAGAGCCAAAAGACGATATATAGAACTAGCCGCCAATAACTCAAAGCTAGACCTTAAAAGTGTGGTCGAGGATATTTCCCAACGTGACAAAATCGATATCCAGCGTAAAGAATCACCCCTCAGAGCCTCTGCAGATTCAATAAAAATTAGGACCGACAATCTCACAGTGGATGAAGTAGTTAGGTCTATAATCGACATTGTGGAGTAAGATTGTATGAACACTGTTTATTCTATATGTAGGTCTCTCCAAAATATCAGCCTCAAAATGTTCGCCGAATACTCCGTTGAAGGTAGAGATCACGTGCCTCCAAGGGGCCCTTTGATAATTGTAGCCAATCATCAAAGTAACGTAGACCCATCATTACTAGTTACCAGTATCCCTCTGAGACTCAGGTTTTTGGCAAAACAGAGCCTTTTTAGTGGACCTGTTACCAAATGGTTCTTAAAATCCTATGGTGCATTTCCCGTAAACAGAACAAATTCTGATATGCGGGCATACAAATGGGTATTAAGTGGTTTGGAAAATGGTCAAGCAATGGTGGTATTCCCAGAAGGAACAAGGAGCCCTGGTTCAATGCGAAAAGCTCACAGTGGAGTTGTCTCACTCGCCCTAAAAACACAGGTATCCATTTTGCCCGTGGGAATAACCGGAACAGAAAATATAGGGCACTGGCTTAGAGTGATCAACCCTACCGGTAAAATCAGAATCCGGATTGGTACTGCATTTTCTTTACCGCCAATAGACGGTAAACCTTCAAAGGAAGTGCTTGAATCTTTGACTTATATGGTAATGAGCCGAGTCGCCGCATTGTTACCAGAAAGTTATCATGGTGAATATCGTATCACCAAGGCACGTAAACAAACATCAAGAAGTTGAAAGCAAACTCACTCTACCTGATAATTAATTTGTTAATCTAATGCAAAATTGCTGGCAAGGGAAATAATACATGTGTGGGATAATAGGTTACACAGGGGAAAAACAAGCCGCGCCTATTCTTATTAAAGGCCTGTCCAGTCTTGAATACAGAGGGTACGACAGTACGGGTCTTGCTGTTATCGACCACAAACACTCCCCCTACGTATTGAAAGCAGCCGGTAAGTTAAGTAATCTCAAAGATTCCATAGGGAACAAAATCCCAGATGGGAAAATAGGCTTGGGTCATACCAGATGGGCAACTCATGGCACTCCCAACAAAAGAAACGCACATCCTCACACTGATTGTACAGACGATATAATAGTTGTCCACAACGGCATTGTCGAAAACTACCTTGAAATCAAGAAAGAACTTATCGACAAGGGACATGTTTTCCAATCCGAAACTGATTCTGAATGCATCCCTCATCTCATCGAGGAGTACATAAAAGAAAACAACTCGTTCGAAGCAGCTTTGACTTCAACTGCGAAACGTCTTCAGGGCGCTAATGCAGTTGTATTAATTTCTAACAATAAGCCTGCTCAAATTGCTGCTTTCAGAATTGGCTACGCTGGTGGCATAGTCATAGGATACGGGGAAAATGAAATGTTCTTAGCCAGTGATTTGGCTGCAATTCTACCTCATACGAGGAAAGTGGCCTATCTTTCAGGTAATGAAATAGCCTTCGTTTCACCCGAAGGTCCATACTATATTGAATTGGAAGGGAACCCAATAAAAAAGAGTCCATCTATAGTCAACTATGATCCTTTATCAGCAGCAAAAGGGGAATTCAAGCACTTCATGTTGAAGGAGATCCACGAACAGCCTGAATCGATGATGAATACCTTCAGAGGACGTGTTAAATTCGACAGAAAAGCTGTGAAATTAGAAACTCTTCCGTACTCGGATGAACAAATTTCAGAAATAGAAAGAATAGTATTAATCGGAATGGGAACCAGTCTTCATGCCGCAATGGTCGGGCGAATATGGATAGAATCATTGGCAGGTATACCCGCTGAAATAGACAATTCTTCTGAATTCAGATATAGGGATCCCATCCTTGGTCCAAACACCCTGGTTATTTCTGTATGCCAATCAGGTGAAACGGCGGACACTTTGGCTGCTATGAGCGAAGCGTCTAATAAGGGAGCCAAACAAATCACTCTGTGTAATTACCCAGGAACTCAAACTAGCCGTATAGCAGAATCGACGATACAAATTCGAGCGGGGGTGGAAATAGGAGTTGCTGCCACAAAAACATTCACAAATTCACTGTCTAACTTGTATATCCTCTCGCTCTATCTAGGGTTTAAGAGAGGCAATATAACACAGTCATATTTCCAGAAAGCAATCGATGAACTGGCTCACGTTCCGGCAATGATTGGCTCCCTTGTAGCTAATCAAGGTCAATACGTGAAATTAGCGCAGAAATACGCGCGTTATTCGAATTTCCTGTATCTCGGAAGAGGAATCAATTTCCCTCTAGCTATGGAAGGTGCTTTAAAACTCAAAGAAATTAGTTATATCCATGCTGAAGGATATCCCGCCGGAGAAATGAAGCATGGGCCAATATCTTTGATTGACGAGAACATGCCTGTAGTAAGTCTCATCCCTCAAGACAACCTATACGAAAAAATGCTAAGTAACATTAGTGAAGTTAAAGCACGTGGTGGCAAAATAATAGCAATTGCTACAGAGGGTGACCAAGAGGTGAATGCCAAAACTGACAACTCTTTGTTTATCCCTAAAGTTTCTAACCTCATTAACCCACTACTGATGGCCATTCCGATGCAGCTCATCGCATACCATATGGGAGTCTATCGAGGATGTGATGTTGACCAACCTCGTAATCTAGCAAAATCGGTCACGGTGGAATAAATTTCATTACTAATGAAGAAGTCCTCAACTTATACAATTTGTTTTTCGAGTGTAGATATATCGCGCCAATCAGTTAATACACTTCGTCACTAAACAGGTTTATTCAGGAGATTTCTAGATGACAAAATATACATTGACCATAACATCTGTACTAGGCATGGCTCAGGTCATTGGCCTAGATATAAGCGAGCAACGAGCAATAGAATTACAACCACACCTACAGCGTCTTTTGAATCTGGCTAAAGAAAACGAGCGGCTAGATCTTTCCACCACGGAACCTGATTTCCGATTCGATCCAGAACGGATGTGAATGGTGAGACAAAATGAGCTGTACTATCTATCGATAAAGGAAGCTTCGGAGCTAATATCCCGTGGTGACCTTTCCCCCGTAGAGTTGATGCGCTCGCATCTGGACCGTATTGCTGAAACCGATGGCCACACAAATTCCTTCATAACATTACTTGAAGAAACTTCGATTGAAGAATCTTACTTAGCTGAGAAATCAATCGCATCCGGCAAATATCTAGGCCCTCTCCACGGAATCCCAATAGGCTTGAAAGATCTCTGCTACACAAAGGGAATACGAACAACCATAGGATCTCAAATTTTCCAAAATTTCACACCTGATTATGATGCAACAGTTACGGTAAAATTGAAAAATGCTGGGGCAATAATCGTTGGAAAACTTCAGATGCATGAATTCGCTTTTGGACCAACTAGTACTAACCCACACTATGGAAATGCTCACAACCCATGGGATTTAGAAAGCGTCACAGGCGGTTCCAGTGGAGGATCAGCATCGTCAGTAGCTTCAGGTCAATTAATGGGGTCTCTGGGGAGCGACACAGGGGGTTCCATACGCATCCCATCCGCACTCTGCGGGATAGTTGGACTCAAACCAACATTCGGTCGAGTCAGCAGATACGGGATATATCCGTTGAGCTCTACACTAGATACTGTCGGGCCAATGACCAGAAATGTTGCTGATTCAGGGCTTATGCTTAACGCAATCTCGGGATATGACCATCAGGATCCAAGCTCGGTTGACGTCCCCACAAAAAACTTTAACTCTATGCTGGAAGACGGCATCACATCCATGCGTATTGGTATCCCTGACGAATACTTCTTCGACATCCTTGATCCAGACGTCCGCAGGGCATTTGATGATGCAGTAAAAATCTTGGAGAAACTGGGCGCCGATATTAACCGAATTTCCGTGCCTATACTCGAGAGATCGTTGTCAATATCAGGACCAATAATGATGGCGGAGGCTGCAGCTGTACATTCCATGAACATTAGAAATCATCCTGATCAAATTGGTACTGATGTCCTAGATAGACTACAATCTTCCTCGCTGTTGCCAGCTACGGATTACGTTGTGGCTCAAAATGCCCGCTCGCTGTTCAACAATGAATTATCAAAAATAATGTCAGAATTTGAATTACTGCTAGTGCCATCAGTACCAATAGGAGCTCCGAAATTCAGCTCTGTTGAAACAACCATAGATGGTGCAAAACATGAGACAACATCATTATTACCAAGACTAACTCGGCCATTCAATATATGCGGATTGCCTACCATTACAGTCCCATGTGGACTTTCGAACGCTGGAATGCCATTAGGTATCCAATTTGCAGGCCGAGTATTCTCGGAGGACACTGTCCTTAAAGCTGCATATGCTTTCGAACAGGCGACTGATTGGCATAATCAACACCCACCTATATAGGTTCAATCAAACATCCTCCCCGTCGATCATAAAGGAGTTTGTATATGTCAAAACCGAATAACGAACACGGCATGACGCTCTATGACGCTGCAAGAGCTATGGGAGTATCATTTAGCTCAGAAGCTGTACCAAGGGACAAGTTCATCCAGATTGGAACTCGCCGTTTTCATTACCTAGAATGGGGTGACCCATCTAACCCACCAATGCTACTGCTCCACGGCTATGCCCAAACTTGTCATTCTTGGGATTTCGTAGCTCTCGCTCTATGCGACAAGTTTAGAGTGCTTTCACTGGATCAACGAGGGCACGGAGACAGTGATTGGTCAGACTCAGGAGACTACTCCCCTGAGAGTTATTGGACTGATCTGCACTTGATAGTAAAGGCACTAGAATTGAACAATTTAGTAGTTATGGGCCTCTCCATGGGAGGACGCAACGCTATTTCTTTCGCGGCAAATCATCCAGGCAGAGTCAGAGCGCTGGTTGTAGTAGATTCCGCACCATCCATGCAAAAAACAGGATCTGAAAGAATGAGGAAATTTGTACAAGGAGAGGATGAATTAGATTCGATTGATGATTTTGTAAAGCGAGTCCATGAATACAATCCCAGCCGACCCACTGACCAAATTAAAGGAAGCATCATGCATAACCTTAAGCATTTGTCCAACTGTAAATGGACATGGAAATACGATAAAGTCTTGCGTTCACCGAATCGCAAAGTCCCTGGTCCTGATTACGCGGAATTGCTTTGGAATCACATAGAAATGTTAGATATCCCTACCCTAGTGGTTATCGGATCTAACAGCGATATGGTGAATCTTGAAACGGCAAACGAACTACACAAAAGAATTAAAAACAGTCGTTTGAGCACAGTTGCCGGCGCAGGACATCTGGTTATGGGAGATAATCCTGCAGGATTCGAGAAAGCCGTTAGGGAATTTATATATGAACTCCACCTAGCTAAAAAGTGATGATTCTGACTAACAGCAAGTCCATTCCCAAACAATTGTTCTCATTTTCGTAGCTGCTGACAGTCTTGTTGAATTGATTAAATCTACCTTGTCGTGCTACAATCAATGGAAATTAAAAGTATAAAATAGTAAGAGATCCTTTAGGAGAGACGATTGGACAAGGCCGAAAAGCAGGCCATCATTGAAGAATATCGCAAGAGTGATCAGGACTCTGGGTCCACGGAATTACAGATAGCGGTACTAACTTCACGCATCAAAGGTCTAACAGACCATCTCAGGAAGCATAAACGCGACGAGTCAACGCGTCGTGGTTTGCTTCAAATGGTTGGAAGGCGACGCAGGTTGCTTCGGTATCTAAATCGAGAAGATTTGGGCGGCTACAGAACGCTGATATCAAAACTTGGCTTGAGAAGGTAGTAAGTACTACATTTCTTCCAAGCAATTTCTTTCTTTCTTTCTCAGGATTTCCCAACAGGAGGTCTTCTCATCAAATGGTTTCTCATTTTGAATGTCAATTAGGTTCTATGCCCCTTGCTTTCGAAACCGGCAAGTTGGCTCAAAAAGCAAGTGGATCAGTAGTACTCAGATATGGTGACAACGTCATGCTGGCAACGGCCACTATGACAGAGCCCAGAAAAGGTATCGATTTCTTCCCGCTCACTGTAGACTTCGAAGAGCGCATGTACGCCAGAGGAAAGATACCTGGCAGTTTTTTTCGGAGAGAAGGTAGGCCAAGTACTAATGCGACGTTGATTGCCCGTATGACCGACAGGCCATTACGACCACTTTTCCCTGATGGGTTTCGAAACGAAGTCCAAGTTATCCTCACTCCTTTTTCTTCTGACCAAGAAAATCCTTTTGAACCCCTTTCAATCATAGGGGCATCTGCAGCTTTAACCATTTCCGATATACCATTCGACGGCCCAATAAGTGGCACTCGCATGGGTTATATTAACGATCAGTTGATCGTTAATCCAACGTTTGAACAACTTCAAGAAACTAAACTGGACTTGCTTGTGGCAGGATCGAAGAATGGTGTCGTAATGATTGAAGCAGGTTCAGAGCAGGTCCAAGAGGACCTAATGTTCGAAGCAATCAAACAAGCTCAAAGCGTAAACCTGCAAGTCATTGAACTGCAAGAAGAAATGGCTGATACGATCGGGAAGGAAAAATCGTCTTTCCATTTCCATGGTTTTTCGCCGGAATTGGGTCAGTTAGTAAAAGACACTGCCGGACACAAAGTATCTGATGTACTCGATAACAATGGGTTTGACGACGCCGTAAAGTCATTATCAGACGAACTCACTGAGTCACTAGACGCTGATCATGACCAAAACGAAGTCAAAGATGCCGTAGAATCTTTGATGGAGGGAGAATTCCGTAAGCGAATTATTGACGGTGGTCCCAGGCCAGACGGTCGCGGAGCTAAGGAAATCAGATCTATCTCTGCAGAAGTAGGACTACTTCCACGAACACACGGAACAGGCCTTTTTGCGCGAGGTGAAACCCAGATATTAGGGATAGTTACATTGGGGTCAGTCGGAGACGCACAAAAAGTTGATACTTTAAGTCCTGAAGATACCAAAACCTTTATGCTGCACTATAATTTCCCTCCATATTCAGTTGGAGAAGCACGCAGGGTAGGATCTCCGGGCCGAAGAGAAATAGGGCACGGTGCATTAGCAGAAAAAGCAATCGCTCCAATACTGCCGGCTGAAGATGATTTCCCTTATACGCTTAGAATTGTATGCGAAGCACTTAGTTCCAACGGAAGTACTTCCATGGCAAGCGTTTGCGCAGGTACTTTGGCACTAATGGATGCAGGTATTCCTATAAAAACACCAGTGGCTGGTATATCCATCGGTCTTATCACAGGTGAGGACGACAAATATGTAACTTTGACGGATATTCAAGGCCTCGAAGATCACATAGGAGATATGGATTTTAAGGTGGCAGGTTCAAAAGAAGGGATCACTGCGATACAACTGGATATCAAAGTGAAATATATATCCATGGATGTTATACAAGACACTCTTGAGCAGGCTCGTGAAGCACGATTATTCCTCCTCGATAAGATGCACGAAGCTATCCCCGAAGTACGTGAAGAGATGAGTCCATATGCACCCAGGATAGTTAGTATCTCAGTTCCTGTTGACAAAATAGGGGCTGTGATTGGGCCGGGAGGGAAAACTATTAGGAGTATCGTAGAGGAAACTGGTGCCACCGTAGATGTGCAGGACGATGGTACAGTCATAATAGGTTCAACTGATGGGTTAGCGTCTGACAAAGCTATAAAAAGACTCAGTGACCTGACCAGAGAGATTGAAGTCGGAGAAATATTCACCGGCAAAGTAGTTAAGATCGCGCCATTCGGAGCATTCGTTGAACTCTTGCCTGGTAAAGATGGACTGGTACATATAAGTGAGTTAGCAGATCACCACGTCCCCAGTGTTGAAGACGAGGTAGAGTTAGGAGAAGAGATAACCGTTGTAGTCAAGGCCAAGGATCCTTCCGGTAAAATCAGTCTTTCTCGCCGAATGCTTCTAGAGGAAGATTCATCTGGCCCGAGCAGTGAACGTTCCTCAGAGCCCTTCCGAGGATCTGGCAGAGAGTCTCAATCTGAAGGTAGAAGAGGATCGGACCGACCACCAAGACCTAAATTCGGAGGCCCGAGAGATAGAAATCGACGCGGCGATACAAGACCCGATCACCGCAGGCCTAGGTCAAGCTAGTTACAATCCAGCGGACTAGGAGTTAGATCTTGAGCGAGATAAAAGTAGTTGTCAACGGTATCTTCGGTAAAATGGGACAAGAGGTTTTGAATGCCGTTTGTAGTGAATCCAATCTCGTCCCAATCGGGGGAGCAGACTACACTGCAAAACAAGGTGAGATATCGCTCCCCAACAATTCTGGGAAGATTCCTGTTTCTGGTTCACTCGATTCGCTGGCTGGCTTTGAGAATTCCGACGTTGTAGTAGATTTTACTAATGCATCAGGCGCACTGTCTGCAATCAAGACCTGCTGTTCATATGGTAAATCCATAGTGGTAGGTTCTACAGGGATGACTGAAGAAGATATCAAAGAGATTAAAAACTTAGTACACACAAATAAAATCGGCATATTTATTGCTCCCAATTTTGCAATCGGTATGGCAGTTATGATGCATCTGACAAAAGTGGCTAGTCGGTTTTTCAAATATGCAGACCTGACCGAAACTCATCACGAGGCAAAGATCGATTCTCCATCTGGAACAGCTGTGGCAATAGCTCAAGCAGCAATCTCTGGAAAAAGTGATAGTTTTGAGTCTAACATTCCTGAAAAAAACACCATTGCCGGAACAAGAGGAGGCCTACATAAAGGCATCAACATTCACAGTTCTCGAATGCCCGGCCGGGTCGCGCATCATGAAATAGTATTTGGCGAATTAGGCCAAACACTTTCTATTCGTCACGACTCGATTAACAGACAAAGCTTCATGCCTGGAGTTGTCATGGCAATAAATCATGTCCACAAAAATCCCGGACTAACTATTGGCCTTGAAAACATCCTAGGCATATAAGACTTTGGCACTTAGATTCGATTTAAACATAACTACATTTCCAGTAAACTTAATCCGTATTTCAAATTGATTAATTAATGACACCGATTTAGAGTCACACGGAGTGTCCCTTGCAAGAATGTAAAATTGCAGTGATAGGCGCAACAGGAGCTGTTGGAAGAGTTTTTTTAAATATTTTGGAGGAACGCAATTTCCCTGCGACTAGTATCCGCCTATGTGGTAAAAATTCCGTTGGAACCAATCTTAAAGTAATGGGTGAAAATATAACAGTTGAAGAAGTCACACCCAAATTGCTCAGTGAAGTGAACCTAGCATTTATATCAGCTACCACCTCAGTCAGTAAAGAAGTTGCTCCACTAGCTTCCGCGCAAGGTGCTGTAGTCATAGATGACAGTTCAGCTTTTCGAATGGACCCAAAAGTACCTTTAGTTGTTCCAGAAGTTAACGTTGAGGCTTTGGAAACACACCAGGGAATAATATCGATCCCTAATTGCTCAACAACTCCCCTAGTCATGTTGTTAAAGCCACTTAATGCAATAAATCCAGTTCAAAGAGTGATTGCCGACACATACCAATCAGTATCGGGGACTGGCGCGGCAGCGGTAAAAGAAATGAAAGCTCAATCATCGGATATACTGCAAAACAAACCAGTTAAATCCGATGTATACCCTCATCAAATAGCATTCAACTTGATACCACATATAGACGATTTCCATGATAACGGTTATTCCAACGAAGAAATGAAAATGATCCTTGAGACACGTAAGATAATGGAAAACCCAGATCTTAAAATTTCAGCTACTTGTGTCCGAGTACCGGTTTCAATAGGACACAGTGAATCAGTTCATATTGGACTATCAAGTCATATGTCAGCCACAGAAGCTCGGTCTATATTAGAATCTGCTCCCGGCATTAGAGTGCTAGACGACCCTAGTGACTCAGTGTATCCTATGCCGATAGTTGCAGAAGGACAAGACGATGTTTATATTGGACGGATTCGGGAAGATTTGTCTGAAAGAAACGGTATCACCGCATGGATTGTATCTGATAACCTGCGTAAAGGGGCTGGCCTTAATGCTATCCAAATAGCAGAAGAATTACTGGTACGAGATCTAATGCACCTCTAACAGGAGAAGGCAAACATGACCCAAATAGGTAGACTCCTAACAGCCATGATCACACCGTTTGACGAAAACGGTAACTTAGATTACAAGCAAGCAAGAAAATTGGCTACATCTCTGGTGGCATCAGGTTCAGACGGACTAGTCATCGGTGGCACAACCGGAGAATCCCCATCGATGTCGGACGACGAAAAAATACGCCTTTTTGCGGAAGTGAAAGAGGCTGTGGGCGACACTGCATCAGTGATAGCCGGGACAACTGATAATAATCACAACAAATCTATCGAGCTTTCAAAAGAGGCTGAAAAAGTTTATGTTGACGGTCTTTTACTTACCGTTCCGGCATATAACAAGCCTACTCAAGAAGGCCTGTTTCAACATTTCAAAGTAATATCGGAATCAACTAGTCTCCCTGGAATACTTTACAACGTTCCCGGCAGAACTTCACTGAACATGACTGCTGATACAACCCTGCGTTTGGCCCAAATAGATAACATCGTGGGAGTAAAAGAAGCCTCCAGCGACTTCCCTCAAATCACTGAAATCATCGATCAATCCCCAGATAACTTCATGGTTTGGTCGGGTAACGATGATGAAACATTTCAAATCATGTGCGTTGGTGGCTTTGGAATTGTAAGTGTCGCTTCAAATATAATTGGCCTTCAAATCAAGAAAATGATGGAGTTGATTCTTCAACAAAACATCAGCAGTGCTGCAATTGAACATCGCCGATTGCTGCCAATATTCAAAGCATTATTTTGGGTAACAAATCCAATACCTATCAAATATGCCGTTAACAAATCTGGTTTCAGAGCAGGTAGTCCTCGACTCCCTATGTGGCCGGCAGACGCAGGTTTCACATCAAAGTTTGATTCGATAATCGATCAGTACGATATTGATTTACCAGTCTAAACTGCTGATCTAAGCGCAATTAGCAAGTGTTAGGAAATCTACTAATTGTTGACCATCGGACTAATTTCAATAGTCTCATGCCTATATGGACCAGTTGAAATTATATTGAAAGACCTTCCCACAAGACTCTCCAATCGACGCACATAATTCACTGCGCCTACTGGAAGATCTCCAAATTCCGTTATTCCAGCCGTGGGAATATCCCATCCCTCAAATTCTTCATAGATAGGTGTACACCTTTCTAGTAATGCTGCGCTGCCAGGGAAATCAGTTACTATTTTCCCATCGAGTTCGTAAGCAGTACAAACTTTAATTGAATCGAAACTGTCTAGCACATCCAATCTAGTCAAAACTAGAGAAGTATATCCATTCACTCTAACGCTATATCTAGCCGCCACTGAGTCAAACCATCCAACTCTTCTGGCTCTACCAGTCGTTGTTCCAAACTCACCTGCCAATTCTCGTATTTTACTACCTACTTCACCATGCAACTCTGTTAGAAAAGGTCCATGACCTACCCGGGTACTATAAGCCTTAAAAACACCCAATATAGACTGTATTTGATCCGGGAGTAAACCTAATCCAGTACATGCTCCACCAATAGTTGGATGGGATGACGTGACATAAGGATAAGTGCCATGGTCAAGATCAAGCAAAGCACCTTGAGCACCTTCAAGTAGCACCGTTTTGTTCGACAGCAAAGCATCATACACAACGTGTTCAACCGGACCTATAAACGGCATGAGTCTCAACGCCCATTGTTTACATTTCTCGAAAACTTGGTCTACTGCTAGAGGCGTGCCTCCATACACTTTTTCAATCACTGCGTTGTGATGGGCCATTACATTTTCTAGCCTTGGGAAAAGCGCTTCCAAATCTAACAAATCCGCAATGCGCACCCCTACCCTAGCTGCCTTGTCCGTATACGCTGGACCTATACCACGTCCTGTCGTGCCGATTGCTTTATTACCTCGGGCGACTTCAGCCAATTCATCTAAAAGAACATGGTATGGCATAACAATATGTGACCGCTCACTTACCATTAGTCTATCTTTCAAATCTATACCTTTTTGCTCAAGTCCATCTATTTCCTGAAGCAATCCATCGGGGTCAACAACCACTCCGTTACCTATAACCCCTATAGATTCAGGCCAAAAAACTCCAACAGGTATCAAGTGCAACTTGAAAGTACCCAGATGATTCATCACTGTGTGTCCAGCGTTATTTCCACCCGAGAATCTTGCTACAATCGCAGCTTCTTTGGATAGGAAATCTACTATTTTACCTTTACCTTCATCTCCCCATTGAGCACCTAGAACGGCATAAGCCGGCACAATATTACCTCCGAAAGTTACTTAATTTGCGGCCTCATACAGCGTTTCACCCACAGTCGATCAACCCACTATTCATTCTTATAATTCTCTTCACTATATGGTATCTGGGGATAACCACTTTAAGGCTCAAAGTTTCACCTACGCTATAGACCTCAACACTTAGTCTACCCAAGACACGGTCATACATACAAGTTAGACACAATCGGTTTCATTGCAATTCAAAAATAGCAATCCTTAACCAACTCCTCAATATTTGCTCTCATTTCTTGAAATTTGAAACAACAAAGTGGTCTTAAAAAGATCCTCGTAAATAACATTTATCTACCGTCTTTTGCGTTGACACCTGTTAGTTCTGGATATAAGATACTGAACGATTTTCCCTACGGCAACGTAGCTCAGCGGTTAGAGCGGGCGCTTCATAAGCGCTAGGTCACAGGTTCAAATCCTGTCGTTGCCACTCTCAGTTGTTGTCGGCAGCACTAAATTGTATGGTAAAAGCTAAGGAACAACCACAGCGCTCGCATATTTGGTAATGTGGTATAGCAGGGGCGGTTAGCTCAGTGGTTAGAGCGCTCGCCTCACACGCGAGAGGTCCGAGGTTCAAATCCTCGATCGCCCACATCATCCGCGTAACCAAGTTCATCCGACAGCAACGAGGGGCCAAATGCCGAAGTGGCGGAACGGTAGACGCGCTACGTTCAGGACGTAGTGCCCGTAAGGGTGTGTGGGTTCGAATCCCTCCTTCGGCACCAGCTCTTTTTAAACTTTCATTGTTCTACAAGTATATTTCCTACCCAGTTCAGCTGTTTCCTGACTGTGCCCAGATATGACTCTGGCACCAGAATCAATCACTTCGATAATGTTGCTAGGAGTACCTGTATCCAAAAATTTAACCCCATTTGCGTCACATGCCGCTTTAACCCTTATTGAGGCATCTTTCAGTCTCTGATCAGGATGATCACCTAGAATTCTTTTGATTTTCATAGACATAGACATATCCCCCGGACCCATTTCAGCAAAACCAATGCCCGGAACGCTAAGAATCTGCTCACACTTGTTTAGCCCTTCGAGTGTCTCAATCTTTAGCCCCAACAAAAGCTCGCCTAGGGGATTTAATGGCCAAGGGTCAGCTTTTGCCCTGTAATCATTATCGTCTGTAATGCCCCATTTTAATTTAGCTTTGAATTCTGAACCCACCCCTCTTGTTCCATCATTGAGACCATGACCAACCCCTATATCGTTAATTTTGTACCTACAAGATTCAACAAAAGCAGCTACTGCTTCTGCTGACGATGCTTCACATAATAATATTCCATGGACACCTCTAGCTAAGATTTGCCTGATTTGCCAGGAATTGTACTTAATTATTGCTGCATCCTCTCCCTGAACAGGAAGTTCAACAATTACGGTTGGAGTGATATGCCCAGACGCTGTAGGACCACCATCAACTAAACCGTCCATATATGCTTCTAGTCCACTCATGTCGAAAGATCCATGTTCCATGCCTATATTTATATAGTCAGCCCATGTTGTTGAATCTTTTTTCCCTTGTTCGTAAGTTAAAAAATCTCTGGAGAATGAATGTAATCCCGTATAGTAGATAGGTTGGCCATTTTCTAATAACTCGATGGCTCTATTAATTCTTTTTACCATACTAAATCCTCCAGTTGTTATAGGAACCATCGTACGTTTTAATATACTGTATTAAACCTAGTTATCTTTATACGCTGCGTTAACTGTTTTTGGAACTTGACGCTTTCGCAATAATGTTCTTTAAACAAATTTTGCTTGCTAGCTTGGTGTGCTCCCATGGTCGATGTAAACTGTGACAACCTCGCTGAAAAATTCAACTGCTTCAACCCCCTGTTCACGATGCCCAACTCCTGAAGATTTCAATCCTCCAAATGGCAAATGCACTTCTCCTCCAAGTGTAGGACAGTTTATGTGTACCATTCCGACCTCTGCCGTATTCACATAGTGAAAGGCATTGGTGAGATCATTTGTATACACGGAAGACGACAATCCAAATTTAACATTGTTTGAGATGTCGATTGCCTCTATCAGATCTTTAGCTTTGAAAATGGTCAACACAGGACCAAATATTTCTTCTTGTGCTATACGCATAGAAGTACTGACACCTGTAAAGACAGTAGGCTCTACGTAATATCCCTCATCGAAAATACCACCTGACAACGAATTGCCCCCGTAAGCAATTGTGGCTCCTTCACTAGAACCTATTTCTATGTATTCGGTTACAGCTTCATATTGTGACTTGCTAGCTAACGGACTTACATCTACATCTGGATCAGAGCCATCACCTATTTTGAGGTTTCTGGTTCTCTCAATCAGGCCGTCCATAAATTCATCGTATATTGCATCTTCAACTATTACTCGGCTAGTAGCCGTGCATCTTTGGCCAGTGGATCCGAATGCACCTTGGACAATTCCACCCAGAGCCTTATCAAGATCCGCATCAGCCAGAAGAATCACAGCGTTTTTACCACCCATCTCACACTGTACTTTTTTTAAACGTGCAGCGCCTTCTGAATAAACTTGTGTGCCAATCTCGGTTGAGCCTGTAAATGTGATCCCTTTAACAGAAGGGTTTTCAACAAAAACGTTACCCACAGACGATCCTGAACCCGTAACCATATTTAGAACACCCGGAGGTAAACCAGCTTCCTCAAACACTTCTATCAACTTAACTGCCGTCATGGGAGTTGATGATGCTGGTTTAAATACAACTGTATTACCACAAATTAAAGCAGGGGCTAATTTCCAGGCAGGGATTGCGAGCGGGAAGTTCCACGGAGTTATTATAGCGACGACTCCCAATGGCCTGCGTGTAGTGTACGCCATAGTATTTGGCAACTCAGATGGAGTAGTGTATCCAAACATACGCCTACCTTCACCTGCGGCGTACTCGATAATATTCATCGCCCTTCTCACTTCACCTTTTGCGTCTAATATAGGCTTTCCCTCTTCATCTGTGATTGACTGAGCAATCTCATCACTTCTCTTGCCCATTATCTCCAATGCTTTAAATAACACCGATGCTCGAGATGGTGCCGGAGTGTCCGCCCAAGCTCTCAAAGCATCTTCCGCAGCCACCACAGCCCGCTCAGCATCGATCTTGTTTGAACTTTGAAATGAACCCAATACTACAGATTTCCTGGCTGGATTGGTTATTTGATACGTGTTACCTGTATTAGATTCAACCCATTTCCCGGCTATAAAATTCTTAAATACATCGCGATTGGCTTTGGTCATAAATACTCCTGTTTAGCAATGTTGGACCACAACGAGAAATTTTTGTATTTGAGACTATCACAATTACCAAGGTGCTAATATCCAAATTTCCATCCAAAATACTTTTTGAAAATAGCTAAGTTTACTTTTGGGTACTCAGCTAAACATTTAGATCATATGGAAATGGGATGCTTGTTCGAAATTCAACAACGGCAGGCCTGTCCTCTGCAAAAGCTGATATTATCGCCGGGCCCACCTCATCTAATCTATTTACAGAAACACCATAAGCACCGAAACTTCTAGCGAGTTCAACAAAATTAGGATTCTGCAAATCCACCATAGTTTTCCTCCCAAATTTATCCATCTGCTGCGGCACGAGTATACCGAATTGACTATCATTTATAACAAGGGCTACTACATTTATGCCTGATTGAACAGCGGTTGCTAATTCTGCCGCTGTGTAAAGAAATCCTCCGTCACCACAAATAGATAGAACTTTTGCATCTGGCCTAGCGACTTTCGCTCCCATCGCTAATGGCAAACCCGCACCTAAAGCACCAGAACCAGGCTTCAAAAATGTTCGAGGATGATAAATCTCCATGAGTAAATTAGCCCATGAAGTAGTGATGGTGACATCTCCTGTCACAATGCCATCAACAGGCACTGATTTACGAACCGAATCTATCAATTCAACAGCCAACCGTGAACGTTGCAGTAAATGATTCCTATACGATGATTTCATCATGGAAATTTGCTCGTAGGTATCGGAAATCTCTCTAGGTGGAACATCTATTTCTTCAAGAAGTTTTCCTAGAATATACTGACAATCTCCAACCATCCCAACTTTCACGGGATAACTCCTGCCGATAACTCTAGGGTCCAAATCAATCTGTAATAAATTATCGGGGAACGGTAAACTCCCTCCCGCCGTATCGCCCGGACCCAAATGGGATCCAATGACTATTGCCAGATCACATTCTCGTAGATATTCACTGATCTCAGAATGATGTGATGCAAAACATCCCAGTGACAAAGGATGATCGTCTGGCAATACTCCTTTTCCACTTAGACTAGACAGAACTGGCGCACCCAGTTTTTCTGCCAATTGAGTTACCTGATGAGTAGCTCCCTTAGCACCTCCACCAATCCATAAAACAGGCCGGGCCGATTTTGAAATTAATTGAGCCACAAATGCTACCTGTGATTCGGTCGGTTCTGGAACAGATGGAATGGCACGATCTGGTATGACAACTTCTTCACATGCATCCAGGATTTCTTTAGGTATCTCCAAGGCCGCTGGCTTTGATCTACCACCTCTCATCATTGAAACCGCATCACGAACAAGCCATGGAATTGAAACCACACTAAACGCCCGCTCATTCCATCCAGTTACTTCAGAAAATATATTTGATTGATCACTAACATCATGCAAATATCCTTCATCTTTGGAACCAGCCACCAATGTCTGACTGGAAATATTCAATACGGGAGATGAATCAGCGAACGCGGTACTCATAGCGGCCAGGCTGTTCGAAGCAGCTGGGCCCGTGGACAAAAAACACACACCTATGTCTCCAGATACTCTGGCATACCCATCTGCCATAAATGTTGCTCCTTGTTCGTGCCGAGTCAATATGCGCTGGATTTCTGGAGTGTCCTGCAATGCATCAAACATTCCTAGTGCATGAGTCCCAGGCAGACCAAAAACTGCCCGCACACCTTGAGCAAACAAACTTCTTACAACTGCTTCTCCGCCAGTCATTCTAGGCATCGGTTAACCCCTTCAACAAATTTCTAGTCACCCGATACTACCACATTGACACTTTGGATTAACCTATATAGCCTTCTTACTGACAATTCAGTTTTCATGAGAGGTAGAAAATGCTGGTGCAGTGGTTTAACCATACTGGACTCGTGGTATCCAACATGGAACGTTCTCTTGTTTTTTACAGGGATGTTCTCGGACTGACGGAAGAGCGTAACGAGATTATTGAAGGCCAGATGATCTCTCAATTAACCGGATTCAACAATACTAGAATGCATGTCGCTTACCTAGGAATCGGGGATATGAGACACTCGATAGAGTTAGTACAATACTTGGAACCCGCAAATAATACTCCCGTTGCTGTACCTAGAAATTCAGTGGGAGTGGCTCATATTGGTGCTATTGTAGAAGACCTCGACAAAATATATGCACAATTAAGCCAGCGGGAGTTTACGTTTGTGAGTCCTCCTGCTATCCGCCCCAACGCAACATACCCGTGGGCAAGAAAGGCCTGCTTCTTAAATGACCCAGACGGATATCTGATCGAATTGATAGAACGCCAATCACCTCCTGCGGGGGCAACCAGCGTTTAAATTAGTAATCAGATATGGATTAGAAGCTTTTGGGTAATCGAATCCTTAAAAACTTGGTCAATATGCCGATAAAACATTCTCTGCCTGTTGCTTGATTCACAATTTCTATTGTTTTAATTTGATGAATCTAAATCCTCAATATTTTACCGGGTCTCCGCATCGTATGGGCTCCATCTTCAAATACAATTTCCCCGTTCACCAAGACTGTATCAATACCAGTAGGATATTGTTGTGGCTGATCATCTGTAGATAAATCAGCCAAGGTTTCCAAATCGATAACCACTACATCAGCTACTTTACCAGCCTCAATAGTTCCTCTATCTCGCACATTTATCTGGCTGGCTGGTAAAGAAGTCATCTTACGTACCGCCTCCTCAACACTAAACAAACCTCGTTTAATGGAATATTCCTCTATTGTTCTAGGCACATATCCGAAGCTAGATCTATTCATTTTAAGTTCTTTCAACAGTCCTTCTTTGGATGCCACAGCACCGTCACTACCTACGCTACAAAGAGGATCCTTAAGCAATTGGTCCAAATCATCTTCTGTAGAAAATATGTGACGTATTAGGACACTCCCAAAGTCCTTTCCGTCAGCTGCCGCCAGTTTCAAAATTGTTTGTACAATATCAATACCCCAGTCTTTTGAAATACTGTCTAAAGACATGCTCATAAATTCCGGGTACGAACGGGAGTAGGAAAGATAAAATTGGTCAAATCCACTTAATCTCAAAAGAAAATTCCCTTTGTTGTAGACGTATTCATAACATTTTTCTGCAGTATCTGGATCTTTTAGACGAGTCAACACTTCATCCTCAGAACCTTCGTAAACCCAGGATGGTACTAAGTCTAGCAAATGTGCTGGTCCCCAAGGATCAGGAAAAGTGTCTATACCAACTGACTGTCCATCCAAAGTAGCTTTATGAATATTTGCCAATATTTTATCGAGGATATTAGCAGGAGCATATGGCCTTGGTGCTAAATGGGACAATTGCACTTGTACATCTCCCTTCAATCCTATATTTAGCGCTTCATTAACAGCTCCCTCAAAGTCATCACCCCGCTCACGGATATGAGAAGCATATATACCCCCAAAGCGTCCCACTATTTTTGATAGATAAATCAATTCGTCTGTATCAGCATGTCTGCCTGGCGAATATTCAAGTCCCGTCGATAGTCCTAACGCTCCAGCAGACATCGCAGCATCTACCATAGATCCCATATTTTCTAGCTCAGTTTTAGATGGTAATCTTGGCTCATAGCCCATCGCTGCAACACGAATTGCTCCATGGGCAACCAAAGGTGCTACGTTCATAGATTGGCCGACTGAAAGAAGCTCACTCAAATATTCATCAAAAGTAGTCCAATTGAAATCTATTCCCCAATCATCGTTAACTCCAATAGTGACTTGCTTGGCCATCTCTTTGTCAGGAGCAGGTGCGGGACCATGTCCGCAATTGCCAATAACTGATGTGGTTATTCCTTGTCGAATACCGCTTTGACCCAATCCGTCCACATATATAGGAAAATCGGAATGACTATGTATGTCTATAAACCCGGGAGTCACTACTTTCCCTTGTAAATTACGGATATGTTCACTCTGAAACCGGGAGCTTTCTCCTACATGTAAAATGATTCCACTATCAATAACAATATCACCACTAAAACAACTCCGGCCTGAGCCGTCAATAATTGTGCCACCTCTTAAAATAAAATCTACCACTGCAACCTCCAAAACAACACCAATGGTTTCAAATCAAAATACTTAGCATCCTAGTTTAGGCATATCGGCAACAAACTCATTTCATAGTAAATACCAATCAAGGTAGGCTTAAATAAACTTTTTTAGATTTATTCTGGGTAAATACACTATGTTAACTGTCGGTTGAGAAATTTAATCAGAGCTACGAATTTCAAATAGAATACAAGTTATTCAAATTCTCCCCCATGATAGCTGATAATTGATCCTCTTCAAGAAATTCGCATTGGGTTTCAAACAAAATCCTCGATTGTTTGTAAGTAACAGTCCGCTCGCAACAAGGCATGTCTGAACCCCACACCAATTTATCTGCTCCTACTTTGTTCACTAAGTCACTTACAATTCTACTCAACTGAATTTCATAAGGGGGAAATTCAACATCAGCAGCCATCAAGTGAAGCATCAATTCCATGTACCATCCGTCTCTTTTCAACAAGTCTGTAGTTTCCTGCGGGATTCTGTACCTATTCTGAGTTTCTTTTTCAAGAAACACATTGCTCAATCCGTGAGTAAGTACCGAGGTTATATCAGGATAAGAATCAGCCCAAATATTTAGTTCTCTTAATTCTCTTATATAATCCTCTGCTATCGGTATCTTCATAGCACAAGGACTCCAGTGGATAGGTATACCCAAATTCCGCACCAGTTCCCATAGCGGCCTTAGAGAACTGTCGTTCAAGTCAATCTCAAAATCTTTATGAAAAAACCCACCAGTGGAAAAATATAGAGCACCGGCTCCTAACTCTTCTACCTGTCTTTTCAATCGGTCAAGTTGATCTGGTTCTCCCCCTCTCCACTCATCAACCTGAGCCCCTGAAACTAGTCGACTCGGATATTTCCTAACACACTCGGCAAAATAATCATCCAGATAGCCGTAGAGACGATCATGTTGCAAAAATGCCCTGTCTACCCCAACGTAATCCATCTGGGCAACAATGTATTCAGCTGGAGAAGACATATCTCGAATGGTAGGCGGCATCCATTGCATGTAGTACTCGGTGTTTTCATGAGTGAATTCCAATCTACCATAGGCACCAAATCTGAAATCTACATCAGGTTGTGATGAAATACCATCGTCAGTGCCAACCAACAAGGGTTCATTCACTACAGCATTATCCCTTGTTCTCCTTATACCCTGTCCATGAAATCGGACATGATGCTGAAGTTCAGCCAATCTTTTTTTTAAATTTCCAGAATAGTCCACTCCCATTGGAGGGAAACAGTGGGCATGTGCATCAAATATCACTGGCATGTTGACTCCTATCTATTGAAGGGCTGCTCCGCAAAAAGATTCGAAACTATCTATAATGTCCCCAATGATACTCTCGCCAGATACTGGCGTCCAGATTTCAACTTAATTCAAAACAGCTGAAATCAAGTTCATATTATGTGGTATGATTGTGATGTTCCTGAGGTCAACATTTCACAGATATCACACTTGCACAGGCGCTTGTAGCTCAGTTGGATAGAGCGCAGCCCTGCGGAGGCTGAGGCCGTGGGTTCGAGTCCCGCCAAGCGCGCTTCAAGTTCAGGAACCATATCCAAGCTCAACGGGCGATTAGCTCAGCTGGTTAGAGCGCCTGCTTTACACGCAGGAAGTCGGCGGTTCGAGTCCGTCATCGCCCACCATGTATTGGCCTTTGGTTAACCCAAGTTATTTAAATGTGAGCTGGCCATTTTTGTAATGGTATACTTGTGATTAATTTCAATCGGTGGTCAGTTTATGAAATTACCAAAACGCGGTACCAACGCCTCCTCATTAATGTCCTCTATGCGGGATATCGCATCAAAAGACATGGATTGGAAAGAAAAATTGGCCGCAGGTGTTTCCTACCCGGCGGGTGATGACGTACAAAAAGTCGCCGAACAAGCTTACATAGATTTCTTCTCGGTGAACGCACTGTATCCTAATATTTTTC
This sequence comes from uncultured Dehalococcoidia bacterium, assembly GCA_964570875.1. Classification (GTDB taxonomy): domain Bacteria; phylum Chloroflexota; class Dehalococcoidia; order Lucifugimonadales; family CATQGZ01; genus CAZMZE01. The sequence goes on from CAZMZE010000054.1 coordinate 45,995, forward strand.
CAAGTACAGCCAAATTCGAGCAGGAAGTGGTAGCAATGACAGCTAATTTGTTGCATGGAGAAAATGCCGTCGGAGCAATTTCATCGGGCGGCACCGAAAGCAACCTGCTTAGTGTTAAATCTGCACGAGATAGAGCTAAAAAGCATAGGCCAAATATTACAGAACCTGAAATTGTTGCTCCCGAATCAGCACATCCATCTTTCAACAAAGCAGCTGAATACTTCGGCCTTACCTTAATCTCCACACCATTAACTCCAGATGGGCTGGTAGATGTAGATTCTTACCACCAAGCAGTCACAAAAAACACTGTCCTTATGGTTGGCACAGCGCCAAGTACGTTGTTGGGGATGATTGATCCGATCGATGAAATGGCAACAGTCGCCTACGAACGCGAAATAAGCTTTCATGTCGATGCCTGTGTAGGAGGTTATTTCCTACCGTTCAAGGAAAAGCTAGGGCATGATGTGCGATTATGGGACTTTCGGGTACCCGGTGTAACCACAATTTCAGCGGATCTCCACAAGTTTGGCTATACCGCTAAAGGGGCGTCTGCAATAATCTCCCGTGATCCCGATATATACCAGTACCAGATATTCGATTTTGGTCCTCCCAAAAGACCCAGCGGGTACTATCAAACCCCTACCATAGCCGGAAGCCGACCTGGCGGAGCTATAGCCGCAGCATGGGCTGTTATGAATTATCTTGGAGAAGAAGGCTACATGCGCTTAGTAGAAAAAACAATGAACTACATTCAGGAATTCCAAGAACGCATTAACGCAATAGAAGGTCTTTTTGTTATGGGTAAACCAGACATGTCCGTTTTCGCATATGGCTCAAACACGCTGGACATCTACGCAGTAGCTACAGGAATGGAAGACAAAGGCTGGATGGTCTCTAAAGATTCTATCCCTTTTGAAGCAATACATTTTATGCAGTCACCTGGCCATGAACCTTTTGTAGCCGACTACCTTAATGACCTAGAGGAAGTAGTAGAATTGGTAGCTCAAGGTGAAATAACCGCCAGAGGCCCGAGTGCTAACTACAACTGAACCGTCGGCACGTCCAAATACAATGGCCTCGCACTGACTCAATTGTTTCAAACAAATCACCTGTCAAGAGATCATCCGGAGATTTTCAGCTTCGGTACAGCAGCAGAACCAGTGCCGTTGTAAGAAGCCAAAAACCTATCGCCAACATCAAAGGTTTGTCAGAAATCAATAGGTCCTCTGGAGCTTCGCCTAATCCCTTTGACATAACCAGATAGATGTAACGAGAGAGACCAATAAATACAAACGGCAAAGTAAATGCCATGGAGTTGTTGTCAGGGAGATTGGTTGCGAATATGCAGTAAACAACATATGACCCCATTGAACCAACAGCCAAAGAGACTATTAGCAAAGGCAACAATCTCGGGATCTGCCTATATTGATTTAAAGCACTACGCTGATGTGAGGCATCCTTCCCCGCAGATCTTAATTCACTGTATCTCTTAGAAGTGGCTATCAGTAGGGATCCTAAACCCGTGCATACATACAGCCAAAGAGAAATTGGCACTGATATTGCTACCGCCCCTGCAACAACTCTCATAATAAAACCAACTCCAATTACCACAACATCTAGTATCATCAATTTCTTCAAAAAGAGGCTATACAAAAGCATGATTACTAAATAAGATGACACTACTAACCCAAAACCAACACCCAATAAAAATGCGCTGCCCACTCCGATGACCACTAGTATCAATGCTCCATTACGGGCAATGGGAATGGGCAAATTACCTGAAGCTATAGGACGGTTGCTTTTTTGCGGATGGAGGCTATCTTCATCCTTATCCAATACATCATTAAATACGTAAATCGTTCCTGATAAAATTGCAAATATAACCGTTGCAGAAGTTGCAGCAAACCCCATTGAGATTAATTCGCTAGGTTCCCCAAGCTGCCATGCTTCATTAACAGTGAAAAAGAATGCCATGTATAACAGCAAGTTCTTTGTCCATTGCTTAGGCCTTAACGAAATCAAAAACATTTTGACCAAAATCAACTTAGGATTATCAATCCATGTACAAATGTGATCAAACATGTAGCGATGATAGATTCAGTCTGTTAGAACAGTCAACAACGACAACCTCAAAACTATTTATTTTCCAGGCCTTCAAACTGATCAAATAGTGCGTTTGAGAATTTGACAACAACATAGTTAATCTGTATGATTTCGGTAATTAGCAGTCTCTATGCAGGACTGCTAATTCATTGAATAAAACAGCAAATTAACAGGAGGGAAAACAGGCATGGCACCAAAATCCGAAGTGACATTCAAGCCGCTTGGAAATCGGGTAGTCATCAGGCCCATAGAAGGCGAAGAGCAAATGAGCGCTGGTGGAATATACATACCGGACACAGCTAAAGAAAAACCTCAAGAAGGCGAGGTAGTGGCAGTAGGTCCTGGTAAATTAACTGAAGATGGAAATCGAGTCCCCATGGACGTGAAAATTGGTGACACCGTGGTCTATTCTCAATACTCCGGTACAGAGTACAAAGGTGGAGGAACCGAATACCTAGTAGTGCGTGAAGACGATATTTTATTCAAAATTTAATTATTGATAAATACTCTATAAACAATGGAGGATCATCGGCCCAGCCGGTGAGCGAAAGGAGTAGCATTGGCAAAGCAACTACAGTTTAGCGAAGAAGCACGATCCGCAATGAAGCGCGGAATTGACACTATGGCTGATACAGTTGGTATCACTCTCGGCCCCCGAGGCCGAAACGTAGTTATTGATAAAAAATTTGGCCCTCCTCAGGTATGTAGCGACGGCGTTACGATAGCCAAAGAGATTGAGCTGGAAGATCCATTCGAGAATATGGGTGCTCAGCTCCTCAAGGAGGCGGCCAGCAAGACAAACGATGTTGCAGGAGACGGAACCACAACGGCCACCGTGCTTGCAAAAGCAATAATACAAGAAGGGTTCAAGAATATCGCTGCCGGGGCTAACCCGATGGCTGTAAAAAGAGGGATCGACAAAGGCGTGGTCGCGCTACGTGAGGCCATTGACAACATGTCTCAAAAAGTCGAGACCCAGGAGCAAATAGCACAAGTAGCATCCCTATCTGCACACGATGACGAGATGGGAGGACTAATCGCTGGTGTTATAGAGAAGGTTGGTAAAGACGGGGTCATCACGGTAGAAGAGTCTAAAGGCATCGAGTATGAGCAAGAATTTGTAGAAGGTATGCAAATTGACCGAGGCTACATATCTCCTTATTTCATTACCAATCAAGACCGGATGGAATCTGATCTCGAAAGTCCTTACATCTTAATAACAGACAAAAAGATTTCGGCTGTATCTGACCTTTTACCTGCATTAGAAAAGATATTGCAAATTGGAAAGAATGTAGTCATCGTCGCCGAGGATCTTGAAGGTGAAGCCTTAGCTACGTTAGTTGTTAACAAGCTTAGAGGCACCCTCAATGTATTAGCTATTAAAGCGCCTGGATTTGGAGATAGGCGTAAAGCAATGCTTGAGGATATGGCTATATTGACAGGCGCCCAAGTGATAAGTGAAGAGGTTGGGAGAAAACTCGATTCAGTAACGGTTGAAGATTTGGGCCGCGCTCGTAGAGTGGTGTCTACTAAAGAAGAGACAACATTCGTTGATGGTGAAGGGGACGAAGAAGCTATCAAAGGTCGAATAAGCCAGATTAAAGCTCAAGTTGAAGAGACTACCTCAGATTACGATCGTGAAAAACTGCAAGAGAGATTGGCAAAGCTTTCCGGCGGAGTTGCAATCCTTAAAGTGGGTGCAGCTACTGAAGTGGAACTAAAAGAGAAAAAACAGCGAGTTGAGGATGCACTATCAGCAACTCGAGCCGCTTCCGAGGGCGGAATAGTACCTGGCGGCGGACTTGCATTGATAAGGTCCCGTAGCGCACTTCAAGCTCTTAAACTCTCTGGTGACGAACAGACTGGAGTGGGAATTTTAGAGGCCGCTTTGGAACAGCCTTTGAAGCTAATTGCCGAAAACTCTGGCGTGTCCGGAGAAGTCATTCTCGCAGAAAGCGACAAAGGTGAGGGCGACTGGGGATATAACGCAGAATCTGGAGAATTCGAAAATCTCTTAGCTAACGGTATAATGGATCCAGCAAAAGTTACAAAGGCAGCGATAGAGAACTCTGCAAGCGTAGCGTCCATGGTAATCACAACAGAATCTTTGATTACCGACATTCCTGAAGAAACTCCTCCAGCAATGCCGGCTGGTCCTCCAATGGATTACTAGAGAGATCACCCCAAACTCTAAAAATCTATAAATGGAAACTCATAGTCAGGGCTCCGAATCATCGGAGCCCTGTTGGTGTGTGAGAACCAACAATTTGGCTAAACCAGTGTCATCAATTTCTCGGTCGCTCCCAAAGTAAACAGATACAATAAGGCTATTCCTCGATCTCATAATAACCTGAGAGTAAATTCGACCATGTCTAATTCATCTGCTTGGACCACTGCTTGGATCTCCTTAACTACGTTAGTAGTGCTCGTTCTATCTATTTGGTCGATTATAGTAGTGTCTCAATTAATTTCTACTAAAGACAAATTCGACCAATCCATAGAAGTGTTAAATAAACAGAATGAGGAATGGGATTGGGTAAATGACTTTGGGCAACTACAACAGATACACCAAAGCGTCATGCAAGTAACGGAGAATGCTACTCAACTGGTTCAATCTGTGCACAATTCCTCATTGATGGCTCCTGCTATAAGCTGGATTCCCATAATCGGTTATGAATCCGCTACATTAGCTCACGTGATTAAAAATGCAGACCAAGACGTTCAAGCACTGAACTCTATGATCCTGTCATCAAAACCAGTTGTCGAGAAACTTCATACTCAAGGATTTGACACCGCCAGTGATAACAATTCACTCTCATCCTTGCTAACCGCTTTAGAAACGATGGATGATTCACTCAACAAGTTGATTGTAGAATTGGATGATTCTTCAAAATTCAATGAATCTTTCAGTCTTTTACTTCAAACACCCCAATTAAAAATCTCCACCCGAAGCATAGATAATGGCCGGACCATCGTACTTAACGGATCGAAATTGGCGAGCAACTTTAATTCGATTTTGATTGCATTTCTTATTGTTTTTGCAGATGGCTCAAACAATGAAGAAAAAAGTCAGCTCCCGCTAACTGAAGATTCTGGATTCATTGCAAGAATTCTTGAAGCACTAAAAAATAGTCACAAGGCTATTGGGATACATATCAAGGACTTTGAGAACAACAGAACAGAATTAGAAAATGCATTGGCAAATTATCACAGCTCTAGTTCACCAAGCTTAAATAAATTGACCAGTAACCTGAAATATTTTGAAAAAGGGTTAAAATTTTTGGTCGATGTAGCACCTATAACACCTGAATTAATTGGAAAAGATGGAACCAAAAACTATCTCGTGCTTGGTCATTCTTCCGATGAACTTCGAGCAACAGGCGGATTCGTATCTTCCATATGGTTAGTAGAATTGGAACAAGGAAAACTAAAAGACATAACATACGAAGATGCTGTCAGCGTAGATGACTGGGAAAGGTTGGATATGTATCCAACCGCACCATTTGGTCTAGAACAACACATGAATGCTTGGGTATGGCTTATGCGAGATGTGTCATGGGATCCCGATTTTCCCACCACTGCGAAAACTGCGCAAGACATGTACTTTATCGGCAAGAGAAATCTTGTTGATGGAGTAATTGGCATCAACCAGTGGAGTCTTCTCAGCCTGATCAAGGCAATGGGGGCAATAACAGTCCCTGGCACCAGCTATCCTATTGATCATAGAAACCTACTTCCCATGCTGGAAGACGGGACAGACAAACATGGCAGAGCTTTCATGGATTTAGTTCTTCAAGGTTTAATGGAAAAATTTAATTCTCAACTAAGCTTTGGAGAAATCAGTCGACTGGGACAAAGTATCCTGGAAACCATGGAACAAAAAGAGACACTTTTACATTTTGACGACCCTAAATTACAAACACTTATAGATAAATATGGTTGGGGCGGTAAAATTAACCAACAAAAAATCGACTACCTTTATGTTATAGATTCTAATGTCGGATGGAGCAAAGTAGATAGAAATATTCAGAGGAGTACGAGTTACAAAATAGACCTCCAAAATCCTCGCAGGCCTCGTGGAACCCTGTCTCTCGAATATAAGAACCACAGTGGTCCAGGATCACCTCCTTGCGATCCTCAATGGTTGAATCGAGGCAGCAATTACAGCCAACTCAAGAACGCATGCTACTGGAACTTTGTCAGGGCATATATTCCACAAGGTTCTGTACTATTGAGCAATACAGTATTGCCGTTGCCTGAATACAGTGTAGCCGCTGAAGTTGGTCATGGCACACCTGGATCCGATACGTCTATCATATACTCGAGTCATCAAAAAATAGTCTTCTCTGGTATAAAATCAACAGCCGCCGGAAAAACCGATACTTTAAATATAGTTTATGACCTTCCACCTGATTTGATACAGATAGTTGATAAACAAGTGAAGTATTCTCTCGAAATGGCAAAACAGCCTGGAGTGCGAGAAAGGGACGTGTTAATAGAAATCATGGTGCCTCGTAACTACCGGTTCAAATCATCTTCTGAGGTACCTGCCAAAATTTCTGATGACAGATTATTTTTTGAATTTAAGCTCGATAGAGATATACTCATAGATGTTAATTTCAAAGAGGTATCAGATGACTCGACATAAATTTGTTGATTACATTTCACTGCCTGAATATGCCTTTGTGTATTTAATCATACTGGCTTTGTCGACGTTCGCATTTTTGTCATGCTCTGGAAATAACTCCAACACAACAAATTATCCAATAACCAAAAATCAGATCCGCATACCTACCGATGCTAAAGAAATCACTGCTTCATTGGTAATTATTGATTCTGATGAAATCAAGAGTGCTTTTGTCCACCACGTCCAAATATCCCCCAGTGTGGTGGTATTGGATCCCGATGAGTCATTGTCTCTAGATGCTGTCGCTCTTACCACTGATAATGTACGTATCAGTGACGTAGAACTTGTTTGGTCAGTGAATGATTTACGAGCAGGAAACGTAGATATCATGGGAGGATTTGTTGGAGGTAAAATACCGGGTTTATACAACGATGCAATATCCGTTACCGCCATCCAAAACACCCCACAGGGGATCAAGCACGCTCGTGCTTCAATTGACGTTAAAATAATTGGGAAACAATCGGAAACAACACTTTCACATATTGAGATATTGCCGGATAGTCCAACAGTAAGAACCGGTCAAATATACCGACTGAGGGCTATAGGATTTACCGAAGATGGTGTCGCTATACCTGGAGTAAATTTCTCTTGGAACGTTGCGGACCCAAGCCTTGGCAGGGTTAATGACCTTGGATACCTAACCATTGTCGGCGAACCAAATAAGTTTAAAGATGTAGTGAGTGTTACCGGTGTATGGCAAGGAACCAGCATAACCGAATACATTGACATCCAGGTGGTGCGGACACCGAATGCCGATGACTTTATGGATGTACAAATATTACCAAGACTTGTTCACCTATCACCAGGAGATAAAATTCGTCTGCGGGCCGTATCCCTGAATGGACTCGGAGAACCACTAACAGGTACCGAACTCAGATGGACCCTAAGCAAAAACAATGTGGGAATAATTGATGGTAACGGTAATTTTGTTGCTGGTGGAACACCTGGCATCTATGCTGAATCAATACGAGTGGAAGCAATAATAAAGGGTGAGACTGGAAACATGCTTGCCGAAGATTACGCTACTGTAGTTATAAACAAAATGACTGGAAACCGTCCTTTAGAGAATGTTCAAGTTGTCCCTTCCTCAGTAATACTTCCTCCTGGTTCACGAGCATTATTGTCCGCGAGGGGCATTGATGCCATCGGTGACTATATATCAAATTTGTCCATTACATGGTCCGTTGTAAATCCAGTCGTCGGGACAATACTCCCTGACGGACAATTTTCAGCATCCGGTCCTCCTGGAATATACCCCAATGCAATCATGACTACAGTCACTCAAAAGATTGGTAATAGAGTTATTGAAAGAAGTGAATATGTAGGGCTAACCATCACGGGCACACTTAGTGAGATCAATATCACCCCCCAAATAGCAACTCTTTCGCCCGGAAGAACCGCTCGTTTTCGAATAAATGGAATAGATGAAAATGGAGTTTTATTAAGAGACTTGGTAGTTAGGTGGTATTTAAATGCAGATGGGATTGGAACGATAGATTCGTTCGGTAACTTCACTGCAGGTGCGCAACCAGGAATATACAATGACTCAATTAGAGCAGTTGTGCATCAAACGACTTCTTCCTCTCCGAACAAAAATGATTAGTGCCAAACTATTCTTGATGACTTTCATTTGTTTATTCTGCGCTACTTTGTACGCATGTAGCACAGGCAATAATAGTAAAGACGAAGAACTGGCTCCAAATCTAAAAAATTCCATGCTTGCTGAAGTAACTGGCATTATTGATGGAGTAACAATAGAGGTTCGTATAGAAAACAGGATACATCGAGTCCGGTATCTCGGTATCAAAATCCCTTCATCACCGAACGAACATCAACAGAATCTATTAGCCGCCGATGCTAGAGAATTCAATCGTTTTCTGGTTTATCACAAGACTGTAGAATTGGTTCGCGACACTATTGATACGGACATTAACGGCGACTTGATCCGCTATGTCTATGTAAATGGAGAGATGGTCAATAAAGCCTTGATAATCAACGGGCATGCGCTTGTAAATTCCTACCCTCAACAGTTTGAATACTTGGGAGATTTTTTGATTGCTGAAAGTAATGCCAGAAACAGCCGTAGAGGAGTATGGAATACACTTGCTCCAGAATCGGTACAAGCATCTGCAAATGTTGGTAAACTTGGGAGCACTCTACCTTCCATGGACATCCTCAAAACTAGTTCTCAATGTGATTACACCAATGAGATGACTCCAGTGATTAAAGGCAATGTTAACAACAAAACGGGAGAGCGTATTTATCACATCCCCGGGACTCTATTTTATGACACCACGAGAATTGATGAATCGAATGGAGACAGATTATTTTGCACCGAAAGCGAAGCCATTGAATCCGGATGGTTGAGGTCTCATCGTTAGATGCCCTAAAAATCCACCTGTAAATTGAACTTATTTACTTGAAGAATTCACTCATGAACAAGTTATAATGCGATTGTCGGTAACTCACAGCTATCACACCAATTGTTGGTGATAAAAAAAACATAAACAGAGAGCAAAAATACCAATCCCCTAAGGTATAGAGATCCCATTGTCATTAAATTTTTCACATCTACACGTTCATACAGAATTCAGCATGCTAGACGGTTTAAGCAGGATTAAACCAATTCTCACACAAGCTAAAGAATTAGGGATGGACAGCTTAGGTATAACTGACCATGGAGGACTCTACGGAGCAATTGATTTTTATCAAACCGCAAACTCCTTAGACATTAAGCCAATCATCGGTTGTGAAATGTATGTCGCGCCCAACAGTCGCCATAGCAGGTCTCCCCTAGACAAGACTCCATTCCATTGCACTGTCCTAGCTAAAAATAACGCCGGGTATTCAAATCTAGTGAAGTTAGTCACAAAATCGCACATGGAAGGATTCTATTACAAACCTCGTGTTGATCGAGAATTACTTGCTCTTCATAGCGAAGGCTTAATCGTGTTTTCTGGATGCCCTAGTGGTGAAATACCAAGCTTGATCACAAATCAAAACGTCAAGGAAGCTTACAAAACCGCAAATTGGTATAAAGACGTATTTGATGATTATTACCTCGAAATCATGCAGCACGGAGGTGTTCCAGGACTCGACTCCATAAACAAACATTTAGTAGAAATGGGGAAAGATCTTGATATACCGCTAGTAGCCACTAACGACTCACATTACACACTGAAGGAAGATGCACCAATTCAAGATGTATTGGTTTGTATACACACCAACACAAACCTGAATGACAGTAAAAGATTACGCATGTCAGAGGACTCTTACTACCTCAAAAGTCCCAACGAAATGAACCAACTTTTCGCTGAAACCCCTGAAGCCATTTCGAACACAATGAAGATATCCGATAGTTGCGAAATCAACATAGATTTCTCCGCTATGCGTCTGCCACAGTTCCAAATCCCTGACAACTTGGGAGCTGACGAATATCTTTCAAAACTTGCGTGGTCAGGTCTTAATAATCGCCTTCAAAACCTGGTGACTGAATCACATAAAAATAGATTGGAATACGAGCTTGAAGTTATAAAACAAACTCAATATGCAAATTATTGCCTTGTTGTATGGGACATCGCTAGGTTCGTCAGGGAACGAGACATATTCTTCGCAATCAGAGGCAGTGCCGCAGGTAGCATGGTGCTATTTTGCATAGGAGTAACTGACGTTAATCCATTGGAGCATCAACTGATCTTTGAACGTTTCTTAAATGTTGAGCGTAACGAAATGCCTGACGTAGATATGGATTTTCAAGATGATCGCCGTGAAGAAGTCATAAACTATGTTGTTTCAAAATATGGCCGCGAACATGTTGCGCAAATCATCACATTTGGAACATTGGGAGCCAAAGCAGCCATAAGAGATACTGGTCGAGCCCTAGCAATTCCATATGAAAATGTTGACAGAATCGCGAAGCTTGTTCCAACTAAACTACACGTCACTATAGATGATGCGATAAAAGAAAGTCCGGAACTGAATCAAATATATAACAATGATGATGCTGTGAAAAATTTGATTAATGTAGCCCGTAAGCTTGAAGGCACCATAAGACACTCCAGTACTCATGCAGCTGGTGTGGTCATATCCAAAGATCCCCTCGATGACGTTGTACCCCTCCAAAAACCCCTGAAAGGTGATGAGTCGAGTGTCAGCATGACTCAATATCCTATGGGACCCCTTGAAGGTTTGGGGTTTATGAAAATGGATTTCCTAGGCCTAGTGAACCTGACGGTTTTGGCAAAAACCAGAGACTTAATTGCTCAAACAGGGCCTGAAATTGTGTTGAGGGAGATACCACTCGACGACCCAAAAACTTTCGAAATGCTTTCAAATGGTGATACTGGAGGCGTGTTCCAGCTAGAGGGCACTGGCATGACAAAGTATATCCAGGATTTGAAACCAAATTCTTTAAGCGACATCTCAGCCATGATAGCCCTTTATCGACCAGGGCCAATGGAACAAATAGATAACTTTATCGACCGTAAGCACGGTCGGGCCAAAGAAGATTACCCTCATCCAGATTTGGAAAACATTTTGAAAGAGACCTACGGGATAATCGTGTACCAGGATCAAGTGCTATTAATAGTTAGAACATTTGCAGGATACTCTTTAGGACGGGCAGACGTGGTGAGGAAAGCTATGGGGAAAAAGATACCTGAAATCATGGCCAAGGAACAACAAGGTTTCATTGAAGGAGCTATTCAGCAAGGTTACTCTGAAGAAATTGCAAATAGGGTTTTCTCGCTTATTGAACCATTTGCCGGCTATGCGTTTGCTAAGCCACATGCTGTGAGTTACGGTCTCATCTCCTACTGGACTGCTTATATGAAAGCACACTATCCCGCAGAATATATGGCATCTCTTTTGAATTCCTACTCCGGCAATACTGACAAAACTATAAGCTCTGTGAACACCTGTAGAAAACTGGGTATAGACGTTCTCACGCCAAATTACACACAGGGGCATTCAGAGTTTTCAATACTCAGTAGTTCTAATGGCAAGCCTAGTATATTGTTTGGTATGGGTTCAGTTAAAAACGTCAATACATCGGCAATAAAACAATTAGCAGAAGCATCTATAGATCATGGTCCTTTTGATTCAATTGAACAAATGTGTCGTGAAGCAGACTTGAGCAATCTGAATAAAAAGACTCTTGAAAGCCTAATAATGGTGGGCACCTTCGATGATTTTGGGGACAGGACCGCTCTTCTTAATGTAACTGACAGGATAATAGCTCTAGCACAAAGTGAAGCTTCTATGAGAAATTCAAATCAAACTTCAATGTTTGATTTATTTGGAGACTCAGTACCAACTCCTCTAGCACGTATAGAACTGGAAGATATTATTACTAGCGAACGGCAAAAACATATGTGGGAAAAAGAGTTGCTTGGCCTATCTCTAACAAATATTACATTAGTTGATCCATCTAGCTATGACTCCCAGATAATTTCATTCCGTTCGGATTTACATCCAGGCATGGAAGACAAAGATATTACACTCAAGGGTCAGGTTTCATCCAGCATAGACAGGTTCACCAAAAATGGGAGACCCTTTAAGATAGCAACTGTTACGCTGATGGATGGCGATATTGACGTTCTAATTTGGGAAGACAAGCTAGAAAATACCCAGTCTCTCTGGGAATATGGATCAATAGTGCAAATCTTGGGTACACTGCGGTTAAGGGGTGATCGAATGAGCGTTAGTTGCAAAAACGCATCTGTTTACTCACAACCTGTCACAGAGCAGGCTCCCGGCAACCCAATAACTCATACCAACACTAATTCTTCAAACATTGGTTCTGACAAATCAATCAATGCACCTAACACAGCAAAACAAAGTTTGACTACCACCAATATTGGATCTCTAAATCAGGCACATGAATCAAATTCGGTTAACGGCAATTCCAGCAAGAAACTCAATATCAGGTTGGATGAGACTGGAGAGTCGATTTCCGACAGAACTCTCCTTGATGATGTATTAAGAAAGCTTATGGAATATCTAGGAGACGATCAAGTTCAATTTGAAATAGCTTCCAAGGGTAAGGTTGTCACCTTAGAATGGCCCAATATTAGGATCAAAGCGTCGGGGGAATTAGAAAACCAGCTCGCAGCATTAATAGGAGAGAGAGGCAAGGTTTCTACATTCTAATTGCCCCATCCTAATGCTAGTTATCATGACACGGAATCTCTCCTGTACATAATCTTGCCTCTATATCTAACAGCCTTTTCTTGAGATAGGTTAATCCATAGCCTCTGCCATATCCACCCAGATCTCCATTACTAGAAATCACTCTGTGGCATGGAATTACTATTGGGAGTCGATTACGTGCCATTGCTTGACCTACTGCTCTAGCTCCATACGGGCAATTAAGTTTAGATGCAATCCAACTATAGGTGCGAGTTTCTCCAAATGGAATCAGTCTACATAGGGACCACACTGCAGAATAAAATGGAGGGCCATCTGCTATATCAACAGCATATTGATCAAAATTAACAATTCGTCCATCAAAAAGATCACGGAAATCACGCCTGTGTACAGTAAAATTCCCAGGTATTTGGACTGCATCATCCAAAGTAGGACCAAGGGATCTAGTACACTCTTCTATATCTGCACAAGGTAGAGTAGTACGTATTAACCCTTTCTGAGATGCTAGAACACCCACCCATCCCCAGGATGTCTCAAAAATATCATAACTGTTCTTAGTCAACATATTTCAATTAGTTAACAATTCAGTATCGGCAATCGGCTTTGAGCAAACACATCAAGCATTCTATAAATCATATTAACTCCCTCTTTGAGCCTTGTCACCACCACAATCATCCATTTAGGCATCTGAAGTTTTCAATCTCCAGATTCACGGTTTGTTACGTAATACGTACGTGATTCACTAATGTCAATTAATTAATATCCTTGTTTGCTGTTGCACGGGCCGAAAGTCTATGCTAGAGTGTTCACCTCGTGGATTGGGTGTCGATAGGAACTGTCAAATACGCCAGTTGACTCAATGATCACGAGAATCAGGAATCGTGAACGGAGGTCGAACGGTGGTATTTCAGGACAGGTCTTTAGCGTGCGCGCAATGTGGAGAAGATTTCATTTTCAGCTCTGATGATCAGCGCTACCACAGTGAAAAGGGATATACGGACCCCAAGAGGTGTCCAAATTGCAGACAACAACGTCGTTCTAATTGGGGCGGTGGTGGTGGTGGTGGATATGGCGGTGGTACAAGACAATTGTACCCTGTGGTTTGTGCTGAGTGCGGTAACAATACAGAAGTGCCTTTCCAGCCAACAGGAACACGTCCAGTATATTGCAATGACTGCTTCCAAAAACGCAGAGACTCGGGAACTTATTAGCAACAGGCTCCATCTCGATTGATCAGGAATCTCTAGCGCGTTGTTCTCAAGGCGCTATCTCTTGGTGTGGTATCTGAGGGTTTGTGATGTTACCCCATAGTCACATAACTCGGTCTAGTGGCTTATCGAATAAACAATTTTAACCGTTGGCATTACAAATCCACCTTATATTCGAAGTGGTTCACATGGCTGAGCTTGGGACCGGATAGTTTATACAACACCTTCTTGGTAAGCCTCAGAAATCTGAATATCATTCCAGCCTAGCATTTCTTTTAAGACTTGTTCCGTGTTCTCACCTAGTGCGGGTCCACGTTTGTATATGGTATCTGTATCACTTAAATTAATTGGGCTTGCAACTTGCTTGATCTCCCCAAATTCCGGGTGAGGGATATTCACAACTAACCCTCTCTCAGTAACCTGTTCATCTTTAAAAGCTTCCGACACACTATTAACCGGAGCACATGGAACTTTACCTTTAAGCAACTCCAACCACTCTGTTGTAGATTTGGACATAGAAGCTTCTTCGAGTATAGTTACCAGTACATCTCGGTTCACTAGCCGATCTTCAAAAGTTGCGAATCGTGGATCTTCTCCAAGGTCAGGCATACCCATAATTTCAACCAGTGATCTGTAGAATTTCTCTTTAGCGCACATTACCACCATCCAGCCATCATTTGTCGGCAATAGTTGAGACGGTATTTGGGATGGGTGAGATGAGTGCTTAAAACGCTTTGGCTGATAACCACTTGTAAGATGCCATGAAGCTACATATGCCAATTCAGACAACGCGGTATCAAATAAACTCACATCAACATCACATCCGATTCCTGATTCACGTGAACGCATGATCGCTGCCAAAACCGCCAATGCAGCGGTTATCCCTGCACTCAAATCGACAATTGATGGTCCGGTTTTTTGAGGAGGTCCGTCAGGCTCACCCGTAATACTCATCCACCCTGTATAAGCTTGCATAAGATAATCATAGCCTGGTTCAGACATTCTGGACCCTGAACGCCCAAAAGCTGACAGCGAGCAACAAACCACACTTGGATCAATATGTTTCAGAGACGGATAGTCAAGTCCAAGCTTAGCAGGTAGATCACCTCGCAAATTGTTAAAAACGCAATCCGAAGCTTTAACCAACGGATGTAAAACACTAAATGCTTTTTCATGTTGAATATCTAAAGTTATACTTTTCTTATTTCGATTAAAACTTTGGAAATAAATGCTGTCCTTTTCACCCGTATATGGCGGAACAAACCTCCCCACATCACCATTAGAACGGGGGTTTTCTATTTTTATGACTTCGGCTCCTAAGTCAGCCAGCATCATAGTAGCCCAAGGGCCGGCGCCATATTGCTCAACAGATAAGATTCGTATCCCTGTCAACGGCAATTGGGGCAAGATGCACAAACCTCTTAGTTTCTCAGGCAATTACAATTTATCTAACCTGTATATTGCCCGTCAGATGATCACAATATACTCTTAATCCAAGTTCTAAACTGGTTCGAGGTATCCTCTCGACGAAGAGCTTCATAAACTGAAGCCATTTGTAAACCAATAGGAGTGCCGACATCAAATTGTATCCCGGGAAATTCATATCCGTATACTTTTTGAGTCTTAAGCAATTCCGAAATAGCATCAGTTAGCCATATTTCCCCACCAGCAGTTGGGTTTAATGATTCCAGTGCATCAAAAATATCTTCCGTTAAGACATATCTCCCCACTATGGCTAAATTTGAAGGAGCATCTTGTATAGTTGGTTTTTCAATCAAGTCTAGCACCTGATAAATATTATCCTGAAGCAATTGAGGGTTAATGATACCTTTACTAGGGATTGTTTCATCCTCGACCCTAGCCACTGCAATAACGCTTTGACCATATTTGTTAAACATATCTATCATAGTCGCTATGGTAGGCACTTCACTCAGTATTAAATCATCAGGGAAAAAAACTGCGAAGGGTTCGTGACCAATTGCCGATTTTGCTGCCAACACTGCGTGACCAGGCCCCAATTGCTGTTTTTGATAAACATAGCTAATCTCAGCCATATCGGAAATTGCAACCATTTGCTCCAAAATCTCTGAATCTCCTCTGGCTTTGAGCCTCTGTTCGAGCTCTGGTAATCTGTCAAAATAGTGACCGATAGCTTCTTGTCCATGAGTCAAGACAAAGACAATGTGCTCTATACCTGCTTTAGCAGCTTCTTCCACGGTCAGATGTATGCTAGGCCGATCCAAAACTGGAAGCATATTCTTGGGTATTGATCTAGTTACTGGAAGGAAACGAGTCCCGAATCCTGCAGTTGGTATTACAGCTTTACGAACAGTCATGAATTAGATATTCCCGTCTCCATATATTTGTCCAATTATATCAGTCTTCTAATTCGGATTGATATTTATGTTGGCAGGTTAATAAATAGCCTGGGAATCAGAGATAGAATCACATAGATCAAGATTGATTAACCAGTCTCTTCTAAACCATCCAAAACACCAGGCTTTTTCACTGACTACTGTTTTAAAACCAGAAACCAGATCAGGAGCATGATTTACAATCGCAGGCAACTTTTATCGAAATTTGATGGTGTCCCATCAAATATTTTCCTGCCCTCTTTTATACATATGATGTGCTCTGCATACTTAACCGCCAAATCGATTTCATGAGTAACAATTATCAACGTTTTCTCACTAGATATGGCCCTAAGCAGATCAAAAAACTTTTCCCTGCTTAACAAATCAATTTCCGCGAATGGTTCATCCATCATTACTACATCTTTTGATTGGGCGAGAGCGAATGCTAGCCAAGATCTCTGTTTCTCACCAGCCGAAATATCATTAAAGCTTCTGTCTTTTATTGATGAGACACCACATATTTTCAATAAATTCATCGTCGATTCCAACTTTTCTTTGTCAGACAAGCTAGAACCATAAAACCCAAGTGAAACTACGTCATAGACATTCAGAAATGGTGGTGCGGCTAAATTTTGTGGCAGGTAGGATATCTCTGAATTGTGAAAATCAGTTATGGATCCCGAATATTCAGTTATTTGCTTGGAAATTGATTTCAGGATAGAAGTTTTTCCTGATCCATTGGGACCAATAATACAAGTGAGGGAATTGCCGGTAATTTCAAAAGATATTCCCTTTAGTATGTTTATCCCGTCCATCGTCAAGCTTAAGTTATCTACTACTAATTTCATTTCATCTTTAAAGCCAGATATATTATTAAAGGAGCTCCAACAATAGTTGTAGTCATACCTACAGGAAACTCTGTTGGGGCGAATAACAATCTTGATATCTGATCAGAGCATAATGTTACCAACGCCCCTAGAATAGTTGATCCTAAAATCAGATGTGGTAATGAGTTTCCAAACAATTTTCTAGATATATGTGGTGCAATTAATCCAACGAAAGCGATAATCCCTCCTGCATACACTGATGCCCCAGTCAATACACCCACTAGTGACATCGTCAAGTACCTTTGGCGAATAGGATCAACTCCTAGAGACTTGGATAATACATCTCCAAGCATCACTGGATAAAAGCTCTTTGACAACAAATTTGCACCCGTTATGCCTACTCCCAATGTGATTAATAAATACCAAAACATGTCCCAATTACTGGCTGTAAACGATCCTGCGACCAATCCAATCAATTGGATTGGAAATACGCGGCCATACGAAACTATAGAAATACCAATAGAAACAGTCAATGCTCCAACTGCTATACCCATTATCACAAATTTGATCGGCGAAACGTCTGGAGAAGATATGATAGAACAAAGGATCAG
>CAZMZE010000055.1:0-69601 GCA_964570875.1 uncultured Dehalococcoidia bacterium
CAGTGACAGCCCAGAAAGTCGCCTTCGCCACTGGTATTCCTCACGGTATCTACGCATTTCGCAACTACTCCGTGAATTCCACTTTCCTCTACTGTACTCAAGCTCGCCAGTTTCCCATGACCGCTCCCAGTTGAGCCGGGAGATTTCACATGAGACACGACGAGCCGCCTACGCGCTCTTTACGCACAGTAAATCCGGACAACGCTCGGTTCCTACGTATTACCGCGGCTGCTGGCACGTAGTTAGCCGAACCTTATTCCTCGAGTACCGTCCTCTCTCTTCCTCGAGAAAAGGGGTTTACAACCCAAGGGCCTTCTTCCCCCACGCGGTGTCGCTGCGTCAGGCTTTCGCCCATTGCGCAAGATTCCCTGCTGCTGCCTCCCGTAGGAGTGGGGGCCGTGTCTCAGTCCCCCTCTGACCGATCGTGCTCTCACACCGGTTACCCGTCTTAGGCTTGGTAAGCCATTACCTTACCAACTACCTGATAGGTCGCGGGCCCCTCCAAAAGCGACGCTCCCCGAAGGAAGAATCTTTCCCTACCTAGCCGTAGCCAGGCAGACTTACGGGGTATTAGGCCCGATTTCTCGGGATTATCCCCCTCTTTAGGACAGGTCACCCACGTGTTACTCAGCCGTCTGCCACTCTCTTCTCCGACAAGTCGGAGTCGATCGTTCGACTTGCATGCATTAGGCGCACCGCCAGCGTTCGTCCTGAGCCAGGATCAAACTCTACAAAATTGTTCCGGTTACCTTCCACTATCCAATTGTTAAAGTGCGAACGAACAAACATCGTATAAGACAGCCCCACTTAAGTCAATAGAGGAATCGACCAAAAACCTATCTGTAAAAAGCAATATTTCAAGCAATTAGTCATTGCTAAAACATTGGCCTATTGGAATCGTGTCAGAGTTGGCTAAAAGTCAAGATAATAGACTGCTACGTCGAAACTTTATGAACTAATATTGAAGGCTTTAATTGCCAGATTAGTTATATATTGACCTATAGAAAGGGAAGACGTTGCCCCAGGTGAGGGAGCGTTTAAAACGTGTATTGCATCTTCCTTTTCGGCTATACTGAAGTCTTGTAACAGCCTGCCTTTGTTGTCTACAGCCTGAGCGCGTACACCAGCGCCTGGTGCATGTAAATCACTGCTGGTTATTTCGGGGATCAGTTTCCTGAGAGATTTGACAAATGAAGACTTGACCTTTGATCGATACATTTCGTGCAGTCCTGTTTGCCAGTTGGATGCTGACATTTTCCAGAACCCCAAATATGTGGCTAGTTCAAACATATCTTTCAGTCTGAAACTTGTTTTGTTATAGCCTTCTCTGGAAAACGCAAGAACAGCATTCGGTCCTGCTTCAACGCTGCCAGAGATTCTTTTCGTAAAATGCACGCCCAAGAAAGGTAAATTCGGATCGGGTACTGGATAGATAAGTCCTTTAACTAGGTGAGCACGTTCTGGAGTAAGTGAGAAATATTCACCTCTGAAGGGAACGATTCGTACTCCGATATTCACATCCATCATTGCAGCTATTCGGTCGGCATACAAACCGGCGCAATTGATCAGTTTTCGGGTGGCAATTGCACCATTGGTAGTTTCTAAAGTTAGGCCGTCAGAATGTCTGCCTATAGACATTACCTTTGTACTAAGAAATAAGTCTCCACCTGAATTCTTCAAATCTGCTGCGTAAGATTCAGATACAGCAGAAAAATCTATGATGCCGGTATTAGGTGAAAATATTGCTTTTAATCCATTGGCGTGGGGTTCAAGCTCCGAGAGTCGTTCTTTCTCTATCATTTCAAGCCCAAGAGCTCCATTCGCAGACCCTCGTTGATAGAGATCTTCAAGCCTATGTATTTCTGATTCGTCTGTGGCAACGATAGTTTTCCCGCACATCTCATATGGTATTTCATTATCGTCGCAGTATTCACGAAGCAAGACGCCTCCAGTAGAGCAGAAATTGGCTTTTTGAGAGCCTGGAGCGTAGTAGATGCCCGCGTGGATCACTCCACTGTTATGGCCTGTTTGGTGGAATGCAACTTTTGATTCTTTTTCAACAACGGCAACTTTGATATTCGGAGAGTCAATTAACAGCTGTCTGGCTGTAGCTAATCCTATAATTCCTCCGCCAACAACAACGATGTCATATCTTGATTGATACAATTCAATTAATTCCTGACAATTTTGGTATTATTTGGATTTTAACACAGTAACTTAAGGATGATTTATTGAGATAATGTTCAAAACACGATAGTAATTGAGGGTGATTTATGACAGAAATTCTTTGCTATAAAGATAGTTATCTGAAGGAATTTAAAGCTGAGGTTGAATATGTGACTGAAGCCGGAGTTGTATTGGACCGTACGGTTTTCTACCCTGGTGGAGGAGGTCAGCCCTGTGATAAGGGAGATATTAGATTTGGCACAGAATCCAGCATAGTCAAGAAGATATCGAGAGATAATGGACGACTGGTTCATAACTTGATAGGGACCATTCCCGAAGTCGGCACGCAAGTATATGGACAGATAGACTGGAACTACAGATATCAACTTATGCGAACTCACACAGCGTTGCACATACTTTGTGGTGTGGTCTGGAGAGATTTTAGAGCAAAAGTAACGGGCGGTGACATGAAACCCTTGTCAGCAAGGATGGATTTTGAATTGGACAAAATGTCTTCTGATTTTGCTGAGGAAGTAGAGAGGCTTGTTAATCAAGAAATAATACTAGATAGGCAAGTCGAAGTTGATCACATATCACGCGAGGAAGCCTTCAGCAATCCTGACCTGATTCGGACAAAAATCAATCTGCTTCCAAAGGATATTCAGGAAATTCGAACCATTGATATTGTTGGATTGGACCTTCAGGCTGATGGAGGTACACATGTGGAGCGGACATCAGAGGTGGGTAAAGTAAGTGTAGTAGGGCATGAGAGCAAAGGACGTATAAATAAGCGTCTGAGGATAGAAATAAAATAAACAATCTTCCGATAACATATTTGGATGGGTGGATGGCCTTCTGGTTTTCATAGGATTGTTTTAGCTGGAAGGAAATACTAAAATTGGGTTCGTTAATTATTGTCAACAGTCAACTAAGGAGCCTTATTGATGAGTAAAGGAAACGAATTCAACTACGATACGCTTTATGCAAAATCAGCTCCTAAGCAACCACCAAGGGCAGCCACGGTAAGTCGAGCTAAGTATGATTTTGCGGTAGCCTACCCAGACCCTGAATCACTACCATTGGAAGAACTGGTTGAATCTCTTCAGGATGGTTTGACCAATGAAGGTAAAGAGTTGGCGGTTTATCCTCATCAGATGGGATATCCTCCTCTGCGAGAATACGTTGCCAAGAAGCTAGCCAGAGATCGTGGAATGAACGTCACTGCTGACGATATAATTCTGGCAGATGGTTCCAGCCAACCTCTTCATATGGTAGGTGAATCATTGCTGGATCCGGGTGACGTTGTGTTAACGGAAAAATTTGCGTATGTGGGCACGCTAGGAATGCTGAGAAGGTTCGATGCCGACATTCGCGGTATTGATTGCGATGATGACGGTATGTTGCCAGAATCTATAGAGCAAGAGATTGTAAGAGCTACATCTCAAGGAAGAAAGCCTAAACTGATCTATACCATCCCAACGTTCCAGAACCCATTGGGATGGACCATGAGCTTAGAGCGGAGAATCCAACTCGTCGAATTGTCCCAAAAATATGATGTGCCGATATTGGAAGATGATTGTTACGTTGACCTGAGATATGAGGGAGACTCAGTTCCTGCTATATATTCTCTTGATAATACGGGGCGTGTGATTTATGTGGCATCGTTCTCAAAAATAATTGCTCCAGGTATGAGATTGGGCTATTTGGTCGGACCATCAGGATTTTTAGATGTTGCCAGAGCAACTAAAAGTGGCGGTGGAGTTAATCAATTCGCAGCCTTTGCGGTCCATAGATATGCTCTTGACGGACTCGACGAACATATAGAGGAGACCAAAAACATACAGCGAGAAAAGAGAGATGCAATGCTGGCAGCGCTAGGGGAAAATTTTGGCACTGAGGCTAAATGGAGTCACCCTGATGGTGGACTCTATATCTGGCTTGAGATGTCCCCAAATGTAGATTTGGTTTCATTGCAACAGATTGCATTCGATGCTGATGTTGGTTACAGTGCCGGTGTCAGTTTTTCTGCTGATGGAGAAGAAGGAAAAAACTGTGCTAGGCTGTGCTTTGGGTACAATACGCCTTCTGAAATTCATGAAGGCATTGCGAGGTTGGCCGAAGTTTTTGCTAAAGCCGGGATACTGTCCAAATAGTGAAGTTTATAGGATAGTTAACAGAAAGCTAGTGTTTTAGTTTCTGCTAAATTTTTGTGCTAATCTGCGTTTAACTACTCGTTTAATCGGAATAGAAGCCCGCGTTAGTATTTCAAGCTCGGTTTCTAATCTCTTGGAAACAAGTTTTTCTTCCAGCAATTCTTGCTTAGATAATTGGTCAATTTGAAGAGCGCTTGCAATGAAGTATGATAAAGACACAGGATCCCATGGTGCCATGAAATTATTGACCCATCCTCCCTGTAGACCTTCAGTAAGTGATATATGGCTCGATGCCGCTTGGCGGACTTGAGCAATTAGGTTCGAACTTTCTCTAATATCTAGTTCTTCATCAAGTAACAAAACGTCCGCATCAATGTATGGTTTTTCGTCAAGTATATTGAGAATTTGAAATCTTTGTCTTCCGATTGTTGATATACGGAACAAATCTTCGTTTTCCTGATTAACAGACATAATCTCAGCTACGGTTCCAATGCTATGGTAGGTAGCTTGCCCGCCTATTTCGGAACCTTCCTTGATAAGTACTACTCCGAATTTGGAATCATTATTAAGACAGATCCGTAACATTTGTTTGTACCTGTCCTCAAATATTTGAAGTGGGAATGATGACTCAGGAAACAACACTGTATTTAATGGAAATATTGGCAGAGTACGTTGATCGATCGACATTTTTAAATTCCTGATCGTTAACTTAGTTTTGAGTGAGCTTATCGGAGCATATATTGTTTTGTTGGAGATATTTAGAAATGTATCTTAAGTCAACTGCTTTTGTTGAATGTTTTTCTGTGTAAATATTGGAAAGGGATGTTAACGATTTTGCGTATTAATGGCAAGCATGAAGTTATTTTAGGATCGTCTTGATTTTTCTTGGGCACGCAGCCATTTTTGGCGTTGTTCGTGCCGGACAGATGGGTCTGGGGGTACGAAGTGATCGTGGAAATCTGTTCTGAATTTATCAAATCTGCCTGCTACTATAGATTCCCTGATGTCTCTCATCAATCTGAGGATGAAACTAACGTTGTGTATCGTTGCCAACCTATAAGCTGATAATTCTTTGGCTCTGAATAAGTGATGTAAGTAAGCTGCTGAAAAGGTGCTGCATGTAAAACAATTGCAATTTACTTCTACGGGCTGATCGAGGTGTTTGAATTGACTTGAATGTAAATTTGCCCTTCCAGTTTTGGTAAATAATGCACCATTTCGAGCAATTCTAGTAGGCAGTGAGCAATCAAACATATCAATTCCGGATGCTACTGCTTCGACCAGGTCTTCAGGTGAGCCCACGCCCATCAGGTATCTTGGTTTGTATTCTGGTAATAGTTGCGTTGTGAATTTAGTTGTTTTGTACAACTCCGTTTTCGATTCTCCGACGCTTAGTCCTCCTATTGCGTATCCGGGAAAATCTAGAGGCAATAACGCTTCCGCTGATTTTTCCCGTAATTTGTTGAATACCCCTCCTTGAATAATACCGAAGAGTAATTGGTTAGAGTTTGAGAATGTTTCCAAACACCTAACTGCCCATCTTGTTGTCATATTTAAAGCTGCCAATATCTCTTCTTCCGAATTACCTGTTGGCATACATACGTCTAGCTGCATGATGACGTCCGCCCCAATGTCTTGTTGATGCAATATGGCATTTTCTGGAGTGAAGGTGTGAATAGATCCATCAATGTGAGACTTGAAGGTAATGCCGTCCTCGGTGATTTTTCTCAGATGTTCGAGGCTAAATCCTTGAAATCCTCCACTATCTGTGAGTATTGGTCCTGACCAGGACATGAACTGATGAAGACCACCGAGTTCTTTAATAACATTGGGCCCAGGTCTCAAGTACAGGTGATAGGCGTTACCCAGTATCATTTCGGCACCAGAATTTTTCAAGTCAATGGAGTCGAGGGCTTTGACTGATCCCTGAGTAGCCACTGGCATAAACACAGGCGTTGGAACACTACCATGGGACGTATGAAGAATGCCTGCTCTCGCGTTGGAATCGTTGGCTGATAACTCAAAAATGTTTTTTTCTGCCAAACTTTACCGCCCCTATCTATTTTGAAAGCACAGACAGTGTAGAGCGAACCAAAACACTCGAAATGTCAGAACGGGTAATAGCATTACCGAGACCATTTAATAAAATCCAGTGGGTAATTTTGTTTTGAGTTTTTTTATCTGATTTCATAGCGGACAAAACTTCTTCAACCTGAATGTTTTTGAAGTGAGTTGGAAGTCCGTATTGATGAAGAACATTCTGCTGTCTCGCAAGTTCATGTTTCGACAGAATCCCTATTTTGTTACTGATATGACCAGCTCCTGACATCCCTATGCTAACTGCTTCGCCATGGAGTAGAGACGAGTAATTAGTAACCGATTCAAGGGCGTGACCAATCGTATGCCCATAATTTAGAAGTGCCCTTACTCCGACAGTTTCTTTTTCGTCCAGAGATACAATTCTTCCCTTTGTTGCTACGCTTCGTTTGATAATTGCAGTGGTACTATCTGGATCTAAGGATTGAATTGATTCAGATTGATCTTCAAATGTTGATAGGCTTTGTATATCAAGTATGAGGCTGTGTTTGATGGCTTCGGCCCATCCAGCAGTAAGATCTCTTGCGGGCAAACTCTGCAATAATTGTACGTCCGAGAGTACGAATTTAGGTTGGTGAAATGAACCCACGAGATTTTTCCCGTTGGGCAAGTCAATAGCAACCTTTCCTCCGATTGAAGCATCTACCATCGCTAGAAGAGTTGTGGGCACTTGAATGAACGGCATTCCTCTCATGTAGGTAGCAGCAACAAAGCCCGCTAGGTCTCCCACCATACCTCCGCCTACAGCGACAATAAGATCTTTACGCTCTGCACGAGATTCTGCTAGCCATTTATAGATAAGGGAAGCAGACTCCAAGTTCTTATTTTTTTCTCCTGAACAAACTTGGTATAGACGAGTTTCAATACCGGCTTGATCCAAAGATTTGCGGGCTGTTTCAGCAGGTTCTGAAGTTCCGGAATCGTGGATAATGAAAGCATTGGTTGGATCAACCAGGCTGATTGCTTTTTCACCAAGGCTGTTTAGTAGACCCCATCCGACCCATATTGGGTAATTCTCTGTAGATGTTTCCACAACTGTGGCCAAATCATTTCCAGAATTGGGGGTCATTACTTTGCAGAGAGTTTTAAATGCTTTCTCAGATTCTACGGCAGCTTGTTCTGTGGTCAGAGCATCTGTATGTATAGTCCAATCTGCTAAAGAATATCCAGTTTGACGTTCGGATTTGAGACTTTTGATACTGACTAAAGGGTCTTTCCCTTTGAGCATCGGACGACGCCCAGTTCCTTGGCGTTTATCTTCGTCTGAAATCCTTTCGTGAATGGTTTCAGGTTTAGCTTCAAGACATATTATGAGCCCGGTATTCTCCATAACTCTACGGTTATTTGCATCCATAGGAGCACCACCTCCTGTGGAGATAACCTGAGCTTCTTTTTTTGAAGCCAGTGCGAGAATTTCGCTCTCTAATTTTCTAAAATATTGCTCACCACACTCAGTGAATATTTCTGGTATTGATTTGTTTGTCGAATCGGTAATCAATTGATCAGTGTCTACAAATTCCCAGCCCAGCCTTTTAGACAAAGCTTGTCCCACCGATGTTTTACCGGTTCCTGAGAATCCAACAAGATATATATTTTTATTGGATCTTATGACCATCTCTCAACTCCTTTCTATGTGGAGATGGATTTAGAACATGTAGATAATCAGGATATGACATATGGATGTATTTAGGTACTAATTTCAGGTGCCAAAATGCGCAAAGTGTGAAAATAAACATTGACGTTTGTTTAATGTTACTACTCCACTCCAAGGATTTAGTGTCAATTTAAGGTTTTGCTGAGAGCTTCTTCTGCTACCTTAGACATCAAATCTATGGGTGCTTCTAGTTGTGTCCATTTTTCAAAAGCGAGTGCCCCTTGCTGCACCAACATCGGTAATCCGCCCAGTATACTGGCACCGGCTCTTAGAGCTTCTGAGAGTAGAGGTGTTATTGGAGGATTGTAAACCATGTCGTATACAAGGCTATTCGGTGGAATCCACGAAGTTGGGATTGGTGACAGCATGGGATCTTCGGTTCCACTCATTCCTATTGATGTGGAATTCACAATAAGATCTGCATTGGAGACAGCTTTAGTGAATTCCATAGACTCGATACCAGTGTGAGAAACTTCTGGTACTAAATGCTTGACAATATCTGTTAACTTTTTGGCTTTCACGTGAGTTCTATTGGAAATTGTTAACGATTGAATAGGTTCACCTGCCAGTGCAAATACAGCTGCCCTTGCGGCTCCTCCAGCTCCTACCAAAAGGACTCTTTTGCCTTTAAAGTCAAATCCGACTAACTTTTTTAGAGGAATCAGGAAGCCTTGGGAATCAGTGTTGTATCCTTCAAGACTGCCCCGATTATTGACAATGGTGTTCACTGCTCCTATTTTTTCAGCCTCGGGATCCATTATATCGACCATATCTTGAATTCGTTCTTTATGCGGGACAGTAATATTAGCGCCGAGATACTGATCGTTTCTTAATGATGCTACCTTGCTCCGCAACACGTCTGGAGGAGTGGGCCATGCCTGATACGTGGTGTTCAAAGAATAAAAATCAAACGCCGCCTGTTGAAATACTGGAGATATCGAGTGTCCAAGAGGGTAGCCTAGGAGTCCTACTAATGATTTCATGAGAATCTTCAGTATACCAAAACAATTTGGTGTTGGAACAAATAGCTTTCTAGTCTTGACAGTGTTAATACTAGGGATAGAATCAGTAGGTTAGATTGCCATCGTAAAGGAGATGAGATTATGAATGGATATGAACTTAAGTCTAGACTCCAGTCTGGAGGTGTTGTTTACGGCACTATGCTAAGTGCTACCAGAAACCCTAAATGGGCTGATACCATAGCTGGATTTGGATTGGATTATGCGATTATAGATACGGAACATTCACCAAGGAGCAGGGATGAAGTTGCCGATTTTTTGACTGCTTTTGGGTACAGTGGAGTAGTACCCATAGTCAGGGTTCCTATACCTGACTCACATTACGTGACGATGTATATGGATGCGGGTGCCCAAGGTGTTTTGGCCCCATACTGTGAAACGGTCGATGAGGTGAAAGAAGTTGTTGGTGCGGCAAAGTGGAGACCTCTTAAGGGCGCTCTGTTAAGAGAAGTAATGGATTCAGGGCGTTTCCCTAGTGATGCAACAAAAAAGTATTTGTCAGATAAGGGCAAAAATAGTGTATGCATTATTGGAATTGAAAGTGTTCCTGCAGTGGAAAATCTTGAAAACATATTGAAAGTTGATGGGATAGATGGTGTCTTTGTTGGACCAAATGATCTGAGTATAACTATTGGAGTGCCGGATCAATACGATCACCCCGAATATGAGGGTGCATTGAGACGAATTATATCAACTTGTAATTCTGCGAATACACCAGTCATGATTCACCATCAATCTGTAGCGTTGACTCAAAAATGGCTTCAAGAAGGAGCCAGGTTCGTGTTGTACAGTAGTGATGCCCGGACTATGCACAATGGATTTGTAGAAGAATTTGGTGCAATCAAAGCCACGGCTCAAAAACTTGGAGATGATTCTGGAGACGGGTCCAAAGAATTCGGTGAGGTTCTTTGACTCTCTTTGACTATGGGGGATGAATGAGTTGGAATTTTGAGTTGATAGCAGGACCATATGGTGGCGTGACTGAGGGCCCTATATGGGATGGTTCTGGTTTACTATTCACTCACATCCCAAGTAGCCGGATTTTAAAATACGATGAAATTCGTGGTTCCGTTTCCGAATTTTTAACTGATACTTACAATGCGAACGGATTGATGTTGGACTCAAATGGCGTACTTTACGCCTGTCAGGGTGGAGCAAGACGTGTTGTTCGTTATGAAATTGACGGATCTGTGACCGTGTTGGCATCAGGGTTTGAAGGAAGTAGACTCAATATTCCGAATGATTTAGCTATACACAGGAATGGAAGTATATGGTTTACTGATCCTTACTATGAAGGGGCGGCAGGTCCGTGGAGCGAAGATAGAGCTAATAAGGATTTGGACCATGACTCGGTTTACAGGATTGATTCACAAGGGAACATCTGTGATTTGACTAGGGTGACGTTCGATACCACTAGGCCTAATGGTATTTTATTCTCTCTGGATTATTCTGTTTTATATGTTGCTCAAAGCGGACGTCTACCCGGTGAAAAGAGAGAGCTTAGAGCATATCCAGTTTTGGGAGATATGGGCCTCGGAGCACATGAGGTGTTACATGATTTTGATGAGCACAGAGGGATTGATGGTATGGTTTTGGATACTAATGGTAATATCATTGCCACCGCAGGTTTTGAACAGAGTGGACCAGGGCCAATGATATATGTTTTTTCCCCTGAAGGTGAAGTGATGGAAACCCATTCCATGCCGGTGGATCGCCCAACAAACTGTTCTTTTGGAGGAACTGATTTATCAACTTTGTATGTAACAACGATCGATGGACACCTATTCAGGACTGATACTAATCACCAAGGGAGACTTTTATATCCAGAATTGTCTCAAGAAAATAATAGATGAAATAAGCAGGTAAGGAGGCTTCTTAATGAGTGAAAAAATTAGGATAGGGTTTGTAGGTGCAGGAGCGAACACAACTAGTCGGCACATACCTGGATTTCAGGCTATTGAGGGAGTGGAATTGGTTTCTGTTTCAAATAGAACCTATGAATCAGGTCAAAGAGTGGCAGATCAATTTGGTATGCCAACAGTTTATGACAACTGGGTTGATTTAGTAGACGCGGATGACACAGATGCTATTTGTATTGGTACATGGCCTTATATGCATTGTCCCATCACATTGGCTGCGCTAGATAATGGTAAACATGTGTTGACAGAGGCTAGGATGGCCATGAATGCAACTGAGGCATCAGCTATGCTTGAGGCGTCATTGCTTGATCCTGATTTGATTACTCAGATAGTTCCGGCCCCACATACCTTGTCAGTGGATAAAACGATTAAGGAATTGATTGCCGAAGGGTACTTGGGCGACATATTGTCGGTAGATCTACTAGTACAAGATGGATTCATAGATTTCGAATCAGAATTGCACTGGAGAAACAATAGAGATTTGAGTGGATTCAATATGATGCAGATGGGTATATGGTATGAAGCCATGATGAGGTGGCTAGGGCCAGCCTCTGGTGTCACTGCGGTGACTTCTACTAATGTTAAGTCTCGCAATAATGAAAATGGTGATAGGCAAATTATTACTATCCCGGATCATGCGGAGATTATTTGCGAAATGGCATCAGGGCCTATTGTGCATATGAGATTTAGCCAGGTAACTGGGTTAGCCCCTGCCGATTCGGTTTGGTTCTTTGGTACGGAAGGCACTCTTAAATTGGATGCATCGAATATGGCCCTGTATGGAGGGAAAAGAGGGGACCAGAACCTGTCTGAGATTCAGATTGCACCTGAAAAAAAAGGCGACTGGAGAGTTGAAGAGGAATTTATATCAGCTATAAGAGGTCAGGAACAAATCACTCATACAAGTTTTGAAGACGGTCTAAGGTATATGGAATTTACTGAAGCAGTAGCCAGAAGTGCTCAATTACGCGATATGGTCCGACTGCCGCTTTAATTAGTGGTGTTTTGTATGGAGGAACTGTCATTCAAATGGGAGCGTCCGCTGTAGACACGGAACTCAGTGCTAACTTAGTGAGAATTGGAGGATGTTTGTGAACTATACAGATAGGTTGGCGGATTTTATGGCGACTTTGCATGTAGATGACATACCACCAGATATTCGTAGATTAGCTAGAGTGAATATGATGGATGGGATCGGTGTCATAGTAGCTGGCCAAGCCTTCCTTGAACATGAGTCAGATTTCAGGTTGAAGAATTATATTTCTTTGCAGTCTGGTGCTGGTCAGTCAACAGCATTAGGATTTAATCAGTCGTTGTCTATGCAAAACGCTGGATTTGTAAATGGTTCACTGTCGGAGGTGCTCGACTGGCAGGATACTACTATGCCCGCAAGGTTACACTCTGGTAGTGGTACCGTTCCGGCTGTGCTCGCTGCAGGGGAATGGAGAAAATCCAGTGGACCGGACATTCTCAAGGCGATGGTTGTAGGTTATGAAGTAGGTGCAAGAGTAGGTGTTGCTATGCAACCTTCTCATTGGTACGAGGGTTTTCAAGCCACAGGTACTATTGGAGCAATTGGAGCAGCAGCAGCAGTGGGATCATTGATGGGATTCAATACTAGTCAGATGTCCAATGTGTTGGGAGTTGCCGGGTTTATCGCCGCGATATCTAACGGGGATGGAGTGTTTCACGGATTTAGCATCAAACCGGTGCACGGTGGTATGGCTGCTCAGGCTGGAATTCAAGCAGCTCTTTTGGTAGCTAGTGGATTTGAAGCTGGGCCTTTGGAGGGATTGGAGCCTCGCAAACATGGATTCATGAATATTGCTAGTGAGATATACGATCCTGAATCAATTAGTAATGGGCTGGGTACAGACTGGAAATCAAGAGACTGTTCCCAAAAATTGTATCCGGTTGGCTTATTGATTATTGGCCCTGTTCAAGTGACACTAGAGCTTGTTAATAAGTATGCGATAAATCCTGAGCAAGTTGAAAAAATACTGGTCACCTCATACTCAGACACCCTGCATTTTGTGGGTACCCATTACACTTCTGTCGACAGCACCTATATCGATGCTCATCTATCTTTACCTTATGCTGTTGCTGTAGCTATATCTGATAAGGAATATGGGTGGAGCCAACAAAGCCAACAAAGAATAAATGATCCTGTGGTACATGAATTGGCTTCTAAAGTGAAAGTAGATGTCGATAAAACTATGGACCAGACCTATCCTATGGATTGGCCGGTTCGTGTGGAAATAACTCTAAAGGATGGGAGTGTCTTTTCGCAAAGACTCGATAAAGTTACTGGTTGTCCAAGCCGGCCTATGACGGATGATGAGCTTGTTTTCAAATTCATGGGCAACACAACGGGACTTATTGGTGAAGAAAATTCAAAAAGAGTACAGGAAATGTTAATGGAAATTGAAAATGTCGACACAGTGAATGAAATTCTTGAATTGTTGATACCTATGAATTAGTCAGTGGGAGCATCTTTTATTGAAACAGGAAAATTATAAGACGTATATAAATTGTATTTGGAGATGGGAAAGTGAACCGTAAAACTGCTAACAAAGTAATGACGGCCCACGAAGCGG
The DNA here is from genome assembly GCA_964570875.1 of uncultured Dehalococcoidia bacterium. Classification (GTDB taxonomy): domain Bacteria; phylum Chloroflexota; class Dehalococcoidia; order Lucifugimonadales; family CATQGZ01; genus CAZMZE01. Next base: position 13,606 of record CAZMZE010000055.1, read on the forward strand.
TAAAACGTTTCGTGCACAATGGAGCTACTGTTGGTATGGGAGGGCAAAGCATCGGGCGATGCGCTATGGCCCTAACCCATGAAATCATCAGACAAAACATAAAAAATTTGACATTGGTTGGATGTAATCTATCGATGTCGATGGATATGTTGGTAGGTGCAGGATTGGCTGTGAGGACCGAATGTGGAACAGGCAATTTGGAACGATATGGAACAGCTTTCCAATGGAGGCAAGCTATTGAACAAGGCAGAATTCAAGTTGAGGATTACAGTCATCTAGCTATGGCTTCCAGGTTTTTAGCTGGATCATTAGGATTGCCTTTTATGCCATCTAAGAGTTTGCTTGGTACAGATATTTTGAGTCAACAGATCAACAATGAAAATATGCCATTTCAAATAATTCAAAACCCTTGGAATACTGGCGAGCAAGTTGTTCTGGTACCAGCTTCCAAACCTGATGTTTCGATTGTGCACGTACAAAAGTCTGATGCCATGGGTAACGTGATTATTCAGGGATTTACAACGCAAGAACCTGAAATGGTAAAAGCGTCGTCATGCGTCATAGTTAGCTGTGAAGAATTGATCTCGTCCGATGAAGTAAGAAAATACCCTGATAGGACAACTGTTCCATATCTTTTTGTTGATGCAGTAGTAGTTCAGCCTTGGGGTTCCTATCCTACGTCGACATATGGATATTACGAGCACGACCCAGAACAAGTGAAGTTGTACCAATCTAGAGCTCGTTCCGGAGGAGATGACTATTCCAAATATCTTAAAGAATATATATATGAATGCGATGATTTTGACCAATTTCTGGAAATTACTGCATCCCGTGATAAACGTATGAATTTACAAGATTCTATGAATAAGATGATGTGAATATTTGAAGGATATTGCTTGAAGATTTTATAAATTGGAGATTGGATATCTTATGAACAGTAAACAAGCGTACTCTTTGGATGAGTTGATGGTTGTTGAGGCTGCGCGCCACATATCTGATTGGGACACTGTTATGGTTGGTACTGGATTACCAATGGTGGCCAGCCTTTTTGCTTTAAAAAATCATGCCCCAAATATGTGTTATGTAGTTGAAACCGGAGGGGTAGCGCCTCAAATTGTTGGAACTCCTAATTCAGTCACCGATGCAAGAGTGATGCATAGGGCAGTTCGTCACGGATCCCTGATAGATGCTTTGGGAGGTATTCTTCAACGAGGATTGGCCGATGTGGCGTTTTTGGGAGGAGCACAGATAGATAGATATGCTAATGTCAATTCCACTGTTATAGGGAATCATAAGTCGCCAAAGGTAAGGTTTCCTGGCAGCGGAGGGGCTAATGATTTAGCATCCCACGCTAAAAAAATTCTAATAATAACGAGGCATGAAAAGAGAAGGTTCCCCGAAAAATGTGATTTTATCACTAGTCCCGGATATATTGATGGTCCCCACGGAAGAGAAAAAGCAGGTTTGACCTCTCAGAATCCAGATATCTTGGTGATAACCAATCTGGCCGTCCTGGGAATTGATAAAACTACTGGGTGTCTCCAAGTATCTGGACTTATGCCTGGCATTTCCATTGATCAGGTACAGGATAATACGGGATTTGAACTGATGAGCTCCGCAGATTTGTCGAGTATACAACCACCCACGGCGGAGGAGCTTTGCCTACTTAGAGAAGAAGTGGATCCGGAAGGGGAGTATATAGGCAGTTCTGAATAGCCACCTCCCAACCACGATAGATATATTGAAAACTAGGGTAATCACATATTGCTCCTGGTGATGATGGTACGCAGAGTTATAGCATATGTAGTTTTCATAGGATGGTGTTAATTGGAAAACTCTATTGGTCCTGATCATGTATATGAACTAGTCACGGTTAAGGAACCTACGATTTCTCCAGATGGAAGTTCGGTTGTGTTCACACGAGGCTGGGTGGAAAAAGATTCATTAAAATCTCATTCTCAACTAATGATAACTGCGACCGGTTTCTCTGAAATACCTTCACCTTTTACCAGTGGACCGAAAGACAGTAATCCTACCTATTCACCTGATGGGAAATTTATTGCTTTCATACGCCCAGATGAAAATGAGATACGACAAATTTGGTTAATTTCTACTATGGGAGGGGAAGCACAGCGCTTATCTTCGTTTAGCTATGGCGTGCAGGAGATGATATGGAGTCCTGACGCGACTCAGATCGTAGTAGTTTCAGATGTGGCCCAGGACGAAAGTGATGGCCAAGAATTCACTAAAGATGCGTCCAAAGTACGGGTGGTGAAAAATATAAGGTATCGGGAAGATGGATTAGGCTGGAGAGGATCTCTTTATAGACAGATTTTTGTATTGGATGTTTCAAGTGGAGGCACCAATCAGGTCACTTTTGCTAAAGGTGATCATTGGTCACCATCGTGGTCTCCCGATGGTACTAGGATAGCTTTCGTTTCTGATATGGAGAATGACAGAGATATAGAAGATAGTAATGCTGCGTATGTTATTTCGTCTGAAGGAAGTGAACCTGAGAAGTGGTCTCATGGCTTAATTACAGTGGAACGTCCGGTATGGTCTCCCTGTGGGAATAAGATAGCAGTTTTCGGATCCCAAGATCCTAAAGCTGATGTTTGGTCACAGGGATGGATATATGTATTGCAGGTTGATCATCCTCCGAGCCGCTTAACTGACGATAGCATTAAACCTCAGGCCGGTTACAGCGGTGCAGCATCGTCTGCGACGAGAATTATTTGGAACAAGGACGATAACTTGTTTATGGTAGCTGATGCACAGTCGAAATCATACGTGTACAAATTGTCATTGAGAAATGGATCAGCCGAGAGAGTTGTGGGAGGACGTGAAGAATGGTCAGCCATTTCTTTTACACCTGATGCGGATAAGGCGTGTAGCGTCGTATCTACTGATTCCTCCCCATCAGATATCGCAGTCGTGGATTTGATGTCGGGAGAGGTGGAAATACTGACTAATTACAATCGTGTTTATCTTGAGAAACACAAACCTGCTTCGGTGGAACGTTTTATCTCAAAAGGAAATGGCCTAAATATAGACTGTAGATTATATATTCCCCCAGATTTCGATTCATCAGCCAGCTATCCCTTGGTGTTGACTATACACGGTGGGCCACATAGTGCCTACTATGATGATTTCAGCCCGACTCAGCAAGTTTTGGCAACCAATGGATACTTAGTACTGGCCGTTAACCCTAGGGGGTCTTCAACATACGGATTAGATTTTATGAAATCCGTGCAAGAAGATTGGGGAGGAGAAGACTTTAGAGATATAATGGCTGCAGTAGAACTTGTGTCATCTAGATCGTATGTGGACGAACAAAGGTTAGGTATTACAGGTTATAGCTATGGCGGTTACATGACCGCCTGGGCTGTAGGGCAGGATGATAGATTTAATGCAGCGGTGGTAGGTGCACCTTGTATAGATTTAACCAGTATGTACGGGACTTCAGACATAGGTGTGTCATTCGGCGAAATAGAGTGGGGAGGAACTCGGCAACAGGGATTGGATGGATACTTGAAGCACTCTCCTATCACCTATGCAGATCGAGTAAATACTCCAGTACTATTACTTCATGGTGAACAAGATTTAAGATGTCCGATAAGTCAAAGTGAACAGTATTTTGTAGCGCTGAGACGGGCAAAAGTGCATGCAGAATTAGTTAGATTTCCTGAGTGTTCCCATGGATTCTTAAGGTCTGGACCTGTCGATATGAGACGAGAATATTTTAGTCGAATGTTGGATTGGTTCAATCGATATCTATAGGACAGATGATCTGCCACGGGTTTGCTAAACCCATGGAAATTCCAGAGTTGGACTATTGGTGTATCTTTGGGTTTTCATTAACAGGTCAGCTCCGCATCCAGGAGCGAGCTCTATAGCTAAGTGATTCTCGTCTACCTGATTTTTGTGGCCAGAAACCTGAATGTCCTCTATTTGGTGCTCTCCGTAGGCTCCGCCTTGAACAATCACCGTGCGTGGTTTCACCTGGTTAGTATTGACTAGAGTTAGCTTAATGTCGTCTGCAGATAAGGCATTAACAAGTGAACAGACATCTTCAGGGAGACCTGCTCTTCTTTGTTCAGGGTTAAAGTATCTAATTCTACTATGCATAGGATAAGCGGCGTTAGTAGTTGGAAGCCCTCCAATCATTGTTTGTACCAATGTGCCTACCCAACCTGGATTGAATGCCATTGGATCATCTGACATTCTTGTGTCGGGTGTGGTCATATCATTTCTGATACCTTCTGCTTTTGCACGTACTTCGCTCATTTCATTCTGCATTTGCCGCACTGGGTACCCATCATCTCTACCTTCCAAGAAATTCAACCATTCATTATCTGGAACTCTCGTGCGATCATTTGGATCCATGGACCAATAATACACATCGAGTGCCCCTGAGGTGAATGGTTCTGACCTGAAGTCATACCATCCGTCATCTCCATACATTCTGGGATACACTGTTTTGCCATTGATTACTTTGGAATTGGAATTAACACCATCAATAGTTTTTCGCACGGCGTCTACGTAAGACTGGTCACCGCTAAGTATCAGGGCATTACCAAATCCTAAGTGATATCTATCTATGAAAAACGGGCGATGTGATAATTCTCCGGTTTGCGGGACCGTTACTGTAAACCCCCAACCGTATGTGCCTCCGTACCATTTACCATCACATGCTCCTCCTATTTCGCCATCTAGTCCCACGTTACTTGGAATAATGCCGTTGTTAGCAAATGTGCGATCTCTCCAGGCACCGATATAGTCAACTAACCAGTTGCTGTATTTTTCTTCACCTGTTGACATGAATGCGTTCAGAACCAAGCTAGTAGCACCCATGTTCATAGGATGGTCTCCTACAATGTCATTGTATTCTTCAAAATGCTTCAGCATCTCCTCGTAAGAGCGTTCACCATGTCCAGGTTTAAACCGTCCCTCAACTTCAATATAGTCGCCTGCCCAATCTAATGCGGTAGCTTTTCGCATTAGAGGGCCCCTGCTTCCGTTGAACATACTTCGAATAACTTTGTATTTAGGATCATAATTTTTTGCTATAGGATCTTCATCCATGTACAGCCCTGCATACCTACGGGCTCTTCTGCGGAACTCTGGGTCATATGGATCACCCAGACCCTGGAGTCCGTACACGGACATACTTTCACCGTTGTGAAGCCAATCGAAAGACACAGGGAATTCTCTGTAGTACATTCCATCCCGGGCAAAAGGAACTTCCTGTGTTTTGGCTTCTGTATATTGTTTGAGATGTCCTTCCCATGCTGCTTTATACATATGTAAAATGTCGTCTGAACCGCCTAAGGCGTGTAATACTGGCCAGTCCGTGAGATTTTCGATTGCATCATCAGGGCCATCATTACCACCCCATCTAGGAATCATCTCCAAATAACCGTTTTGATCAAAATACCTGTCGAAAAATTCTCTGCACGCATCAGTCTTAGCGCGAATCAATTCGCGTTGCAATAAAGCCCAGTCTGGTGGGGCCATCGGAGTATTGATATTAATCACACGATTAGAAGCCATTTAGTTTTCTCCTTGGAAAAAATGCGGCAGTTTTCATCGGAATATTAGTATTGTTAAAGCATATGCAATAAGAGTGCTCATTAATTGTAAATATGTCACCCTAATTTTGCCAGAGCTTCGTAGGGTATGGAGAAGGTTGCTATCGTTACCCCAATACTAAATATGATTGATGTAATCCACAGAACGTTATTGGACTTGGAGACGAACCTAACAGAAATTCGGTCCATTGTTATAGCAGCCACTCCAAAAAACAAGCCAGAGAATAAAGCGCTAAATAAGAAAGGTGAACCTGAAGCCACTCCATTCCATGGGGCAAGAATAATAATATCTGTTGTTGCAAAGAATATATCTCCCATCCCGACTATTCCAAGTTGTAATGATAGTAACAATAACGATAATGGCAGAAAGAAAGCACCAAGTAGTAGTGTAAAACCAATCCAAAAAGTTACTGCGGCAAATACCCAGTACCAAATACTAGAATGTTGCCTTGTTGTGCCAGGGTATCTTGGGCCACCATGACTTAAGTAGGCTAGAGGCAAAGCAATAACTAATCCTGTAGCTATTCCTGAACCATATACAAAATAAGCCTCAGGAAAACCAGCAAGTTTATATTCTAGGAAGAATGGAATACGACTAAGGTGATTGATCATTACGGTCAATCCCCCGATGGTTCCGCCAATAACCATGAATGCTGCCGTGAAGCTTAACCGTTCCCGAATTATATTAGGTGTGTCCATTGGGGTGTCATCGCCTAGTTGTAAGCAATACCAATACGAGGGTTGTGTATTGGGTGTAAATGTAACACAATTCATAGAAGTTGTTAATCAAGCTTGGTGGTATGCTACTTAATCTCTTTAAGACCTGCTGTGTTTAGTCGAAAGTTACTTTATGTCAGATATCGAGTGTCATTAATCAGATGATATTATTTATTGTGCGACGTGCGATCCTAGGGGTTTTCACGTGCTTGCTGATTTCTCTGTTTGCGTTCATGCTCTTGTACCATCCTAGGACTGACTCTGTTAACAATTATTTGGATATGCTTGCCGGTAAAAGGGCCAGTCTCGATGAATCGGTCGAACAAAGTCCCCAAAATCAGGTCTTGGAAGATGTTTTAACGCGTGAATATGCCCCAAGAAGTCCTCTCACCGTTAGATATTATAGATGGGTGAAAAGCGCTATATTGCTTCCATTCCCCTCGGATTCAGGTAGTTATTGGCGAGCAAGGGTGTCCGATCTGATCCGAGATCGTTTATTAAATACATTACTACTCGCATTCCTGACTATAATTTTTACCTGGGCGATCGCTTTTCCTATAGGTATTTACTCCGCGGTTTATCACCACTCTAAGATGGATTACGCAATTACATTCGTTGGCTTCTTAGGACTAGCTGTGCCTGATTTTTTGCTGGCATTATGTTTGTTATGGGTTGGATGGGCTTGGTTAGGTATAAGTGTTGGTGGACTCTTTTCACCTGAATATTTAGAGACCGCTTGGAGTTTAGGTCGCGTCTTAGATTTTATGAAGCACATATGGATCCCAGCTTTGGTTCTCGGAACAGCAGGAACAGCTTCGTTAATTAGAATAATAAGAAATAATCTTTTGGATGAGCTCAGAAAGCCCTATGTGACTGCAGCCAGAGCTAGAGGTATGTCTGAGTGGAAGATCATAGTTAAATACCCGGTAAGGATAGCATTGAATCCTTTCATAAGTACTATCGGATATCTGCTGCCATTCCTGATATCGGGAAGTGTAATAGTTTCATGGGTGCTGAGCTTGCCTACCTTAGGAACTGTATTAATAGATTCAATACAAAACAACAGTCTGTCTTTGGCTTCCATGATAATTTTCATGCTGGGAGTGATGACAGTGGTAGGCACATTTCTATCAGACATACTTTTGCGCTTGATAGATCCTAGGATTGAATTCGAAAAATAGGATTCATATCGTACCAATTCATTGATGAAGTCAACTAAAACCTGTGGATAAGGGGGTGGGAAATGCTATTAGATATTCTGATCATCAATGGCTCTGTTATCGATGGTACTGGAAAGCTTAGATATCAAGCCGATGTTGGGATTGTGGAGGGGAGAATAGAGCTTGTTGGCAAAGCTGAAAATCTAAACTCGACCAAAGTCATAGACGCTAGTGGCTTGATAATCTCTCCGGGATTTATTGACATGCACACCCACTCCGATTTGACTCTGTTGGATGATCCTGGAGGCGACAGCAAAATTCATCAAGGAGTAACAACAGAAGTTGTCGGTAACTGCGGCTATTCTCCTTTCCCTGTGGGACCAGACGGTCACGGAATCCTTAACAGATCTCCTAACGAAAATTTTGATTGGAACTGGCGGGATTTGGATGGTTGGGCCAGTCAATTGGAATCGCAGGGAGTCAGTATGAATGTGGCACCACAACTGGGACATGGAAGCATCAGGAAGGCAGCTAGATTGACCGAAGATAGATGTCCCTCCCGTGATGAATTAAAAACCATGCGCTCTTTAGTTGAAGAGTCCATAGAGCAGGGTGCTTTTAGTATGTCAACAGGTCTTACTGGAGCTCCAGGCATGTATGCGGATACTGACGAAATAGTAGCTTTGGCTGAAGTAATGTCAGGATACGATAATGCATTTTATGTAACCCATGCGCGTGTTTGGGGAGGTAACCATATTGGTGCTATACAAGAGGCTATGGATATTGGTTTTAGAGCCCAGGTACCTGTTCAATTTTCACACATGGCAATAATTGATCCTAGAGCTTATGGGGACGGTGAACAGATGATTGATGTGATCGAGAAGGCTCGCTCAGATGGGTTGGATGCGACGTATGACGTTTATCCATATACCGCCGCAGGGTCTGGATTGGCTCAATCTCTTCCATCTTGGCTTCAAGTCGGAGGGGACCAGGAAATGCTCCGTATCATGCGTACCAAAGAAGGGCGTAAACGGGCGCTACTAGATATGACAAAAGGTCATTTCAGAGGCCTTCCCTGGGATTTTGATTCGGTGGTCATAGCACAGGTGGGATCAAAAACTAGTGAAAATCTGATAGGTAAAAGTGTTGAGGAAATTGCTAAAGACCGCAAAGCAGATCCTATAGAAACATATTTAGATTTGGTTGATGAGGAAGATAACAAGATTGGAGCTGTTTTTCATAACAGAGTCGAAAGTGACGTTGTATATTTCCTTACACATGAACTAGCAATGATAGGATCTGATGGTAATGCAATTTCTCCGGTAGGGGCATATTCTAGAGATAAACCACATCCAAGGTTTTATGGTACTCACCCTCGAATATTGGGCAGATATGTGCGAGAAAAATCGTATTTATCCTTGGAATGCGCCATACAAAAAATGACAAATATGCCAGCCACTAGATTGGGCTTGAAGAACCGTGGAACAATAGAAAGAAATTATATGGCAGATCTGGTTGTATTCGACCCGGATAAAATTGTTGACACAGCCACCTTCGACGACCCACATAATCTAGCTGAAGGGATCTCATATGTAATTGTGGGGGGGGAAATAGTTGTAAGTAAAGGGAAACATACTAATGCCAAGCCTGGGCGTGTTCTTCGTAGGGGAGAGTGATTTCTGGTCACAACCCTTTTTTAATAAAGTCCGCTATTCGTTCCCCTACTAACAAAGATGTCAGATGAGTGTTAGCCCTGACGGAAGAAGGCATTACGGATGCGTCAGCTATTCGAATACCATCGATACCGTGCAATTTGCCAAACTGATCGACAACGGAGTATCTATCTGAAGTCGGGCCCATTTTCGCCGTACCGGCTGCATGGTGACTAGTTTCCAAATTTCTCATAATCCAATTATCAAGCTCAAAATCAGATTTCAGGTTATGGTTTTCAGGTGAGATACGGTGATCAATCAATTCGGTAAATTCTTTTCGATCTGCCATGTCGATACCGATATTTACGGCCTCTCTCAGCCTGATCCGGTCGAATGGATCTGACAGATAATGGAAGTTAATTTCAGGATGTTCATGAGGGTCAGCTGAGCGTATTCTTATCTGGCCGAGTGATTGAGCGAAATATAAACAAAATACTAATCTGAAAACAGAGTCTACATTTGTTGACGGATCGGGAGCTGTATGACTTGTGAACAGAGTTGGTAATACGAACATATCATTTCGATATGGTGAATTTGTAGCAGTGTACTTAAGACCAACTTGGAGCCTAGGGGAATCATATTGATGCTCGATTGAATTGGAAGTTTTGAATTTCAGATGTACTTGAGGGTGATCCCAAAGGTTTTTACCGACCCCGGGAAGATCGTGCATCACCTTTATATCGGCACTTTCAAGCACAGACGTCTGCCCAATACCTGACAGCATGAGTATTTGAGGGGTCGAGATAGTCCCTGAGCATAATATTATCTCATGTGATAATACTTTCGAAATACTATTTTTATGTTCTATCTCTAATCCATTAGCTGTACCATTTTGGAGGAGGATTTTACGTACATGGGTATCTGCTTGAATAGTCAAGTTTTCGCGCGATCGAGCTTCCATCAAATATGCCATAGCAGAATTCCAACGAACTCCTTGGGAAATGTTTAATGGCAGGGGACCTACTCCAGAGGAATTCGGTGCATTGTGGTCAGGGCAATCCTGGTAACCTGCACCAACAGAGGCTGTATAAAATATCTCTTGTTCTTTGGCCCACGTATTTTCCTTGAATCTTAGCACTGGCGTCGGCCCAAGCTTCCCATGGTAATATTCGCTAAAATCTGGATCGTCTTCTATTAACCTCATGTATGCCAGCAAATGCTCGTAACCCCACTCGTTATTTCCATGAGTGGCCCAGAGATCATAATCTTCTGGGATCCCGCGTAAAAATATGCTGGAATTTACGGCACTCGACCCTCCTACCAAGCGACCTCTAGGTACAGAGATGGTATTTAAGAGATCGGTAGCTGTAGCAGTGTAAGACCAGTCGTGGATACTGTCTTCTCCAAGGAGCTTTGAGGCGATATCCACGTTTCTGGGTAAGGCTTTGATGATTTCGGTAGGTGTATCTTCGATCAATCCATAATCTGGACCAGCTTCTATCAAAAGAACTGAACGGTGCGGGTCTTCAGATAACCGAGATGCCATCACTGCGCCTGAGCTGCCTGCTCCAACTACGACAGTGTCGAAAGTGGTTACAGGAGTCATTGGAAATACTGTTTGCAGTTATTGATTAACCTGTATTGTTGGTAAGTCACCCTACTCCATTTGATGATAATTTGCATAGAATATCTTCAACTCTGTTAACAGGAAGCTACTTGACCGGCCCATTCAGAAGAGAATGGGGTTTTGATTGATATCGTGGCGCTTTGTAGGTTAGCGAAATTGCCGAGAACGGCTCTCCACGCTACCTTATCTCCCATTGGGTTTAGGCCGGTAACTCCAGGGCTGTTGTCTAGGGAGAACAGTCTGGGGTTTGTAATCGCTTCGGTTGGCGTTTCTTTGTTTGGTAGGATACTGTCAAATTTCCCTTGGTATGCCATGTCAGATTTAATAAGGTCGACAGTAACGTCGGCCCACTCGAAATCATCTAGGTTGCGGATATATAGAACTGTTTTCCGTGCTTCACCCATGATGCAGACTTCGGCCTTAATCGAATAACTTGAGACCTCCTCAGAAATCTCATTAGATCCGCAGGCTGTAAGCAATAATGTAATCGCTGTGGTCAGTATAAAAGCTGTGTAGTGCATACTTACTGTCCTCAAGAGTTCGAATTATTGAGCGTAGTCAATGAACAGACCATCTGGTGGCTTGTATACTCGGTTTGTGATCAGGCGGCTCTATTTGGTAATAGACAGTCATTAACTCTCCCGGTTCAAGTTCAATCGTTGCGGGATATCCCAAGTCCCAGCCAGGTGGCCAACCAAGATCGAGTTCCGGAGCGTCGTCACGTAATATTAATTCATTCTCCACATCCCAGGACTCACCGTCATCTAAACTTAAGCATGCCCTTATTCCCATGGGCGTAAGTCTTCGCCCGTAAGTGGCCAGTATTTCACCACCAGATAAACGCAGTAAGTGTGGTGGATATCCCAAAAGTTTGGTCGGATGTGTCAGGGTCCAGGTATGTCCCCCGTCAGCGCTCTCGGTTTGCCACATGAATCTGTTCTCATCTACTGGACCAAAAATAATATAGTCCGCAGTTTCGTCAGGTTGATGTCTCCATAAACAAATGATCTTTCCGTCTGTTAATTGAACCGCATTGGGTTCACAGTATTGGATCGCCTGGTGGAATTCCGGAATAGGTATGGTACCTATTTGTTTCCATGACTTACCTTCATCAACCGACTCGACTGAGATGAGTTCTGGCTCGGCGGAGTATACATCATCGATGCCCACATACAACATTCTTCCATCTGCAAGTTGTTTTGGTCCATGTGGTGTGGATGTGATGCTATTGACTGGTGTTCCCCATGTTTGACCACCGTCAGTAGATCTACGAGTCCAGTTTCCATGCCAATTTTCAGCCTCAGATTTTGAAACTTTTTGGTAATGCCTTATCCACGCATCAATTTGTTTTTCAGGGTAAAGTTTTTGTTCCGAAGCGCCCTTAATAGCAGCCCCCCAAGGAGCTGTGAACCAGCTAACTATCATTGTTCCTGATTCCAGTACTGATAATCCCGCATCTCTGTCATCAAGAGGTGAATTGTTAATTGTCTCAGGTTTAGACCATGATATCCCTTGGTCTGAACTACGAATCATCTGTGTTTTCCCATAGGGGCATGCATGTTCTTCTCTGTCCCCAGAGAAAACTACTAGAAGTTCACCATTACTACGTGAAGCTATTGTTGGCCAACCGAGATAATTCCCATCTTGTCTGCAAATCACTCGACTCCACTGGATATTGGCGTCCATAAAATGTCTCCAATTTAGTATTACTACGAGTGCAATCGGCCGTCGAAATTGCAACATACAACATATAGATAAGACACTCAAGGGAACTCATGGTAAAATGCCGCACCAAGCACTATTTCGGTAATTATGGAGGAATTAATGCACGTAGATCTTCATCCGAGCCTGAGTGGTGGACCTGTAAGCATAGAAATGCTTGGAGGCCTTGCACAAGAATTATCATTTCCTTCGAAAGAATACTTGGCCAGAATAAACAGAATTCGGCAAGAAATGGACGAACGAAACGTAGATATACTTTTAGTACAGCATCCATCTAGTGTAATGTACGTCTCAGGTTTTCAGACCTTTAGTATGAATAACGGCGAAACTGTTATTCTCCCGAAAGATGACGAGCCATGTCTGGTAGTCCATGCTCCGGAGGTTGGCGGAGCTCTCTTGCACACATGGTTTGGGAATGTTCATTCTTTTCCTCCAAATGTAAGTTTCGAATCTTATATTTCTAACCTGATTCGAGAATCAGGTTATGGAAACGCGACAATTGGACTTGAGATGCGTAGTCCGGCTGTAAGTGCAGGATCGTACAAACAACTTGAGGAAAAATTGCCTGACGCTCTGATAATAGATGCTTCTAGTGTTTTGGACGGCGTGAGATTATTGAAATCTGACCTTGAACTGGAGTTTTTACAAAAAGCCGCGACATTTACTGACCAGGGTATGCTTGCTGCGATCAACGCAACTTCAGTTGGTGCCACTGATAATGAAATAGCCGCGTCCGCTTACCATGCTATGGCAAAATCAGGTAGTGACTATTTGTCTAACTGTGTGATAGTTACTGCAGGGAGAAGATCAGGTATTTTGCACAGTACGTACAAAAGAAATCAAATCAAAAATGGAGATCCTGTTTTGTTGGAGATGGGTGGGTGCTACCAAAGATATACATCACCATTGATGAGGTCTGTTTCAATTGGTGAGCCAAGCAAGGCTGTTTATGATGTGATGGAAGCATGTCTTAAGGCCCTTGATAATGTACTGTCTACTATTAGGCCAGGTCTGACAGCTGATGAAGTAGCAAGAGCTGGTTGGGAAGCTCTGAATGAGGCGGGGAGTGGCTTAATTTCTCATGGGAATTTTGGATATGGGGTAGGTTTAGGTTATCCTCCGTCGTGGGCTGATTGGACAGGCAAAATTGAATTGGGAGTTGATACAATTTTGCAGCCGGGGATGGTTTTCCATCATCCTATTGCATTGAGGAAATTGGGTGAATTTGGTGTTTGTGTAAGTGAAACCTCAGTAGTGACCGACACTGGAGTAAAGGTTTTTGGTAGTGTTGGCAGGGAAATGTTTTTGAAATAACAATAAATATTTGTTGAAGGCGGTTTGTATGAAATTCTTGAAAACCATCGGTATCACTAGCAACCAGCCTGTTGGCCGTGGGTTCAATTTTCCATATGACCTGGCTATTAATCATCATGGAGAATCGGAATTAATACTGTATATGTTGAATCGAGGACCATCTAATTCTAATGGTGCCACAAGAATTCAATATTTCACACTAAATGAGAAATGGCTTGGCGAGTTTGGGCACAACGAAGTTGGATTAGAAAGGCTTTCTAGACCAGTTGCTATGGCTTTCAACGGTAATCAAATTCTTTTTGTCACTGATGAAGCTAGCGATGAGATCAAGTTATTTGATAGTGAAGGCAATTTTACTAGAGCTATCAATGTTAAAGATATGAATGATCCTGACTCATTGGAACCGGTGGGTCCGGCTGGCATAACAATAGATTCACATAACAATATTTTCGTGGTATCCCGATATGGTAACTTTGTTCAGAAACTTGATGAGGGAGGTAATCCTGTAGATCAATGGGGTCGTAAAGGTACGGGCATATCAGAATTCAATATGCCTTGGTGACTCGACGTAGATAGTCAGGGCAATGTATATGTAGCGGATTGGAGAAACGACAGGATACAAAAATTTGACTCTAAAGGTAATTTCATTAAGATTCTTGGAAAAACTGGGTCTAAACCTGGTGAATTTAACCGTCCATCTTCAGTTTCAGCAAATGGCTTGGGACAAATTGCGGTTGCCGATTGGGGTAATGAGAGAGTACAAATACTTGATGCCGATGGATACTGTCTACAGGTGTTGGAAGGTTCATCAGAATTATCATTGTGGTCAAAAGAGTGGTTAGATGCGAATTTGGATGAGAAAAATGCTAGGTCACGGGCTAATTTGAAAGATTTTAATTTGCCAAAACATTTGAATAGTGCATATCACAGAGCTTCACAGATCGAGCACAAATTTTGGGGGCCTGTTTCCGTCAAATTTGATCTTTCTGATCGACTATACGTTACTGAACATAGCAGGCATAGATTACAAGTATTTGAGATGGAATGATTTAGGGTGATCAAGGAGATTGAATTGCAGGAGATCTTTTAGGAGATATGGTGATACCAAAAAAATGTAATGATTTGATAACTCATCTTTTAAGAAGAGCAGGTTTTGGCGCAACCATTAGTGAAATGGAACAATATTCTCGTCTGGAATATAAAGAAATTGTGGATAGATTACTTGATTTCCGAGACTCAAGTTATATAGCCGACGACGTGATTTACAGAGATCATGTTGATTTGCATTCTTCGAGGTCAGGATTACCGGCTTATTGGGGTTACAGGATTCTTTCAACTAACAACCCGTTAGAGGAAAAAATGGCTTTGTTCTGGCACGGAGTTTTTGCTACGGGTAACTCGAAGCTTAATAATCTAAGATCATTGTTGAATCAAATTGATATGTTTCGTGAATACTCTCTCAGTAAATTTGACGATATTCTTCTAGAACTTTCTAAAGATCCAGCGATGCTGATTTGGTTGGATAATCAAGACAATCATAAAGATGCTATAAACGAAAACTATGGTAGGGAAATTTTGGAATTATTTTCCATGGGAGTAGGTAATTACTCTGAGGACGATATAAAAGAGTGCTCCAGAGCCTTTACAGGATGGACTATTACCAATCCAGAATACATGTCTCTAATGTCACAGAAAGACTCAATATGGCCTTACGGCAGAATTGTATGGCACTATAATTTTGATGATGTAGACCATGATTCAGGAGAAAAGGTGTTTCTTGGTGAACGTGGAAACTTTAATGGTGAAGATGTTGTGAAAATAATATGCAACCAACAGGCAACCGCTAATTTTGTTGCCAGGCACCTATATAATTTCTTCGTCGCTGATGAGGTGCCTGTGCCTCAATGGGGCGTCACTCCGCCCAAGGATCCTGAAGCCATAGATGAATTAGCAAAAGCGTATTTCACATATGACCATAATATAGGCTCCATGATCAAGGTGTTGTTTAACTCTGATTTCTTCAAAAAGTCGATAGGGGAAAAAGTGAAAAGTCCTACAGAATTAGTCTTTGGAACACTACGACTGTCAGGAGAATATAATGACCAATCTAAAATAGGATCAGGCATATATGGTGCACTTGCAGAGGCTGGTTTTATGGGCCAAGAATTGACCAATCCCCCCTCTGTTGAAGGCTGGCATACGGGAGAAGAATGGATTACGAGCGGAGCCTTGGTGGACAGGGTGAATTTCGCGTCTAGTCACTTAAGTGATGCTAAAAACGAAGGAGTTAAGGAAATCATTGACAAGACTATAGCAGAGGTTGGTGAGCGCTGTACTATTGAGCAACTTGCAAATTCCTGTTCTTACGCATTGGGAATATTGGAATTATCGAATGAAACATCAGCAGGGATTACTGAATTACTAGAAAGCGAAAGCGTTGAAATTGATCGGGATGGACTGATAGATATTGATGAGAACACGATTATCAGTACTTTGAAGTTGATAGTTTCCAGCAGAGAATACCAAATTTGTTGATCAATCAGAATGGGTAGTGCTAGTTTTTTAAAAAAGCTAAGAGAATCCCAAAACTATTTAAACCTATCGAGGATCATGGTACCTAAGTTAGAGTACAACTGGTTACCATGCAGTGAGCAGATCATCTGGAGTATTTTGGGGCTGTAGGGATTATTTGAAATTCAATTCCTTAGGTATTGCCATCATACGTTGGATCTTAGGATCCTCACTATTATGAAAAGCATCTGAGTAAACTTGTCCGGTTGGGTTTTTGGCGCTCTTAATCATTCCTTGAACTGCTTTATAATTTTCATTCAAAGTTTGAAAGTCCTCTTCAATGTTGGGTCTCACACAAAAATTGAGTGTAAACATTCGTCGGCCAGTTTTTCCTCCGAATGAAGAATGCCAAAGCCTTTGATTGAAGAATACAACGTCCCCAGGTTCTGATTCGATTGAAGTGCAGGGTAGTTCATCACTGCTGACACCAAAAGGCCTTGGATCGATACTAGTTATACCCTGTTCGACTAATTGTTTGGTAGTTACCATATTACCTCCGCCCCCGGAATCCTTTTGAGTAAGCCTTAAGTGGCGTAGAGGTTCGAGTTGCTGGTGTAGTTGAATCTTGTGAGAACCTGGTACAACCCTGAGGCATCCGGTCTCTTTTTTAACAGGGTCTAGGTATAAAGCAACTTTGATTCTGTCGAATCCGAATTCATAATCATTACCGGTGCTGTCTGAGTGCCAGTGGGTGTCTCCCACATATAGATTACCGTCACCACCCATCCACATAAATTCATGTCCAAGGAGATCTTCTATCCTGTCAAAAATCCGTTCGTCAGAGGGTAATGTGGATAAAAAAGGTCGTCGCTCAACAAATCCTAGAACAGCCTGGCGACCTTCACCGCTGAATTTTTCCCCTCCACGATCTTCATCAAGAATACTATCGGATTCTTCCTGTATAATTTTCACTTCATTTTGTAAAAATAATCCTTTAGCAACCAGAAAACCAAAAGTTTCAAAGAAAGCGATTTCTTGAGATGACAGCATTAATCCCTCTCAGTCGAATGATTATAGCAACACCAATTTAACAGACATGCAACATTTTTGTAACATGGTCGTCTTAACCTCGAGGCATCATATAAACGGATTTGTACCATAACCATAAAAATGGGAGTATAAGAATGGATTCAGGACATGTAGCATGGATTCTTACTGCATCGGCTCTGGTATTGCTTATGACACCAGGACTTGCTTTTTTCTACGGAGGACTGGTAAGAGCTAGAAACTCCGTTAGCACCATTATGTACAGTTTCATCTCCATGGCTGTTGTGAGTATTGTCTGGGTTCTCTGGGGTTATAGCCTTGCGTTTGGAACAGGTAATGCATTTATCGGGGATCTGGAGCATTTTGCTCTTGCAGGAATAGCTATCGATGACCTATATCCAGATACTGGCATACCAATGTTGTTATTTGTTGTGTTCCAGATGATGTTCGCCATAATAACTCCCGCATTGATAACCGGAGCTTTTGTTGAGCGATTTCGATTTACTACCTATATTGTATTCTTGGTGATTTGGATAACCATTGTATATGCTCCTGTGGCTCATTGGGTTTGGGGAGGTGGCTGGTTAGCAGGCCCGAATTCATTGATTCCAGACGGGAAGGGGGCTCTAGATTTTGCGGGTGGTACGGTTGTGCACATCAACGCCGGTATAGCCGCGGTCGCAGCAGCCATCTTTGTCGGAAAGCGGAAGGATGCTGGTGAAGTACCTCACAATGTCCCGTACGTTGTGTTAGGTGCGGCTTTGCTGTGGTTTGGATGGTTTGGATTTAATGCGGGTTCAGGATTAGCAGCAAATGCCCTTGCAGTTAACGCTTTCTTAGTTACCAATATAGCAGCAGCTGCTGCTGCCTTGACATGGGGTTTGATAGCACAGTTTCAGACTGGCCGTATGGGTGCAGTTGGCGTAGCGTCGGGCGCGGTTGCTGGGTTGGTAGCGATAACTCCCGCTTCAGGATTTGTCGATGTTAAAGGAGCATTGGCTATTGGAATTGGGGCTGGAGGACTGTGCTATGTAGCGGTCTATTTCAGGCATAAAACGGGTATTGATGATGCACTTGAGGTTTTTGCAGTACACGGAGTAGGGGGTATTTGGGGAGCAATTGCTACAGGAATATTTGCTGTGGCAGCTGTAGGTGGAACAGCAGGTGTTATTTATGACGGTGGAGAAATCAGGCAGTTGTTATCTCAAGTGATAGCTGTGCTGGCTACTATTGTCTATTCATTTGTTGCGACGGTAATAATATTGAAAATTTTGGATATGGTGCCTGGTCTTGGTTTAAGGGTATCAGTAGAGGAAGAGGACGCCGGGCTCGATCTGTCTCAACATGGAGAGAGGGCTTTCGTTAGAGATGGTGCGGACTAACAGACTATAATGGCTTAGGCTCGGAAGCGTTACTGAAATTATGCTTTGGAGGATAGATCATGATTAAGATTGAAGCAATAATAAGGCCGGAACGAATAAATGGTGTGACCGCTGCTTTGGAAGAAGTAGGATGCAGAGGGTTTCATTATCAAAACGTGACTGGCCAAGGTCAACAAAGAGGAGTAGAAGTTTTCACTGGTAGAGGTGGCCAGACAGTGAATAGAGCCGCTTTGTCTAAAACGATATTGGTTACAGTAGTTCCCGAGGATATGAAGGAAACAATAATAGAAGCAATTCTTGGATCAGCAAGAAGTCCAGACGGTGGCCAGATTGGGGACGGTAAAATAATAGTATCTGAAGTTGCTGATGTCATAAGGGTGAGAACTGGTGAGAGCGGAGATTCAGCTATTTAATACTTAGATTTTCTAGCTTGTTGGTGAATTAATGACTGTTATTGGTTTGGTATGGTCTGGACCTGTTGGAAATGCCGAAATTATTGAATCCAATAAGTTCTTGCCTGAGGGAATTACGATTAAATATTCTCAGACTGATTCAGATGTTGCAGTACCAGCGCCTATTACACGGAATAGACTACTAGAAATGGCTATCAGTCCTGATATTGTTGAAGCCGCAAGAATATTTTCGGGTCCTGAAATTTCAGCGATTGGCTACGCTTGTACTTCTGCCAGTTATGTGAGAGGAATGGGAGGTGACGTTGAAATCTCCATGAATATTACCTCTACTACTGGATTGCCTTCAACAACAACGTCCACATCAATAGTTAACGCATTGAATCACTTAGGGTCTAGACGTATTTCTGTCTTATCTCCTCATGTTGATGAATTGAACAATAGATTAAGAATATTTCTGGAGGAATATGGGTTTGAAGTAGTTCATATGAGAGGTTTGAATAAACTCAGAGGGATAGAGGAGATATCTTCAACAGATATCAGTGAACTTGTTGAACATCTTGTAGATAGCCAAGATGCAGACAGCATAGTTGTAAGTTGTACAGGAATGAAAACAGCTGAGATTATTGATCAACTTGAGAATAAAATTGGCAAACCAGTTATACCCGCTTTGACAGCGACTATATGGGAGTGTTTGAGGCTCGCAGGTATAGAGCCTAATATTAAAGGCAAAGGGATGCTAATGTCCCAAATCGTCTGAATTTCCTGTACTTGTGTAGCGGAAATGTGTATTCGCTTGGGAGTCTCTGATTGAAGTTAGTCTTTTGGTTGTAACTGTATTTTTCTATTGAGATCAGCTATTTCCGCCGTGAACCACAGTGCCATACTTCCACTTCGGTCGTCGTAACCTGAATTGGCGGGCCTGTCTAAATAGCTTCGTCGATTATCCATTACTCCGGATCCAGTACATCCGTCAACAATGTTACCTTCTTTGTCTATTCTTTCTTTAATCCCGATCCATGCTGCGAGAACAGTCTCAATATACGAGTTGTCTATCCATCCAAATCTTATACCTCGGGCCATTGAATATCCGATCATGCTTGTGGAAGTGAATTCGTGATATGACCCTGAGAAATCAATAAGTTGTCCATACATTCCTGACGGTTCTTGAAGAGGTTTCAAAGCTTCCATAAGCTTTTTGTACATATTCAATACTAGATCGCGTCCGGGGTGATTTTTCGGTAGGTATGTCAGTGATTCTGTTAAACCTAATGCAGCAAACCCATTTCCTCTGCCCCAGTGGAAAGGACCAAAACGATTATGAGGAAATAGGCCACTTTCTTCTTGTGTTCCTGCAGTTGTAATGAATTCAAGTAAAAGGTCAAGGTAATGCTCTGAACCTGTAACTTTGAAAGCTCTACCTAAGACAGCAGCAGACATGAAAAAATCCTCTGCCGCGAAATTTAGATTTAGTGGCCAATGTGGTTTATCGGGACCTCTACGTTTAATAAGGTTAGCGGTATCTATTAACAAGTTTTTATATCGCACATCAGATGTGATCAGGAAAAGTTCTTCGGCCCATACTACACCTGCTATATCGGCGGAATTAGGTTCAGTTCCGTACAATTTCTCTGTGCTTTTGTCCATAAATTGCGAAACCAATTTTTCTACTTCATCTGTTAAGTCCTCATTAACTGGATGCAACGCCTCTAACCTTAGCCTGCCGCTGATTGCAACACTTTGGGTGTATATCATTGTTTCTAAAATTCGGCCGTTTGACTTAGATAAGTCTTCTCCTACCTCGTAAGTGGTTCGTATGTCACGTTCGACCAAAGTATTCCGGGCTTGTGACGGACCTGGGTTAATTGCGATTACTTGTTTCCATAATTCGTTTAAATTGTTCTCCAAATTTTCTTTTGAAGAAATCAACCTTACCCCTGGTATAGTGCCTAGGTCGCTCGGATTCCCTGTAGCAAGAGCGGCTAAAAGGGAGTCATCAGTTGGAATCAGGGATGTTTTTGGTTTGGTGTCGATCTGAACATTAGGATCGCTGGTGTGCCATTCTGTTTCAGAACCATGTTGAATTTCGACGATGAGGGCAGGTGCTTGGTAGCAAACCCATCTCCATATATAACGGACTTCTGGGTTTTCGCGGTCGAAATAAAATCCATCAATAGGGGGATAACCTTTAATAACCGTACCACCAGCACCATTGGAAGGGCCACTGTCTATGGCAAGACCGGCGGGATTAGCGCAAGGGATTGCACTAAGAGCTATTCTCTCTGACAAATCAGCATCTGATTTTGAGAATATTTCCAAAGATTTGATTGCAATTTCAACATCTTGGGGGAATCCTGAAAGACCTCCGATTAATAGTACCTTGATTTGCTCGGAGGTTCGCTTGTAGGCATCCTTATGCACAATTGCGGGTATCGGTAATTCGGATCGAGTTACTCCGCATGCAGAGTAACTCCATGTATTAGATCTTGAATCGACCAGAACCATGACTTTGGACTGTAGTTCAGTATACTTAGAGGGTTGATTCATTTATTTGCCTAGAAGTAAATAAGGTTTCAATTTGTAATTTCTTTCATGAGCAAACAAGGGTTTTATGTTTAATGCTTTGGTTGTAAGAGACCCGTCAATTGGCATATTAATACAAAGAACTACTTAGTATGGGACGATATTTTTTTGTTAAGGAATCTTCGTTACCCAACAGTTGAAATATTGATATGCACGCTTTTCTGGCCCCGTCGTTATCGAATTTGCGATTTATTTTTACTACTTCTATGAATATATCAAGAGATTTTTCGAAATTCCCGGCATGTGCTGAATTTACTGCATCTAAGTAAAGATTTCGGGCCGAATCTTCTCCAAGACTATCTGGATTCTGTAAAAGTTTGAAAAGTTCTGAAAGATGTTTGATGGATTGAGCAGTATCGAAATACTTAGATCCGAGCTTTATGGGTTCAATGATTTTGCCCGTTTGTTCAAAATCTGAAATCAGATACGCCCATGCGAGAAGTATTATAGCTTCGTGGTTTTCTGGCTCAAGTGCGATTATGGGATTGAGAATGCCTGAAGCTTCATCAGGATTATTATTTACCAGAAGTTCCCTTGCACCTTTTAATTCAGATGCGTATCGGCTTGGTATAGAATTCGATAACCATTCGATAATTTTCGCCTCTGGAATGGCACCAGAAAATTCGTTTGTTACTTCTCCATCAATAAATAGTTTTACAGAGGGGATGCTACGGATATTGTACTGAGCAGCTATTTGTGGATTCGACTCGGTGTCTACCTTGACTAATTCCCAGACACCTTTGTTTTTATTAGCTAAATTTTCCAGTATTGGACCAATTATTTTGCAAGGGTTGCACCATTCTGCCCAGAAGTCTACAACCACTGGAATTGCGTAGCTCCTATCAATTACATCTTTAGGGAAATTATCTGTGTCAAATTCCATATTGTTCGTATCAATCATCAATATCTGTTATCAATTTTAAAGTTCTACCAATGATAGGAAAGCCACTTAGCATATTCGACTCTGGATCAAGTGGTTTGGCTGGAGAATTGTAGGTAGTATGTAATCATGTAACCTGTTAGGATTCTAGTCGCAAATTCCATTGAAGTCTAGTTTTAAAAAATGTTCTCAATTGTTGGCTAAACATAATATTCAAACTTGTATACGAGGGGTTTTAGTTGTCAGTAGTAAATCTAAATGTTGAACGCACAAGCATTTTTGCTGGAGGTAAGAGCTTTGGTGAAGTAGGGCAATATCAACTCATTGAAGGTACTGTAGATTTTGATGTTGATCCATCAGATCCCGTGAATGCTCTAGTGACTGACATCCATTTAGGGGTCGGGTCCAAAGATGGAAAGGTTTCGTTTTCCTCAGATTTTGCAATATTGAAGCCCTTGGAATTAGATAGGGGTTGCAGAGGTATTGTTTTTGATGTCGTAAATAGAGGCCGGAAGACTGTTTTGGGAAGCTTCAACAGTGCGGAGGCCACCACTGATCCTGGTGAGTCCATTGATCCCGGTAATGGTTTTCTGATGCGCAATGGATACACCATAGTATGGTGTGGGTGGCAGTACGACGTTCCTATCCAACAAGGGTTGATGGGAATGAAGGCACCAGAGGCAATTGACAAGAATCAGAGATTAGTAGGGGACATACTTTGTCAATTCCAAACCAATGAACCCACTAATCATTTTCTCTTAGCTGATCGAGTACATACTCCCCATCCCCCAGTGGATATGGAGGATCCTAAAGCGAAATTAACTGTGAGAAATCATCCCAATTCTCCAGCAGAAGAGATTGATCGCGCTGACTTTTCATTTGTAAGGATTGATGATGACTGGTATGACTCGGGGGCAACACATGTTTATAAAGAATCAGGATTTGAACCTGGGCTGATTTATCAACTGGTGTATGAGACTGAGGGCAGTCCTATCGTCGGGTTGGGCTTCCTAGCAGTCAGAGATATTGTCTCATTCCTAAAACATGGCTTGGAGGAGGATGGTAACCCGTGTGCTGATGGATTGGATTATGCATTGGCATTTGGAAGTTCACAAAGTGGTAGATTCTTGAGAGAGATGATTTATTTGGGATTTAATGAAGATGAAGCCGGTTTGATTGCACTAGACGGGATAATTGCTCATGTTGCTGGAGGAATGCGTGGAGAATTTAATTTGCGTTTTGGACAACCATCCAAGGATGTTTGTTTTATCATCCCTGAGTTATTCCCGTTTACTGAACTTCAACAGTCGGACCCACGAACCGGAAAAACTGATGCATTGCTGAGTAGGTTAGAGAAACGTCGTATGGTACCCAAAATCATGTTCACAAATACTTCAGCCGAATACTGGAGAGGAGATGCTGCATTAATTCATACAAACCTTGAGGATCTAACAGATGCCCCGGAGCATCCGTCAGTGCGCCGCTATTTGTTCTCAGGCACACAGCATGGTTCAGGAGTTTTCCCGCAAATTGATTTTAGGGAAGGTGACGGGGTAAAAGGCCAAATTGCATTCAATATGATTGACTATGCGCCTCTTCACAGGGCGGCCTTAGTGAATTTGGACAGGTGGGTATTGGGCGAAGCTGATCCTCCACCTAGTTGCCACCCTTCGTTTGCTTATGGGACCGCTATTGAATCAAAGTCAATATTAGAGAAATTTAAGTTGTTACCAGGGGTCAATGTACCAACCAAGACTACCATGGCGATGCGTTTGGATTATGGACCCGATACTCACCTCGGTCGTACCACACAGCTACCGGCGATTGAAGGAGAAGTCTATCCTGCATTGGTTTCAGATATTGATGATAATTTTAATGAAATAGCTGGTATACGGCTTCCAGATATAGATGTTCCCTTAGCTACTTCAACTGGTTGGAATCTTAGACATTATTCTATAGGAAACCCTGGGTTGTACATCGGTATTACAGGTGGACTGGCTGGTTGGACTATGCCATTTTCTGCTACCAAAATGCTGAGGCAGTCTAAAAAGGATCCCAGATTATCTATAGAAGAGCGCTATCAATCCAGAGAAGAGTATGTCTCATTGGTTGAAGATGCGGCACGGTTACTTGTGGATAAGCGTTATCTGATTGAAGAAGACGTAGACAGAATCTCGGAATCCGCAGCCTTCAAATTCAAATTTTTAACTAATTGATTACAACGTATAATTTGATTTTGGTGGTTGAAGGGTATTGGCATCAAATACTGAGTTGGGAAACATGACTTTAGATACGGTGATTTTGAATGGAACGGTAGTTGATGGTTCTGGTAAACCTGCATACGAGTCTGACATAGGGATAAGAGCAGACGAAATAGCGATGATAGGTGACCTCAAAAATCTTGAAGCTAGACGTCGTATAGATGCAGCCGGATTCGTGATTGCTCCTGGATTCATCGATGTTCATGGTCACTCAGATATTACTCTTCTGTCGGACCCATGTGGGGAGAGCAAGATTTACCAGGGAGTCACTACGGAAGTTACAGGTAATTGCAGTTTCTCCCCGTTTCCTGCGGGTAAAGTTGGCCCCGATGTCCTACAGAATCAACTCAAAAGTACACTGATATCAAATTTCTCATGGACATGGAACAACTTGGATGAATGGGCTCTTGTTGTAGAAAAAAATGGTATCAGCATTAATATAGCTCCGCAGTTGGGACATGCTGCGCTGAGAGTCGCTGCAGGAGCTCTCCACCCTAATCCTGCTAGCAAAGACGAACTAGAGGAAATGAAAAAATTGGCTTGCCAAACGATTGAGCAAGGCGCTTTTGCTCTTACCACGGGTTTGTCAGGTCCTCCTTCTGGTTATGCTGATACCAATGAGGTAATTGATTTATGTAAAGCTATTTCCAGCTTTGATGGAACTTTTTACACAACCCATGCCCGAGTGGGACCAGGAAGGCATAAATCAGCAATTGAAGAAGCAGTTCATATCGGTGAAAAATCGGGGATCCCTGTACAGTTCTCGCATTTATCCATAACCGAAGTCTCACTTCATGGAAAGAGTTTCGAATCATTAAAGATTTTCGAAGATGCTCACGGTTCAGGGGTCGATATATCTTACGACGTCTATCCATACACGGCTGCTGGTGCTGGTCTTAAACAAGTGATGCCTGCGTGGGCACAGGCAGGTACAATAGAAGAGTATATGAGTCGATTGAGTGACCCTAGGACTAGGGAGATTATTAAAGCCGAAGTAGCAACTGGAATCCGTGAGAAACCACCAAGGTGGGATGCATGGTTCATAGCGTTCACTCAGTCAGGCCCGAATGCAGGCACGGTCGGTAAATCAGTGGAAAAAATTGCAGCAGAACGTGGAATAGATCCAGCAGAAGCCGTTATTCAGATGGTTGAAGCAGAGGGTGGCAACGTAATGACCTTGGTGCATAATCGTTCGGAAGAAGATGTTCGCAAATTTCTTCAGCACCCTCTATCTATGATAGGCTCAGATGGCCGTGCCATATCACCCGACGGGTTTTATGGTACAGGGAGGCCTCACCCCAGATTTTACGGGACATATCCTAGGATTTTAGGCAAGTACGTAAGAGAGAAACCGCAACTATTTTCAATAGAAACAGCAATACATAAAATGACTGGAGCTCCTGCTTCGAGAATGGGTTTTAAAGACAGAGGGATATTGAACAAATTTATGAAAGCTGATCTTGTAATGTTTGACCCTGATACAGTTATTGATAATGCAACTTTTGAAAATCCTCAGAGGTATCCTACAGGTATACCGTATGTTTTAGTGAATGGAAAGTTCGTCATTGATGACGGCGAGCATACGGGTGCACGTCCAGGACATGTATTGCGCAGAGGAGCTTGAATATTCTGATTGATTAAATTAACTTGTGTAATATGTTGAGTTTATATTGTGAAGGTTTTTAAAAAGGAGTGAAATAGATGAAATTTATAAGAAGCAGAGAAGGATTTCCGTTTAGTTCAGCAGTGGTGCATAGCGGCAAGGTTTTGGAGACAGTCATCACAGGTACGGACAGCGAAAATAATCCTGTTCCAGGAGGGGCTGCAGCGGAGATCACAGAAATATTTAGACAATTAGATGAAATCCTTGAGGAAGCAGGACTAAACAAAAATCATTTGTGCTCCGCAAGACTGTATCTACAGCATGTCAATCGGGATATCGCTGAGGTTAATAAAGTATGGGCTGAGTATTTAGGAGATCATCCTGTGAACAGGCGGGCATACGGAGTTGATCTGCAGAATGGGATGTTAGTTGAAGCAGGATTTGTAGCTGAATTCCCAGCCTGATCCGCGGTGATTTAGTAGGATTTTCTAAAAATATAAAATTTACCAGACTGTACTTCGGGGTGTTGGTTGATGTACTTGATTATGATTGCATCTGGTGGTGCTCTTGGTGCCCTAGCTAGATATGGAATATATAGGATCGGAGTTGATCATGCGGGTTCAACTCTTCTTGGTACTTTCGTGGTTAACGTGACGGGATCTTTTTTAATTGGTATATTGACCGGGATATTTTCGCTGTATCCTGGATGGCCCGTAGAAATAAGAATGTTTCTAGTAGTAGGCTTCCTTGGTTCTTACACAACATTTTCAACTTTCAGCGTCGCAAGTGTGCAATTATTGCAGAGTGGAGAATTTACTCAGGCGGTGATTTATGTAATTGGTAATGTTGCTGTGTGTCTGTTATCTGCGCTGGCTGGAATAATGCTTGTTAGAGCGTTTAATTAGACTGCCAAATGACAGTTTGATTGTCTCTGTTATAAACAACTCATGGACTACTGACCGATTCAAGGCTTGACTGTTTCATCTGACATAGATGGGAATTGAGCATTTCAGATGGGTCTCTCACGCTTTTCCAACAAATGGTCCCGTTTGGATCAAATGGCCATCCATACTCTTTCGAGGCAACAAAGTGCTAGAGAATTAAAACTCTGCCAGAAAGTATTCTATGTCGGAGTTTAGAGCTTCTTGTTTCTTTATCCATCAAATACTTTAATCTGAAAACTGAGTATAGTGAATTTACTCAAATACCCATTTGATTAAGTCGGATTGTATTGGGATCAATTTTTAGTGTACTGTCCATTAGGAACACCCCAGATGATGATCATTTTTAGTGGTTTGTCACCAATGTTTCGAATTCCGTGGTCAACTCCTGGAGGAACCATCACCGAGTCGTTGGCTGAGACCCCGATGCTTTTACCATTGACGGTCATTTCACCTTCCCCCTCCAAAAAATAGTACATTTCTTCTAGAGAACCATCAGCTTCATGTGTGTGATCCCCTTCACTAACCCCTTCTTCCAACTCCCAAACTTCTATTTTGATGGGCAACTGGCTTACTTTACTAAAAAGACTACGCCGCTTTATAAAACCATCTCCTTGATGAATTTGCTGGGAGTTTGATGGGTCAGTTTTTTCTGATTGTTTCCAGTACACGTTAGGACCTCCTTAGATTGTTTCTTGCCAATTTACTACTTGTCTCATAGTAATTATCACCTTTTAGTTTTTATTGAAAAAGTTCCCTAATGACACTTTGTCTGAATCTAAATATTCTGATCAAAGTAGACTTGATCAAGATTTTGTGAATGATGCGTCCAATAATACCGAACGGGACTTTGTAAGTAACAGTATCTTCCATCAATGATAAATTTGGTCCCACAGAGGAGATTTCGTGTCGATGAAACCATAGTGTGTAAGGACCTTTTTCTTGAAAGTCGACAAAATAGTTTTCTGGACTCCATTCGATAATTTGCGTGGTCCATTTGAGACGGAAAATCCAAAGTTTTATTGTATAAACTATTAACGCCCCCGCTTTAAGTTCCTGTGGCATCGAAAGTATTTTGAAGTCTAGCCAAGATGGTGTTGTAAGTCCGAGGTTCAATGGTGAAATGAAAAAGGAGAATATCTCTTTAGGACTTCCTTTCAGGTAAGCTTGTGTTTTTAGCGTGTATTGGCCAGTTTTGTTGTTTTTACTGGAAGGTTGTTGGGAGGATATTCGAGGGTCTGTTCCACGGGAATAGCTGATCGTAACTTCTTGATTAATGAACTCATGATTCAACGCATCTTCGACCTTAGGGAAATCGAACTGGTATCCAAGCTCTAGCAACTTTTGAGGCGTTGCATTTTGACTATTGACTAAAACGGTTTTACCTTCCCCCATCAATACTTTAAGTGCAAAACTAGGTATTCCGAGCGTGATTTTGGCTCTAGTTGTTTCTTGTAGCTTTTGGCCAAACTGTTTCGCAGTTACGGGAAATGGAGCAACACAATTTATCGACCTAGAGAGCCTTGGGTTTTCAATGCATAGGTCAATAGCTTTGATGACATCCATGAGATGTATCCATGGTAGATATTGTTTTCCGCTACCTAAATATGAACTTATGCCAGCTTGTAGTGGCAGAGCGATTTGTTTGATTATCCCCCCTTCCCGGCCAAGTACTACACCTAATCTCAATATGCAAACACGGACACCTAAATTTTCAGCTCTGAGCGCAGAATGCTCCCAGTCTTTGCACAATTTCGATAGATAGCCGGTACCGCGAGAACTCTGCTCATCAAGCAATTCAGATTTCCGATCGCCATAATATCCGACAGCACTTGCAGATATAAGAATCTTAACCTTACTAGATGGTTGCTGCAGTGCTTCCAATAACATATTTGTTACGCCGATTCTGCTGTTTTCAAACTCACGTTTTAGGCGTTTATTCCATCGAATGCCTGCGAGAAGTCTGCCAGACAGGTTTATAATGCAGTCTGAAGAGGCGATTTCGGTTTTAACATCCGGTGTGAGTTCAAGTTGATTTGATTTTTGGTCAGGCCCCAAAATATTTACTTGTTCGCCTAGTAAATTAGTTGCAGTCTCTACGTCTCGAACCCAAGCAGTAACTGAGTGTCCTTTACCGAGCAAGTATGGAACTGTAGCTCGCCCAATAAATCCTGTTGCACCTGTCATAAATATTTTCAACTCTGTTCTCCGAAATGTTGATATATTCTAGTGTTTAATTGTTCCACATCTTTGATTTGGAAACGGTTCTTTACGAAGACTTTGTTGGCTACTGGGTCCAATTTTTAAATATGATTCCGAAAGATGGTGGTTCAAAGCCGAAAGACAATTGTTATTTGATTAATGTTAGAGCAAGATTGCCTTGATTATCCACAAGTGCTTGCCAATTTGGATGGACAACCGTTGTGGAATCAAATTCTTCTATTATGCATGGTCCAGATATAATAGAACCTTCGCTTAAAGTATATCGGTTCAATATTTCACACTCAATAACACTGTTGATTTCCCCAAAGTAAACAGAGCGATTCGCTCGTGTGTTATTGGCTGGAGATTTTTCATTATCATGAATGTTTCCAGTTGGTGGTTTAGGTATAAATCCCGTTGCAATCACTGTGAAACGAACCATCTCTAATTCTTCGTGAATTGATTTAAATCCGTAGGTATTCTGATGCAAGTCATGGAAATTGTTGACAAGTTTGGTGATCGTGGATTTTGATAACTTTCGATCAGTCACCGGTACAGTCAATTCGAAGCTTTGACCTGAATATCTCATGTCAACTACCCACTCGAAATCCATATCAGAGTAATCCACTCCCTCACGTTCTAAAGCTCGTCTTCCACGACCTTCTAGTAGATGGAAATCATTTGTTAATTTGTCAATAGTTAAAAGATGCGAAAGACAGATGTCAGTAGTAGAAAATTCGAATTTCAGATCGCTAGTAAGGAGACCTGTTGCCGAAGCAATGCCTGGACTTCTTGGTATTATTGTGACAGGGATACCCATTTCAATAGCAAGTCGATTAGCGTGTACAGGTCCCGCACCTCCAAAAGCTATCATGACAAAATCCCTAGGATCGTAACCTCTCCGAACTGATATCAATCTCATGGCGTTAACCATTGCCAAATTGGCTATCTCGACAATTCCGTTAGCGGCTTCTAATATGTCTAAATCAAGTGGTCTAGCGCATTCTTCATAAATTGCATTTTTTGCTAATTCAGTATCGAGTGGCATACTACCACCCAGAAAATAATCAGGATTCAACCGTCCTAGTACCAGGTTAGCATCAGTTACAGTTGGTTTGGTCCCGCCAGCTCCATAGCAGGCTGGACCGGGATCTGCCCCTGCACTTGCGGGGCCTACGCGAAGTGCTCCTCCACTGTCAACCCACGCAATAGAACCTCCACCAGCTCCAATTTCTACAAGGTCGATAACGGGGGTCCGTATGGGATATCCGCTGCCTTTTCCTGCTCCATGGATTGCTCCAGCCTGCCCACCAACCTCATAGTCTTTAGTGACCTGAGGAGTACCGTCCAGAATCAACCCGGTTTTGGCTGTAGTACCCCCCATGTCAAGCGATATTATATTTTCGTGGCCAAGTATATTGCCTATGTGAGATGCAGCTATTACTCCTGATGCGGGACCTGATTCCACCATAAAAACGGGTTTTTCCATAGCTGCATCGAAAGTATAGACACCTCCACTGCTTTGCATTACCAATAACTCAGCATCTACACCTTCTGCCCGTAAAGTTTGTTCAATTCCACTCAAATATTCTGATACAAATGGTGCGATGCAAGCGTTGACCACTGTTGTGCTAGCTCGAAGATATTCTTTCATTTCTGGTGCTATATCAGATGATGTTGTTATTAGCACTCCGGGAAGCAGGGACTTCAATATACTTGAAATCTTTTTTTCATGAGATGGATTTGCGTACGAGTGAAGAAGACAAATTGCTACTGAGGAAATTTTTTCGGCTTTCAAATAGTCGACCACTTTGCTCACTGAGTGTTCGTCTAAAGGAGTGAGTACTAGACCATTAGAGTCTAGCCTTTCAGTAACGCCGTAGCACCGATTTCTAGGTATTAAAGGCTGTGGTTTTTCAAACATTAGGTCATAAAGTGAGGGTCTGATTTGTAAGGCTATTTCCAACATATCGCTGAATCCTTCGGTAGTAATGAATGCGGCCTCAGCGGTTTTGCCTTGTATAATCGCGTTCGTAGCAACTGTTGTACTGTGAACTACATATCGAAGTTCGCCAGTTGAGGCACCTGCATCTTTCAAGATCTGAGTGAGTGCGTCAAGGAATCCTTTTTCTGGTGAAGCAGGAGTAGAAGGAACTTTGCAGATGGAAGTTCGGCCAGAAACCTCATTTATCAAAGTAGCGTCGGTGAAAGTTCCACCTATGTCTATCCCAACTCGATAAAGACCACGCATTTACTTTAATTCCCCTCGGAGTTCGTTTGTTGCTTGAAAGTCGATGGATTTCGAGTCTGGGAGGATAACCACTTTGTAAGCATCCAAAGCTCTGTTCAAGCTGATCTTTCCAACTATGAAATCGTCCAAAACTTGTGATGGTTCTCTCTCTATGGGCGGTCCATATCCACCACCACCACATGTTCTGTAGCTAATCACATCTCCTGGATCTAGATGCACTGTAACTTTTGAATCGAGAAATTCAGTATCGGAACCCTTAATTAATAAATATTGTGCCTTTAATCCAGGTTCCCCACCAAACAATCCCCATGGGCCTGCTTTGTCCCTGTCTGCCAGTACTGTGAATGTGACATCGTTGTGCAGGAATGTGTAATCTCTGCGAAGGCCTAAACCACCTCTGTGGCGACCTGCTCCTTCAGAATCAGGTATAAGTTCGTACCGTAATATTCGGACAGGGTAGTTGGATTCCGTCTCTTCAATAGGTGCATTTTCAGTGTTTTGGCCGTGGGATTGGACGGCGTCTGGGCCATCACTTTGAAAACGTCCTCCGTAGCCTCCGGCAATTGTTTCCAAAAAACAGTAATATTCACCCGTTTCAGGAACGATTCCACCAAATCCTGCGTGACATTGCATGGCTTTGGTTCCTGCAGGGACACTTGTTTTGATTACGGGAGATAGGGCTTTGAATATCAGATCATTAAGCCTAACGTGGGTTTCCCAGCCTCCAACTACGGGTGCAGGGCTGACACAGTTTGTTACCGTTCCTTCAGGTGCATCTACTTTGACAAATTCATAGAAACCATGATTAACCGGCAAGTCTGGGTCTAAAAGGCATCTTAGAGCATAAGCACAGGCTGAAAATGTTTGTGCGAATGTGGAATTTACTGGAGCTCTCCTTTGTGTGGCAGATCCGTTGGTGTCGAAATTGACTCCGTCATTGTTGATTGTTATTTCCACTTTCAGATCAACTTTGTGAGGAGTGTAGCCATCTGTATCCACAAATCCACTCGCTTGGAAAATACCTTGTGGTAGCTTGCTTAATTCGGTCACTGTTCTGCGTCGGGTGTAATCGATGATTTCATTTTGATAAGTAGTGAACTCTTGTATTCCATATCGGTCAACTATTTCATTAAGCCTGCGTTTCCCCGCGTTGTTAGCTGCCATTTGGGCTTTGAAATCACCAGAAGTTTCCCTCTTTGACCTTATTTGAGCCAAGATCAAAGAAAATATATCCTCGTCAACTATTCCGCCAGACACCAATTTCACAGGAGGTATAATTATTCCTTCTTGGAAAACTTCCCGAAACGCACCTATGCTTGCAGGTGCTCCCCCACCGACGTCTACGTGATGTGCCAGAGATGCCATGTACCCTACTAACTTGCCTTTGTAATGAGCTGGTGCAATCAACGTTATATCGTTGAGGTGAACTCCGCCGCTGTAAGGATCGTTAACTACCAACATATCGTCAATTAGGATATTTGATTCCCCGTACTTGGTTATCGCTTTTGGTACTAGTTCAACAAAAGATCCTAAATGAACTGGTTGAGTGAAAGCCTGAGCTATCACTCTCAAATCTTTGTCAAAAAATGCGCATGAGAAATCTTGTCTCGTCTTGACATTTGTAGAGTAAGCGCTGCGTCTTAGTGCAACTGCCATTTCTTCAGTTGCTTCAGTTAGTGCGTTACGAATCACTTCGAATTTAATTGGATCTATAGGGTTTGTCATAAAAAGCCAGTTTCACGCGTAGTATTTAAATCTGTATTTCTAGGGTATTTAAAAGATTTGGATGATTGGCGGGACCTCCAATTGGTTTACTGATGTGTTAAACATAGCTACATCATTATCAATGATGTTTTGCAATGATGTAATATGCTGCGCTATTTTGCTTGATACTTCTTCCAGAACTCGGTATGAACTGTCAGTAGGTATCCAGTCTGCACTTTCCACTACGGTAACCAGTGTGGCTAGTGCATCAACCAGTCTTGGCAATGGTGTACCCAATTGCCCTCTGTCAGTAGTGTTCCATGAGGAAATAAGTGCACTTTCGATACTGTCAAGGCGCTCAATAATCGATGTCCCTATCTGAATTAGCCTCTGATCTTTATCTCGAATGTCTTTACGACCAAGCCATGATTGGATCTGTGGCCTGATCTTTCTTAGTGTATTGATAGCACCATTTGTTTCCGAGATTTTGTCTCTTATCTCAATAAGTAGATCGAATTGTTTTTTTAAATCATTGGAAGTTGCTTCAGATCTGGGATCTTGCAGAATATCAACCTGTTGAGTTTTGATAATTCCATGAATTTCTAGTGAAACTTGGTATTGCCCGGGCACCACCATCGGGCCTTTGGGATTCGGCCCGGGTATCAGGTCTTTGCTTTCATCTCCATCCGCTGTTGTCGGGCCGGGGCATCTCATGTCCCAAATAAACTGGTTGGTTCCCAGGTTGTTCGGTATGTCAGTAATTTTGATGATTTGCTCACCTGAACTGGTAGAGAAGATGAGTGAACCGTCAGATTTAGGTATGTCTCCGATTTTATAGTTCACTACGAGTCCATCACGAGGATTTGCCCCTGCATCCAAAAATTCCCTAATAGGCTCACCATTAAGTGATGGTCGGTCTTCGATTTCAAGTGGGTTTTCAGAAGAATTTGCAGTGTTATCCTGTGGTTCGTTATTTGGATTAACCCATGTAGCAAAAGTTCCAAGGTTAACCCAATAATTTTTCCCCGATCCGACACGTATATCTGCTATTTCATCGAAATTACTTAGATTACGGTAGGTAGGATGGGGTTCAAACAGATGTAGTTTGCTGGAGATATTATCATTCCCCATTTGTCTTAACACAGAAAAGTCATCCATGATCCAAAAAGACCGTCCATGAGTGGCTGCAATCAAATCCCCATTTTTAATAACCAGATCATGTACTGGTACGTTGGGTAAATTAAGTTGGAACTGATTCCAATTGGAGCCCGAATCCATGGAGAAATACACTCCAGTCTCAGTACCAACGAACAACAGGCCAGATTTTATTGGATCTTCCCGGATGACCCTGATGAACTCCCCATCATGGATACCTTTTACGATGGGGGTCCAAGATTTACCTAGATCATTTGTTTTGTAAATGTACGGAGAATAGTCGTCCAGTTTGTAGTTCCATGCTGACACGTATGCCGTGTTTTTGTCATGATGTGATGGTTCTATCATGCTTACAGTAGCCCATTCTGGCATGTCGGGAGGTGTGACTTCTCGCCAGCTTTGTCCGTTATCAGAAGAAATATGAACTAGTCCGTCGTCCGAGCCTGCCCAAAGCAAGCCCTTTTGAATATGGGATTCTGCGAATGAAAATATGGTGCAATAAACCTCTGCCCCTGAAACGTCTCGACTGATTGGTCCTCCGCCGGGTTCACCTTTAGAAGGATCATTTCTAGTAAGGTCTGGTGATAATATTTGCCAGCTAGTACCTTCGTCTGTAGATCGAAATAGATGGTTTCCAGCAACATAGAGTACATTCGGGTCATGAGGGGATATTACTATGGGAAATGTCCACTGAAATCTATATTTCATATCCTTTGCGCCTAATCCATAGGATATTTCTGGCCACACGGTTATTATCCGAGACTCTTTGGTAACCCTGTTATATCTGAGTAACGCTCCTCCTCCTCCAGGTGCGCTACCAATCGCTCCCGAGTAGATAATATTTGTATTTTCTGGATGGACTGCTATATAGCCACTTTCTGAAGATCCAACCGTATAGATGTCGCTATATGTGATGGCTCCTGCATTATTTCGACTTGGTGTACTTATTGCGCTATTATCTTGCTGAGTTCCCAAGACACGGTAGGGATGCGAGTTGTCGGTAGTTAAATGGTAGAATTGAGCCGTTGGTTGATTGTAGATGCTTGACCAAGTATCGCCTCCGTTAAAAGATACACACGCTCCGCCATCATTCCCTTCAATCATTCTGTCAGGGTCGTTAGGGTCAATCCATAAATCATGGTTGTCGCTATGTGGGGTAGTTACCATGGTGAACGTCCTGCCTTGGTCATTAGACTTCCAAGCCTGTATCGGAAGAGTCCACATAGTGTCGGGGTCTTTAGGGTGTGCGAAAATGTGATGGTGATAGAAGGGACGTTGTTTTACGATCGAGCTATCGTTAACACGTTCCCATGAATTTCCACCATCATCCGAAAGGAACAACCCCCCGTCTTTAGATTCTACGATCGCCCACACTCGATCTCGCTTCGCTGGAGAAACAGTAACGCCAATTCTGCCTTTGATGCCTGCGGGCATGCCTTTGCTTTCAGTAAGATCTGTCCAAGTATCCCCACTATCCGTAGATTTCCATAGTCCGCTTTCTGGTCCGGCTCCCTCGAGGCTCCAGGGGGTTCTTACCGCTTGCCAGATGGCAGCATAAAGTATTCTTGGGTTGTTGGGATCCATTGAAAGATCAATAGCACCGGATTTATCACTCTTGAACAGAACATGTTCCCAATTTTTGCCTCCGTCGGTTGACTTGAAAATGCCGCGCTGATCATTTTTGCCAAAAGCGTGTCCGAATGCTGCAACGTACAGATGGTCAGGGTTATTTGGGTTAACACGAATTCTTGAGATGTGCCGGGTATCCTTAAGCCCGATGTTATCCCAGTCTTTGCCTCCGTTTATTGATTTGTACACTCCATCACCATGTGAAACATTGCTGCGTATACAGGCTTCACCTGTTCCAGCATAGATTACTGATGGATCAGATTGGGCAACAGCAATCGCTCCAATAGAAGATGACCCAAAAAAACCATCAGAGATATTTTCCCAGTAAGTACCGCCGTCTAGGGTTTTCCATACACCTCCAGCACATGCACCAAAGTAAAAAACTTGTTTGTTAACAGGATCTCCGGCTACTGCAACAACCCTCCCACCTCTGAAAGGACCAATGGATCGCCACTTTAATATATTTATAGGTTCAATCTCTGTGGATACTGCCATGTTATGACCCCCCTAGATCAAGATACGGACTGTGAAACCAGACATACAAAAACTCCGAAACTATATAGGCTGTTTATGGCACTGGTCGTCCTGCTAATATTCCCGTCGATCTGGCGTGATCTACTGAAACCTGACCGTTAACCAGTACATGTGATATTCCTCTGGGGTGTTGTTTTGCGTTGTCAAATGTGGCCGTGTCAATTATCTCTTCAGGATCGAAAATGACAAGGTCTGCGAAGTAATTTTTTTGAATGACACCTCTACTTGTTAATCCAAATCTTTTTGCAGGGTTCTCGGTTGCTCTTTGGATTACTTGCTCTAAACTCAGTATATTGAACTGACGTCTGAGGCGTCCTATGAATCTCGGGAAAGTTCCGTATGCCCTTGGATGTGGGAAATTACCAACGTGAATTGAATCACTGCCAATCATGAAATCGGGGCGGGCCAAAAAGTCTTGAGAATCTCTACTTATTTGTTGCCAGGTGCGAGCGCTATCGGGTGGGGATCCCCAAAATGCTATCTGTAAATCTTCTTCGACCAGTAGATGGCAAAGAGATTCCCCTAATCCCATTTTAAGGTGCTCTGCTATGTCTCCAAGTACCATTCCTTCGAGATGGGGGTGTTTTGGCAGATATGATAATACTGACTGTCCAAGAGGCCGCTTGGTGTTACTCTCGATATGTTTTATGATATCGCTTTTTTGCTGAGGGTCTTTTAATCTTTCAATCATGGAGTCAGGTCCACCACTGTGCGCATAGCTTGGTAAATTACTGGCAGGAAATGTACTACCGGTGGGGTATGGGTAAAGATCACCAGAGATATCCACTTCCCCATTGGAAGCGTCGATTTCTGCAAATCTTTCTTTTACTAATCCCTCAGTGCCCGCTGCTGTTCTGTAGTGAGAAAAATGTACTTTCACACCAGATTGACGGCCGATTTCCAAGGCTTCGGGTACTCCACCATTGCCAAAAGCCCTGTCAATATTTACGTCTCTCAAATGAGTAACGTAGACTCCACCTGCGTTTGCTACGGGTTTACATATTTCGACCAATTCGGTGGTATCGCTCCATGCCTGAGGGTGGTAAGACATTCCGGTTGCGAGTCCAACCGCTCCTTGCTCCATTCCTTCTTCTACAAGTCTACGGGCGTGCTTAAGCCTGTCGTCGCGCATTGGAATATCTTCAAATCCGCATGTTTCTAGCCTTAGTGCCCCGTGTGCTATTAAATATGCAGTATTGACGGCAGTAGTGCCGTCGTATGCTTTTCTGAAAGACGAGACACTACTGGGATCAAGGTTGGCCGGGGGATCTCCCAGAATGCCCTTGAGGTAACGCCCGTAAATTTTATAGTTCTCTAATGAAAGAGGGCAGTAAGATAAACCGTCCTGTCCCAAAATTTCGGTTGTTATTCCTTGTAATATCCCTTCAGGATGTTTCGGGTTAGATAATAGAGCTGAGTCAGAATGAACATGAGTATCAATAAACCCTGGTGTTATGGTTTTGCCTGTAGCATTGATGACTCTGGACCCTAGTGCCTTGGAGAGATCAGATATCGCAGTAATACGATCATTATTTATCCCTATGTCTGCCCTGTATCCTGGACTTCCGGTACCGTCAACTATAGTTCCACCTAAAATGATTACGTCAAACATGTAGTCTCCTTTACGTATGAAGTTTACTCATAGAAAATTTGTTTGGAAAAATCGGTGTGATAAAATTCCGCGGTTCCATTTAATTTGTCATGAGGTATCAATTGAGAATATCACCAAGGCTAATAATATGGGTAATAATACTACTAACTATGGTGTATTTGTTTTTTCAGGTAAAGAAAGACTAATTTAGAATATGGAAATTTCATCTTTCGAAACAAAAATAGTTTCTCTACCATTACAGCACGGTTCTCCTTCCAGTGGGTCAGATGAGAATACCTTTAATGTGGTAACTCTTCGCTTAAGGACTAAGGGTGATGTTGAAGGTATTGGCTACGCCTGTTTTGTTCCCAGTATTTTGACTAGTGCAATGAAAGAAGTACTGGATGCTTTACTAGTTCTCACTATCGGGTCTGATCCATTGATGGTGGAAGAAATTTCCGAGGGACTTCTTGAGACAGCCGGTAATGGTGCACCAGCTGGCCTAGTGACAAGAGCTGTATCCTGTATCGATGTAGCGCTTTGGGATATAAAAGGTAAAGTTTTAGGTCAACCTGTGTATAAACTGCTTGGGGGGTATACAGACACTGTGCCGGCGTATGCCAGCGGGAGTCTTTGGAGACCATATAGTCTTGATGAACTAGGAACTTCGGCGAAAGATCTGGTGGATGATGGTTTTACATCAATGAAGCTGAGAGTTGGAGCAGAAGCTAAATTAGATAGAGAAGTCGACCGATTTCAATCAGTAAAGGATGCTGTCGGTCCCGACATAGATATAATGATTGATGCAAATCAAGCTTGGGATTTGAATACGGCCATATCTTTTGGGAAAAAAATTGATAGTCAATCAGCATATTGGTTGGAGGATCCTGTTCATCATCAAGATGTTGATGGTTTGGCTGTACTGGCTGATAAACTCGATATGCCTGTTGTTGCAGGGGAATATCATTATGGGATCATGCCTTTCCGTCCGATGTTAGAAAAAAAATCCGTCGATATAGTTATGGTTGATTTATTGAGAGTTGGAGGATTGACTCAGTGGATCAAAGTTGCGCATATGGCTGAGATTTTCAATGTGCCTATCGTGAGCCATCTCGCTACCGAAGTATTGGTACATGCTGTTGCTGCGGTACCTAATGGGCTGATGGTAGAACATATGCCATGGACTTTTCCGCTGTTTAGAGATGTTCCGTCCGTTGCCAATGGCACCATCACTTTAGGTGATTTGCCGGGACTGGGTTTAGAATTTGATGAAGGTATTATCGCCCAATATTCTTCATAATCGTTTTGTCGGATAATTCGGATAATACAGTACAGGAATTTTACGTGAATATAGAAAATTCATTGCCCTGTCTTACATTATTTTTTGAGGTCAGTAAGCTCAGACTAACTAAATTCAAATTATTAGAATGTTTAACAGGCGAGAGTAATATAATCTAGCAACTATGCATATGGAAGGTGTGTTTATCTAATGACGACAGAAATGATTATTTCAGATATGACTATTTGTGAACCCTCTTCAGCGATGTCGAGAAACCAAACTGATGACAAATGGTACATGGTGGATTATGAAACTGATGATGGTATGGAAGGTACGATGATATACGCAGACACCAGGTGTGAAGTACCTCAAATAAAAATGCCTGTAGATTTAGATGGGTGGTACAAAATATATGTAGGAATCAACTACACCCGGGTGCCAGGCGATGGTCCTAAGGCTGGAATTCGCATCAAG
Source organism: uncultured Dehalococcoidia bacterium (assembly GCA_964570875.1). Classification (GTDB taxonomy): domain Bacteria; phylum Chloroflexota; class Dehalococcoidia; order Lucifugimonadales; family CATQGZ01; genus CAZMZE01. The sequence continues at coordinate 53,826 of CAZMZE010000055.1, forward strand.
TTATCAGAGGATAAAGATTTCACTGTGTTCGGACCAGAGCCAATATTCAGACATGCAGCTGGCCACTATCCAAACAAAATGGGAACAGAAAAAGTCATGTGGAACAGCGTTTACGAAGTTTATTGGAAGAGTGCACAAATATCTCAAGATTCACTGTTAATTGCGCCTAACAGAAATTCCAGAAGTGATCAATGGGGTGTCAGCAACATCTCGTGGGTAAGATTTGTAGAAATGTCTGATGATGAAATACATAATCATAAAATTGATTTTCCAACAGAATCTACCAAACGTTTGGCTGCTGAATACTGTCAGGGAGATGTCACAGGAGCAACTAATGGTAATGATATGTTTCACCCGACTGATGACGGGTACATAACAGAAAAGATAGAGCCATTCAGAGATACGGATTTCAATTTGCTGTTATGGGAATGTATCAGAGGTGATATGTGTGCATTCAATTCAAAAATTGGCCGGGTGTCAGAAAACGGTAGTGTCTGGAATCCGGAATGGATTGATCCATTGGAAGTCGCGGTAGATTATGCCCACGATTGTGGAATGGAAATATACGTCAGCATGCGGATGGTAGGGTCGGGTTATCCATTCAAGCTATCTCCTATTCAGCAGAACAACTATTACTACGATAATCGCGAGTACACTTTGAAAGACGAGACTGGAAGAAGAAGCTCGGTATTGAGTGTGGCGTATCCAAACATCAGAGAACATTGGGTAGAACTTTTGAGAGAAGCTGTTGGATATGGAGCAGATGGAGTGCACTTGTGTTTTAATCGTTCAGCTCCTTTTGTGTTGTACGAAGAGCCCGTGAGGGATACTTTCGTACAACAATATGGAGAAGATCCTGTCGATTTGGATTACGAAGATGAGAGATGGTTGCGTCACCGCTCAGGATTCGTAACTGAATTTCTCAGAGACATTAGAAAAATGCTAGATCAGGAAAGTACCACTTTAGGCAAGCGCTTAGGTCTGGCAGTAACTTTTTATCACAAGCCTTATCCTTTGTACAACGCTATGGATTTGAAGAGTTGGATTGATGAAAATTTAGTGGATTATCTTATTCCTCATTGGGTTCACATTGCTCAAGACGACCCTGCGGCGATTGTTTCACAATTCACAGCACTTACAGAGAATACTGATGTGAAATTATTACCAGACATATACCCTAGGACCCCGCCAGGAGAAAAATATGCCGAAGCAGCTAAGCTTATGTATGATGCCGGCGCAGATGGATTTGCGTTTTGGAGCGCAGAAATGAGAACGACAAGGGCCAGTGAGTGGGCGGTGGTTAAAAGACTTGGGCATAAAGATGAGCTCAATCGTTACTCGAAGGAGGCTCCAAAATTTTGGCGTAGCGTCAATTTAAAAGAACTAGATGGTGTAATAACTCGGTATTCCCACAATGATGGGTAATTCCTGATTGGTATTGTCAGATGGGTTTTATCTTACATTTGTAAACGTAAAATACGAAGATTGGAAATGATATGAATTCAGATTACCGTAAGTTGATTTCTCATTTGATGCGAAGAGCAGGTTTCGGTGCTAGCTCAAAGGACATAGACAGACTTGAGAATATGGAATATGAATCTATAGTTAACGAGTTGCTAGACCCGTCTGACACGAGCTGGACTGAATGGGATCATCTCGTGAGGCGTTTCCATCATGAGCAATCTGGTATGATTTCTCGTTCAGGCCCGGGAGAGTACTGGCTTTACCGAATGGTGACAACCCCAGCACCGTTGATCGAAAAAGTCACCTTGTTTTGGCACAGTGTTTTTGCGACTGGTTATCCGAAAGTTGTTCATGGCAAAGTTCTTTCCCATCAGATAGCAATGTTTCGCCAAAATGGTTTAGGTAACTTTAGAGATTTGCTTGTTGCACTCTCTAAAGATCCTGCAATGATAGTTTGGCTTGATAATCAGGATAACCATAAAGAAGCTATTAATGAAAATTATGGTCGGGAACTGCTAGAACTGTTTTCTATGGGAGTTGGGAACTATTCTGAAAGTGACGTCAAGGAAGCAGCTCGTGCGTTTACAGGATGGACCATAGGCAACACAGAATATATGGTGATGCGATCATCCAGAGACTCAGATTGGCCTTACGGCCGAATATCTTGGCATTTTGAATTTAATGAAAACGACCACGATTCCGAAGAGAAGACTTTTTTGGGTGAAACAGGAAATTTCGATGGCGAAGACATCATAGATATTATTTGCAAGCAAGAATCTACGGCCAAGTTTATAGCACGACACATGTATAATTTTTTTGTTGCTGATGAGCCACCTGTTCCTTCCTGGCCTCATATTGAAGCAAGAGACCCGGACGCTATCCAACAATTGGTGGATGTCTATTTTGCAAGCAATTATTCAATCAAAGAAATGCTAAGGACATTGCTTGTATCTGATTTTTTCAAGGCGGAAAAAATCAGATACAAGCGAGTGAAAAGTCCAACCGAACTAGTTGCTGGTGTTTTGAGGCTATCCGGGCATATAGACAGACCTAGACGCGAAATGTTGGAGCATGCCCAGAGATTGGCATTTATGGGGCAAATGTTACACGATCCACCAAGTGTGGAGGGTTGGCATCAGGGCCAGGAATGGATACAAACAGGTAGCCTTGTAGAAAGAGTTAACTTTGCTTCAGAGCAACTTGGTAACCGCAATATGCCTGGTGTTTCTGCTATGGTTTCGAATGTAGTCGATACCATATCCTCAGACGATGATTTGATCGAAGCATGCCTGAAAGAAATGGGTGAAATTGAAATCAGTGATGTCACCCAAGATAACCTAAGAGGATATTCGGTTGAACCTGGAGCATTAGATGATGAAAGAACGGCAGAAGTGCTTAGATTGATAGCGGCCTCTCCAGATTTCCAATTGTGCTGAATAATGTTCGTTGAAGGTGTGAAACCGATATGAGTAGTGGTTTGAATTCAAAGATATTGAAATACCAACGCACGTTAGGAATGACAGTCATGGAGGGAAAAGGGTTCTATGCTCCAAATGATATGTCACTGGCTCCCAATGGCCGTATTTACGTGCTTAATCGTTCTATAGATATAGCTCGAGGCATGGGAATTAGAATATGCGATTCAGAAGATGGGTTTTTTGGTTCATTCGGTAAATTCGGTTCAGACCCTGGTGATTTCAATTGGCCTTCTGCAATAGCTTCCGGCCCCGATTCGCAGATTTACGTTGCTGATGAATACAAGCATAAAATAATGACTTTTAGCCCAAAAGGAGATTTTATTCGTGAATGGGGAGTGTATGGGAAAAACAAGGGGGAGTTAGACACACCTTCAGGCGTGGTTGTTGACAGAGACAACAACCTAGTAGTTTCGGACACCTACAATCATCGAGTTCAGATTTTTGACACGATGGGAGTCTTTTTGAAGTCTTTTGGTAAAGAAGGTTCCGGTGATGGTGAATTAAACATGCCGTGGAGATTGAGCATAGATCTCGATTCAAACATATATGTTGCAGACTGGGGGAACGACCGGATATCTATATTTGATGCTCAAGGCAGATATTTGAAATCTCATGGGATGTCAGGTAGCGGAGATGGTCAACTTTTCAGACCTGCGCAAGCAGTTAGTGACTCCTCTGGCAACATCTATGTATGTGACTGGGGGAATGAACGAATTCAGGTTTTGGACAAAGAAGGACATTTTATTGAACAAAATCGTGGAGAGTCTCAAGTGTCACCATGGGCCCAGAATTTTCTTAATGTGAATAATGAAGAATCAGATGCTCGAGATAAGGCTAACCTTGAAAAAATGGACATACCTTTTATGGATCCCCATGATCGACATGAAGTCTCCTCTCACATAGAGAAATATTTCTGGGCACCCATGTCACTCGCAATAAGTGAAGATGAGCAATTGTTTGTTTTAGAGAGTAACCGGCACAGGATTCAAATTTTTGAGATACAGAGTGAATCATTGATCAAGCAATGACTGTGCCCATTACCGTAATTGTATTTACTAACAAATGGTGAATTTTGATCATAAATTTGGGTATTCTTCATTATGGGTATTTTTACTATAAGTTGACGTGATGCCAAATTAGTTTAGGATTATCCAGATGTACTGTAATTGTGTGATCAACCATTTGGGTGTCCAATATTGAATTCAATCGATGAGGGTAAGCAACCCCAAAAAATAAAGTTTCTGGATCTCGTAACAAACAGAGATTTCGCTTTTTTATTATATGGTGGAATATCCGCTTCGGTGACTATGACTCTCAGAACATTGGTAAGTTTTCAATGGCTCTACCAAGAAACCGGGTCAGCCGCGACTCTGGGATTGCTAGGAGTAGTACAGTTCCTGCATATGCCCCTGGCTGTATATGGCGGGATATTGGCTGACAGAGTTGACCGGAAAAAACTTATGGCATTTACTCAATTGACGTCATTTATATTGTTAATTGCGCTCACTGGTTTGGCTTGGAAAGAAATGCTGGAACCGTGGCACATATTTGTGATAACTGGTGTGGCTGGGATATTCAACATGCTTGGCTCTGCTGCCAAACCAGCTATGCTCCCTAGAGTGGTGCCAAGGCATTTGCTCTCTCATGCTGTAACCAGTCAGACAGCTTGTACTCAGATGTCTGGAATACTGGCTCCGTTATTATTTTGGCAATTATACGACTATTTTGGCGTGACAACGGCTTTTGCTGTTGCGGCCATTATTGCGATGACGAGTACAGTATCACCTTTGTTGATAAGAGCTTCAGGTCAACCGGACGAAAGCAAAATCAAAAATACATTCAATTCGCTTAAAGAAGGTTATTTGTTCGTTATAAACCACAGATTACTTCCAGGATTATACTCTTTGGATATTGCTGTTACAGTGGTAAGTTTTTACAGGCAATTGTTTCCAGTTTTCGCATTTCAATTATATGGATTAGGAGCATCAGGTACAGGTCTTTTGAACACCGCTAATTCTGTCGGAGCAGTCGCCGGAACTCTTTTGGTTCTATATACGAGTAGATTCAATAGGAAAGGATTATTGGTACTTATCGCTACCTTGAGCTATGCATTGTTATTACTGGCATTTGGAGTCAACAAGATATTCGTTGTAGGTTTGATAATAGTGGGTATGCTTGGTGCAATGGATGCAGTAGGCATGACTATGAGGCAGGCAGTAGTGCAACTTACCACACCAGACAGATTATTGGGGAGGGCTAGCAGCGCGCATTCATTTGCTGCAATGGGAGCAAACAATATTGGTCAGGTACATGTGGGAGTGATGGCAGGGTTAATTGGGGCAGGAGCAACCATGGTTTTGGGAGGCGTGATCTCTATAGTAGGGGTTGTATTTATCTGGAAATTTATTCCAGGTATCCAAAGATATCGTTACGATCCTGACAAGCCATTCGAGGAGATACCAAACTGATATCTATTGATTTGAGATAGGATTAAATCATGGTAAAACAAATTGTTATCTTGTTGGGTGGTGTAGGCGGATCAAAATTGGCACTGGGGTTATCCAAATTATTGGAGCCCGACCAACTTGCATTGGTAGTCAATACAGGCGATGACCACGAATTTTATGGCTTACATGTTTCTCCAGATTTGGATACAGTTATGTATACTCTTGCAGGAATCTCCAATCAAGACACTGGTTGGGGTATAAAAGATGAAACATTCCATTCTCTAAACCAAATGAAGGAATATGGGCAAGATAATTGGTTTAACCTAGGCGATAAAGATCTTGCAACTCATATAACCCGAACACGCTTACTTAGAGACGGGGAGAAATTGTCTGACATTACTCTAATTTTGAGTCGGGCTTTGGGAGTGAATAATCATATAATGCCGATGACCGATGGTTATGTACGTACGAAACTTAGCACTGATCTAGGAGTTCTCAGTTTTCAGGAATATTTTGTTAAATTCAAGTGCATGCCAAAAGTCCAAGAGATCCGGTTTGATGTCGGAGATAATGTGCAACTTCCCCAAAAGCTCTCTAGGATTTTAGGTACTGCCCATGCTTTGATTATTGCTCCTTCAAATCCCTATTTAAGTATAGATCCAATACTAGCTGTACCTGGGCTAAAGAATATGATTCAATCGTTTAAAGGACCCAGATTAGCGGTCAGTCCCATTATCGGAGGTGAGGCATTGAGGGGACCAGCTGCTAAGCTGATGATTGAACTTGGAGTCGAACCTTCATGTGTCAACGTGGCTAAGAAATACAAAGGGATATGCGATATTTTCGTAATTGACAAGATTGACGAATCAAAGAGGCCAGAAATTGAATCATTGGGTTTTCAAGTTAAAGTTACTGACACCGTAATGGTTTCAGAACAAGACAAGATTCGGCTCGGTCAAGGATTGTTAGCGATTGTCGGTTAAATCCAATATTGGTAACCGTTTTCAAACAGCGGTTGTACCTGTTAAGGCGTTAGCTTTTGCCAAGTCAAGATTGGCCGATAGGCTCAATGCTGAACAAAGAATCGCTTTGAGTTTGAATTTGCTAAAACATGTTTTGGGGGTAGTTACAAATTCTTCTCTGGACGAAGTGATCGTTTTGGGACGCGATCAACAAGTGGCTAGTATGGCCGATGTATGGGGCGTTAATTTTATCGAAGATGAAGGCAGGGGATTGAATCAGGAACTGAAAGCTGTGTTCGACTGCCTTTCTGAGCAAAATAAGTCATGTATTTATATTGCTGCAGATTTGCCTTTGTTGTGTGTTGATGATATTGAGAAGATGATTGGTATGTCTAATAATTGTGAGGTTACTACAATATGCCCTTCTGATCGAGATAGCGGAACTAACGGCCTTCTAGTCCCTGCAGGCAGTGCTCTACGTCCCTGTTTAGGCAAGTCTAGTTATGCTATGCACAAATACGTTTCTGGATTGTTGAGAACTAAATATGCGGTATGCCATTCAGTCGGGTGGGGAATTGATTTGGATGTGTCTTCGGATCTGGATAGAATTTTGGAAATTCAACCAGATTTTGAAGATAGGATTCTAGGACCAACTACCAATGGAGATATCTCTAAATGAAATTTGGGATTTTACTCCCCACCCGTTGGTTGGTTTTAACAGAACCGAAGCCAGATAACATAGACACAATAATTCGGATGTCTCTCAGTGCAGAAAGAGCGGGATTACACTCTGTTTGGGTTGGAGATAGCCTCACTGCAAAACCTAGACTCGAACCTCTTACGGTACTGTCCGCATTGGCTACGGTAACGCAAAAGATAAAGCTGGGTACGTCAGTCTTAATTGCGCCCCTACGTCATCCAGTTTTACTGTCTCAGTCAGCATCATCGGTAGATGTTATTTCTGGAGGCAGGATGATATTGGGATTGGGAGTAGGTGGAGCCTTCAACGAAGCACAAAGAAGAGAATGGTTAAACGCCGGTGTAAACCCTAAAACTAGGGGAGCACGGTTTGAAGAAATGGTTCCATTAATAAAAAAACTTACCAAAGGTGAAACAGTGAATTTTGAAGGGAATCATTTTAACCTGAAGGATGTTAACGTAGCATTGTCATCACCAAATACAGATGGCGTCCGGTTGATATTAGCGTCTCACTGGAATAGTGGTATTTCTCGCCAGGTCTGGCGAGTGCCTAGATTGGCTGATGGGTTCATTTCAATTTCAGACTATCCAAATGAATATAAAAATCTCGCTTTAAGTATAAAGGATCAATCTATTGACGCGGGGAAAGACTACGATTCTATGGATAAGGTTTTTTATATGACTATAAACATAAATAGTGATGTTGATCACGCTACGAGCGAGGCAGACAAGTTTTTAAATCAGTATTACGGCATGAATATTTGGGGTGACCGATGGGGACCATATGGTACAACTGAACATATTGTTGAGAGGATACGTCAATATCAATCATCTGGCGCAGAAACGGTTGTCATCAGATTTGCAGCTTTTGACCAAGAACGCCAGATGGAATTATTTATCAATGAAATTTTGACCGAATTCTAAATTGGAGAATAGATGTGGGTGAATCGCTATCCTGTGTTCGAAACTCTTACGTTACTGTATGGATTTTGTGAATCGTTCGTAATGTGTCAGGATGTTGGGTGTTTGAATCTGAATTTATCTAAATTTATTAGTTTGTTATAGGATCCGAACACTTCTTCAACATCGTCTCTAATTAAATCTAATGGATCGAGTGGCTCATCGTTACTATCGAATACTTGCTTTAATTCGTAATTAGTAAAACGTTCCGCGGGTATTCTATTAGCCTCCCGTATCATATTGCGAAACTCAGCAGGCCGCATTAGTTGACCATGTTGAGCTCCGGCAGACGTGGAAATGCTTTCGTTGATTAGTGTGCCTCCAAGATCGTTAACACCTGCATTTAGCAAGAGCTGTGACATTTTGCTACCCTCCTTTACCCAAGAAGCTTGGATGTTAGGGATTGTATTGTTAAGCATAATTCTGGAAATTGCATGAACTTTAATAACTTCCATTCCACTTGGACCAGGCCTGACATCCTGTAACAATCCTTTGAGGAACATTGGTGCTTCTGAGTTGACAAAACTTAGAGGGACAAACTCAGTGAATCCCTTAGTTGAACTCTGGATGTCTCGAATCAGTGCTATATGTTTTACTATCTGCTCTGCAGATTCTTTGTGGCCGAACATGATTGTTGAAGTTGTAGGGATACTTAGTTCATGAGCTGTGGTAATCACTTCAATCCATTGTTTCACTGTTATCCTACCAACTGATATTTCATCACGAAGTGACTGATCTAAAATTTCAGCCGATGTACCTGGAAGACTTCCAACCCCTGCATGTTTCAATTCGGCTAGATAATCACCAATAGAGCATTTTGACCGCACAGCTCCGTAGAGGATTTCTTCTGGTGAAAATCCGTGGATGTGTATGTCTGGCAGCTCTTTTTTGATGGCACGACAAATCTGAATATAAAGGTCGCCTTCCATCTGAGGAGGTAGTCCAGCTTGTATGCAGACCTCTGTTGCACCATATTCCCATGCTTCGACTGATCTCCTTACTACTTCACTAACTGGGAGGAAATAGCCTTCTTCTTCTCGGTAATCCCTGCTGAATGCGCAGAATCCGCATCTCTTCACACATACATTTGTGAAGTTGATGTTCCTATTTACCACGTAAGTTACTACGTTCCCAACGCTTTGACGCCGGAGTTCGTCAGCAACCATGATCAACGCGTTGTATTCCAAACCAGAAACACCGAACAGGGTGTAAGCATCTTGAACATTCAATTCTTTTCCAGCTAGTACGTTATCAAAGATGCTTGAAATCTCAGGTTCCAAAAGGCTCAAGAATCCAGATAAATCTTTTGAGCGGATATTTTGCTCAATTGCTTTAGGCATATCTTTCGATTCCTCCCTTCACATATCCTTCTGAGTCTGTCAGGGCAACTGTTTTAGACATTAATTCCTCGTCGAGAAATTTTTTGTCGTTAAAAATGAATTCAGGGTATATTGGTAATCTTGGCCTGAGCCTGAATCCTTTTGACTCGGTTTTTTGGCGTAATTCAGATAGAGCTGGCCATGGTGCCTCCGGGTTAACATAATCGATTGTTAACGGAGATACCCCTCCCCAGTCATTAATTCCAGCGTCGATGTACACTTGGTAATCTTCAATATTTAAATTAGGCGGTACTTGAATATTTACCGTTGATCCCATTATTAAGCGCGCAGCAGCTATTGTCCAAAGTAGGTCGTTCGTTGAAGCATCAGGATGAGATTCCATTTGAGTTTGTGGTTTTGCCCTGAAATTTTGGATGATAACTTCTTGTATATGTCCGAACTGACGATGTAGGGATCTTAGATAGAGTAATGATTCTATACGTTCTTTTAATGTCTCTCCAATTCCGATTAACAAACCTGTGGTAAAAGGTATCCGCAAAATACCGGCTATTGTTATAGTTTTTATTCTGACGCTGGGCCTTTTACTAGGAGCGAACTCGTGGGGACCTCCTTTTGCAAATAACTGAGGGCTTATATTTTCAAGCATCAAGCCCATAGATGGATTATGTGGCTTCAGTTCGGCCATCTCCCTTTTGCTCATAGTTCCTGGATTTGCATGAGGTAGCAAGTCTGTTTTTTCATTGACTAATTTGCACATATCTACCAAGTACTGCAATGTAGATCTATAACCATTCCGATTCAGCCAAATTTGTGCTTCTGGATATCGTTTTTCAGGACGTTCTCCGAGTGTGAACAAAGCTTCTGTGCAACCTAAATTTTGCCCTTTTAAGGCTACTTCTAAGACTTCGTCTGGTGACATGAATACATCTGCAGTATTATCAGGTTCTTTACGGAATGTGCAATAAGAACAAGTGTCTCTACACAACCTGGTTAGAGGGATGAAAACTTTTGGTGAGAAAGTTAGGAAAGTTTGTTTTCGGTTATCACGGACTTTAGCAGCTGTATCACATAGGTCTCCGAGTCCATCGCCAAACATGGAAATCAGGCTATAAGCTTCTTTCGATGTTAATGGTGGTCCGGATATAGCTTTTAGAAGTATTTCTGAATTACAGCCTCTCATTATTTGATTTTGGGTAACAGAAGTGTTGATCATTGTGATGGAATTGAACCTGCTATTGGGGCTTACCCTTCAGAAATGGATTGTCTTATGGAATACTTGTATTTACAAAGGCCCAATTGTTTAGGCTCAGTGTAGCAGAGCACATCGTTCGGGCATAGCATGTTAATTAAATGTGTTGTGGTGTGGCAGAGTGTAGTATTCCTAAAACCATAAGAGCATAATCTGGGTCTAGCTGGTAACAAAATGTGAGTTATCGCTGAAAATGTCACTGGACTGATGAGGTTAATTGGTGGATGTGGTTTTTATAGTAACAGTTTCATCTACGGTCGCTATAGGAGTTTGCCTTCTGGCGATGGCATTTATTTATACTTTGTATGCGCAAAGGCGTGGATTCAATATTGTAGACAATCCACCTCTCTACCGCTCCGTTATAAAATCAATCTGTGCGGACACCATCTCTTTCCATCCTCGAGGCAAAGATGTTTTTTATGCTCAACTACCAATCGTTGGATTGGTTTCTAGAAAAGGGAGTATGGTGCTCATAGGACCATCGAAAAAGGATGGAAATAATATAACGAGAAAAATAGATTCGATAGATGGTTCTATGGAAATAGAGGATGGGGTTAGTACGGACCGATTTATATATCAAAATGATCCGATGAGTTCACTGGGTATCCCGTTCGAAAAGCCTCTTATCGATACTGAATTAGGTGAATTGGAATCTTGGCTTATAAGGGGAAACAGCGATCGATGGGTAGTGTGTGTCCATGGCCATAGATCGAGCCTGAAAGAAAGCCTCAGATTTTTACCTATATTTAAAAAAATGAATATGAATATTCTGATGATAAATTATAGGAATAGCTGGAATACTCATGTGGAACCTAATCAAAGTATCATGTTTGGATTAACTGAGTGGCGAGATCTTGAAAATGCGGTGAAATGGTGTCTACAAAATCGTGCCAACCAAATAACTCTACTTGGACATAGTATGGGAGGAGGTATTGTTTGGAAGTACCTCGTTGAATCTGAATTGGCAGAAAAAGTCGATGGAGTGATATTAGAATCGCCATTACTGGATTTGAATGAAGTTGCTAATAATATAGCCTTGAGGATTCCAGGATTTGGGAAATTGTTGTTGTGGCCCGTTAAGCAAATACTTGCCAAAAAGAATGGTTTTAACTGGGATGATCTTAAATATATTGACCAATACGATAAAATTTCGACTCCTATATTTTTGATCCATAGCGAAGCTGATAGGATTGTGCCTATTTCCACCAGCGATAAATTAGCTCAGTTAAGGCCTGATTTGGTTACATATTTAAGATTGCAAAAATCTCCTCATGCAGCTGCGTGGAATGTTTACCAAAACGAAGTCGAGAAAGGAATTCTAGAGTTTTTGAAAACACTCATACGGACAAAGAAACCTTAATGTTGATACTGAATGACGTTCAATCGAAACTAAATCAGAGTTATATGAGTAGGGAATTATGCCCAACAAGCATTGAGGAGATATCCGAAGGGGTCATGTATGCCCGGCAAAAAGGGATTTCTTTGTGCCCTGCTGGATCGCTTCATTCGATGGGGGGTCAACAATTTTTAGCGGGAGGTGTGCTGTTAAACTCTAAAAATTTAAAAAAAATAGGAGAATTAAACGAAGCTTCATCAACTGTATGGGTGCAATCGGGTGTTGTGTGGACAGAACTGGTAACTTGGTTAAAGTCTGTTCAAAAAGATATCCCAAACAAGTTGTCGATTATTCAAAAACAGACAGGTGCAGACAAATTAACTATTGGTGGTGCTATTGCTTCAAATATTCATGGGAGAGTATTGAATAAAAAGCCTATTATTGACGACATAAAATCCTTTCACATAACTACTGCACAAGGTGAACGGATTTTGTGCAGTAGATCTCAAAATAGAGAATTGTTTGGTCTTGTAATTGGTGGATATGGCCTTCTGGGGTTTGTTGATTCCATCGAGTTATCCTTAGTGAAACGGAAAGTCCTCGTTCGTCATGTTCAGGAACTGTCTGTATCTGAAGTAATGAGCGCATTACAAGAGAGTATTGATAACGGGGCGATTTATGGGGATTTTCAATACATGACTGACGAATCCTCACCAGAGTTTTTGGAAAAAGGGATAATGTCTGTGTATTCTCCATCTAGAGATTTTGTTGAAATTCCGAAGAATCAAATTGGTCTTTCAAACGAGGATTGGATGAAATTTTATGAGTTGGCCCACACCAACAAAAAAGAGGCTTACAAAGCATATGTTGACCATTATCTTCAGACTGATACTCAGCTGTACTGGTCTGATGATCAGCAGTTCAGCCCCTATTTACCGGAAGCCGGTACTCAACTTGTACAGGCTATGGGTTGGACTAATTATGTTTCATTGATGATAACTGAACTTTATGTGCCCAGAAACAATTTCGAATCTTTTATGAAATCAGCGAAGGCTTCATTAATAGATAATGGTGCTAATGTCGTGTACGGTACCGTGAGGCTGATAGAATCCGAGGATGAGAGTGAACTTCGCTGGGCTAGAAAGAATTATGCTTGTGTGATTTTTAATCTCTTGGTTGAACACACAGGGGATGGAATAAATAAAGCTATAAATCAATTCCGCTCATTGATTGACTGTGCGTTGAACCAATCAGGCAGTTACTACTTGACTTATCATAGATGGGCTACAAAAAATCAAATTGAAGAAGCATATCCTAATTTCAGAGATTTTTTAGCTTTAAAAGAGCATTATGACGAGGATGCTATATTTGATAGTGACTGGCATCGTCACTACGTTGAGATGTTCAAATAAATGAAAATACTATATTGTTGATCTAATTTTTTTGATGTTTAGGAATGGTATTGTCGACCAATCAATAGTAATTAACATGGGGATGAAACTATGGCTCTTGCGACAGAACTAAGGAAAAAGGCCATCCGCGGTTGGTGCATGTATGACTGGGCTAATTCTGCTTTTGCAACCAGTGTTGGAACTGCAATAATGCCAGTTTACTTTGTAGCGTTATTCCAAGATGCTTTTGGTTCTGAGACTTCAATTCTAGGCTTTACGATGACGGGGAGCTCTACTTGGAGTTTGGGAGTTGCCCTTTCAACCGCGATGGTAGCTTTCAGCAGTCCTATTCTAGGAGTGATAGCGGATCGGGCTCGTATAAAAAAGACACTTTTGTGGATATATACCAGCACTGGGGCCGGGTTTACGGTTCTGGCATTTTTTTCAGCTTATAGTGGTGCTGAATGGGCTTGGGCCTTAGGGTGCTATATGCTCGCAAATATTGGTTTTGCCGGAAGTATAGTATTTTATAATTCCTTCTTACCACATTTGGCAGACTCAGATGATTTGGACCGGGTCAGTAGTAAAGGCTTCGCCTATGGTTATGTAGGTGGTGGAGTTTTGCTGGCGATTCACTTAGTTGTGATATTGATTTTTTCAGACACGGATAGTATCGATTTGGTTACTCGTTTGGCTATAGGGTCTGTAGGATTCTGGTGGTTCGGATGGGCGATATGGACCTTTAAAACCGTTCCTGAACCTGAAATTGCTAATCCGATTACTGGTCTTAATGTGAAGACAGCCTCCACATTAGCATTTTCAGGCATTAGGCAAACCTTTAGAGAACTAGTTAAGTTCAAAATGTTGGGTGTTTTCCTGATTGCATACTTGCTGTTCAATGATGGAATCCAAACTGTTCTGGCAGTTGCAGGAGCGTTTGGGCCAGATACGCTAGGTATTTCTCTAGTCTCAAATATGGCTACAATACTAATTGTACAATTCGTTGCTGCATTGGGAGCGATGATTTTTAGTAATCTTGCTAAAGCAATAGGCACAAAACAATCTCTGATTGTTTCACTTTTAGGCTGGTGTGTAGTGATAGCATTAGCAATCGGATTCGCACCGTTGATTCCAAGTGAATACGATGATTTTGATTACAAATTAAAATATTCCGCTAACAGTAACTATCAAGTGGTGGAAGAACCTGAGATATCTGAAGATGATAAAGATATCAGCATGTGGTTGACCAAGCACGGTTATTTACTTGGACAAAATTATATGAATAGTGATCGAGTAGAGAAACTTTTGGATGCAGTGGGTAATGATGAGGATTCTCGGTACAGTATTTATGTAATTGGAGGGACTCTGGATAAAACTTCTGCTATCGGTCGTTCCCATACCTCAGTTATAACTGGAGGGCCTGTAGACTGGTGGCCTCGTACTCTGCGTAGTTATTTGTGGGAACCATTGGGTCTTTCTGTCGACTTACAATGGTTGTTTCTTGGGGTTGTGGTTGGACTAGTTTTAGGTGGCAGCCAAGCTTTAGCGAGAAGCCTCTTTGCCTATATGACGCCAGAAACCAGAAGTGCAGAATTTTTCGGATTTTTTGGGCTTATCGGCCGTGCATCGGCAGTATTTGGTCCGATGCTATACTTAATTTTTACGGGCATATACGATACCAGAGTAGCAATACTTGTACTATTAGTAATAATTGTCGTTGGTACTGTATTGTTAAAATGGGTTGATGTGAATGCTGGTAGGTTGGTCGCAGAATCAGAAGACCGTTCAGCAAACTCATAGCTTCTCAAACCAATATGGACCATCTAACAATACACTGGGTTTTTCTTTCTTATGTTTGGAATTGCTGTCCAGGACACCGGTATTTTTCTTATAGTCGAAGATAGAGTATATTGTTGATTGAATCTCAAGTAAGCCCTTAAACCAATGATCACTTTGAATGTTGTGATATAGCCAATTGGCAATCATGTCATCCTTGGTTTTCGGATTTTGGCCTAGCCTTAATGTCCGACATGAAAACTTTTTATGTAAACACCATTCGCAAATGGACAGGATCCTTTAGCAAGGAAGAACTGACATTCATTACGGTATTAACTTCCGGGCACTTTGTAGTTCATTGGTACACCAACATACTCTCACTGGCTTTGCCTTTCATAAAAGAAGATCTTTCTTTAAATGATGTTCAAGTTGGTTTCATAGTAACTGTACAAATGGGAGTTCCTTCTGTTTTTGTCATGGTACTTGGATTTGTGGCAGATTCTTTTAGGAAAAAAGGGGCAATTATAGTTTCTAGTGCAATGGTCTCATTTGGAGCGGCCTTGTTTTTGATTGGATTCGCTCAATCGTACCTGTGGGTTATTTTAGGAACAGGCCTTATTGGCATAGGAACTGCACTATGGCATCCGGCGGCAATGGGAGCACTCTCCATTAAA
>CAZMZE010000056.1:0-31697 GCA_964570875.1 uncultured Dehalococcoidia bacterium
TTGAGTAAATTGTTAAAGCTGATGAGTCGCGATTGTGGTGATCAATATTTGAGATAGGAGATGTCATCTCATTCTGCTGTTACTTGATGTTTTCCGATAAGCTAAATAGACTGATTAGCAGTTACTTTTGTTTTTAAAACCTTGTAGTGAGGGAGCTAGATTTCATGAGACGAGATGAACTTAAGAAATTAATTCGAGGAGTAATAGTTGCCACGCCAACCCCATTCGATAATGAATTTGGATTAGACTATGCTCGTATGGGTGAAATGACTGAATGGTGGGTTGAAAACGGCCTTGTTGAAGGCAGAGCAGTTATTAAGTGCATGTCCCTTATGGGTGAAGGTCCTCAGCTTTCTGAGCAGGAATGGCCCCAACTTGTCAAGACTGTAGTGCTTGCAGCTAATGGCAAAGTACCGGTAATGGGTTCCATTCATGCAACAGATACCATAAGATCAATCGACAATGCCTTGAAGGCACAAGATCTAGGAGCAACAGCACTACAGGTTTCTCCACCCCTTTTTAATGACCCTAATCAGGATGATATCTTGAGATATTTTGAGTCTTTGTCTGATGCTATTGATATAGGTATTATGATCTACCATACTCCATGGCACAGTCACGGAGAGATAATGCCGGAGACATTCTTAAAGATGGCAGATTTTGAGCAGGTAATGGCAATAAAATGGTGCGAACCCAACAGTTATAAATATGAAGAGATGGAGGCCCTGGCACCCCATTTCAATATCCTTGAAAACGGATCTAATCTAAAGGTGTGCTATCAACTGGGGGGGTGTGGATTCCTGGATGAAGAAGCGCCGGCCTATCCTCAACACGACCTCAAGATCCTCGACTTGATGGAGTCAGGCAAACTAGACGAAGGTCAGGAGCTTTGGGATTCTGCCACCGGGCCTCTCCAATCTTTTTACAGGAGAATGACGGTTAGGTCAGGAGGCCAGGCTAGGTTAAAAAAAGCAGTGATGGAGGCCATGGGTAAGTCCATGGGACCAATGAGGCCCCCGTCGCTACCTCATTCCGAAGAGGAAATGGAGGAATTACGTGGCATTATCAGGAGTATTGGATGGCCTGTATCTGGATAATAAAGTATTAGAGGAGATCAAATGTTAACTGCCCAGGAGGCACACGACTGGTTTAGAGGAGTAACAGTCCCGCTTGCGACTATATTTCACAAGGACGGTTCCCTTGATTTGGAATCTACCACCGCTAACGTGAAGTGGTTGGTAGACCAAGGGGCGCGACAGGGAAACACCATACTTTTGACAGCAGGATCCGGTGGAGATTTCACTTCACTCAATATCGAGGAGCGCAAGCAGGTTATCGGGTCGGTGGCTGAGATTGCGGACGGGCGCATTCCTACCATAGCCGGTGTTCAGAGTACAGATATCAGGGAGACTATAGAACTGTCCCAGTTTTGTGAAGAAGTAGGTATAGATGCAGTGCAAATGTCTGGAGCGTATTACTATGACGGAAGGCATCAGGATGTCATAGATTGGATTGAAGAAGTGGCGCGGCATACGAAAGTCGGATTTGCCGCTTACAGCCATTGGTACAGTGGGTCCAAGTATGATTTGCCCGTGGATGTAGTGGAACGCCTTATGGATTTGCCAAACACCATTTTGGTTAAGTGGGGATCTCCTTCGATTGAGAATTTTATGGATGGAGTAAGAAGATTTTTACCTCGAGTACCGGTAGTTGACAATGGTCCTATACCTATATTCGGACATATTCTGGGATGCAGAGCATTTATAAGTCATGTTCCGAACTACTATCCTCACCATGCGTGGAGAGTATGGGACCTTATGGAATCACAAAGTTATAAAGAAGCCCAGGACGTATATGATGAATTCATGGTTCCGTACACTAATCTGGTAGATAAAATTGCGGATGCTACGGCAGGAGAGGGAGTCTTTGTAAGACCTGGATTGGAAGCTGCAGGCCTCAGCGCAGGATTCTCACGTTTTCCTTCACGGGACGATGCTGTAACACAGGAGATAAAGGACGGATTCAGGCAGTTACTGGAATCTCAGGCCAATACATAATTCCTTATACATTCTAGATAGTTAGTATTAAATACCAGAGAAAAATCTGTGACTGAATCCGTAGCTCAACAAGCATTTTTTGAGAGGGATGATAGTAATCCTAATCTTTATTATCCGACTGTTTCCGCGAGAGGACCTTGGGATGCAACCACTCTTCACGGCAGAGTGATCTCAGGTCTTCTGGCGTATGAAGCGGAGACTCATCACAGCACTCTTCAGGAAATAGAGCAATTTCAGGTGTCCAGAATAACAGTGGATATGTTTAGAGTAGCTCCTATGGCTCCGTTGGTATTAGGAGGTAGGGTGGTTAGAACAGGTAGGCGAATTAAGGTCATTGATGTAAATATAACTTCGCAAAAATCTGGTAAAGGGGTGATTGAAATAGCCAGAGGTAGTGTGGTTATGTTACGCAAAACCCAGAATCCAGAAGGAACAGTTTGGACAACCCCGAAGTGGGGAATTGAAGCTCCTGATGAAAATCTCCCGATGCCGGCTGAAACCGGGGGAAGAAAGCCGATAAAAGGCCATATGCCTATATGGCAAACCATCGAAATTTCTCCTGGTACTCCTCTACAGCCTATTCAGACCGGTACCGGTGGCACTATAGGCCGGCGCCGCGCGTGGATCAGAGAGACACATGAACTCATTGCGGGGGAAGTTACCACTCCGGTAGTAAGAGCAGCCCAGGTTGCCGATATTGCTAACCCGTTCGCGAATTCCGGGACCAACGGACTGGCATATATTAACGCTGATGTATCTATGTATCTACACAGAAATCCGGAAGGTAGTTGGATAGGCACGGAAAACTCTTATCATAATGCAGATAACGGGATTGCGGTAGGAACTGTAAACTTGTACGACAAAATAGGACATATAGGAAACGCGACTGTATGTGGCTTGGCACAATCTCCTATCTAGGTCCAATCTCGAGGGTTTTGAATATTTGATCATCAAACCCAGCCTATAATATTTCGATACAATTGATAACAGAATAAACTTTCTAACTAACACTAATAAAACATATAGGTTCTAACTTATGCCCCTGATCGAACTAAACTCTATTTCTAAGATATATGACACAGGGACTCTCAAAGTCGCCGCATTAGATGGGATAGATTTTTCTGTAGAAAAAGGGGAATTCGTAGTGGTGTTGGGGCCATCCGGGTGTGGTAAAACGACGTTGCTCAATATTATAGGCGCCCTTGATATCCCTACAAGTGGAAAAGTCCAGGTGGCAGGTTATGATCTAGTTTCTTCAAAACGCTCGGACCTGGCTAAAATACGACGTAGTACTGTTAGTTTTGTTTTTCAGAGCTTTAATCTCTTCCCTGGATTAACCGCAGGAGAAAATGTTCAATTCGGCATTGATGTTTCTGACAACCGCAGCGGGAAATTGTCCGAACAAGTTTTAAGTGATGTTGGATTAGGGGACCGTGGATCTCACTTTCCTCATGAGCTTTCAGGCGGTGAGCAACAGCGTGTTGCTATAGCAAGGGCTTTGGCAACTGCCAACCCTGTGTTGTTGGCTGATGAACCTACGGGAGAATTAGATTTCGCTACGGGCAAGCAGATACTGAGATTACTTCTGGACCAGGCAGAAATGGACCGGGCTGTGCTGGTTGTTACTCATAACAGGGAGATAGCACGGATTGCAGACAGAGTAGTACAGCTTAGCAGCGGCAGAATTGTGTCTGACGGCCCCCCACCTGATGGAAAAGTAGATCTTGAAGAGTTGCATTGGTGAGCGATGAATAGAGCACTCAAGGGATCGTCTGCATTGTGGATACGCTGGATACTTAGAGATATAAGGGCTCGTTGGATACAGGTTTTATCGATCGCATTTGTTATTGCTCTGGGGACGGGAGCTTACTCAGGGCTTTCCAGCACAACGTCATGGAGAATCAAATCCAATGACGCCAGCTTTGCCATTACGAATATGCACGATCTGAAAGTCTCTTTCAGCAAGGGGAGTTTTGTTCCTGAAAATCTGGTTAAAAATGCATTGTCGGACTTGATTAAAAGAGGCGATATAGTAGATGTTGAAGAGAGGCTACACGTACCAACCCAGGTTAGAACTCAGGGAAAAAATGGAGCATTAATGGCCACTGGGCGTTTGGTAGGGATGGATTTTACCGACAACGGTCCGCATATAGACGTTATTCATTTTACAGATAGGGCATGGACAAATGTCCTGCCCGGAGGACAAACTCCTGCGGTAATAGACGATGCTTTTGCAACATTTAATGATTTGCCGGATTCAGTCGTGTTGGAACTGCCTAGTGGGACAAGCCTCACTGTTGTAGCCAGAGGGCTGTCACCGGAGTATTTCATACCAATGGACGATTCGGGATTCAGTGGTTTGAATCAAGGAGCCTTTGCTGTCGTCTACGTTCCAAATGAAACCGTGCAAACAATAAGCGGGCTGGGAAAAGTAATAAATGATGTCGCGATACAGGTAGATAAAGAAACTGACCCAGAGGCATTAAGGTCAGACGTGGTATCAATGATCGAACATTCATTGCCAGGATACAGTTTTTCAATTTCAACACAGGCTGAGCATCGAGTCCACAGGCTTTTATATGAAAGTGCAGATGCAGACCAACAGTTTTATCACATAATCGGGCTAGCAATATTGGCCGGAGCGGTGTTTGCAGCATTCAATCTTACAAGCAGGATAGTTCAGGCACAACGACGGGAAATCGGGATAGGCATGGCTCTTGGTACGCCTACGCTGAAACTGGCGGTCCGTCCACTATTGATTGGAACGCAGATATCATTACTGGGAGTGGTGTTGGGTATAGGAATAGGTATTTTACTTAACAGTGCGATGAAATCGGTATTGGAAACGTCACTACCTTTGCCTGTGTGGATTACGCCTTTCGAATTGAGGTATTACTTCTGGGTTGCACTAGGAGGTTTTATAGCACCACTGATAGCAATAGCGATGCCGGTAATGTTTGGTCTTCGAGTAAAACCGATTGAGGTTATAAGAGCTGGTCATCTGGCACCTGTGAGGAAAGGCATGGCCCCATTGATGTCTAAAATACCGTTGCCGGGTAACACATTTTGGCAAATACCGTTCAGGAATCTATTGAGATCACCAAGAAGATCCATATTGACCCTTCTTGCGATATCAGTTGTCATAGCAGTAATGATCAGTGTCCTTGGAATGGTAGATTCATTCGTTACCACCCTCGATGTTGCTACCAGAGAATCAACAGGAGACGGACGGACAAGATTAGAAATAACTCTTGATAGAGCCATGTCTGCAGATGCTCCTATAATTAAGAGTATTGAAGACCACGGTGTTGTAAATTCTGCCCAGACAGTCTTGAAATTTGGGGCAACGATGCGGAACGAATCGCAGGAATTGGATCTGCTTGTTACTGCAATAGATTTTAAGAATAGTATGTGGTCTCCTTCCGTTGTTAAAGGGGCTTTACCCAAAACTAATGGAGAGGTACTTATTTCCACAACTGCTGCCAGGAATTTTGAAGTAACTGTAGGAGATGTAATTACCGTTGAATATCCGGTTATGACCGGACCGATGTCCGTGAAGTTTGTGGAAGACAATTTTGTTATCTCAGGGGTACATCCTCATCCTGTGAGAGCATATGCGTACGTCGATTCATCACAGTTGTTGCCTATGGGTATGAACAAAATGGCCCAGACTGTCTGGATAAATCCAACTTCTAACGCAGTTGTATCTGATGTTAAGGACGCACTTTTCGCACTTTCGGGAGTGGCTGCTGTGTTTGAATCATCGGCCAGTGACAGGGCTACAGCTGAGTCAATTGAGGATCAAATGGGTGTTCTCCAAATAGTGCAATTTGTAGTTTTGGGACTTGTATTATTGATAGCTTTTAATACGGCGAGTATTAATATGGATGATAGGTCAAGAGAACATTCCACTATGATGGCGTTTGGTATGCAAGTAAGGAAAATAATGAGGATAGCCGTTTTGGAGTCTGCAGCGATGGGTTTGTGCGCCAGTCTGATTGGGACCGGACTTGGTATATTGCTACTCAATTATTTTGTATACACTGTGTTTCCAACAGTGATACCTGATATTGGAGTAACAATGAATGTTTCCGGTGAAACGTACGCCATTACCCTGATTCTGGGTGTGGTTGCGGTGGGAATAGCACCGGTTTTGACCGTTAGAAAATTACTTAAAACCAATATACCGTCGGCGCTCAAGGTGCTGGAATAAGCCTGGAAATGCGTTGGGAGAAGTCAATGTATTCATCGGTCGAAAGTTATGAGGATGCAAGTGGTATCTTGCGGTCTCCCGGAGAGGATTTTGTAGATGGAGCAGGTATCTTGAGGAGTATTGGTGAAGATTATGTGGACTACAGTGGAACTCTACGAACATCAAGCGAAGATTTTGTAGACAATTCCGGCATTCGAAGATCAAGTAATGAGGGGTTTGTTGATAATGCTGGTATTTACCGGAGCCGATAAAGGGTTGTATTGAGACTGGAATTGGGTTGGAAATATACTGACCATAAGTAGGACAATATGCCTGCGATAACTACTGATAATATCTTTTCTCTGGACAGGATTAAGAGGCCGGATGACACGGCTACTCTTAGGCCTGTTATCCAAGTCTCTACAGCTCCATCTGGTTTTGAAGGTGAAGGTTTTCCGGTACGCCGTGCCTTCTCACTTTTACCATTGGATAGTGTGGATCCTTTCATCATGATGGACCAGATGGGTGAGGTGGAATATGAGGTTGGAGAAGCTAAGGGTACGCCATGGCATCCTCATAGAGGGTTCGAAACTGTTACATATCTGATAGATGGCACATTTAAACATAGAGATTCTAATGGAGGGGGCGGGTTAATATCTGATGGAGATACACAGTGGATGACAGCGGGTGCCGGCATCTTGCATATTGAAGCTCCGACAGAGGAAGCAGTTCTCAAGGGAGGATTGTTTCATGGTGTACAGGTATGGGTTAATCTACCGGCTTCTATGAAATGGTCAAGTCCGAGATATCAGGATATTCATGGGGCAAAATTGAAATTACTTTCTTCTCATGATGGGGGATCTTTGATTAGAGTGATCGCAGGAGAGATTGATGGTAATAAGGGTCCAGGTATTACACACACGCCCATATGTATAATCCATGCGAGTGTATCTCCGGATTCAAGTATTGAAATTCCATGGGAATCTGGATTTAATGCTCTTGGATATATACTGGCCGGGAACGGATATGCCGGTGAAGAAAGAGTGGCAGTTAATGCGGGACAGGCGATGGTGTTTGGTTCTGGCAATTCACTAAATATTTCAGCAAGCAAGATTCAAGATAGTAGGTCTGAGGAACTGGAAATCTTGTTACTTGGAGGTCAACCAATTCGAGAGCCAGTTGCTTGGCATGGTCCGTTTGTGATGAATAGCAGGGAAGAACTTCAACAGGCATTTCACGATTATCAGACCGGTCGCCTTGGTATTGTGCCTGCCCTAGATTATGTGCCGCATGGATCTAGTCATTCCGTAGATGGAAAAAATGGATAATCGTGAGATATCTACATACTCACCAAGAGCGTTGTGGTGCTCAAAGAATTTTCCATAGACAATACAAAGTGATTGGGGTTTTGGACTTAGTAGCCGTGCCGGCATGAAAAGCTCTACTGTTTCAACATTATTGAACCGTAACTTCATATCACTCTGGACAGTCAATCTCGCGACAACTCTGGCTAATGAATTGTTTGCAATAACGGTCATGGTGGCTGTCTTTGCTCAAACAGGTTCGGTTATACAGGCTACGGGAGCCATGGTTGCACGGACTATTCCAGGCATTATATTAGGGCCTTTTGCTGGAGTACTGGTTGATAGGGTTTCCCGTAAATACTTGCTTATTGGCATGGATTTAGTTCGTGCTTTGTTGGTGGGGTTATCACTGTTGGTATTAGACGATAGCGATAATGTTCCTATAGTGGGAATGTACATAATTGTGCTGATACTTTTTTCAGCCGATGTTGTACATAGGCCAGCTAGGCTGGCTCTGATACCGTATCTGGTTCCAACTCAAAACCTTGTTAATGCAAATGGATCTATTCTGGTAGTTACCATGATTATGATGGCTGTGGCATTCGGTTTGGGAGGTTGGTTGATATTGGTAGTACCGTTGACTCAAATTGTTATTGGAGTTATGGGCTTGCTGATATCGGCAATAGTTTTTGCAGCCTGCATCAATGTCTCAGAAAAATCAGAAGATTCATCTACAGACGATGAAGGCGTTTTGCAAGCAATTATTTCAGGCTGGACTTATATTTGGCGGCATCCTTTGGCGCAACCGCTGACAGTTATGGAGACATTGGAACATTTCCCTCACGGCATCTGGTCAGGTGCATTTCTGCTGGTTTTTGTTACCCAGATATTACCCGGAGACGCTGCTGATTGGGGGATTTTGAATTCGACTTATTTCGGGGCTATGATTCTGGGTTCATTTTGCGCGTTTCGTATAAGTCATAGGATCGGTCGTCATCCGGGTTGGATCATAATAGTTACTTCATTTTTGGCGGGATTGTTCACTTTGGCTTTTTCAGCAAGTCAGGCTGTTTGGGTAGCAATTTTCATCGCTGCACTGTTCGGACCACCATTCGCAATCCGTGATATAGCACAAGATTCTCTTTTGCAAGCAACTGTCAGCGGAAGACAACTTGGACGAGTTTACGCGACTAGGGAAACATTGCGAAACACCATGTTTGTACTGGCTGCGCTGTTTCTCGCATGGATTTTAGAGTTTATACCGATCAGGTTCATCTATATTATGGGCGGTGTTTTGTACCTGCTGACGAGTATGTATGCTCTCAGTAACAAATCTTTGAGAGGAAGCAAAATGCCTGACACCACACCAGATTGAATTCCCGCGAAACACTTGATCAGGAATTATTATATGGCTTCAATCCCAGTTCATTGAGGATTCCTGGAATCGGGAGTTTTTCTTCGTCTGTAAGTGGTCTTAGAGGACGGCTGATATGGTCGTGGTCTATGACTCCTAGGCTAGCAAGCGCAGATTTAACACCAGCTAATTTAGCAGCATTATCCCCTCCGCCGTTAGCCAAGTTCTGTATTTTAATAGATTTGATCAAAAGCTCATCGTAATGCTTGGCAGTCAGGGCGTCCTGTGCCTCCCCGGCCTCCCATGCTGCTGAACTGATAGCCGGAATGAGGTTGGCCATGTTAGGTATCACTCCGTGAGCACCTAGGGCTCCGGAAGTGCTGATCCTAAACATAGATCCCAAGAATCTGTATAGATCAGTTCCGGTTTGCTTACACATAGTGACCAGTTGAGCATGGAGTTCTCCGGAGCCCGAGCTGTCTTTTATCCCGATGACTGTACCTTCCTGGGTTAATTGCATTGTCGTCGTTGGGGCTACTGCGGTTTTTACCGTAACTGGTATGTTGTATACCCACAATGGCAAAGCAGTTTTTTCTTTTATATATCTAAAATGATCTAGCAGTTCATCTTGAGCGTTGGGATAGTAATACGGCGGTGTTGCTGCTATGCCGTCAACGGCAACGTTTTTGAGTGAAATTCCAAGCTTTACAGCAAGTTCAGTACTGGGAGCGGAGATATTGGCGATAACGGGAACACGTCCTCTTACCTGATCAACGACTGCCTCGATCGCAGAAATACGGTCGGAGTCTTCAAGTGCAGAGAATTCACCGGTAGTCCCGGCGGCCCATATACCATGTACCCCATTATCCAGGATATAGTCTATCAATCGCCTGAGTGATTTAAAGTCAATCTTCTCATCGTCTGTGAAAGGAGTAATTATAGGGACCATTACTCCCTTGATTCTGTCGTCCAGCATATTATGTCTCCGGTTAGTTAATTTGGCCTAGAATGAAATAAACAGGTTTCTAGTCTAACGAGTTTTTCAAAGGGACTTCTATTATTCTTTAATCAGTCGACTGGAAATTTCCCAATTAGGCTGGTCTATGATAGCAGATATTTAATATGTGAATGGCCATATTCTTAACATTTGGCTTTAATCAACTTAGTGAACCTGAAAGGACCTAGATCCAATGCGTGGACCGATCTATTGTTGTCGCGCTTAAAGACTACATTTTCTCCGATCCATCTTCCTTCACAAGCCACAAATACGTCGTCCATTTCGGTTTCTTGAATCAAGCCTGGCGCGAAACCAAGAGCCGTGCCTTCAGCTAAATTAATACTCAGAGTGGAATTGCTATATTCAACTCTAAGTGTTAATCCAAGGTCATTAACGTACAATCCAAGTACATCCCTCTGATTACCGGTAAGAGCAACAGGCTTCGTGATTGATATGTCAATTTTTGAATTACTGGATAATTCAAAAATTTTTTGAAAGATGTGATTGGTGATTGGTGGTAATTCAGGGACTGTGTTTAACAGGGCGACGACCGCCAGTTTTTTGTGCATATCAAAGCTTAGATCAGCACGGAATCCGTATGTGAATCCAGTGTGGCCGAAGATAACATTGTCTGAAATCCTCCTTGCGATCCATGGCAGACAATATCCTACTTTCCAGTTGGGATCCATTATTCTGGGTCGGTGCATTTCTTTTAGAGAATCATTGCTAAGTATTTGTTGCTTACTATCGTTGTTTTGGTATGCACTAAATTGAAAACTGGCCCATTTCGAAAGGTCATTGACACTTGAGTACAGCTGGCCCGCAGCAGCGTATCCTCCAAGATTCATGTCCGGTACCGGTCTCCCACTGTCCTCATACTTATTAGACTGGTAGCCGGTCGCGAATGTTTGTTTAAGATCGTCGTCCAAAGAAAATGTAGTTGAAGTCATCCCCAGTGGATTAAGAATTTGCGTGGTTATGTAATCCTCATATCTGCTCCCGGTCACTCTTGAAATCACCTCTCCGAGAAGAGCAAAACCCAGATTCGAGTACTTAAAAAATGTGTCTTCACTGACCACAATTTTTACTGAAGCCATATTTTCGATTATCTGTTGTACGCTTGGTATTTTCTGGGTACTCCAGAATGGTTCGCTTGCTGGGGCCTCAGCCACTAATCCGGAATGATGGCAGAGTAATCTCCGCAATGTTACCTGTTTGATAGCGTCGGAATCTGCATCTACCGTACCGAATTCCGGTATGTATTTGGTAAGAGGATCATCAAGATTAATATGCCCTTCATCTCGAAGTTGGAAAATGGCGGTCGCAGTGAATGTTTTAGTTATTGAAGCAATTCTGTATAGAGTATTTTGATCAGCGGTCGCTCCAGTTTGGAGGTCAGCGTAACCAAAACCGTAATTCCATATCAGGTCCTGGTCATAAGTGATTCCAATAGATGCACCAATAACTCGATTTGTAGAGCACATTATGTCGATTTCAGACTGGATTTTGTTGGAGATCGCATCAATAATTTGAGTAGTCATGGGTAAGTTCCTGTAATTAGTATTCTTGTCAAGTTAATTATTAATGTAGATGAGCATCTTTTATGGTAAACGATTGTTACTAAGCTATGTTAGGTTGACACGGAGATGGTCCCTGAATAGACTGAGTTTCCCAAGCCTGGGATGAATTTTACCAGTTAGTGAAAGAGAGAAGGCCTTTGAACACTCGTGATCAGATTAAGCAAAAAATTCGCGACGATGGAGTGGAATATTTATTGGTACAGTTTGTTGATATAAACGGAGCTCCCAAAGTTAAGTTGGTGCCGTCTTCACATCTTGACGACGTGATTGATGATGGAGCAGGATTCGCCGGAGCCGCAGTTTTGGGAATGGGACAGGGTCCAAATTCCCATGATATGTTGGCGCGAGTTGATTTAGATTCCTATACTCCAGTGCCATGGAGGGATGGATTTGCCAGGCTAGCTTCTGACTTATACGTTGACGAACAACCCTATATGTATTGCTCCAGACAAAATGCGAAACGAATACTAGCTAAAGCAAAAGATAGTGGGTACATTTTCAATGTTGGTATCGAACCGGAACATTTTCTGGTGACTCGATCAGAGGACGGCTCAATATCGGTTTGGGATCCCAATGATATAGACAATCTGGATAAGCCATGTTACGACTTTAAAGGCATGTCTAATGTTATGGATTACCTCCAAGACATGATGAATGCTATTTCGTCACTTGGATGGGACACGTATCAATCTGATCACGAAGACGCGAATGGCCAATACGAGATAAATTTTGTTTATGATGAAGCGTTGATTACTGCGGACAGATATACGTTTTTTAAGATGATGGCTAGCCAGTTTGCACAGAAATATGGAGCGATCGCAACCCATATGGCTAAGCCATTCACTGATCGTACTGGAAATGGTGGCCACATACACTACCATTTGGCTGATGCATCCACTGGTGAAAATGTGTTTTTGGACGAAAATGATCCTACAGGGCTTGGATTGTCTGATTTGGCCTATCATTTTATCGGAGGGGTGCTAGAACATGCTCCGGCATTATGTGCGGTCATGTCTCCAACAGTGAATTGTTACAAACGGCTACAGGTTGGACAGGGCCTAACGAGCTCTAGGTCCGGTTTTCTCTGGACACCGGCATTTATATCTTACGGGGATAATAACAGGACCCAAATGATACGAACCGCTGGTCCGGGACATCTTGAAGATCGTACCATGTCAGCAGCGTGTAATCCGTATCTTGCGTTTTCTGTATATCTCGCAGCTGGATTAGATGGGATCGCGAGAGAATTGGATCCTGGAAAACCAAATCTGGCAAACATGTACGAATTGGGACTTGAAGAAATAACAAGGCGTGGAATTCAGATGTTGCCTCAGACCTTGGACGAAGCATTGGGACATCTACGTGATGATGAGGTTGTGCGGGATGCAATGGGGGTAATATACGATGAGTTTGCAGATTTGAAGCAGTCGGAGTGGAAGGACTACCATAGACATGTTTCCCAATGGGAGATTGATAGATATTTGACTATGTTTTGATATGTGAATAAATTGGATGGCGATGGTGCCAAAATTATTAATGAATAATAGGAGGCGATGAAAAGGTGGCTTTTCTCGTTAAGTGTCCGAATTGTGGGGAGCGTGGTGTTGACGAATTCCGGATTGGAGGAGAGGTTACTCAAAGGCCTGATCCGAATTCTTCAAGCGATGTTTGGTCGAGCTATTTTTACGATAGAACTAATGTGGCCGGGAAACAAAAAGAGTGGTGGTATCACAGACTTGGGTGCCGTAAGTGGATGGTGGCCGAGAGAGATACCATTAACAACAAAGTAATCTCTACCTCTTGGCCATAGGGCGAAGCCATATTTTTGTAAAGAAAACCCAGGGGGCTATATCAAATATGATTTGTGATTGGCAAAAAAAATGACTCAACACAATATAAAATTAGAAAAGAGATTTTTCTGGATTGACTAAATTTCAAAATTTGCCTCGTCTTAAACCTAATGCGTCACAATTGATAGACCGTTCTAAAGTTGTTGAATTCACTTTCGGGAACAAACTAGTACAGGCATACCAAGGTGACACGATAGCATCCGCTCTTTATGGTTCGGGGCTCCGTATTTTCAGCCGTAGCTTTAAATACCACAGGCCACGTGGTCTACTTTGTGTTTCAGGGAAATGCCCTAATTGCCTGGTTACAGTGGATGGAGTCCCCAATGTCAGGTCGTGTATGTTTCCAGTACAACCTGGGATAAAAGTTACACATCAAAATGCATGGCCATCATTAGAGACTGACGTTCTATCTGTTTTGGACAGATTGAACGTCTTGATGCCCGTGGGGTTTTATTACAAGGTGTTCCACAGTCCAAAATTCATGTGGAAACTAATCCAACCAGTGATACGCAAAGTTGCGGGTATAGGGTCCATAAATGTGGGTGATATAGATCAATCCATATATTTCCACAAAAATTTACACACTGACGTTGCCATAGTTGGCGGTGGAGTAGCTGGAATGTCCGCAGCTCTAGCTGCAGCCAAAGAAGGTGTAAGGGTAACTTTGATTGACGATTTCCCAGTGCTTGGAGGGCAGTCACGTTGGGATGGGTTGTCTGTACCTGGTATTTCTGACGAGGGAGATAAATCGGAGTTTGAGATAGGTCAAAAGCTTGTTGAGGAAATTCAGCAGGACTCTAAAATCAGTGTAATAACTGGTTCCACGGCTTTTGGGCTTTATGATGACAATTTATTGGGTATTCTAGGAAGCAGTGAATTGGTAAAGCTTCGCGCTAAACAGGTTGTATTAGCCACCGGAACCATTGAGCAGCCCATGTTATTTGACCGGAATGATCTCCCTGGTGTCATGTTGGCTAGTGGGGCACAAAGATTGGCAAGTCTTTATGGAATTCAACCAGGCAATAAAGTAGTAGTAGTTACCGCAAATAATGAAGGATATGCCGCAGCGTTAGGGCTCCACAGATCAGGTGTGGTAGTTACGTCAGTAGTAGATTCAAGGTCTCCTCAGGAAATAGGCGATATTTCCGATACAGTTGCTGGTGTAGGGATCGAGATATTAAAATCTCATGTCACTGTTAGAGCTAATGGTAAATCAAGGGTGTCGTCAGTTACCATTCAGAGAGTAGAAGATGGATTGCCTTCGGGAAGCACTTTAGATTTACCTTGTGACCTTCTATGTTTGTCAGGCGCATTTGAACCGTCAAATGCTTTACTGAAACAAGCCTCCGCTTATGGGAATTCAACTGTATATACCACAGGTTCTGTTGCGGGAGTAAATGACCTGTCAGGAATTATTGGCCATGCAGGTAAAACAGGGAGTATGGCAGCAAGAGGTGAGGATGTACCTTCGGCTCAAGATAGCACAGCCGTTGAGCTTAACTTGCCAATGTCATCAGGGAAAAAGAGCTTCGTGTGTGTATGTGAGGACATTTCAGCATCTGATATCCAGATGGCTATCGATGAAGGTTTTGAAGACATTCAGACTTTAAAACGCTATAGCACTGTAACTATGGGGCCGTGCCAGGGAAAAATGTGCCATTCTATGCTAGCCTCCCTGTCTTCAAAAATTACTGGAAAAACTCTTGATGCAATTGGGTCTACTACGTCACGCCCGCCTGTTCAACCGATACCTTTGTCCGCTCTCGCAGGTAGAATCCATATTCCTGTGAAACGTACACCTCTTGATAGCAAGCATCTGGGACTGAATGCAAAGATGGTGGATCTGGGCCCATGGAGGCGGCCATATAGTTACACTACACCTCAAGAAGAATGTAGGGCTGTCCGAGAAGGTGTCGGGATAATTGATGTTAGTACCCTGGGGAAAATTGATGTGCGTGGTAGAAGTGCATCCAAATTATTGGACAAAGTTTACACTCATAAATTCTCTAGTTTGAAGAATGGTCGTATAAGATACGGGATTTTATGCTCAGACAACGGTACCGTTATGGATGATGGGACAGTAACCCGTGTGGCTGAAGATGAATATTTCGTTACTACCACAACCGGTAATGTTGAATTGATAGAAGAATGGTTCAAGTGGTGGATGGCAGGTACAGAAATGGATGCATCCGTTACAAATGTGACATCAAATTATGCAGCAATAAATCTTGCTGGACCGAAGTCAAGGCAAGTCTTATCCAAGCTGACGGATATAGATTTAGACGGAGACTCCTTTCCTTACATGAGCGCTAAATTTGGTAAAGTTGCGGGGGTGGAAACTAGTCTTTTGAGGATTGGATTTGTTGGTGAAATGGGTTGGGAATTGCATTTCCCATCTCAATATGGAGAACATGTCTGGGACTCCATTGTGGATGCAGGACAGGAATATGATATATCTCCATTTGGACTTGAAGCACAACGTATCCTTAGATTGGAAAAAGGACACATAATTGTTGGTCAAGATACTGATGCTTTATCTACTCCTTTCCACCTGAATATGGACTGGGTTGTCCGTTTGGAAAAAAGTGATTTTGTGGGAAGAGGAGGCTTGGTAACCGTACAGGAACAAGGGGTTAGAGATAAGTTGGTATGTTTCACAATGGATGAAGATGTTGTTCCGGAAGATGGAGACCCTGTACTTGACCAAGGTAAACCTGTAGGCAAAGTGACAAGTTCTAGACTGAGCCCAACTACAGGTAAAGGTTTTGGCTTAGTGTGGTTACCTGTGGAAATGACCAAAGAAGGAACTCAAATTTCTATAAGAGTTGATGGATCAGATGCGCTCGGGGTTGTTACAGGTCAACCACTATATGATCCGGAATCAAACAAGTTGCGTGATTGATATGAGTATTAAACCAATTGGGCTGAGTGCACTTCACGATATTCACCAGGGGCTTCAAGCTGTTTTCGCGGAAAAAGATGGATGGAAAAAGCCGATCCGGTATGGTTCAGCGAAGGAAGAAGCGAATCACCTGAAAGTAGGTATTGGTGTAACGGATGTAAGCTTTGATTTTAAATTAATGATACAAGGTAATGGTATAGACTCATTCTTGGCGAAAAAATTGCCTGAAAATAAAATTCTCGATACGAATCGGTCAGCAATTGATGGCAGCTTTTCAAAGGATTGGACTATATATTCAAGATTGGCGTTCGACGAGTTGTTCGTTGTCTCTGACTATTCGAGATCAGAACAAATCCATAAGTCTATTCCAGAGGAAATTCGGCAAGATTTGCATGTGTTGGATATGACTTCGGGATTTGCAGGGATTGCTGTGACTGGCCCATCAGCTAGCAGCGTTATGAATGGGATTGCCCAACTGGATTTTTCAGAAGATGAATTTTCTTCAACAATCTGTGCGCAAACAGGAGTTGCCAGTGTCTATGGGCTGGTGCTTAGGAGCGATATCGGACTAGTGCCGTCTTACAGAATATATGTGAATAGAGAATATGGCAGGTATGTTTGGGAGTCGATTTTCAGCTCTTCGGCAGAATATGACCCCCGCCCAGTTGGGATTGAGGCTTTAGAGATGTAGGTTAGTTTGTATTCAGGCCAAATACTTAAAAAGGCCAGGTATATAGATACCGCTAAATGGATGAAAATTAGCTGGTAAATAACAATATTGAATTTACTTTAC
This sequence comes from uncultured Dehalococcoidia bacterium, assembly GCA_964570875.1. Classification (GTDB taxonomy): domain Bacteria; phylum Chloroflexota; class Dehalococcoidia; order Lucifugimonadales; family CATQGZ01; genus CAZMZE01. The sequence continues at coordinate 17,030 of CAZMZE010000056.1, forward strand.
TCGAATGAGGGATTGAAGCTTTGGTAATATCGCAGTTGTTTCGCAAGAACCGAATGTGGGGCAAAAGTCAGCTTAAGGACAAATATGATGTTGTCATCATAGGGGCAGGGGTTCATGGCTTAGCTACTGCATACTACCTAGGCAAATTGGGTGTTACCAATGTTGCCGTACTTGATAAGGGATACGTAGGCGGAGGCGCGAGTGCACGCACCACGGCAATAATCCGCTCTAATTACCTTACTCCACAGGCAGTGCCATTCTTCAGAGAGAGCGTGAAACTCTACGAAGATTTGTCAAATGATCTCGAATTCAATTTATTATTCAGTCAAATCGGCAGATTGGAATTAGGACATACAGACTCATCAATGTTTGCTTTGAGACAAAGAGCAGAGATAAATCAATTACTAGGTGTAGATAGTCAAATGGTAGGCACCAGTGAAATTAAAGACCTGATTCCTTGTATTGATATGCGTGAAGGCAAACATTTGCCTATTATCGGTGCGTTGTATCACCCTCCAGGGGGAGTGGTGAGACATGATGCGGTTGTTTGGGGGTTCGGTCGTGGAGCAGATAGGTATGGAGCAGAGATCCACCCCTTCACCGAGGTTACTGGTATAACGGTGGAGGATGGACGAGTTATAGGAGTAACCACCCCTGAGCAGTCCATAAAATCTGAAATTGTTGTAAGCGCTACAGCAGGTTGGTCGTCAACTGTGAGTAAGATGTTGGATATAGATTTGCCAATTGTGACACACAGACTACAAGCCATGGTCACTGAGCCTCTCAAACCATTTATGGACACTACCATATCTTCAGCCAATCTTCATATATACATATATCAGACTGATAGGGGAGAGGTTGTTATGGGAGGAGGTGTTGATCCATATCCTACTTATAGTCAGAGATCTACACTTCTGTCTTTGGAATCGTTGGCCGCCCATGCAATAGAGATGTTCCCGTTTCTTGGAAATGCTAAGATCTTACGTCAATGGGGAGGGCTCTGCGACATGACGCCTGACTACGCTCCCATTATGGGTAAGATCGATGGATTGGACGGTTTTGCAATAACTTCTGGGTGGGGCACATGGGGGTTTAAAGCAGCTCCGATAGCAGGGAAATGCATGGCTGAATTAATAGCTACAAATACTACTCCTAAGATGATTGAATCGTTTGGACTGTCGCGTTTTAGAGATAACAAATTAGTCAACGAACGATCAGCGGCACCAGCTGCAGCAATACATTGATAAATGAGTTTGCTTAGCTCCTATTAATTCACTTGTTACTCTTGGACAACTGAGAGCTCTGTTATAATCGACGTATGTTTGGTGCGCTCCCGCGGTCTTTTTTAATCATCTTGGTATCAGTGATGGTAGTGGCTTGCCTCAATGTAGGAAGATCAGGTAATGATGATGAATCACTGTCTGAAAAAACGGATTTGAATATTAATGAAACTGTTCAACATGCCGCCAATATTAAACCGACGCCGACTTCCACTCCAAGGCCTACACCTGTTACTGTTCGTACGGCCCACCGAGTCGAGCCAGCTGTTGATTTTGGCTTGAAACTTTTCACAGGCGAAGAAATCCAGTTATCAGAGTTCCTAGGAAGCGTGGTCGTACTAAATTTTTGGGCCTCATGGTGTCCGCCATGCATAGACGAAATGCCGTCATTTGAAACGATATATCAAGAGTATAAAGATGCAGGGGTACTTTTCGTAGGTGTTGCAGTTTCTGACACCGAAACGAGAGCGGGTTCTCTGGCAAACCAATTGGGAATAACATATCCATTAGGCCTTGACCCGGGACATATTGCTACGGTGTACCATGTAACTACTATGCCTACCACATTTTTCATAGACAGAGATGGAAATGTTTCTAGAAAATTGCAAGGTGTAGTTAATGAAGGTGCTTTGAGGTTTTTTTTGAATAGCCGAATAAATTAAAGGTATTAATCAATCAAATGGAATTTGCATGTAAATATTGCGGGCATATCAATCAAGATACAGCTGACTATTGTTCTGCTTGTGGGGGACATATCAATAGCCAGTCTGACATACCTGAACTTGATTTGAAAGCGCTTGTTAACCACGCAATTAAGGTTTACAGAAGTGGGTTTGTATCGTTTATTGTTATTGCTCTAGTGGCAGAGATTCCTAACTTTTTGGGCTATGCCTTTGCTGATAACTTAAGGAATTATATTTTCGTACTCTCTTTGCCCCTATATTTCCTGGCAACAACTGCCGGAATTTATGGTACCGCTCTTGTGGTTTCCGGTCATAAATTGGATGTGGGTATTTGTTATGCGAAAGCGATCAATAGATTCCCTCACATATTTTTGGCATATTTGATGATGATATTAGCGTGTATAGGAGCCTCTGTATTAGCACTGATATTGATTGGAATACCAATATTAGCTTACCTGCTCGTAGTATGGTTCTTTGTTTTACAAGTGTTGATGTTTGAAGGTACCACTGCATTAGGAGGTTTGGAGCGAAGTCGTTCTTTAGTGGATGGGAATTGGTGGAGAGTGTTTGGCCGTATGATTGTTCTTGTTGGAGTTCCCGGTGTAGTTTATTTCTCCGCAGTGTTTGTTATTCGAAGTTTAAGCTCTGAGTTAGCAACTATCGTTGCGAGTTCAATTTTAGCCCTGTTGGTAACACCTCTTACGCTAATCGGCCCTACTCTTGCATATATAGATATGCGAGTCCGGAAAGAGGGATATGATTTGAATGCCCTACATTCTGATATAGGGTATCTTCCTAAAGATTAGATGTTGTCGGACATTGCCATATCGTCCCTTTATCTTTGTGGCAATGTCCGACAGAATTGAGCTATTCTTGGCTAATTGTGGTATTAGCCATATCTTCTATGAAATTCGCTATCGCAGAATGATCCAAATCGCCTTTGCCGTCATTCATTAGAGACCCAATCATTTGCTGTACTAGGCCAGTTACAGGCAGTGGGACTCCTAATTCTTTGCCTGTCAGAATCGCATTATGCAAATCTTTCTGGTGTAATTTGATCCTGAATCCAGCCTTGAAATTACCTTCTATCATCATGGGGGCTTTTGCATCCAGCACTGTGCTACCTGCTAAGCCACCTCTAATTGCCTGAAAAACCACATTTGGATCAAGTCCTGCTTTGCTGGATAACACCAGAGCTTCAGAAACAGCCTCTATGTTGGCTGCCACTATGATTTGGTTGGCTAGTTTAGTTATGTTGCCGGCCCCGTAATCACCACAAAGTACTACGCTTGCACCTAACGAGTTGAGTAGATCCACATATTCATTAAATACCTGTTTCTTTCCTCCAACCATGATGGCCAGGGTGCCATCTATGGCTTTGGGTTCACCTCCGCTAACAGGTGCGTCCAAGAACTCTACACCGGCCGATTCACAAGCATCAGCGATCTTTTGAGAAACACCGGGGGCTATCGAACTCATATCGATAACAACGGAGCCTTTCGAAGCTCCCTCCAAGACTCCGTTTGGCCCCATTATGGCAGCTTCTGAATCAGCTGAGTCTGGAACCATTGTTATCACTACCGATGTGTTGGCAGCAACTTCCTTTGCTGAAGAAGCTGCACTGGCACCTTCAGTAACTACTTGTTCTACATTGGTGCCGATCACATCAAATACTGTAAGTGAATATCCTGCTTTTATTAAATTTTTTGCCATGGGCCTTCCCATTATCCCGAGTCCAACGAATCCGATATCTTTAGAAGTCATCATATCTCCTTACGGCCCCCGTAAAAGTTGTTGGGGTATTAGTATTAGTTTACAGTTAGGACTAACCTTTCTAGAAGGCTGATCTTAATCGAGTTCTATTATTGGATAAGGCGATGTTTGGGTCAAGTAATACTGATTGGATTTTGATCCTATATGATGTGTAGTACCATGGCAATTGATAAGTTTGAAAGGATAGTTGGGGTTAGATATGACATTAGCCAAAATAGTATTCATGCAAAATTTGTCCTCTGAAATTGCAACACTTATTAAGGATCAAGCACTTGATAATATGGAAGTTACGCTATTAGATCATCAGGCCTCAAAAGAAGTTCAGATCAAGTCATTGGAGCAAACTAAGTACTTGATACTTTACGCACAAACGCTTTCTGATGATGTTTTACGTGAGTCCCGGAATTTGGAATTCATACAGTTATTGTCAGCCGGATATGATCAGCTGAACCTAAAGTTGATGAAGGAGTTGGGAATACAGTGTGCAAATAACGGAGGGGCCAATTCATGGGCGGTATCGGATCATGCTGTTTTGCTGATGCTTTCTCTGTACAGAAAACTTGTTGTCTCGGATAGGTCAACGAGAACTGGTTCGTGGAACCAACCGATAGATGGAGCCAATACATTTGAGTTGGCAAACAAAAAAGTTGGCATACTAGGTATAGGCAGGATTGGTAAACAAGTGGCCAGGCGAGTGCAGGGATTTGATGCGGAAGTTCAATACTACGACAAGTACCCTCTGTCGAAAGAGGAAGATGCAGAGTTGAATGTAACATCAGTAGATTTAGAGGACTTGTTTAAATCTTCAGATGTTATTACTTGTCATACCTCGCTTAGCCCGGATACTTATCACATTGTTTCTCGGGAAATGCTGGGAATGATGAAACCAGAATCAATATTGATAAACACTAGTAGAGGTGATGTGATTGATGAAGACGCCTTGATTGAAGCACTTGTAAACAAAAAAATATCAGGTGCCGGATTAGATGTGTTTGAACAAGAGCCAATAGATCCAGAAAATCGATTACTTAATATGGACAATGTTGTATTGACCCCGCATGCAGCTGGTACTACTTGGGATACATGGTTTCGTCGCGCTAATTTTGCCTATGAAAATATTTCAAGAATGATGGATGGCCTAGACCCTATTTCTGTCGTAAATAAACATGCTTAGCAGATAGGGAGGTGCTAAATATGTCTCACGAGGAAAACAAATTTCGAGTAGCTGGTGTTCGTTCAAGACTCGAGCATCGTGAGGAGAGTTTGTCTTATTTTGCATCAAGGTCGTACGAAGGAAAAGGAAGGGCATTGGAAGAAACCCCATCACCTCTGAGGACTGAATATCAGCGTGATAGAGACAGGATATTGCATTCTAAATCGTTCCGGCGTCTAAAACACAAAACTCAAGTTTTTATCGCTCCTCTAGGAGACCATTATGTAACTAGGTTAACCCACACCTTAGAAGTTTCTCAAATAGCTAGAACTATATCCAGGGCACTTGGTTTAAATGAGGATCTTACAGAGGCTATATCTCTTGGTCATGACTTGGGACATACCGCCTTCGGGCACGTTGGAGAGGATGTGCTTAATGAACTGGTGCCGGGAGGTTTTGTACACGCTGCTCAAAGCCTTAGAACAGTGGATAGTCTTGAAAAAGGCGGAAATGGTTTGAATTTGACATCAGAAGTTCGCCAGGGGATAGTTTCTCATTCTAAACCTAGAGGGGATTTCCTTGCCGGAATTAGGGACGACCTGACTCTTGAAGGTCAAGTTGTTCGTATATCTGATGCGGTTGCGTATTTGAATCACGATTTGGGTGATGCTTTTCGGGCAGGTCTGTTGTCAGTTACTGATCTGCCTCCGATTATTAAAGAGATCTTGGGGGACCGTCATTCTGAGCGTATAGATGTTATGGTTACCGATATAGTTGCTAGCTCGTGGGATATCACAGAAAGCTCAAGCGGCGAAGCCCCATTGGTAACAATGAGTTCCGAGGTTAGAGAGGCAGTATATTCTCTTAGGGAATTCTTATTTGATAATGTGTATCAAGCTGATCACATTGGAGTTGAGGCTAAGTTGGCCCGCAGGATAATTGAATTGATTTATCATCATTTCATTAATCATGAGTCAGAAATACCGGAGGAATACAGAGTGAGCGGAATTGGAGTCGAGAAATCTGTATCGGACTATATAGCAGGGATGACTGATCACTATGCTATTAGGCTGTCACAAAAGATTGAACCTGGTTCTGCAGATGGCTTTTTGTCTAGGTTGTTATGATGCCTAAACCTAAGTTGGTTGATCAAAAAAGACTGAGATTGGTGCGTAACAATGTGGGATTTATTGCAGAGCATCTAGAAGCCATGCAGAGGGATGTACACGGACTTGAATATGATCCGTGGAAGGATGAAGTAGACGATATTTGGAAACGAATCTTTGATCAAATTAGCAAGATGTCTGGAGAAATCCAACAAAGTGCATTTGAGGTTATACGTGAACCATGGACAAGTTACATAACTCACTATGGGATTCGCGGTGCAAGTTAGAGTGAGGAGATGATAGTGTCAAATCACCGAGATTATGACGAGCAAAATGAGTCAAGATCGAGCATCATCCGCGCTAGAGAAAAAGCGGTTAAAGCACATTCTCTAGTAATCAAATTTAAAGAGCTAGGCTTGCCTGAAGATATGGATTCTGAACTAGCTAAGTTTAGTACAGACCTAGCTGATCTGTGCTCAGAATCAGAGATGATTTCTTCTGAATTAGACAAATTGATAAACCGTTCTGGTGATTGGGCTCAGGTCGCGAATACGATGGTAGATATTCAAGCCAGATTAGATCATTTATCTTGGCATGTGAAGAGTATCCGCAGGCCGTTAAACAGGCTGACAACGTATTCCTATCGTTGTAGTTGAAACCAAAGGTAGAGGCCATTGAGCGTAGTTGACGATATTAAATCAAGGTTGGATATTGTTGAGACTGTATCGTCTTATGTTGCTTTGAAGAAGTCGGGTAAATACCTGAAAGCCAACTGTCCGTTCCATAGTGAAAAAACACCATCTTTCATAGTCAGTCAAGAGAAACAGAGTTGGAGGTGTTTTGGAGCATGTGCAACAGGGGGAGACGTTCTTTCATTTGTATCGCAAGCAGAGAAGCTCGATTTTAGGGACACAATTCGTTTATTGGCCGAAAAAACTGGTGTAGAACTGAAGAAGGATTCAAACCAGGGTAAGAGCGAGACTCTATACAGAGTAAACAAATTAGCTGTTGAGTTTTATGCTGATGCCTTGCAAAGTGGTGAAGGTGAACTGGCTCGCAAATACTTGGACCAGCGCGGGGTTTCAAATGCTATTTGTAAAAAATTTGAACTCGGATTTAGTCCCAGGAAAAATGATGCGATTAAAACTCATTTGATGAATTTAGGTGTTTCTGAACAAGAGTCAGTGATGGCGGGAATTTTATATCAAGACGATTCTGGTATGACAAGGGATTTTTTCAGAGGTCGCTTGATGTTTCCTATCCATGACGTAAGAGGGAGGCCCGTTGGTTTTGGAGCTAGGGCTCTTGATGATTCTAATCCTAAATATCTTAATACAGCTGCTACTTCAATTTTTGACAAGAGGCGAATTAGTTACGGGATCCACATAGCAGCAGATCACATAAGAAAAGAGAATAAAGGGATCATTGTTGAAGGGTATATGGATACTATTGCAGCTCATCAATTTGGTTACTCTAATGTTGTGGCTTCGATGGGGACAGCATTGACTGAAGAACAGGTAGCTCAGCTAAAGTCGATGGCTTCGAGCTTTGTGTTAGCTCTTGACCCGGATGCTGCCGGTCAAGAAGCTACTTTACGAAGCCTTGAATCAGCATGGCATCAGATTGGCAATGCCAGATCCGCTGCTATGAATTCTTCTGTGGGTGTTTTGCATGTAAAAGACCCATTGAGTTTATTTATTGCTTCTCTCCCGGAAGGCAAAGATCCGGATACGCTCATCAGACTTGATGATTCAGAATGGAAACGCATTATTTCCAATGCATCTCCGCTTTTAGAGTATCTGATACCAGTTTTGACTTCTAGATTTGATTTGAATTCTGGCCATGGCAAGGCACGTGCAATAGAAATAATCGCTCCACTGATAGCTTCAACTGAGCCGATAGAGCAGGATTCATACATAACAAAACTCGCAAGGTCTATATCGGCTGATGAAAAAGCAGTGAAAGCAAATATAAGAACTTTATTAAAACGTGGTACTTCAACTAGGAAGAAATCAAATAATAATCCGTCGAATAATGTAATGGGAAAGGCATCATTGGGTAAGAGGTCTGAGGATTACCTGGAAGGTTATGTTTTAGCACTTCTCATGAAAAGACCTGAATTGAGAGATAGGACAATTGGGTTCAGTCCGGAAAATTTCCACCAAAGCGACCATCGCGAACTATTTACCCTTTCCCAAACCTGTTCTACAATGGAAGAGATTGAAGACTCTTTAGATGAATCTCTCAGGCAGCGTCTTGGAGAGATAATTGGATCAGATTGGGTTGCCGGGGATATTCTGGAAGGTGAATTGGCCTTGGACCAATGTATGAAACGATTGGAGCTTCGTCATTTGCAAGAGCTTCAGGAGAGCTTGTTAGCTTCATCTGCGGTCGGTGATCCACCACCAAGAGATATTCAATCGGCTATCAATGAAGTAAACTCAAGATTGAAGGAAATTTTTTCGAATAATTAGCTATGAATTAATGGAGGTAAGCTATTGGTTGGAGACGATGTAGACAAATTTACCTCGGATGCTGATGGTGGTTCGGACGCTATCACCAGGGTGCTCGATCAAAGAGCCAGCGAAGGTGATCTAATTGGGCTCAGTAAAAATCGCGAGGATGGTTTTACCTCCGACGATGACAAAGAGCGAGTAGATTACGATGAAGACAGATCTAACACTAATGAAGATGATTCAGAATTCGATTCTGATGATGACCCAATGTCAGACTCTAAGGATGATAAGAGTAGCATCGAGACTGTAGAATGGCGCGCAGAAGACCTAAGCGCTGTTGAGATGATTGACGATCCCGTTCGCATGTATTTGCGGGAAATTGGGCGAGTCAGCTTATTGAAGGCTCAAGAGGAACGAGATCTTGCACGCGAATTGGAAGCCTTCAACCATATTGATGATATTCACAAAAAATTGGTTGGCCAGGACACAGATGATGCCTCCCCTGTTAGGGCTTGGCATTATATCAGGGAAATGTTAGACAGGATTTGTGATTCAGAAGACTTGTTAAATGGGTTCCTTAAGTATATGAGTCTGCCTGAAAAAACAACTATTCAAGAAATGGTTTACGATCCTGCGATAAGAGAAGAACTGGATGGTGAACTCCCCGAAGAGATGCTTAACTTTATCGGTGATGCCCTTAACAAGGATCCAGATGTAGTTAAAGATGAACTGCGGGGCTTGTCTTTGAATACTCGTCTTTTGCCTGAACAAGTAATGACAATTTTAGGCAAAAAAACCACACTGGATGATTTGAAGGAAAAATGCCAAGATCCTGATTTTATCAAAAGCCTAGCTAATCACCAATTTGTATTTAACAAGAACCTCACTGAAGTTAGAAATGCTGGTATGAACGCTCAGCAACATTTGGCTGAGGCAAATCTGAGATTGGTTGTTAGTGTAGCAAAGAAATACATTGGTAGAGGCATGTCTCTTCTAGATTTGATTCAAGAAGGGAATATCGGCTTGATAAGGGCAGTAGAAAAATTTGACTACCGCAAGGGTTACAAATTCAGTACATATGCTACTTGGTGGATAAGACAGGCAATCACTAGGGCGATAGCTGATCAGGCACGTACGATACGTATTCCTGTTCATATGGTTGAGACCATTAACAAGCTCTTAAGAGTTACCAGAAGGCTTGTGCAGGAGTATGGTAGAGAGCCCTCTAGTGAAGAGATAGGCTCTGGTATGGAAGTAGCCCCGGACAAAGTGAGAGAGATACTGAAAATTTCACAAGAGCCGGTTTCTTTGGAAACTCCCATAGGAGAGGAAGAAGACAGTCACCTAGGAGACTTCATTGAAGACCGAGGTGCTCTGGCTCCATCTGAAGCGGCATCATATGCTTTGTTGAAGGAACAAGTTCACGATGTCTTGGATACTCTAAGTGAAAGAGAAGCTAGAGTATTGCAACTACGATTTGGACTAGAGGACGGCAGGGGAAGAACACTAGAGGAAGTTGGTAGGGATTTTGGAGTAACTCGCGAGAGGATCAGACAAATTGAAGCCAAGGCCCTTAGGAAGCTGCGTCAACCTAGTCGTTCTAGAAAGCTGCGGGATTTCTTAGAATAGTAGAGTCTTCTAGTCTACACTTTATCGGGTATGTGATTTAGTTTTTCTCTGCATCAGTTAATTTAGAATGTCTTGTGGAGTAAATGTGCCTAGTACCAAATCTAAAGTAGCAGTCATTTTTTCGAATCCGGACACAGTTTTAGATGATATTGCCGTAGCCATGAATTTGGCTGAGTATTCCAAATATTTATCAAAAACTTCAGATACTGCTTTAAAAATTAATATTTCTTGGCAACATTATTACCCTGCATGTTCGACCACCCCTTGGCAGCTTGAAGGAGTGATAAGATCCCTTCGAAATGATGGATATAAGAATCTCATGCCGACGCATAATGGAACCGTAGTTGTAGATGCACGCGAAGGTGCTTTGAATAATAAACACACGATTGTCGAGGAAAAGTATGACCTGGAAAGCGTATATCTTGAAGAGACTGAATGGGTAGATTTTGTGCCTAAGGCACCGATGATGGCCTTAGATAAGATCTATCCCAACGGATTCAAAATCCCTAAAGTTTTGTTTGGGAAAAACATAGTCCACTTGCCAACAGTGAAAACACACGTATTTACTACAATTACAGGTGCTATGAAAAACGCCTTTGGGGGATTACTGAATTTTCAAAGGCATTGGACTCATTCTCTAATCCACGAAACTCTGGTAGATTTGCTAAATATCCAAAAGGAAATTCATCCGGGAATATTTGCAGTAACAGATGGTACTTTTGCTGGAGATGGTCCAGGCCCTCGTGCTATGAGATGGCATAAAAAGAATGTCATTTTGGCTAGTGCAGATCAGGTCGCTATTGATGCAGTTGTCGCCAGTATGATGGGAATTGATCCGATGTCAATTAAATTTATAAGACTTGCTCACGAAGCTGGTTTGGGTTCTGGAGATGTGTCAGACATCGAAGTTGTTGGAGAAGATATAAAAGGAATAAACTGGAAATTCAAAGCTGGCGAAAGTACTTTTGCAAGTCGAGGACAACATCTAATATATTGGGGCCCTCTTAAACCTTTGGAAAACTTATTGTTACGGTCTCCGGTTGTGCCCTGGGCCTTTTTCGCATCAAATTTATATCACAACCAGTATTGGCTCCGATTTATAGGGCGTAAGCGTATTAGAGAGGCAATGAAAACAGATTGGGGTGAGCTTTTTAAGAATTATTGAAGTCATTTGAAAGGATTTGCTACTTCAGAGCATTTGTTCGTTTAGAGTAACTCCGAAACCAGGCCTATCCGGCAAAGACAAGTAACCATACTGTGGAATAGGTTCATCGATCCAGAGTTTGTCAGAGTTTGTGAGCCATCTGTCGGGATGAGTTTCAGCAAGGTTGTCACATGAAGTGGCTGCAATAAAATGTAGACCCCATATTTCCCCACCTCTATGTGGTACCACGGATATGCCATACTTGCTCGCAATCTCAATAATACGTTTACCGGCTGTAAAACCACCGCACCAAGTTAGATCAGGTTGCCATATATCCATTGAATGGTTCTTAGCGATACTAGAGAAGCCGTGATGGCTAAATTCATGCTCGCCCCCGGCAAGGAGTATTGGCTTGATAATAGGTCGTATTTCCGACAGTTCAACAAGATGGTTTGGAGTTAAGACGTCTTCAAACCAATACAAGTTATGTGGAGACATTACCTTTGCCATGTTTATCGCAATTTCACGGTCCCATGACATATAGCAATCAGCCATAATTAATGCATCTGGGCCAAACACAGATCTGGCTTTTGATGCTATGGATTCGGCATATTCATAACCGTGGACGTCACGGTTCCATGTTGTTGAAAATTTTACGGCGGTGAAGCCAGCATCCTTTTCCCGTTCAAAATTGTTAGAAGAGGCGTATGCTCGGACTTTAGATTTGGTTATACCGCCCAGTAATTCATAAACAGGAATGCTTTGGGCTTTTGCAAGAAGGTCCCAAAGAGCAATATCAACAGCACTCAGTGCCATGATTGGTATCCCTGTACGCCCATAAGGTATGGAGCTGAAGTAAATCTTATTCCAGATACTTTCAATATCATCTGTGTTACTCAAATGACTACCAATCAGAAGTTCTTTGTAGTGAGTGTTGATTATTTCTACTGCTGGTTGACCACCTCCACCGTAACCTAGGCCAATAGTGCCTTGATCAGTGCGTATTTCGACGATTATTTGCCAAAAGTGCGATTGCCAAACTCCTGCTGGCAAATGCTGCCATTTTGGGTAAATTGCTTTTACACCTGTAATCTTCATTTGATTATGCAATACTGAGTAAGGTGTGGTTGAGAGATTTTAAATTGGCCAGGCCGCTTTGTTATTACTGATTTAACAAATTGCCGCTAGATAAAAAATCTAAACATACTCGTTAATTTCACTAAAGAGTTTTTTAACTAAATTTGTGTCTTGAGCAGACAGATAAGGTTTTTCAAGAGCTACGGCATTCTCTTTCAAATGAGATATATTGGAAGTCCCCGTTATAACAGTCGCTACTGCTGGGTGGTCAGCGGCAAATTTATACCCTGCACCTACCACAGAAATAACATCGTCATGAACCAGCCAGTTCAAAGGATTTTCGACAGGCAGTGAGTCAGGTTTAATATATCCCTGTTGCGCCCATTCTATGATTAGTTCTTGCAGTAATGTGGGGTCAGGCAATTTCACTCTGACGGCAGCCATATTCATGATGCCAACGTTATTTTTTATTGCTAATGGCAAGGTTTCCTGAGCAGCAGCTTGATTTAAAATTCCATATTTCAGCATTATGGTATCCCATATATCTGGATTTTCTTTTAGTGCTATATTAGCAACCGTTTGAGCCGGTTCACCGGCATATTGTGTACTCAGTCCGATGGAACCTATCTTTCCTTGGCTTTGGAGTTTCTCCATGGTGGGATAAAATCGCTCTACGAGATTGTGGTATTCATTAGCTCTAGGGCCATGAAATAATAGAATCTCCACGTGGTCGGTTTGGAGTCGCTTCAGGCTGCGTTACAATGAATTGACAAGTAGAGTAGGATCTACTGCCAGTTGACCATCAACCCACGGAGGCCATTTGGTGCAGATATTGTAGTGATCTCGCGGAACCTCCTTCAATGCGTGTCCTAAAATAGTCTCACTTTCACCATATTCGGATGAGGTGTCAATTAAATTGACTCCCAGGTCTAAAGCAGAACGTACTAAGGTTGTTTGTCGTGCTTGAGACATACCCTGAGACTGACCGAGCTGGCGTGCCCCGCCAGTACCCAAGCTTAATAGGGATACGTTCAAGCCTGTTTTTCCTAAGGTTCGAAATTCCATTTGACTACTATACAACATACTCTATGTATTTTCTGCACCCTTATTTACCATGGTTTATACTTAGCATAAATAATATTTAAGGCAAGGGGTGCGTAGGCATTGAAAAAGGGCAAGTTGGTTGGTTGGTTGTTGGTAGGCATGATGAGCATTTTCCTGAATTGTGGTGGTAATGAACAGAGTCCGGTGTTTACTATTGCAGGAATACCAGACCAAAACTCCACTGAGTTAGCACGGAGGTATAAAGAATTTACGAACTATCTCAGTCAAACTCTTCAGCAAGAGGTGAAGTACGTTCCCACAGTGAACTATTCTGCGACGGTGACGGGTTTCAGGCAAGGAGAAATACATATGGCATGGTTTGGCGGATTAACCGGGGTGATGGCTCGGATGGATGCCCCTAATGCCCTTGCTATTGCACAGAGACCTGCTGATGAAAAATTTCATTCAGTCTTCATAATTAACCAGAATGTATCGGTTGATAAAGGAGATCTATCTAAATTGAAAGGAACCACATTCACATTTGGAGATGAACTATCGACCTCCGGGCATTTGATGCCAAGACATTTCCTGCTCGAAGCAGGGCTTGACCCTGATGAAGATTTTGCGTCTCAACCAAGTTATTCTGGCTCACACGACAAGACTTGGAAATTGGTTGAAAGCGGTGCCTTTGATGGAGGAGTCTTGAATGAAAATGTATGGCGTAGTGCAGTGAACTTGGGGAAAGTAGATGTATCAAAGGTACAGGTGTTCTACAAAACTCCCGCATACCATGATTATAACTGGACCATTAGAGGAGATTTGGATGAAACATTCGGATTGGGTTTTACGCAGAATGTAAGGAATGCGTTAATGGATCTGGATAATAATAACTCGGAAATTCTCAAGATGTTCTCCACGGATTCATTTGTTGCAACGAAAAACTCTAACTATGATGTGATTGAGAGTATTGCCGTATCGGTGGGCATCATTGAGCAGTAAAACTGTATTGGATTTGAGAGATGTCTGTAAATCTTTTGCTGGCAACAAAGTTTTACACAATATTTCTTTCACCATACGACAGGGAGAAAAAGTAGCCATTATAGGCTCTAGTGGAGCAGGTAAAACGACACTACTTCACTTAATAGCAGGTATTATTCAGCCAGATTCAGGCAATGTATATATAAATGGGAAATCCCTGAATGGTTTGAAGCCTGGCAGAGAGCTTTCTAAATTAGTAGGAGTTATTCACCAACAATTTGATTTAGTGCCACAGATCAGTGTTATCCACAATGTATTAGTTGGCAGACTTGGGCAATGGAGCCT
>CAZMZE010000057.1:0-13443 GCA_964570875.1 uncultured Dehalococcoidia bacterium
TACTAAAAACAAATTCAGGATCCATTGTATTGTCAACTGCATGAAGTACGGGAAGAAGACCTGCGTAATAATCACCTATTCTGAATGGAGCGAGGCAATAAAATTCATCATCCAAGTTGTGATTAGCCCCTGGAACCAGAACCCTACTAGCATCTGTCCAGTCGATCAAATTTTCGCTTTCTATCATGTAGACAGACCGTTTTGGAACCCATCCGTATGGAATGTCAGGGAATGATTTAGTAAACCACCCATCGCTTCCGGGTCCACCCCCCCCTCCTGGTGAGTGTGCACGTCCATATATCACGTAGCGCCTTTTAATGGGATCGTACATCAGGTTTTGCACATCCCCTCCCCATACAGTTTCGACTGGGTTGCCAGAGAATGGTACCCAATTTATACCATCACTTGAAAAAGCTACGGCCAATCCCATTAAATCTCCTGATAAAGTAGTTGCTTTTTTGGGCAAATTCCCACTGAATTCGATCGGTAAATAAGTCATCTTCAATCTCTTAGACATATCTGTTTCAATAGGATCTCTTATGATCGAGTAGGCTACACCCACGTCCATTTGATGATCCCACTTTATGATGTTTGTATCGAGACCATCTATTTGCAATTGACCAAGTTCAGGTTTTTGGAAATTTATCCCATCATTAGAGGTGGCATAACATAACCGAGAACCCCATCTGGGAGGGGCCATGTATGGAATCGGTCTTTGGTGAACCGGATTGACAATGAAATCCGAATACCAACACTTAAACACGTCATCGTCGTCTTTGATTATGGAGTAGCATGTTGTGAAATACGGCATCTGCTCCCACGGCTTGTCCATTTTTATTAAAGGATTGTTTTTGTGAGGAATAGCCTTGTGGTTGCTTCGCTTTATATTTTTGACCCAATGTAAAAGACTGTTATCCAGAAATACTTGTGTGGTGTCCCCGATTCGAGCGTGATGTGTGTCTGGGTTATAACCGATCAATTTAAAACCTCTTTTCTGGGGATCCTGATATTTTGAGTGTCACTACCAATCAAGTGCTTTGTTGGGTGTGTATCTATCTGTCTGTCGCCAACGCGTATCACTCATTCCTTGTCGGTTCGTGCATGTTTATTTCCTTGGCAGATCAATTGGTTTCTGGCGGGAGGACATGAGCAAAAATGACAAGACGGGTTATATATTATTCTATCTCTGGGGCCAGTATAGCCTAATGGGTCAAGAGCCTATGGGAGAGGATGTGAGCCGGCTGGGATTCGAACCCAGGACACTCGGATTAAAAGTCCGATGCTCTGCCGAACTGAGCTACCGGCCCAAACTAGGGCTGACGGAAGGCGGGAAGCCATCCTGCACTTCTATGTTATAGGTGCTTAGTGGTCATCGCAAGCAGAGCTTTCATCAAATTAAAAACGTTTGTTCCCAAATATGCTAAGAAGGTCAAGGTCGTTCAGTGGCCAATACCTGAGGAGTCCGCGACCTATTATATTTTCGCGAGGAACAGTTCCCCATTCTCTTGAATCGAGACTATGGCGTCTATTGTCCCCCAGCACGTAGAATGAATCTTCTGGAACAACCATTGATCTTCTGGTAGTGGAGTCCCTATTCGTCAAATACGGTTCGTTAATCCACTGGTCGTTAACCAATACTTGGCCGTTTCGTATTTCAACAGTATCCCCGGGCAATCCTATTACACGCTTTACGAAGTCTCGGGTTGGATCTCTAGGGAAGCGAAAAATAATTACATCTCCGTACTCGGGATCATCAAATCTGATTCCGGTTCGGTCATTTTCAATCGTTTGATCAGATAGAAATGACAATGACTTAGGAATCGGTAATTGGTGGAAAGTAAGCTTGTTTACGAGTAAATGTTCCCCGTTGTTCAGGGTTGGCTCCATACTAGGACCCTCAACTCGGAAGTTCTGTACGCTGAAATTAAGCACTACGAATACTGATAGTGCCAATATGATGGTCTCGAATAATTCTCTAACTAATCTTCTCAAGTTAATCACTCTATTTTCCAATCGGATCTGATAGCCTGACCTCCATAATTATAACCTCTTGTATTTATGAGTGTCATATTTAGACTTGTCAAATGAGATGAGTTACAGTGGAGGACGGATGATTGAAAGTGCAATATTATGCGTTGCTATAATGCAAATTAATAAATCTGGAGATCGATAGTACTGGAAATTTGAGTGGGAAAGTGAGCAACATTATGACATTGTTCAGATCGATTTTACTGAAACTGGGGATATTTGTTTTGATGTTGAGCGTATTTTCATGTGGTGGAGACAACGCAGTTTCTAATTCGACTCAGGCGACTGCATCTGAAATCAGTTCCAATAGCGATTTGATGATTGCTCGGAGTGCTTCACAAACTAGAGATGCAGGTTTATCAGTAACTCAAAACCAATTGGACACTTCTGGTGCCGGTATCTGGATTTCAGGCCAGGGAAGCGTTAGTTTGAAACCGGATTTGGCGGTACTCAGCGTTGAAGTTGAGTCTGATGCTAAAACTGTTTCAAAAGCATTGGAAATTGCAGCTATATCTATGAACGGCATCATTAATTCTTTGAACGCACGAGGGATAGTTGGCACTGATGTGCAGACTCAGCATTTCAACATACATACGCGCTATGATTGGCCTGAACCAGGTAGACAGGTCCTAGTTGGATATGTTGTATCTAACGGAGTTGCTGTAAAGATTAGAGATCTAGATGCTGTTGGAGAAATTATTGACGAAATTACAATTGCGGGTGGGGATTCAACCAGAATAAACAACATAGGATTCACGGTGGAAGACCAAACGCCTTACGCAGCCGAGCTTAGAGAACTGGCTGTGAACGATGCACTTACTAAAGCGAGGCATTATGCCGATCTTACCGGTGTTACTTTGGGGAGCATGTTGTCAATAACTGAATCAGGTGGAGGAAACCTGATGGAACGTGATTTTGGTTCGGGTTCTTTCGCAATGGCTAGATCTGCCGCTGTGCCCCCAACGAATATTAGTTCGGGAGAACTTGAACTGAAATTGAATATACAGGCTGTTTTCCAAATTCAATAATCCTTGAAATGTAGATAGACAGTTGTTACAAGTATAATTGTTATTATTTTTAAGACTCCTAGAAAAGATTCGGCTGGATTTGCGACAATATCACCCTGTTGCTAGAATTATCTTAAGTAACTCCATATAGAAGGTTCAGATGGTTTTAAGTGATCGTTCCATAAGAGAAGAAATTTCTAAAGGCAGGATAGTTATAGAGCCCTTTGAGGAATCGTCTGTACAGCCTGCAAGTGTAGACGTAAGGTTAGATAAAAAATTCAGGGTATTCAGGAACTCTCGTCGTCCGTATATAGACTTGCGGGAGGACACGGCAGATTTGACGGAAGTTGTAGAAATTGATGAGGATTCACCGTTCATTTTGCATCCGGGAGAATTTGTTTTAGCCAGTACTTTTGAGAGGATTGAGTTGCCTGAAGACTTAGTTGCACGTTTGGAGGGGAAAAGTTCTCTGGGACGAATAGGTCTACTCATACATTCTACGGCTGGCTATGTGGATCCAGGATGGAATGGACATCTCACTTTAGAATTGAGTAATGTAGCCAATTTACCGGTGACTCTGTATTACAAAATGAATATCGGCCAGCTTTCATATTTGAGACTGACTACTCCTGCTGATAATCTGTACGGTTCTCCAAAGCTGGGTAGCAAATACCAGGGTCAGACAGAACCTACAGCAAGCAGGGCATATAAAGATGCAAGTCTGCGAAAGCAGCAGACCTAATTAATTTCAACCCAAACTCTGGTGGTGGCGGTAGAGCCTAGTATCATCATGGACAATCTCTCTTATATGGGTCGTGCTGTAGATCTCGCTAAAAAGGCGATTGGGTCGGTAAGTCCTAATCCTCCAGTTGGTGCCGTGCTTGTAAAAAACCGCAAGATTGTAGGAGAGGGATGGACACAGCCCCCAGGCCAAAATCATGCAGAGATTGAGGCTATAATGATGGCGGGCCGAGAAGCTTCAGGTGCCGTTCTTTACACTACACTGGAACCTTGCAATTATGTCGGTCGCACCGGAGCTTGCACCGAAGCTATAATAAACGCGGGGATATCAGAAGTAATAGTAGCTGTAATTGATTCAAATCCTGTAGTGAATGGATCTGGGATATCTCGTTTGTCACAGGTTGGGATAGTTGTTTCTACAGACGATACGGTTGAAGAAGCGAAGCGGTTGACCGAAGCCTATACAAAATATGTGACCACTTCCAAGCCTTTTGTTACCGCCAAGTTTGCAATGAGCCTTGATGGCAAAATCGCAACGAAAACAGGTTCATCGCGCTGGATAACAGGTAACAAAGCAAGGTCGTACTCCCATCAACTCCGAGCCATGTCGGATGCTGTGATGGTTGGAGTTAACACAATTATCTCTGACGATTCAAGGCTTACAGCTAGGAGTGGGGACGGCGCTGCTCTTTCTAATTCACCGCTGAGGATTGTGGTGGACAGTCAGGGACGGATATCAAAAAATTCTGCCCTGTTTTCTGAGCCAGGATCTGTGTTGATAGCTACCGCCTTGGATTCAGATGCAGCAAATTCATTATCTTTAGGGCTCAATGTTTCAGTCATATCAATACCCGGCTCCGACGGAAGAGTGGATTTGCCGGCATTGTTGAACTATTTGGGAGATAATGAAATAACTAGTTTACTTGTAGAAGGTGGGGGAGAGCTTCTCGGGTCATTATTTGATTTACAATTGGTTGACAAAGTATGTGCTTTCATAGCGCCTTCCATAATTGGCGGTGGAAGCAAAGCTGTTTCAGCAGTCGGAGGAGATGGGATTGCGCAAATATCAGACGCATCTATTTTGGAAAATTCCAAAATAGTGAAATTGGGTGATGATTTTTTATTTAACGCATATTGCAGGGACACAAAGTAAATGTTTACAGGAATAGTAGAAGAGTTAGGATGCTTAAATTCTATTACTACTACTGGTTTTCAAGTTAGTGCATCAAAGGTATTGGAGGACATTTCCATTGGGGATAGTGTGTCTGTGTCAGGGGTATGCTTGACCACAACTGAATTTGATTCAACTTCGTTCACAGTTGACGTGGTGCCTGAAACTTTACGCAGAACCATGCTCGGTTCCCTGTCGACGGGAGATATTGTTAATCTTGAACGATCTTTATCTGTAGGGAGTCGCTTCGGAGGACATATACTTCAGGGCCATGTTGATGGTACAGGGACTATTAATAGTCAAGAAAAGGATGGTGAAGCACTACTTATAAAAGTAGCCACAGATGAGCGAATATTGGGTTATATTGTAGAGAAAGGATTTGTCGCTGTGGACGGTGTTAGCTTGACGGTAGTAGACTGTGATTTGTCGTCTTTTATGATCACGTTAGTACCGCATACGATGGCCAATACTACGTTCAAGGTAAAAAATGTCGGGGATACTGTTAATATTGAGGTCGATATCTTAGCAAAATACATGGAACGTTTTTCAAAACAATACAGAATGGACTAGGGAAGGACAGTTACTGGAGAAATTTTATGCCACTGTCAACAATAGATAGCGCAATAGAGGATATCAGAGAAGGCAAAATGGTCATCATCGTTGACGATGAGGATCGAGAGAATGAAGGGGACCTTGCCGTCGCTGCTGAAAAAATAACCCCGGAAATAATAAATTTCATGGCTACCTACGGAAGAGGAATCATTTGTACAGCCATGAAAGCAGAACGGCTAAAAAGACTACAGATACCAATGATGGTTCAGGATAATACTGCGCGCTTGGGGACTGCATTCACAGTGTCGGTAGATGCCCGCAATGGGACTACAACTGGTATATCAGCATTCGACAGATCAACGACCATTCACACACTATTGGATTCGAACACAACTCCCGATGACTTGGAAAAGCCAGGGCATATATTTCCTCTGCGATACCACGAGGGTGGAGTACTAGTGCGTGCGGGTCAAACAGAAGCGGTAGTAGATTTGGCGCGTCTGGCCGGGCTGGAAGAGGCTGGCGTGATTTGTGAGATTATGGCACCGGATGGGAACATGGCCAGGATGCCGGTCTTGGAACAGTTTTCTGATGAACACGATATAAAAATAATTTCAGTAGCAGATTTGATTACGTACAGACGTGCTCACGAAATTCTTATTGAAAGGGTCGCCGAGGCTCGGCTGCCAACTAAATACGGGGAGTTCACAGCCGTATCCTATAGGAGTAAAGTTGACAAGGATGAACATGTGGCATTGGTAATGGGAGATGTGACCCCTGAAAAGCCAACTTTGGTTAGGGTTCACAGCGAATGTTTGACCAGTGATGTGTTTGGAAGTATCCGATGTGATTGCGGGGATCAAGTGTCTTTAGCTCTCAGACGGATTGCTAAAGATGGTAGCGGTATATTCCTGTATATGAGACAAGAAGGTAGAGGGATTGGGATTCACAACAAATTGAAAGCTTATTCATTACAAGATGGAGGATTCGATACTGTGGACGCCAATGTTCACCTGGGTTTTGCGCCTGACGTAAGGCACTATGGAGTTGGTGCACAGATTCTACTTGATCTAGGGGTAAAAGAAATGAGGCTTTTGACAAATGACCCCAAAAAAATTGTTGGTTTAGAGAGCTTCGGTTTGAGCGTGTCCGATGTAGTCCCTATACTTGCTCCGGTAAACAATGAAAACCGACGTTATATGGAGACCAAAAGATCAAGAATGGGTCACTTAATACCAGAAAAATCAGTCGAAGGCGCAGAGTGACAGAAACAATAACTGGCAGTTTGGATGGAGCTGATTTACGAGTTGCTGTTGTGGTGGCTCGGTTCAACAAATTTGTAACATTGAAATTATTGGACGGCGCAAAAAAATGCTTCAAAGATAAGGGAGTCGAGCCTGAGAACATATCGATTGTTGAAGTTCCAGGATCATTTGAAATTCCATTGATAGCGAGTAAATTGGCGAGTTCATCAAGCTATGATGCAATTGTTTGTATAGGAGCAGTGATTAAAGGCGAGACAGATCATTATGAGCATGTTAGTAAAATCGCTTCCGAGGGAATATTGAATGTGGCTATGTCCACGGGTGTACCTGTAACTTTTGGAGTACTAACAACCGAAAATACCGAACAGGCTTTGGCTCGAGCTGGTGGCGATCATGGTAATGTAGGTTACGAGGCTGCAGAGGTAGCAATAGAAATGGCTAATCTGATGAATCGTATCAGCGAAATATAGCAAATGTTCTATCCCGATTAGTGTAATTTCATTTCAATGGTTCTTATTTGATATCAGAACTTGTCGAAAAATTGTTGAACCGAGACAAACGTGCTTTAGCTCGTTTGCTCACTTTGATTGAGACTGAACCTGATAATTTATCCAATATCATATCTGCAGTCCGGCCACACTCCCGAGGTGCATACTGTGTAGGATTAACAGGCCCCCCGGGTGCAGGGAAAAGCACTATGGTTAACAGCTTGATAGAGGTTCTAAGGTCTGAAAATATGGAAGTAGGCGTACTTGCGGTGGACCCGAGTAGTCCATTTACCGGAGGGGCTGTATTAGGGGATCGCATAAGAATGCAAAAGCACTATCTGGATGACAATGTTTTTATACGGAGCTTAGCTACAAGGGGTGCACAAGGTGGATTATCGAGTTTTCTTAGTGCTGCAATATCGGTCATGGATGCTTTTGGGTTCGAATATGTGATAGTTGAAACAGTTGGAGTAGGACAAACAGAATTAGATGTAATGAGGGTGGCGGACACAGTAATTGTTGTAACCGTTCCAGAAGCTGGAGATACTATTCAGTCTATAAAGGCTGGCTTGATGGAGGTCGCCGATATATTTGTGGTGAACAAGATGGATCGTGACGGTTCTAGCCGTATGGCGGCCGCAATAAAATCATCGATCAATATGGGTCAAATGGATCAGGGCTGGAAAACACCTGTTTTGTTGACTCAGGCTGATAAAGGTTTAGGAGTAGATGATTTATACAAAACAGTGTTAAAACATCGAAGGATGCTTGAAGAAACTCATAAACTGGATCAAGTAAGACGAGAACGTAAAGTGGATGAATTTCGTAATGTGCTAATTAATATGATTAGAACTCAGACCGATTTAATGGTTAGAGATAATAGTAGACTTGCTGCGTTGGCCAAATTAGTAGAAGACGGAGCGCTAGACCCGTATACGGCTGCTGAAAATGCGCTCAATCAAATCAAGATATTCGATACTTCCCTAGACTAATAAAATCTTTTCCGAAAATAACCACTGAGACTGTGTTGATAAATTTCTTGAAGTAGATTGCATAGATTGGTAAAATTGCGTACTACATCAGTTGGGGATTCGTCTAGTGGTAGGACGACAGACTCTGAATCTGTAAGCCGAGGTTCGAATCCTCGATCCCCAGCCAAGTTTAAGTCGTATAATTTGTGGCGCATTCGTCTAGCGGCCAAGGACACCGCCCTCTCAAGGCGGAGATCACGGGTTCGAATCCCGTATGCGCTACCAGTCCTACTAACTAATTGTACGAGTCTGTAACTTCGATTTTATCGGAAAATATTTGCGTTACACTGTCTGGCTGAGTTAAGGATATGTGTGAGAAATCATGTCCATCTGCTGCACCGTGCCAGTGTTTTTCCCCTGCGGGAATAAAAGCGGTATCGCCTTCTTTCATTTCAACTACATCTGATTCGGTTGCTACAATTCCTGATCCATCAGTAACGAATAGGATTTGATCACTGGTATGGGTGTGAAAGTGATTCTTAGCCCCTTTGTAAAACGAAACTAAAGCGAAGTTGAACTGTTCTGTCAACGGAGAATTTACAATTGACTGTCGTGTTACTTTTCCGTTAAAAAATATCGGTGTTTGGCTTACGTCTTCAGTGTAGATTTCATTCCTTTTCACAACTTTCATGGCTTTGTTGATAATCCTTGATAAATTTTGTTCAAGTTCCATGCTAACACGTGCCGAAAGACTCAACTAACAAAATTATTCGACAGGCAACAATCAGGAATTCTATAGACTATACTTTAGGTTAGGCCATATTGTGTTTGATCGGTCGCTGGAATTTAATAATAATTAAGCAGGTGCAGAGATGGGTGTTTACGAAAATCTGGGTGTTGAAAGAATCATAAATGGCGTTGGTAGCGGGACAGCCATAGGAGGTTCTATTATGCGCCCAGAAGTTTTGGAAGCTATGCGGGAGGCAAGTACATCTTATGTCAGGCTGCCAGAGCTTCTCGATAAGGCTGGCAGGAGGATAGCTAAATTAGCAGGAGTCGAAGCAGCCTATATAACAGCTGGCGCTGCTGCTGGGATCACCACATCAGTAGCGGCATGTATGACTGGCAAAGATAATGCCAAAATTCACCAACTTCCGTCGACGCATGGTATGAAAGATCAGGTCATAATTCAGGCGATGCAGAAGAATTTTTATGAATTGATGATTCGATTGGCAGGTGCTGGTTTGGTAGAGATAGGACTTGCAAATGGAACAGAAGATTATCATTTAGAGTCAGCAATTACCGAACGTACTGCAGCTGTAGTACATTTTGTGGCGTACGCACCTTCTTCTGACATAAAGATTGAAAGAGTCATAGAGATTGCCCACAAACATGATGTACCAGTTATTGTGGATGCTGCGGCTGAGTTTCCTCCCTTTTCTCAACTACGACGGTGGTCAGATATGGGAGCCGATATAACTGTATTTAGTGGAGGGAAAGGTATTAGAGGGCCTCAGTCAACAGGTCTGATTTTGGGGAGGAAAGAATTGATTGAAGCATGTTCTATGAATGCTAGTCCCAACCACGGAGTAGGACGTCCTTCGAAAGTTGGAAAGGAAGAAATTGCCGGGTTAGTTACTGCCATTGAGCTTTTTGCTAACGAAGAAATTGAGCAATCAGAGATTGGCAAATGGGATGAAATCTCCAATGAAATATTGGATGCTATGTCTAGGCTTTCTGGTGTAAACGCTTACAGGTTGATTGCACCGCCCACAAACGATCCTTACGGGAGCGGAGCAACTCCTGAAGGAGTGCCGATAGTGTGCGTTGATTGGGATATAGAGTCCATAGTCAAGACACCTGGTGAAGTCACTGAGGCCCTAGGTAATGGAACTCCATCGATTTTGGTTACACAAAGTCCGACAGGTATAAGAATCGTATCTCATACGCTAGAGAGAGGAGATTCGCAGGTTATAGTAAGCAGACTAGCCGATATTTTGATACCGGCATAGTTGAGAATGACCTGATATAGACTGCGGTTTCATATTAGAACAGGCTCTGATTAAACTTCTTTGAATTTTTAACAAGGTTCAATTCAATATCTATATGGCCTCAGAACAATATTATGTGCTTTAGTGTTTAATTATCAAAAAACAATCAGAATCACATCTCCCTCCAGGATATCATTGAAATTGACTGTGGATAGTCATGGATGGGTGGACCTAGTTCCATGGGCCTGGGATGAGAGTAGCGGCAAATTGTCTAGATACGACTTAATTGGACCGAATTTAGAAGGAATGATTACAGTGGATCAGACATCTCCCACCGCTCTGGAATTAACGGTTGACGCCAACAAACCTGTTAACGATTTGTCCGGAGCCAGGGACTTAGTCATCAGATGGCTGTCAATCGACTGGTCTCCCAACGATGCAATTGTAGTAGCTGGGAAATTGGATAGGAGAATTTCTAAACTTTTGGAAATAGGTGCTGGAAGAATGTTGAGAGGTAGTACATTTTATGAGGATTTTGTGAAGACTATATGTACTATCCAAATAAATTGGTCAGGGACTAAAAGAATGCTTAATTCTCTTATGGAACTGCGCGGCACAAATTTTTTCCCGACACCTGTGGATATTCTAAGTGTAGGTGAGCAAAATTTAAGGCAAAAAGCAAAACTTGGTTTTAGAGCAACTACTCTGATTAAATCAACAGATAAGCTGTTGTCCCAGGGATGGATAGACGATTACGGGAATTCATTACATGACAGCATATCTAAAGAAGTCCTTATAGGATTGAATGGGATCGGACCGTATTCAGCTGATCACATGAGAGTTTTGCAACGAGATTTTAGCAGTATTCCCGTAGATTCTGTAGTATCCAAATATTGCAAGGAAAGATACGGTATTGAATCAGATGAAATCTCGTCATTTTTCGATCCTTGGGGGTCATATAGATTTTTAGGCTACAGATTAGATAGAATTGCTAGGAGGCTTGAAAACAAGTTGCCGAATTAACAGGGTTCCTATTAAATTACTCAGGAATATGCTTAAAATCGGTAACTGCGAATTGCAATCCGGACCCTGAGATTTCACCTGTTTTGCATTCAATAGTAGGAACTGGATCCAATGGGGATACGTTCACTTGGTAAACTTCAGGATCGCTCGTGCCTTCCTCCAAGGATTCTATCGTCACAGTCCTATCTGTTTGACCATTTGAATTAGGAACAATGGAAGTTGATCTGGCTCGGTTCACCCAATTCCATCCCACTTGCATCAATATTTCATGTTCAGCTGTTTGTTCATATGGAGTATCCAGTCCTATCCAACCTCTGTGGCACATTCTGAAGTCGGACGGCGATTTCTTTTTCAGAATAAAGTCCGAAATTTGATGTGGTTGTAGCCTGACCCAGTTTCTGCCCTCAGGCAAGTCTACAATGTTTGGAGCGAACCTGTGCCCACCGAGGTGACTGGCCCTAAATATTCGTAGATTGATTTCTGGATTGTTTGCGGAAAACATTTTCAGTTCATCATAAATTGGGTATCCTAATTTGCCACAGCAACTATCGTAGCTTCCATGGGTGCATACCAGGATGTCTCGCGAATTTTGAGTGTTTTCCCTGTATTGCTCAAAATTTTCCAAAGGGACAGTTGTTGTTGTCAGCGCCCTTGCAAGTTCATTGATTTTGCCAAGTGGTACTAGGAAATCTTGCTTATCGAATTGCGAGAAAGGGTGATTTGGTCTAGAAAAAAACATTACTCTTGCGTGACCATCTTTCGAATGTTCTGAATCAGGTTGGATACAGTGCAATTTGATTTTAATCCCTTGATCTTCAGCATTGTTCAATATTGTTTCCAATCCTTCTGGGAAATGTTTAGACTCCGTTATCTGGGAATTCCATGGAGTTGCTACTTCTACAACAAGGCATTTTCCCCAACTAAATCCTGAACCAATGGGGCTTTCGTTACTTTCTTGCGAAAACATCGTACATAATTGAGATTTGGGGGATTCCATTTTATCCAAATTCTGAGCTCCTTCAGGATAGTTTCTGAATATGGGCCTACTCGGTCATATTACACTAAAGCGGATATAGACCACGTTCTATCAACTTCACGTATGATACAGCATGTTCAGAGTAGAGACATTCCAAATTTAGAATCGGATATGCTATTCTGCGCAGGTATGTATTGGAAGGGATTTGTTTAGATAGCGTATTAGTAATGTCAACAACATTAATCTAGGGTGTTAACGCATGAACGGATATCCAACACCATTCAGGTTCGGTCATCGTTACGAAACCTCGGTCGGACAGAGGTTAGCTGATGGAGGATTCTTTGGTCCTATAGATTTAGTGATAGGTCCCGATTACAGGATGTACGTCTTGTGTAGGACAAACCGTCCAGTAGGAACCGTTCCGCGTAATCGGATAATGCCCGTGGATATAGAAGACGAATATGGTAAGGATATAATCCCTATAATTGAAGGTAAACCTCAGGAACCAGGGAACGAATTTTTGCCTTCACCTGTTATGTGCGTGATCGACAGCGATGGAGTGATTTTCGTCACTGACGAGCATGTTAACCTGGTGTCAATGCTTAGGTACACAGGAGAGACTGTTGGATGGTGGGGTGAGAGTGGAGATAAACCCGGACAGTTTAACGCCCCAGCCGGAATAGCATTAGACTCTGATGAAAACTTGTGGATTAGCGAATCACGCAATCATAGGATTCAGAAATTTACCAGATCCGGGGAATACTTGGGAGGGTTTGGTCAGTTTGGTACTGAACCAGGTCAGTTTAATTATCCATGGGGTATTGCGATCGATCCGATAAACGGCACCATACTTGTTGCAGATTGGAGGAATGATCGGATACAAAGATTCACTACTGCCGGTGAACTGGTTCAAATTATAGGTTCTTCGGGATCAGGTGTGGGAGAACTTAAAAGGCCTAGTTCCGTTACTGTAGACAAACATGGGGATATCTATGTTTCAGACAGGGGTAATAATCGAGTTCTTTTGTTTAATCCAAGAGGAATGTTTATAGAGTCTTTTCGAGGGGATGCTCAAATAACTGAAAAAGGGTACAAAAAACTTCTGGCAAACCCCGATGCTTTGAGATTCAGAGATAATGTGGTAAATCTTGATGTGGAAAAGAGATTTCTTGCACCTAATTCTGTGAAAGTAGATGATGAAGGCTTAGTATACATCGTTGATACAGGTCG
>CAZMZE010000058.1:0-7266 GCA_964570875.1 uncultured Dehalococcoidia bacterium
CGATCATGTGTTTAGAAAGATTTTGTGGTAGATTTAGATTGCAGTCCTGCGCCCCACAAAGGTATGACTGCTGAAAATCCCCCTGCTGCTCCGCCAGCTGTTAGTATCGTTATTGAATCAGGGCTTTGAGTGACGCTTATACGCTGGTCTGTATTGCGATGAACACTTGGAATAAAACCTGCTTCCGCCCATTGTGATGATGTTTTGTGAGAATGTGAATGAAGGAATTCCTTTACTTGTTGCTTGGACCATCCATGATCGCTTATATATCCGATATGTTCAGGGCATAGAGTGATGATTATCTCGGTTTGATTAGGTCCTGCAGAAAGCATTGCGTCAGCTATGGACATGAGAATATCCTCAGGATTATCACCTGAATGGTTATTGGCCTGGTTTGGAGCGGCAGCTGCAAATACAGTTACAGAATTTGTATGAGGTTTTACTCCTCGCTCAATGTCTAGTGAGTCCCATGGATTTATCTCTGAATCTTCAGCACAACACCAACTATCTTAGCCGCCGTGAGCCAAAGTGCCTTTGTCAAGTTCACCAGGGACGGCACCGCTGACGTTGGATATCACCAACCTGATAGCTCGTCCAATTGTGGAGTTGGCTCTATTCCCGGGTCCGAAAACTCCAACCCCTGAGTTCAGTCCTAGTTCTTTTACAATAGGCCCTCCTACCACTGTCAAAGTAGCAGCTCCATATGTACTGACTGAAATTCCATGAAGGTTGTATTGACTCTCGGTTATGGCAGAAATGGCGGCCACAACCACAGGGAAATATTGGGGTTTACATCCTGCCATAACTGCGTTTATAGCAATTTTCTCGGCGGTTAACACGCGGCCTTTAACAGGCTCTAATCCGATTATTTCAGAAGCATGTAAGCTTGAATGCGCAAGGAATTCATCGACTTTTTCAGGTGTGGGGACAACGATCGGCAGGCCGTCGGTCCAGCCTTGTTCGAAGTAATACTCTAACGCTTCAGAGTGATCTTCAAATTCTAACTTTTTGGATGTCAAATTGGTCATGAACATGGACCATCTCTAGATTGGTTGCCGGTCGTGGTGATTATAGTTTCGCTATATGAGGAGGTCAACAGCACACTATTGTTAATAATAAGTTGAGAACTTTAGACTTGTGGCATAGTCAACTTGTATGTAGAATGTCAACCATCCAAACACATAATGAAAAAATGAATAGCAGGCTTCCTCTAGTGGTGGTCAGCTATGATCAGGAGGATTTTGTATGCCTAGTCGTAAACATGACCCGTCTCTGGTTGTTATACAGTTGTCTGGAGGTAATGATTATCTCAATACAATAGTTCCATACAACGATGGACAGTATTACGACAACAGGCCTACAGTTCGTATTGAACAAGAAGACGTTTTGCCTATAGACGATCAGTATGGTTTCAATTCCACTCTGGCACCTATCAAGGCTCTATATGATGAAGGTAAAGTTGCTGTAATTAACGGCATTGGATATCCAAATCCAAATAGATCTCATTTCCGGTCTATGGATATTTGGCATACGGCTGAGCCGGACGACATTGGTACTGAAGGATGGCTAGGTAGAGCAACTCGAGATTTGGATCCGGATTCAGAAAATGTTTTGACGGCTGTGAACTTCGGTAGAGGTTTGCCCAGGGCATTGGGCGTTAGGGGAGTCCCTGTAGCATCTGTGGGGAACTTAGAGACGTATGGACTTTTCCCGGATATAAAAGATCAGGCGATGCGCAAATATGCACTCGATGCGTTTGGAAAAATGTATGGAGGTGAAAGAGGAGCAGACGCTGTAGCTGATTTCTTAGGTCAAACAGGTACAGATGCTCTAAAGGGAGCTGATCTGTTAAGGACAGCCATAGGTAAATACTCTTCCAGCGTAGAATATGCTTCCAATCCAATATCTGACAGCTTGAGTGACGTAGCAAAAGTGATGTTCGCCGATCTTGGCACAAGGATTTTTTACACACAACACGGTAGTTTTGATACTCATTCAGGAGAATTGGCTACGCACGGCAAATTGATCAGTGAAGTTTCAACTGGAGTAGCGGATTTCTACGATGATTTGAAAGAGCATGGACGGGAAAACGACACAACAATATTGATTTTCTCTGAATTTGGACGACGAATTAAAGATAATGGATCTGGTAGTGACCACGGTTCGGGCGGAGTAGCTTTCGTCATTGGAGGTTCTGTTAAGGGTGGGATGTACGGAGAGTACCCTTCATTGAAGGAAGAGGATCAGCTTGAAGGTGATCTTCACTTCAACAATGATTTTAGGTCTACGTATTCAACAATACTGGATAAAGCGCTTCATCTGGAGCCAAATTCAATAGTGAATGGTCAGTTCGAGCAGTTTGATTTCATATCCAACGGAAGTAATGGTAGATAGCTTCATATTGGATACCAGCGTTGGTAGATAACAATTGTAGGCGACAATTTCAGAATATAACTTGCAATTCGTTTTCTTCTCGATCCTTAAAAATCAGGGAGCAGTTTTGATATGAGTGTTTCTGATCTAAGATTGATGTCCCACCTTATGCGTAGGGCTGGCTTTGGTGCTACTAAAACTGAACTTCAAGGATTAGTGGACAGAGGCTACGAGAATGTAGTTGAGGATTTGTTGCATCCAGGTGATCCTCAAAATTTACCAGACGATATTATAAGAAGATTTCACGGTGACCAGCATGAACTGAGACAGCCAGACGCAGCAGCAGCGAACTGGGTCTATCGTATGGTGACGACCAAGTGTCCTCTTGAAGAGAAAATAGCTTTGTTTTGGCACGGGCTTTTTGCAACTGGATACTCTAAATTAAATCAAGCCCGTAGTCACATGAACCAAATCGAGATGTTTCGCAGATATGGTTTGGGAAATTTCAGGGATTTGCTCTTGGAATTATCCAAGGACCCGGCGATGCTTCTTTGGTTGGACAACAATGACAACCACAAGACTGCTGCAAATGAGAATTACGGCAGGGAACTGCTTGAGCTATTTTCCATGGGTATTGGTAATTACACCGAGAATGATGTTAAGGAGTGTGCGAGAGCTTTTACCGGTTGGACTTTGAAGAATGCTGAATACATGTCTCAGAGGGCCATGAAGGACTCTATATGGCCATACGGTAGGATATCGTGGCATTTTGAATATAGGGATTATGATCATGATCACGGGCAAAAAACATTTTTGGGAGAGACTGGGGATTTGAATGGCGAAGATGTTATAGAGATCATAGTCAAACAAGAATCTACCGCAAGATTTGTTAGCACTAGGTTGTTCCAGTTTTTTGCGGCCGACGAATTACAAGATGATTCAGAAAATGTGATTCAGTTGATGATGCAGTCATATTTTGATTCAGGATATGAAATTAGATCAGTATTGAGGACACTTTTGAATTGTGAATATTTCAAATCAGAATCGGCTCGGTTTGCTCGTGTAAAGGGCCCCGTTGAGTTGGTGATAGGTGCTTTGAGACTTGCAGGCATGTGCCAAGAGCCCACTATTGAAATTAACAACATAGCTACTCAGGCGTTCTATATGGGCCAGGGTTTGTTACAGCCACCCACTGTGGAGGGGTGGCACGAAGGAGTTGAATGGATCGACAGTGGTGCGTTGGTTGAAAGGGTGAATTTTGTGTCGAAATCTCTTGGAGATATCAACAATCCGGGTGTTCAATCAATGATTAATGGACTTGCTGATGAAAGTGAAGGGTTAGTCTCTCCTGAGTCTCTAGTGGATGAATGCTTGGAATTACTTGGGCCAATAGAAGTTCCGGAAGATACCCGTAAAACTTTGGTGGATATTGCTACAAGTAGAGGTGATATTGATTTGGCCTCCTCAAAGACAGGAGATGAAACGCAGCAGTTGGTAGCGAATATACTGCGTCTTTCAGCATCCACAAGATCTTACCAGATGGCTTGATAGCAGGATCGCCTGTTGAATATAGACACATATCAATCTTGGGGCAGTCTGATATTGTAGGTTGATGAGTTATGGAGTTGCAGTGAAGTACTTGAAAACCATAGGGATTGTCAATAATGGTGACAATGGTCGAGGTTTTACAAACCCTTGTGATGTTGCACATGCCAAGGATGGCAGGATTTATGTCATCAACAGGTGCGACTATGTCCGTCGTACAGCCATTAGAGTAGGGATATTGAATTTTGAAGAAGAATACCTTGGCGAATTCAGTAATGGTTATGGTGATGGTGATGGCCAATTTGTTAAGCCTGTAGCAATAGCAATAGATAGTGGTGGTCGACTTTTTGTAACAGATGAATTTAATAAAAGGATCAGTGTATTTGATCCAACAGGTGAATTTCTTTATAAATGGGGTGCGGAAGGTCTCAATAAAGGGGAACTAGCATCTCCTTCAGGAATAGCTATAGATGGTTCAGATAACGTATATGTCGCGGATCAATACAGTAATCGAATAACAAAATTTTCTGACACTGGTGAATATATTGAATCTTGGGGTTCTGAAGGTACTGGTGACGGTCAATTCAATATGCCATGGGGTTTAGCCGTAGATGCTTTCAGTAACGTTTATGTAGCAGACTGGCGCAATGACAGGATTCAGAAATTCTCATCACAAGGTGATTTCATAACAGGGTTTGGCACTAGCGGTGAATCAGATGGTGAATTCAACCGCCCCTCTTCAGTGGATGTCGATTCAAGTGGGAACATTTATGTAGCGGATTGGGGTAATAATAGGGTTCAGATTTTTGATGAACACGGTGCTTTCATTCAAGTGTTAAAAGGTGATTCAACGTTATCAAAGTGGGCAGAAGATTTTTTTGCTGCCAATCCTGATGAAAAGGAGTTGAGAGATATTTCTCAGTTAGTACCAACCCTCCCGTCGCATCTTAATACTCCGGATCACATTTCATCTCAGACAGAACCATTATTCTGGGGACCTGTATCTGTGGGATTGGATTATCAATCGAGGTTATATGTGGTCGAGACCAACAGGCACCGTGTACAGATATATGGAAGAGCCTAAGACTTCTGATACTTTTTAAACACCCTGTGTTATAACCGGAAGGAACGTAGATGTCGTTGTCAAATTTGATAGATTCACCTGTTCCCTGGGGATTGGCCGGCTTGGCTATAGGCATTTTTCTGGGAGTGACCACCTTGTCTGTATCCCTTATTGCATTAGGACTTGCAGGCTTTTTGGTATATCTTTGGCGTCACGGACCGGCTGAAGAGTCGACAGAAGGCAGATTATTTGCGTCTGGGCCAATTTTCATTACGGCATGGCTTGCCGGATTTATTCTCCGCGGTATTGCCTTTTAGGATCGTAATAAAACCAAGGTGATTTCAACTTGGACCTGTGATTTCATGAAGACACTGGGTGATAAAAAAGTTTCCCTTTTCACAACATGCGTTGTTGATCAATTCTATCCTGAGATAGCTGATAGCACTGTCCACATACTCAGGAAACTTGGCGTCAACGTAGTTATACCGGACGGTCAAACTTGTTGCGGGCAACCAGCATTTAATTCAGGATACTGGAGTGAGGCCCGGGGTATTGCCAAACGTTTTCTGAAAATATTCCGTGGTCAAGAATATGTGGTCACACCATCGGGTTCATGCGCCACTATGGTTCGGAATTTTTACCGCGATTTAGTTGATGACCCAGCCGGGTCTGAATCGGTTAACAAATTAGAGTCCAGAGTATTTGAGCTTTCTGAATTTCTTGTGGATATTTTGGGAGTGGATGAAAGCGAGCTCCTTTCACAAACTGATAAAAGCATATTTGCTGCAGCGATGCCTGATTCTAAGTCAAATTCAACCGTCAAAGTTACCTATCACCAGGCATGCCATCTTAGCCGGGAGCTAGGCATTGTCGAACAGCCCAGAACACTAATAAAGGGTTGTGCTGGTGTCGAACTGACTGAGATGAATGAATCAGAGGTATGTTGTGGGTTTGGAGGGACATTTAGTGTCAAATACCCCGAGATTTCTGGGGCGATGCTAAATGACAAGGTAGATAATATATTGGAATCCGGGGCGGATGCTGTCGTTGCCTGTGATGCCAGTTGCCTGATGCAAATAGCGGGTGGACTGAAAAAGAAGGGGAGTAATTTACCTGCGTTACACATAGCTCAACTAATTAATGACAGACTCTAAGATTGCGGCAAAATAAATCCAAATAAGTATGTGTGGATGTAACAATCGATAAATCTGAACTGGCCTATGATGGATCGCTTGTACATTCCAAGCTTTGTTGAAGGAAAGGTGCATGGTTAAAACCAAGACTAAGGACTTCAAGAAAAATTCTATAAGCGCATTGAATAGCAAAAAGATCCAAAATTCGTTGAAGGGCCTTTATAAAGGTTTTCACAGTGCTCGGATTGATGCTACTAAAGCGACTCCAAATTGGGATGATTTGAGTACCAAGGGACGCAGTATTAAAGCGCATACGATCGAAAATCTTGACCATTACTTAGAGCAGGTTGAGTCGATGGTTACTCGCTCGGGTGGGAAGGTGTTTTTTGCCAAAGATGCTCAGGCTGCGAACAGATATGTTTTAGATCTCGCTATAGCGAAAGAGGTTAAAACAGTGATCAAAAGCAAATCGATGATATCTGAAGAAATGGGACTTAATCATGAATTTGCATCTGTTGGTATAGACGCAGTGGAAACAGATTTAGGAGAATACATAATTCAATTGGCTGGTGAAACACCGTTTCACATAATCGCTCCTGCGATTCACAAATCAAGAGAAGATGTCGCAGAATTATTTCAAGAAAAACTGGACGCACCACGCTATACAGAGATTTCTGAGATGACAGCTGAGGCACGGAGGCAATTACGTGAGAAATTTTTAACTGCGGATATGGGAGTTACCGGAGCAAATTTTATTGTTGCCGAGACTGGCAGTGTGGTGTTGGTTACAAATGAAGGCAATGGCAGAATGTGCACCTCAATGCCTAAAATACATGTTGCGATCGCTGGTATGGAAAAAGTGGTTCCGTCTATAGAAGATTTAGGCACTATGCTCAGATTACTTATACGATCAGCAACCGGTCAAAAGATATCGACATATGTCACTACAGTGAATGGTCCGTCTATAGATAAAGATGAGGACGGTCCTGAGGAGTTTCATTTAGTGATTGTGGACAATGGTCGTTCTAGGATATTGGCTGATTCAGAGTTACGTGAGGCTCTGTATTGTTTGAGATGCGGGGCATGCTTGAATGCCTGTCCGGTGTATAGAAAAGTAGGTGGACATGCATACGGATGGGTCTACAGTGGTCC
>CAZMZE010000059.1:0-10340 GCA_964570875.1 uncultured Dehalococcoidia bacterium
TCCCTCTTCTGCTGATAAATCAGTCTGTCTACTGATACCAAATGCACTTAAACCATAGAGTACCCCGAAATTTATGATTTTAGCGACTCTTCGCATTTCAGGAGTGATCTCTTTCAGGGAGACTCCGTAAACTGATGAAGCCGTAGCCGAATGTACGTCCTGATGTTTTTGAAAAGACTCCGTCAGGCCTGGATCTTTGGACATGTGAGCAAGTATACGAAGTTCAATTTGGGAATAGTCAGCACCCACCAGCAACCAATCTGGTGCAGATTTGGCAACGAAAGCCTTTCTAACTTTTCTTCCTAATTCTGTTCTAACTGGAATGTTTTGAACGTTTGGGTTGTTACTTGACACTCTACCTGTAGAAGAGCCTGCTTGGTTGTAGTTGGTATGAATTCGCCCTGTAGCTGGGTTAACAAGGTTAGGCAATGCATCGACATAAGTTGATTTGATTTTAGAAACTTGCCTGTAATGGAGTATGTGGTTTAGCACTTCAATTGATTTCGGATCTACTCTCTCTTCTTTTCCTTGGTCTAATAGTTCTTTGATCTGTTCAAGTGAAGATGCGTCAGTAGAGTAACCTTTCTGGGTTTTCTTTGTTTTAGGCAATCTCAATTCGTCAAATAAAACTCCTCCGAGTTGCTGTGAGGAGTTTAAGTTGAATTCATGGCCGACCAACTGGTACATGCTGGACTGGATGTGATTCATTGTGTCTGCTAACTCTGATGACATCGTGGTTAACATTTCTGAATCAATAGATAGGCCGTCATACTGCATTTTGACAATAATTGGAGACAGTTTCATTTCCATATTAATGAATGTTTCAGATATTCCTTTGTCAGACAGTTCTTTTTCGATTACATCCCTGAGCTTGATTATGTAGTTAGACTTTTTGCAATAATAATTTGCTATATCTTGAATTGGCATTTGATCTGGTTGGATTTTATTTCGTCCACTACCCCAAAAGTCTTTGTCTGTGGGTAATTCTTCTTGGAAACACTCTAAAACGAGTGAAGATAAGTCCACTGCTTTCTTGCCAACAAAATGTGATGCTAGCAAAGTATCAAATGCCAATCCATGTATGTTAACTTCCGCGATAGACAGAATTGTCATGGGGAAATTGGAATTATGGAACACCTTTTTTATTGAATAATCCCCAAATATATTCCCGAGTATTTCAAAGACTTTTTTCGATTCAAGGTGGTTTCCCTCAGTACTTTGCATTGGGATGTAGCTTGTTTCACCGACATTGGTCGCGAACGCCAGTCCCACAATCTCTGACCTGAAAGGGTCTTCTGAAGTTGCGACTACCTCTATGGCAAACTCCTTACAGTTGGTTAGCGATATTGCCAGGGAGGTTAATTTGTCTACGGAGTCTATGATTTCAGCAGAAATTGTCATGGACTCTTTGGTAAAACCAAATGTGCTTTGAGATTCAATAGCATCTTTTGAACCGATGGGTATTCTCGGGACAGAAGTATAAAATTCCAGCTCTCTTAAAAACTCAACAACGTCTGTCCTATCGTATTTCCAAAAAAGACTCTCTTCTGTATCAAGTTCCACGGGAGCGGTTTTCACTATAGTTGCCAAATCCTTGCTAAGGAAAGTTTGGTCTTTGTGGTCCAGTAACGCATTCTGGAATCTGCTTGGTGTAACAGAGTGGATGTTTTCATATATTTCCTGGATGCTCCCATATTCACTCAAAAGCTTTATGGCTGTTTTACTTCCGATTCCAGGTACTCCGGGAATGTTGTCGGAGCTATCTCCTTCAAGAGCTTTGATTTCTGGAATTTGATTCGGTTGGAGTCCTCCATATCGGTTTGACACTGCTAATTCGTCGTAAAGCGCACGTTTGCGTACGCTGGTGCTAAGAAGAACCTTGACCCAAGGGTTTACTAATTGGAGTGTGTCAGTGTCCCCCGTTACTATGATAGTGTCTAATCTGCGTTGCTCAGCTTGGCTACTAAGCGTACCTAATATGTCGTCACCTTCGTAGGATTCATACTCAAAAATTGGTACTTGGAAAGCACTCATCAATTGTTTTACCCGACCGAATTGTGAACGTAATTCTGGAGGTGAGTGTGGTCTGTGTGCCTTGTAGTCTGGGAATTGTTGATGCCTGAAAGTAGGGGCGGGAAGATCAAAGGCAACCGCACAGTGGCTCGGGTTCCAGTCCGATATAGTCTTTAAAAAAGTATTAAGGAAACCGTAAACTGCACGTACTTCCTCGCCAGAGGAACTGACATTTAGCGGTTGTTGTATTGCGTGCCAAGCTCTGTGTATCACAGCATGGCCATCAATCAAGATCAATAGTTGGTCATCATTGGATTCTGGCATGAGCATTGCCTTTTGGGACTATTTGTATCATCAAGTCGGATTATACCTGAATAATGTGTCCGAACTATATTCCTGCCAGAGCACGAGTTTCTTTTAAAAGTTGCTCAACTGATTTTGGAGATTCTGATTCTGCGTATATTCTGACTATTGGTTCAGTTCCTGACAATCGTACCAAGCTCCAATATCCATTTTGAAGGATGAATTGAAAGCCGTCTTGATCATCAACGTAATCAACTTGTTGACCAGCCAATTGCTTAGGATTGGCTCGTCGCATTTTGTTTAGGATATCAATTGTCTGGGATTTACCAATTTTGATATCAATACGGCCATAGTGATGGGGACCGACCATATTTCCTAGTTTTTCTATCAGTTCAGAAATAGAAAGTCCCGTCCGAACCATTAACTCTAGTGTCATTAAACCACTTAATATACCATCGCGCTCAGGTCCACTTGCTCTGTATGCGTATCCTCCACTTTCTTCACCGGCTAATAGTGCTTTTTCTTTTATCATAACGGGACCTAGATGCTTAAATCCCACCGGTGTTTTGAATACGGGAACTGAGTATATCTTCCCGAGTCTGTCAACCATGCTACTCATTGTTATAGATTTTACGATTGGACCTGATTGTTGTCGTATATCCAGTAAGAGCAAGCATAACAATGAAAAAACCTGAAGGGTATTTACATATCTGCCATTCTCATCGATCACTCCTAAGCGATCTGCATCGCCATCAGTTGCCAGGCCTATATCAGCATTCTGTTCCCTCACTGTTAGTCCAAGCTCAGCTAAATTTTGCTCTACAGGTTCTGGTTGAATCATCCCAGGGAATCTTGGGTTAGGCTCTGACCGCAATGATGATACCGAGGTTTCCTGACCGGACAATAGATATTTGAAATATTCAGCTCCGGAACCATGCATAGAATCAGTAATTATATTGAGCCCAGACGATTTGATAAGTTCCAGATCAATTATTTCAGAAAGATGTTTGAAGTAATCCGGTTCAGGGTTGATTTGATCTAGGAGTCCCTTTTCACCAGCAACAGATAGCTCCATCCAGGAGGGATCGTTTTTAGCTACCGCCTTAGAAATATAGCTCTCCAAATTGTCAATAATGTCCTGCGAAGCACTACCGCCATAATCTGGTTTGTATTTAAATCCATTCCATTGGTGTGCATTATGACTGGCGGTAATAATTATGCCGGCTGATTTTTTATGAGAAACTAGGTTATAGGCTATTGTTGGAGTAGGGGCTGATCGGTCACATATAACTACAGGATGCCCATTCCCTGCTAAGACTTCCGCGACTGCTCTAGCAAAATTTTCAGATCCGAATCGGGTGTCGTACCCTACTAAGACACCTCGTGATTCGTTCTGACTGGTAAGAAGATCAGAAACTCCCTGCGCACAAAATCTAACATTCTCGAAGGTGAAGTCATCGGCGATGATACCTCTCCAACCATCTGTTCCAAAGGTGATAGTCATAATATGTAGTCAACTCTATTACCAGAACCGGCATCTTTAAAATTGAAGAAAAAGTTATTAGTTGAAAGCTTGTTTTCTTATGAGATCAGCCTTATCTGTCTGTTCCCAAGGTAACCCTATATCTTCTCTTCCAA
The DNA here is from genome assembly GCA_964570875.1 of uncultured Dehalococcoidia bacterium. Taxonomy (GTDB): domain Bacteria; phylum Chloroflexota; class Dehalococcoidia; order Lucifugimonadales; family CATQGZ01; genus CAZMZE01. The sequence goes on from CAZMZE010000059.1 coordinate 3,955, forward strand.
AGTGACCATATGCAGCGGTCTTGGTGTAAATAGGCCTCCTTAGGTCCAGATCTTTAATGATGGCTCCAGGACGTAGGTCAAAGTACTCGTTAATTAGGCTGACTATGTTCTCGTCAGGTAATTTACCAGTTCCGAAAGTCTCAACTGATATAGATATTGGTTCAGCCATACCGATAGCGTAAGAAACTTGTATTTCTAGCCTGTCCGAAATTCCAGCTGCTACTAGATTCTTAGCGACATATCTGGCTGCGTATGCTGCTGAACGGTCTACTTTAGTAGGATCTTTCCCGGAAAAAGCCCCTCCACCGTGTCTAGCAAAACCCCCGTATGTGTCAACCAGTATTTTTCTTCCGGTCAGTCCCGTGTCCCCCACTGGGCCACCTATGACAAACCTGCCGGAAGGATTTATTACGTACCTGGTGTCTTTATCAAGTAGTTCAGAAGGGATAACATATTCAGCTACCTCTTTAATCAAGTCTTTAGAGATTGTTTCCTGATCAATATCAGGATCATGCTGGGAACTCATCAGTACTGTGTGTATTCGTTTTGGTTGACCATATGAATATTCTACTGTTACTTGTGATTTGCCGTCTGGTCTTAGATATCCCAGGTCCCCACTTTTTCTTACCTCAGACATACGTATGCAAAGTTTATGTGAAAGAGCTATTGGTAATGGCATCAATTCAGGGGTTTCGTTGCATGCGAATCCCACCATCATCCCCTGATCTCCAGCGCCGAGTGATTTGACATCATCTTCTTTTTTTTGACCTTGTCCTCTCACCTCGACAGATGTGTCGACACCTGCACCTATGTCAGTAGATTGCTCTTGTACCGATATAGAAATCCCACATGAGGAATGGTCGAATCCAAAACTGGGATCTGTGTAACCAGCATTTTTTATAGCTGTCCGTGCTGTTTTTGCGAGGTCTACAGCTTTACCAGATGTTGTCATTTCTCCCATAATCACAACGAGTCCGGTTGTAACACATACTTCACAAGCAACTCTTGCAGTGGGGTCTCCGGACAAATAAGCGTCAAGTATAGAATCTGATATCTGGTCACATAATTTGTCCGGATGACCTTCTGTCACTGATTCTGAAGTAAATAAATATGAAGGGGATTCTGTGAAGCTATACGGCATTTAGTTAACCTCTTTTATTGATATGGAAATAGATCTTGTTAAGATGACTATTTATTTTAAATATTCTAACTCAATATGTTTGTTGTTATGTTTCATTCTACAATCTGTATCAAAGCAGGATTGAATCAAGTAGAACTATGTGCCAGATTCCCAACTGTCAAGGTATTCTTGTTGTTTTGATGTGAGGCTGTCAATCTGGATGCCCATGGATTCGAGTTTTAGTTTTCCTACTTGACGGTCAATCTCCTTCGGTACTGGGTATACGTTTGGCACGAGACTACGGCCTTCTTTAGCCAAATATTCTATACCCAGCGCTTGATTTGCGAAACTCATGTCCATTACAGCTGAGGGGTGGCCTTCTGCGGCAGCTAAATTTATTAACCTACCTTCTCCCAGCAAGAAAATGCGCCTGCCATCATTCAGCTTATATTCATCTACAAATGATCTTACTCTCCTTTTAGAAATCGACATTTTTTCTATCGAATCGATGTCAATTTCCACATTAAAATGGCCGCTGTTTGCTATAAGAGCTCCATCTTTCATTGTAGATACGTGTTCAGGTCCTACTGCACTCATGCCACCGGTTAGTGTGATAAATATGTCACCAACTTTTGAAGCTTCTTCCATAGTCATTACTTGATGGCCATCCATAGCTGCTTCAAGGGCTCGTATAGGATCTATCTCTGTTACTATTGTGTGGGATCCCATACCTTTGGCTCTCAAAGCGACCCCTCTACCACACCATCCATAACCGCAGACCACAACGGTTTTTCCTGCCCATAGCACATTGGTGGCTCGAGTAATTCCGTCTAGGGTACTTTGTCCGGTTCCGTACCTGTTATCAAAAAAATGCTTAGTGTCAGCGTCGTTAACGGCTACTATGGGATACTTAAGTTTTCCTGCTTCTGACAGGCTTCTTAGTCTAATTATGCCCGTAGTTGTTTCTTCACAACCCGCAAACACATTCTCTAGAATGTCAGTTCGCTTTGTATGCAACATTGCTACCAGGTCCGCTCCGTCATCAAGAGTTATATTAGGTTTGCTGTCAAGTACTGCATTTATGTGTGAGTAGTACACGTCGTTATCTTCACCATTGATGGCGAAGGTGGATATTCCATATTCGGAGACCAATGCAGCTGCTACGTCATCTTGTGTACTTAATGGATTGCTTGCACATAGTATAACTTCAGCTCCGCCATCCTTGAGTGCTAAAGCTAGGTTAGCGGTTTCTGTTGTTACGTGAAGACAAGCCGCTATCCGTAATCCTTTCAAAGGCTTTTCTTCGGAAAATCTTTTTCTGATATGGCCAACTACTGGCATTTCACGGGAAGCCCATTCTATGCGCAGCACGCCTTCTGTGCTCAACGATTTATCGTGTATGTCTGAATTTATGGTGCTGGTTGCCAACTTAGACTCCTCTGATATTGATTGTATTAGTTAATTTTTATGGGTTGACGGTAGAGATTCTTGCTCAGGAATCTGCTCAAATTGGGTTAATGTACTGAGTGAACGGAACCTCTGGTTAATTTCTTTATTGCTTAACGAGGCTATTCGCTCAGTACCAAAGCTTTCTACTGCAAATGACCCCATCACTGTCCCTACTACTGCCGCACGTCTAAAACCACGATCAGAAAAATCTGTCGTTGCGGCTAGATAGCCTATGAACCCCCCCGCGAACGAATCACCTGCTCCTGTCGGGTCTACCAGATTATCAACCGGGAAAGCTGGTGAAGTAAATGTCATTGTACTGGTATTTACCAAAACTCCGTTTTCACCTTTTTTGATTACCACGGCTTTTGGTCCCAGTGTAATTATAGACTCAGCTGCTTTTCTGAGATTAGTTTGCATTGAAAAAGATTTCGCTTCACCCTCGTCCATGAAGACGATATCGACATTCTTGATGACGTTTGTGAGAGCATCTTTGTTGCCGTCGATCCAGAAATTCATTGTATCCAAAGCTACTAAGTTTGGCCTTTCGGACATTTGTTGCAATATGTTGTGTTGTAGATTAGGTTCAATGTTCGCCAGAAACAAATGTGGGATGGTCTTGTGTGTCGGATTCAGTTTTGGGGAAAACTCAGCGAATACATTTAGTTGAGTGTCTAGTGTTTGCCTGAAACCCAAATTGTCGGAAGAATACACTCCAGACCATCGGAAAGTTTTGCCGACGGCTGTCTCAATTCCCGAAGTATCTATTCCGTGATCATTTAATATTTTCATGTCCTTTTCAGCAAAATCTTCTCCTACTACAGCTACAACACTAACCGGAGAGAAGTAACTGCTGGATAATGAGAAGAAAGTTGCTGATCCGCCAAATTCATCTTCTTGTCTTTGAGCGGGTGTCGCAATAGTATCGTAGGCAACTGAACCCACAACCAGTAATGTCACTTTATTCTTTCTCCTTACATGTCATAATTCAGAGCCCTTACTTGTTGGATGCCCGTTTTGGATCCAAGCTCCTGTCCCATCCTCGACGTTATATAGTTTTTCTGTGTCGTATCCCATTGCTGCAGCCATTTCGCATGCTAGGCCGCTGCGTACTCCAGCTGCGCAGATGAACATCAAACGTTTATCTTGTGGGAGTTCATCATATCGAGCGAGAATATCGTCCACAGTTATGAACAAGGCACCTTTAATATGTCCTTCGGCGTATTCGTCAATTCTTCGAACGTCAACGAATACGACATCATCCTCGTCATAATGTGTAGCAGCTTCGTTAGAGTCTAGCCTGTAATATGGTTCGCCTGGTTCTTTTCGTGGCATTGTGAAATCCTCCTGTTTAGCCTGACTAATTAAACGGTCAAATATTTGTTGACTATTGGTTCAAGCTTGGTCAATGCATCCTCTGATATGTAGTCTCTTTTTGAAATTATCGCATTTTTGAGAGCAAAACTACACGAATCTTGGCTCAATTTTCTGATTCTTGGAACGAAATCTTCTAGTATGTATTGTGCTTGTAATACGTTATGCTGCATGTTTTGAACAACCATTTCGGCGTTAACGTTTTCGACAGAATTTTTCCAACAATCGTAATCTGTGACCATGGCAATCGTTGCGTAACACATTTCCGCTTCTCGAGCCAGTTTAGCTTCGGGTAATGCTGTCATGCCGACTACGCTAGCGTTCCATGTCCTAAACAGGTTTGATTCTGCTTGGGTGGAAAATTGAGGTCCTTCTATCACTACATAAGTGCCGTCTGTATGACAAACTATTTTCTGGTTATGTATGACTTCGGTTAGGTGAGACCTTAAATTTTCACAGAATGGGTTTCCAAATGAAACATGTGCAACTAAGTCTTCTTCAAAAAATGTCGATGGTCTTTTATATGTTCTGTCAATCAATTGATCAGGTATGACAATATCGAGAGGCTTGATGTTTTCTTGCAAGCTTCCCACGGCGCTTACTGATAATACATGTCTCACCCCCAACTGCTTTAAAGCAAAGATGTTAGCTTGGACAGGAATTGAAGTTGGCGATATTGTGTGGCCTGTGCCATGTCTAGATATGAAGGCAAGTCTTTCACCTGCCAAACAGCCGATTGTTATTGGTTCGCTGGGGTTACCGAACGGGGTCTCTATAAAAATCTCGCTCCTGTTTGTAAGACTTTCTATATCATATAGTCCAGACCCGCCTATGATCGCTGTAGTTACTTCCTCCAAATGTGATTGCCTTTGGTTGGGAAAAATTGGTTATTATGAATCATTTTAGATATAATTCGCTGATGTAAATCGATTTATTCCGCTATGTTTAACAGATAATTTCTATGAGGCATTTTTCATTACCTCGATCAATTCTTCAACGGCCTGTGCCGAATTTTCAAGCTGTGATTGTTCTTGTTTTGTTAATTCGAACTCTATAATTTGTTCGACTCCATCAGCGCCAAGCTTTACAGGAACGCCGACGTATAGATCATTCAACCCGTATTCACCCTGTAGATAAGCGGTACACGGTAGGATTTCTTTTTTATCTAACAAAATAGCTTCGACCATTTGGACGATTGCTGCAGAAGGAGCATAGTATGCGCTACCACTTTTCAGTAGATTAACGATCTCCGCTCCACCATCTCTGGTACGTTGAACTATTTCTTCAATTCTTTTGTTGGAAATCAACTTGGATATTGGAGTATTACCTACAGTAGTGGAGCCGACTATCGGAACCATAGTGTCCCCGTGGCCACCTAGAACAAAAGCTGATACGGAGTCCACTGAAACTTCAAGCTCAGCCGCAAGAAACGAACTGAATCTGGCGGTATCCAATATCCCTGCCATACCAACTACCCTGTTACTTGCAAAACCGCTCACTTTTAGTGCTTGCTGTGCCATTGCATCAAGTGGATTTGTGACGATGATCAAAATACTATTTGGAGATCTTTTAGATGTTTCTGCAACCACACCAGATACGATTTTCATGTTGGTTATGAGCAGATCATCCCTGCTCATACCTGGTTTTCTTGGAAGTCCTGAAGTTACCACTATTATGTCTGAATCGGATGTCTCTTCATAACCATTTGTACCAACAACTTTTGAGTCAGTACGGATAACCGGTCCGGACTCTAGCATGTCTAATGCTTTTCCCTGGGGCAATCCCTCGACTATGTCAACTAAAACAATATCTGCCAAACCTCTGTCGAAAAGCCTTTGTGCAGCAGTTGCACCCACATTACCGGCACCAACTATAGTAACTTTTTTTCTCATTTTGAGATCTCCATAAATTTTATTTTTGAAATCCTGTTCAATGCACCGTGTTTATAATATTTTCCAGTTCATTACTGATTGCCGATCTGATTTGTTCTTGAAAAATTTTTAAAGGTAAAGGGAGTTTTAAATCAACCGAAACGCAACTGTCGGAGACTGTCATTATGCCATCGATTTGGAAGCCTTTGGCTCCAAAACAAAATGATAATTCATCATCACTCCAAGCATATTTAGCATTTGATATGTCATCGCCGAACCTCTGCTCGATTTTTTCTCTTAGGCTATCTATTCCATGTTTGAGGTCCTCTTTTGAGGAGTTATGAGTTTTGACGATTTTCATTGCAGTTGGTAGCTAGAACGTACCGAATTGGTAATTAGTTTGTATTTCAAGATACTATCGTAGCCAGTATCTGACCTTTTGTTACCATTGTTCCGGGAGTGACAGGTAATTCCCCGACTGTTCCTGCTGTAGAGCAGGGGAGGCTGTTTTCCATCTTCATTGCTTCAAGTACGGCGATCTGATCACCGGCATTTACGACGTCACCTTGATT
>CAZMZE010000060.1:0-4426 GCA_964570875.1 uncultured Dehalococcoidia bacterium
ATGCAGGAGGTATTGTTGGGTTCGACGGTATAATCTCACCACACATAGCAAGGAGAGTATTCGGTTATTCAGCCTTCCATATGAGTATCGGAGCGACTCTAGTCGGATCCACGATAGTAATTACATCGGATCAACTCGCCCGTTTGTTATTCTCACCTATAGAGATACCAGTAGGACTAATTACGACCCTGATAGGGGCACCACCTATGATGTACCTAGCCTATCGTCTGAAATGAATATTGAAACGACCAAACTGACTTTATATTTGAACGGGTCTACTGTATTGAATGATGTCAGCTTAAATATCCCCAACGAATCTGTAACAACCATTGTCGGGCCAAACGGTTCCGGAAAATCATCTCTCTTAGAAGTTTTTACCGGAGAAATAGGAAGTTTCGTCGGTAAACTAACTAAAATACCTAGAGAATCAATATCCTACCTCCCTCAGTCATTGGACAACCCTCCCTTCTTACCCCTTAACGAGATTATTTCACTCGGATTTTACGGACAAAGAATTGATAAGAAAATTAAAGATCAACACATTAAACGGTTGATGAAGATTTGCGGGATTGAATCTCTACGCACAAGAAATATTATTGATGTATCTGAAGGAGAAAAGCAGAGAACATGGCTTGCTTTCTCATTGGCTCAGCAGAAAAACATAATTATGTGGGACGAACCTTTATCAAAAATTGATGATCACGGCAAAAGGTTTTTTGCGAAATTAATTAGGAGTCTGGCTGACGAAGGCAAAACAGTCGTAACCGTCTCTCATGACAATGAATCAATAGAATACAGCGACCATATTATCTTCCTAGAAAAAGGAAATTTATTGTTCCAAGGCTCGGCCACAGAGTACAAGGAATTCTTCTCTCAGGGCTGACAAACGCTTCCAAAATCCTCGCCAATGAATTTGCGGTAGACAGTCACTCCCCGTGCGACCCACTTACCCAAGATCCATATACGGGATACTGGATACAAACAAATTCTATATATGCGGGCTGCCCCTTATCATTAGCCACAAGGGCTCTCTCTAACGCTCCTACTATATCGTCTGGTTGGTATATTCTCTCAGTATAGAGTCCCATTTCACCAATGACCTTGGACATGTCCACATTTTCATGTGAGAGGACTTTATGAGTGTACGGATCATGCCCGTCACCCCAAAATCCTGGACCATAGCCAGAGAATCCTCCATTGCTAATATGAACAACTGTGATACCAATTTTTTCTCTTACTGGAACTTCCAAATTCCCAAGCATGTATCCTAGCCCGGCTTCGCCAGTCACCGCCACGCAATGTCTATCCGGATAGGCAATCTTTGCCGCCATAGCTGCCGGCAAACTAAAACCAAGCGAAGATACGTTACCCCAACCCAGAAATCCTCTTGGAATCTGAGTTTCATATACCGTGCTAAGCTGGTCTCTCGTGTTACCTGACTCGTGGGTAACAAATGACTTTTGTGGATCTAGTACCTTCATCATGTCTCGATAAACCCTATAAGGATTAATGGGAGTGTCTGATGAGTTTAGTGCCTCGTCATACTTTAAGTCGTCTTTACGTTTTTCATCCGAAATTTCGTTAACTATATTATCCCTAGCTATACCTGCCCCAGAGGTTCTCCTTCCTAATTCATCTACCAGTGCCTGTAGAGTAACTCTGGCATCCCCGATAAGAGCATGGTCCGTGTGATAAATCTTGTTCACATTATTTTCATTTATGTCACAAACTATGATCGTCTTATCTTCAGCATTAGGTATCGCATGCGAGAATCTGCCAGGGGAAAGACTTGATCCAATCGATACAATGAGGTCACTGGTTTCCAAAAAATGAGCAGTGTGTAAGCCCCTAACTCCCGCAGACAATTGATGGTTCTCTGGGAATATACCCTTCGCCTTCAAAGTAGTGATAACCGGTATATTGGACAGCTCTGCGAACTGTAACAGCTCATATGAAGCTCCCGAATATACTGCTCCTTCACCCACGTATAGAACGGGGTGATCTGCCTGCAAAATCAAATCCATAGCTTGGGAAATATCTGAATTCGTGGGTCCATATTTCCAACTGCGGACAGGAGCGTAGGGATCTCTAGTCTCATCGTAATGGCTACTAGGCTCTGGAACTGCTATCACAACTGGGCCAGGTGAACCATTGCGGAGCATAGTAAATGCCCGTCTCATAAATTCATGTGTACGCTCTGGAGAATCAATGTACCCATACCATTTCGATACTGACTTAAGGCTAGCGGTAACGTCGAAATAACTATTTTCACTATTGCCTATTGGTACCCCGTCTGTGATGCAGAGTAGTGGAGATCCATCTTCATAGGCTTGAGCTAGGCCTGCATAAGCTACTTGAAGACCTGCCGCATTAACTCCACCTTGAACTGTGCAAACTCCAATCTTTGTTCCAGAAGTAGCGCGGGAGAATCCGTCTGCCAATGCAACTGCATATCGATCATCCCTCATCATGATCATGGGAACATTTTCTTTACCAAGAGCATTGTTGACTTTGCAAACGGGAAATGTTGATACCCAGTCAATACCTTCTATTTTCAGAACTTTTGCTATCCCTGTTGCAACATCTATCATCAAGCACCTCTAATTACCACAAGCACTACACAACTTATATCTAAGCTCTCTCATAAATTTGTACTCTGTGCCGGTTACTTTCGGTAACATATATTCTCCCGATATCATCCACCTTTACAGATGTAGGAGCCCAAAAGAATTTTTCAGTGTGAGCAGATTCTTCATGAGGGTCACCGCCAAAAATCTCCAATTCAGGTTCAAGGTTAGAGCGAGACCGTGGTTCAGCCTCTTCATAATTACCATCCAAATATTCTTGTCCCCATACTGAAATAGTCGCTTCACCTCGTAAGTTGGATACAAATGATCCATCCTCACTAAATATCTGCAGTCTTTCATTCCCCCAGTCTGTTACATAAACATAGCCATCCTTATCAACAGCGACACCTGAAGGATTCTTTAGCTGGCCATCTCCCGAACCAGGTTCACCGTAGCATGAAACAAATTGACCGTCACTGGAATATCTCTTAACCTGGCTGTTCCCCCAGTCCGCTACATAAACATCTCCGTTCGGCGACACTGTTAGACCCCACGGCATGTTCAAGGGATCTGAAGATCGACTATCACCAAAACAACTGATAAAAACCCCGTCTTTTGTAAATTTCTGTACCCTGTGATTGCGATGGTCTGCAATGTACAGATTGTCATCGTCGTCTAGTGCTATTCCCGATGGCCCATCAAGGGACCCTTGATCACTCCCTGATTCACCCCAGTGTTTGAGGGGTGTCCCATCGTTGGAAAAAACGTTTATTCTGTTAAGCTGCTCATCGCTAATATAAATATTTTCCTGGCTATCCTGAGCTATACAAGAAGGCCATTGAAATTGTCCTATGCCGTCTCCAAACCCTCCATAAACGCCAAAGTATTCACTCTCGGAGTTATAAACTGTCACTCTAAGTTGGTCTCTAGCTGCCAAATACGCCCTGCTGACGGTATGCATTCTGCCATCCCTCGACAGTAAAGTGTCGACAGGATACATAAACCCCCTGTCTTGCATAACACACAGGCCTACAGTGTGACTGTAATTTAAAAAAGATTTTTTTAAAGAGGAGTCGGTAACCATTAATACTCACCTACTTATATAGCTGTGCGAAGAAGAGATTTATATACTTCGCTTAGATTCTCTGAAATTCCGGGGTTGCTGCAACCAATGCCAAAAGAGAAGTAAGCTTTTGTTGGATCTCTTCCTCATTGCTGTTGGCAACACCTGAGTCCTCCGCAAATTCAATCAGACTCGACTTGATTTGCGGAGAAACATCTAGACCTCCTAGATGATCGAGGCAACTATCCACATAGTTCTCAGAAGTTGGAGATTGATCGTACAAGTCATCAATAACGTCACCAACAAGTTTCCTGATTCCAGGTTTCCCGGCATCCCCTATCTGGCCAGAAGCAAAGTTAATCCGTTCAGTCAGTGAACCCGTCTCAATCCACTCAGTTCCCTGATGCCAGCCCTCAACTGAGGGAGGATTGCATAATGTCTGCCCCATAAATCCCATCTGACTATTCCTGGCAGAAATTTCTATCCCAGGAGAAGTAAATTCTTCTGTGATTTTCAATATCCCTGTCACTAATTCAGCGGGACTCTTTAGTTTCTTGTAATAGCAGTCTTCAGACTTAAAGAATTCAGAATTGAATAAGTACTTAAGCATGCTTCCTATATTATGATCGCTTTTAAAGTAGATATTCTCCAATTCACTGATAGCATTTTGATCTTGTGGTTCGACATAAGGCCATTGAGTTACTGGTGGCTCATCTGCAACAAAAAAATGGTAGATATGACGGGAAATAAACCTAGCGGTAGCCGGTTGTTGACAGATAATTTTTATAATGTCTTC
>CAZMZE010000061.1:0-58838 GCA_964570875.1 uncultured Dehalococcoidia bacterium
ATATCAATCACTCCCCGAGGAGAAGCGTGTACAACTCCTCGAACCGAAGAGGAACTTCAAACTGCTTTATTGGAAGCAGCTTTAGCCCCTGATGTATTTAGAAAATTTTATAAGCGATTAGATGGTAAAGAGATCCCGAAAAATGAATATGTCCACAATCTATTGCAAAGAGAACTCGGGGTTCCTTCAAATCTGACATCTGAGTGTTTCGATATCATAAAAGCAAATGGGATTTTTGCTGACGTCCTACAGTCATCCGGAACTGGATCATTCAAAGTGACTCTCAGCAGATCTCAACCTGGTGGCGATAGTGGTGATGGCATAATATTGCTGCCACGTCCCGATACAGTTCCGCCAAAACCGACTGACCCAGTTTCACCTTTTATTCCCCAAATTACAAATTCTCGTATCTTTGTTGCAGGCAACAAAACTGATCAAATGACGAATGTAGTTAAAAATTTATTGAATAGATTCAGTGTGAATTACCATTCTGCTGACTTAGAACCCTTCCATGGGCCTTTGATACCAGAGGAAATTTCAGAGAGGATGAAGTTGTGTAATTCAGGCATTTTATTTATCAGGGAAATTGATGACGTGCATTCCCCAAAAAACAATTCTGCAATTTTATTTACCCAACTTTTAGGTGCTGCATCGGTATTATACGGGGAAAAGATTGTAATTGTTTGCGAGGGTAACATTTCTCGACTATCCTCAGACTATCCGACTATCAAAACTATATCTTACGACCCCGTTTATCCCGCAAATACATCTTTGGAACTCCTGACTTTCTTGCACACGCTTGAGTTGATCGACGCTGTTCCATAACATAACCACTCTGCGACTTGACATAACTATTATAGTGCGAAGTCAGCTTATTTAGATTATGACTCTGTGATATCAACCCAATGAGTCCCCTTCATCCATCTTTAATGCGATCACATCCAATAATTTTTTTACCCCAACTCCCGAAGCCGCAGAAATCATTACCGCATCTCTTTCAGTCAATAGTGAGTCGTTAACTCCAAATCCTGTTGCATTCAAACCTTGCTGATCCAGAAGATCAGACTTGTTCAATGCCAATATCAAGGGCTTGTCTTGTAAACCAAGGTCAGCCAGAGTTTTGTAAACAACTTCTACTTGCTGTCCAGCATTAGGATGAGTTATATCAACAACATGGACAATCAGAAACGACTCATTCAGTTCCTGTAGCGTCGCGCTGAAAGCAGCTATAACGGTGGTAGGCAACTTCTGTATGAGCCCAACAGTGTCTGTTAGCAAAAATTCAGATCCATTAGGGCTTACCACTTTTCGAGTGAGTGGATCCAGTGTGGAAAACATCCTGTTTTCTGCCACAACTCCGGCTCCGGTAATACTATTCAGTAATGTGCTTTTACCAGCGTTCGTGTAGCCAACCAGTGACACTATTGGGATATTATTCTGTCTTCTACGAGACTGGTACAGGCCTCTTTGTTGACTCACATTCGATAAACTACGTCTAATTTTAGTAATCTTGTTCCTTATCAGACGTCTATCTGTTTCTATCTGTGTTTCGCCTGGGCCTCTAGTACCAATACCACCTCCCAGACGTTCCAAATGGGACCATTGGCCAGCTATCCTAGGAAGTATGTACTCATGTTGCGCTAATTCAACTTGTAACCGACCTTCTTTTGAGCGGGCCCCACGAGCAAAAACATCCAATATCAAGGCCGTTCTATCTATTACCTTGATATCAAGCAGGTTTTGTTCCAAATTCTTTTGTTGATTGGGAGTCAATTCGTCGTCACAAATTACTGTTGTTGCTCGCAATTTGTCGCACATGGTGACAAGTTCGGATATTTTGCCCTTACCCAAATATGTCTGACTAGGCTTATTAAGCCTCTGCACCAGAGTACCCACCGGTAAAGCTCCTGCACTTCTAGCCAATTCGGATAATTCCCCTAAAGAATCTTCTGGGCCCAAAATTGCTGAAGATCCTTTAACACTTGCTGCAACTAATAAGGCTCGCTCTTTTTTGTTACTTGTACGATGGAGAGACTTAGCGATGTTTAGTATCCTTCATATTACTAGCTGGCCTTTGACGGTATTATCCAACCGTCTAGTTGAGCCAAACCCTTCTCAAACTGATCATCAGATATTGTGAGTGATAATCTAATATAACCTTCTCCATATTTACCATAACCAGAACCGGGAGTAACTACGATATTTCTCTCCTCTAATAAAATCTCAGTGAGCTCAGCCGAAGAATATCCCTCGGGGACTTGAGCCCAAACATACAAACTGGCTTTGGGCGGATCTACATGTAATCCAATCTTTGTCAGCGCAGATATGAGTCTATCTCGCCTTTGCTGATAAACTGCGTTTCTATCGTCCACTGATTCAACAGGCGCATTCAAGGCGTCAATTCCCATCATTTGTATAGCTTGAGGCACTCCAGAATCCAAATTCGACTTTACAACCATCAGAGCATTTATCAATTCCGAATTGCCAACCGCGACTCCTAATCTCCAACCGGTCATATTGTAACTCTTGGAAAGAGAGTGGAACTCGATTGAAACATCCATTGCTCCTGGTACTTCCAGAAAGCTGTGTGGCCTAGTGCCGTCATACGAAACTTCCGTATAACAGGCATCATGCATAACCAAAATACTATTAGCTTTAGCAAAATCGACCACCGTCTTGAAATATTCTAAATCTGCAAGAGCACCTGTAGGATTATTGGGGTAATTCAGCCACATTACCTTTGCTTTAGATGCTACTTCGCTCGGGATTTCAGACAGGTTTGGCAACCAACCGTTCTCCTCCAACAAAGGCATCCAATGACATTCTCCACCAGCAAACCAGGTGCCTACTGAATAGACTGGATAACCAGGGTCGGGCACTAACGCTATGTCACCAGGATCAATAAAGCACAAAGACGCATGGCCTATACCTTCTTTTGCTCCGATTAGAGATAATATTTCCGTTTCCGGATCCAGAGTGACATCAAAACGACGTTTATACCAACCGGCTGCAGCAGATCGGAATGCAGGAAGGCCTTCCGTTTCTGGATACCTATGGTTGGCACTTACCATGGCCGAATCTCGAAGTGTGGAAATTAGAGGATCCGGTGTAGGGATATCCGGATCTCCTATGCCAAAACTCACCACGTCAATGCCTTGTCGTTTTTTCTCAGCAATTTTGCGACTTATTCCAACAAAAAGATACGGCGGAACTTTTTTTATACGTTGAGACAGATTCATAAATCCTCCGGTTCGAGTTCTGTGAAAACTATTCACACATGTTAATAGAATTTAACTACATAGGTAAAGTGACGCCCCTCATAACACCTAACATAAACGTTAAATTTAACCAGTCAAGTCAATAAGCTCTACAAGTAAATTGCTGTGTATTTCAAAGCTATTTAGATTAAAATGATTACAAAGGCCACTGCCCTTTAAACACAGATTCCACGGGCCCCTCCATTACAACCTCTCCTTGACCTGGCCAATCAATCGAAAGATCTCCTCCAGGAAGATGGACAGTGACATGATCACCTATGAAACCGTGGAGACGAGCTGATACCGCAACTGCACATGCACCTGTCCCACAAGCTTCTGTTAACCCAGATCCACGCTCCCATACCCGAACCTCTATATTGGAACTATCCACCAATCTTGCAATCTCAAAGTTCACCCTCTCAGGAAACATCTCATGGAGTTCAACAATGGGTCCGATTTTATCTAATTCATAAGAATTCAAATCAACATCCATAAAACAAATTGCATGCGGGTTACCCATTGAAACACAACTAATGTTCAAAACTCTGTCCTTTAAGGTCAGCTCATAGTCTTGTAGAACTTCAGAATTTGGAGCTATCACAGGTATATGTTCTGGTTTCAATATAGGCTCACCCATACCGACCTTTGCCCTGACCATCTTGCCATCTTCCCAAATAGGAGTCACCTGCTTGACACCAGAATCAGTTTCCACACCAACTATAGGACAAGATGAATCAATAATAGATTCATCAAAAGCAAACCTCACTAGACACCTAATACCGTTACCACACATCAATCCTCTAGAACCATCCGCATTAAACATAATCATGCGCAAGTCAGCTACACTAGAAGACGCAGCAAGAATAATGCCATCTGAGCCTATTCCTTTGTGTCTATCACTCATGCTCACTGCTAGTTCTGACCAATCATGATCTTTACCACGTGCATCTATGAAAACATAGTCGTTACCTGCCCCATGCAGCTTAGTGAAATTCACGTTCATACTCCAATCAAATATCCAAAATTAAACGTCTTGCCTTACTCCAGCCCGATTTATTTCCCTCTTAATCACCTTCTCTTTTTCAGTTTACTATAACTGACTATATGATCTGAATTCTAAGGCTACTCCTGTGCCCACTCTGTAACTCTTTCCATTGCTTCTTCAATGCCTTTATCAGCATCAAACCAGCTAATACGTTCATCATTTTGCCTAAACCAAGTATGCTGGCTTCTTGCAAACCGATGGGTCCTATTTTTTATCAATTGGACCGCTTCAGAAAGAGAATATTCCCCTCTGTGAACTTTAGATAACTCTAAGTATCCTATGGAAGACATCGATGGAAGAGCATGGTCGTATCCGTCGCTCAACAACTGCTCTACTTCCTCCAACCAACCCATCTTGATCATTGAATCTATTCTGTAATCAATCCTCTCGTACAATTTTTCACGATCTAGCGTTAAACCAATTATTTTCAAATTGTATGGTGGTGGTATGCGAAGGACTGATTGTCTGTTTTTTGAACCAGAGTAGATCAGCTCCAACGCTCTAACAATTCTTCTTGTATTTCTGGGATCTATTTTCAATGCAGCTTTTTGATCTTTTGAAGCCAGTTCCTTATGTAATTCCAGCGAACCTATTTCTGAAGCACGATCCTCTAAACTACTCCTTAGAGCTAAATTTGGAGGGACCGCAGGTACATTCCAGCCCTCAACAAGTGCCCAAACATATTGGCCAGTGCCGCCTACCAATAACGGAACAAGACCTTTTGAATGTATCTCAGCTATGGCTGAAGTAGCATCTTGGGTGAAATGGGAAACGCTGTATTCACCATCAGGCTCTACAAAATCGACCAATCGGTGATTCACTAAATCCCGATCAGCATCAGTCGGTTTTCCTATACCTATAGAAAGATGCCGGTAAATTTGTCTACTGTCAGCACTCACTATTTCCACTGGTAACAACTTCGCTACTGACAACGCAAAAGCACTTTTTCCAACCGCTGTCGGCCCAACAACAACCAGGAGTTTTTTCATTCGCTACAAGCCACAATTTCTATCAATTATTTAGCAGAATCGGCAGCAATGTTCACTATTGTATTAAAGGCTTTTGGGTCCAAGCTGGCGCCACCAACCAATGCCCCATCAACATCCGCCAAAGCCATGAAATCAGCTATATTTGCCGGATTGACGCTTCCTCCATATAGTAATTGAGCTTCTTCCGATTCTCGAGAACCGCAATTCGACCTAATGACTCCCCTGAGATATGACATCATATCTTCTACTATTTCAGCAGTCGCAGCCATTCCTGTGCCTATTGCCCATACAGGTTCATAAGCTACTAATATAGGCTCTGTAACGGAGTTTCCTAATCCATTAATTAATTGCTCCCCCACCACTTCTTTGGCTTTATCTGTATTACGGTCATTCAACTGCTCCCCGACACAAACGATTGGCTTCATACCAACTTTGCGTGCCGCTAACACTTTCTGATTCACAATATCATCAGTTTCTCCAAACAACTGTCTTCTTTCAGAGTGCCCCACTATTACAAATTTGCAAATTGGCGATAACATCGCCGGAGAAATTTCTCCAGTAAACGCCCCGTCTTCCTCATAGTGCATGTTCTGTGCACCGACAGATACGGATGTGCCTGATAACATATCTCCTATTGAACCGAGTCCTACAAATGGAGGGCATATAACCTTTTCCACTCCCTGTATAACATCAAGACCCGGAATCATCGAGGACGCTAATTTAAGCCCGGCATCGATAGACATATTCATCTTCCAGTTACCAACAACTATTGGATTCCTCATATCATAATATCTCCATATTTCAATATCTTATCAAGGAAGTGTCCGGTATGCTCCGTTATGTATGACTTCTACATGCGTAGAGACTTTGAATAGATTTTGGTGATTGTTTAGGGACTATGGACCAAATTTAGCCAGCTTACCAGCATGGGCCAATGCAAGCATCATCACACTTGTTGCTGGTATTCTTCCAAGTGAGCCTGTTCGACAGTGGTTTTCTGAGAATCCCACTGTCCCCTCCTCAACCCCTGAAGTGAATTTAGATCTAATCAATAGCGGAACAGGATGCCAGCTATGCCCGGCTATAACTGCCGGTGACGAATGATCCCCTGCCACAACCAAAACGTCTGGATTAAGGCCTGTCAACTCGGGAACCAGGGAGTCAAGCAACTCCAAACTCTCCACCTTAGCATCAAAATCCCCGTCCTCTCCTGCGGCGTCTGCAGGCTTGTAGTGCAGGAAAAAGAAGTCGTTGTTCGCATAGTGTTCCTGGAGAGTTTCCAATTGCTCTGAGAAGGATTGTCCTGTTTTCAAAACTTTCATTCCCACAACCTTAGCCAATCCCCTGTACATTGGATATGCTGCGATTGCTGCAGGGTTTAAATTGTATGTCTCTCCAAAAGATGGTAAATCGGGAAGCTTGGAAAACCCTCTCAAAAGTACACTATTTGCCGTATCACGATTTCTTAAAATATCTTTGGATTTACTAATGAATTCTCTAACTATTTGCGCTGTTTTAATAGAAGGGTCATCTTTGCCTACTGGATCTAAAGAAACTGCACCTAATTGCTGTGGGTCAGTCTCAGTAACAGCGCTACCAATACCTTCACCCTTAATAACCAAGACAAATCTATAGTCCCTCACAGGAAATACTGATAATTCCACACCAGAAACTTCAATCTGACTCAGCAATTCGATTATTGGCGCACTCTCAGATGTAGGTATCCTCCCTGCTCTTCGATCAACCAAGAGGTTATCTTGGTCTATCGTTGCCAAATTACCACGGGCAGCGACATCTCCATGGTCAAGATTGACTCCAATACCCAGAGCTTCCAACACTCCGCGGCCTAAAAGATACTTGACTGGATCATAGCCAAACAGAGCCATGTGACCTGGCCCACTACCCGGAGTTATACCTGTACTAACCGGATCGGTCATCCCGCTTTCGCTTTGAGAGGCAAGTAAGTCTAAATTCGGAAGCTTGGCCACTTCAAGTTCAGATTTACCAGTTTCAATATCAGCTAAACCTCCTAGTCCATCAACAACAAGCATGACTATCTTTGATGAAGTTCGGCGACAGATATCTGCTATATACGGAAAGTCTATCAATCCACTATTCCTCTTTATCTAACAAAACTGACACTCCAGGCAACACTGAATCTTCTAGGAATTCCAATGATGCTCCTCCTCCGGTTGAAACATGAGTCATCTTAGCATTCAAATTAAGCGAAAATACAGCCTCTGCCGTCGATCCCCCGCCTACAACTGTAACGGAATCATTAAGCCCGGCTATAGTATTAGCTATACTACTGGTCCCAAAGGAAAACGACTCCCATTCGAATACCCCCATAGTACCATTCCACAAGACGGTCTTGGAATTGTTCAAAATAGAATTGTATAAGGCGACAGTTTTGGGCCCTATGTCCATAATTAGAGATGAATCAGGTATTTTATCCACATCAACTTTGCAGGGATTGGCACTCTCCTCAAATTTATCGGACACAACCAAATCCACAGGGAGAATTAATCTGTATTGACCACTATCTGAATATTCTGTCAGAACGCTAGCAGTGGACAGAAATTCCTCTTCAACCGCCGCTGAACCCACTGAAAAACCTTTAGCCTTTAAGAATGTCGCCACCATCCCACCTCCTACCATCAAATTATCCACTCTTTCAGACAATTTTTTTAAAACTTTTATCTTATCCGCAACTTTAGCTCCACCAACCAGGGCAGTAAATGGCCGGATTGGTGAATCCAAAGACCTGCCCAACATATCTAGTTCACGGTCCATCAACAATCCTGCTACCGCAGGTAGGTGATGAGCGACTCCCTCGGTCGACGCATGAGCTCTGTGCGCAGTTCCAAATGCATCGTTAACATATACTTCGGCAAGTGAAGCCAGACTCTTTGCAAATTTCGGATCATTGAGTTCCTCTCCAGGATAAAACCGTACATTTTCCAATAAAACAATACCCGTATCCGGTATTGATTTAACCATAGTACTGGTATCTTCTCCGACACACCCAGGAGCTTCGTAAACTTCATGTTTCAATAATTCAGATAATTTCTGAGCTATTGGCTTCATCCTCAAATCATCGACAATTCTGCCCTTAGGCCTACCCAAATGTGAACACAAGATTACCTTACATCCTTGTTCCATCAGGTATAGAATCGTCGGAATTGAAGCAATTAGTCTACTATCGTCGAGGATCTCCAAGGATCCCGGCTCAAACGGCACGTTGTAATCTACTCGTAGTAAAACAGTTTTGCCCCTGACATCAACGTCACTAACTGTTTTCTTGTTCAAAATTATTCCCCACAAGCAAGCTCATGTAATTCAATATTATTTGCCTATTTCGGGACGTCATTGATATCTTTTCCAATGCACTTTCAGCCAACCCAAAATGTTTGGCAACCAACTCCTGACACTCGCCTTTTACTGATAAGGCATCAATAGCATTTCTGACTTTTATAGCATCTTCTTTATCCAAAACTCGCTTGAAATAAATCTCTCCCAGAGCACGTTTTTCACTGATGGATGCCTGATTCAGTCCGTAGACAATAGGGAAAAGCTTTTTCTTGTTCAACAAATCAGGATCGGGTGAAAACTCAGCACCAGTGCCCCAAAGAGAATCGATGTCTGAATTGATTTGAACCGATATCCCCAGATGTTCACCAACCGTTTTCAAATCATCCATAGATTCATAGTTTGAGCTAACAATAGCGCCTAGTTGCATAGCGCAACCAAATAGTGATCCTGTTTTAAGAGAAGCCATGTTTATATAATTTTCTATAGTCATTTCAAAACTATCTTGTGATTCCATTTCAATGAATCTTCCCTCACACGCTTCTAGGCCAGAATGATCTAATTCCCGCAAAGCCGCCAGAGTAATTTCGGATGAAATTCCTTTATCTACAAGCTTGCACATGGCCAACCTTGCCATCGCATGCATCCCATCACCAGCATTAATTGCTTGAGCTGGACCCCATAACCACCATACTGCATCTCTTTCATCACGAACCGGATTTCCAGACTGAATGTCGTCATGCATCTCTGCGAAGCTTGAAACCAATTCAACGGAAGCGGCCGCGGGCATCACAACATCCTCTTCCAAATTCATAGCCGATGAGATCAGTGCACATAAAAGCCCGTGGATGCGATTCGAGTTATTTCCACCGACAACGGCTTGACCAAAACGATCAGTCCATCCCATGTGATATGACATCATTTGATACAGAGTCATATCTCGAGAACAAATTATGTTCTTCATTTCATCATCTACTTTGCTGTTCAAATCAGCAATAAGTGCATCCAGTTCAATGGTTTCGGGCAATTTCAACTCCGATCACGCCTGTTATTTCATTTATATTGACAGCCCCTTCTCGCAATACTAGAGGTACTTCACCTGTCATATCAATTACGGTAGAAGCTTTTCCTGCTCCCGTGCTACTATCAACAATCAGATCTATTTGGTCTCCAAATTCATTTGCAATCAATTCAGCACTGTTTAATGATTCCGTACCAGAGCGATTAACGCTTGTGCCAGTGATCGGGGCGCCCAGTTCCTTTACTATACCTCTAGTGAGTTCATGATCAGGTACTCTAAGCCCCACCGTCTCCAAACCTCCACAAACCACCGCGGGCACCGCTGGAGAACGTCTCAATACAATAGTGAGAGGACCCGGCCAAAATGCCTCCATCAGCGAATTCGCAAGCTTGGGAACATCAGTCACACAACTTTTCACCCTATCGATTCCATCCAGTAATACAGGCATCCCTTGGTTGTTAGGACGACCTTTAAGATCAAAAATACGCTCTACAGACTTTTCAATAAACACCGAAGCCGCGAATGCGTATAGAGTATCCGTGGGTATAGCTGCAATTCCCCCATTACTGAGGCACTTGGCAGACATTTCGATTTGGGCCTGCATGACACCGTATTGCGATGGAACGACCATTTTACCTGGGAATTACCTTGACCTCAGTATAGCACAAATGATAGCCTGAAAGCCCCTGATATGACACGCGAACCAGAGCCTAAAAAAAGCACACATAGAGTGGCCGTTAGCGACGATTTAGAAGTATCGACGTACTTGGAAATTGCACGCACCAAAATAGGCCAAGGATCCCAAGTGGATGATGATACCTCTCAGCACAGAGAAACTATTATTGTCATAGATTTTGGTTCCCAATACAGCCGTTTAATTGCTCGTCGCGTTAGAGAAAGCAAAGTGTACTGCGAAATAGTGACTCATGACACATCATGGGAAACCGTGAAGGAATTAAATCCAAGAGGTGTCATACTATCTGGAGGGCCATCAAGCGTTTATGAAGACGGCGCCCCTTTGGCCCCGGATTGGGTATATACCGGCCAACTCCCAATTTTAGGTATTTGCTACGGTATGCAGGTAATGGTACATCAACTTGGAGGCACCGTTTCTCCTGCATCAAAAAAAGAGTACGGCCATGCCGTGCTGCATCAAAATGCTGTCGATGACCCATTTTTTAAAGATTTGCCCCCATCCATGCCTGTGTGGATGAGTCATGGAGATCAAATATCCGGTCTTCCTCCTGGATTTGAATCAATTGCTTATACTGACAATTCACCAGTTGCTGTAGTCGCCAACGAGAAAAAGATGATTGGGATTCAGTTCCATCCGGAAGTGGCTCATACCCCACAAGGTAAAAAGCTACTTCAAAATTTCTTGTACGACATATGCGGATGTAAGCAATTATGGACTGCTGAAAATTTTGTATCTGAAACAATAGATCGTATCAGAAAACAAATTGGCGCAGGAAGGGTAATCTGTGCTCTTTCTGGAGGGGTAGACTCAGCGGTTACGGCTACTTTAATTCACAGGGCCATTGGTGATCAACTGACATGCATATTTGTTGACACTGGACTTATGAGGCGTGAAGAACCTGAAAGATTGCGTAACACCTTCGAAAAATACCTCAAGGTAGATTTGGTATATGCAGATGCTGTAGAACACTTCATAAATGCATTGTCTGGAGTAACCGATCCAGAAGAAAAACGCAGAATAATCGGAGAAGAATTTATCAATATCTTCGATAGTGAGGCAGCAAGAATAGGAAAGGTCGATTTTCTTGCCCAAGGCACATTGTATCCAGATGTAATAGAGAGCAAAACATCAGAGTCAAAAACATCAGCAAAAATTAAAACTCATCACAACGTTGGTGGACTGCCTGAAACAATGAAACTGAGGTTAGTCGAACCACTAAGATATCTTTTTAAGGACGAAGTACGTGAAGTCGGACTTGAATTAGGTATGCCTGATGAAATGATTCACAGGCAGCCTTTCCCTGGGCCTGGTTTAGCAATACGAATAATTGGAGAAGTCACTCAAGATAGACTTGAAACTCTTCGAGCAGCGGATTGGATTGTGATGGACGAGGTAAAAGGTAACGATCTGTATAGAGATTTGTGGCAAAGCTTTGCTGTGCTAACTGATACTCATACTGTCGGCGTCATGGGCGATTTTCGAACTTATGGAAATGTTATCGTTGTCAGAGCGATAACAAGTGAAGATGCTATGACAGCTGATTGGGCACGCCTACCCTACAGTGTCCTTGCACGGATTTCCAATCGAATTTCAAACGAAGTGCCTGGAGTAAACAGAGTGGTTTACGATATCACCAGCAAACCTCCCGGTACCATAGAATGGGAATAGGCAAAAAACTAAAAGTTCTCGTAATTGGTAACGGAGCCCGCGAACACGCCATCGCTTGGAAATTGCTACAAAGCCCCATAGTGACAGAATTAATAGTAGCCCCTGGCAATGCAGGCACATCAGAAATAGCCCGAAATGTCCAAATAAAACCTGATGACATCGATTCTTTACTGAGTTTTGCACTCCAAAATAATGTTGATTTGACTGTGGTGGGACCTGAAGTGCCATTAGCTATTGGGCTAACCGACAAGTTTGAAAGTCACGGGTTATTGGTATTCGGCCCAACTAAAAAAGCATCCCAAATTGAAAGCAGCAAGACATTCGCCAAAAAATTGATGCAAGAATCCGGGGTACCAACAGCTAATGCTCAAACGTTCAAATCATTTGTTGAAGCTTCAGCTCATCTATCTTCCTGTGACGTACCAATAGTAATAAAGGCAGATGGATTAGCTGCAGGTAAAGGAGTGGTTGTAGCCAATACTTTACAAGAAGGCTTGGCTGCTTTAGAAGATTGCTTTGTAAAGAAAAAATTTGGTGCTTCTGGAGAAACTGTGCTAATTGAGGAATACCTATCAGGTGAAGAATTGAGTGTTTTCGCATTTGTAGATGGAGTTCACGTTTCCTCGTTAGTAGCAGCATGTGACTACAAAAGGATCTACGATGGTGATTCAGGTCCCAACACAGGTGGAATGGGGTCATTCACTCCCCCGTTCTTTTGGAACAAAGAGCTAGAGAATACTATCGCGAGTAATATCATGATACCGGTGGCAAAACACATGTCGGATATGGGCAATCCCTATAGAGGCATTCTTTACGCGGGTATCATGCTCACAAAATCCGGTCCTGTAGTTTACGAATTCAATTGCCGTTTTGGAGACCCTGAAGCTCAAGTAATACTCCCACGGTTGAAAACTGACATGGCCGTAGTTATGATGGCGGTTGCCCAGAAAAAACTAGAAAGTACCCAAGTCCAATGGAGTGAGGATGCTGCTGTGTGTGTCGTAATGGCATCTAAAGGGTATCCTGAAAACTATGATACTGGATTTGAAATAATCGGCTTGGATGATCCCGGACATTCGATCGTGTTTCATTCGGGTACTCGGAAAAATAACACCGGTAAGTACGTAACAGACGGTGGTAGAGTGCTTAGCGTTGTTTCTATAGATAACTCCGTTTCAGAAGCACGTTTGAAAACGTATGCAAGTCTCGATACAATCAAGTTTAAAGGATCCTTCCACAGAACCGATATAGCTTTAAATAAATAGTATTCCGATAATGAAAATATGGAGGTAAATATCATGCCGTTAGTTGGTGTAGTTATGGGTAGTAAATCAGATAGCGATGTTGTCCAAGAAGCAGCAGATGTGTTGAGCCAGTTGAATATTGACCACGAAGTGGTGGCAATGTCTGCCCACCGTTCACCTGATAAAGTTAGAGAATACGCCAAATCCGCGCGAGAAAGAGGAATCGAAGTCCTGATCGGTGCTGCCGGAGGTTCAGCTGCACTGCCCGGAGTATTAGCTTCTTGGTCTACTCTCCCTGTAATTGGGATCCCTCTGACTAGTAGTGAAATGAACGGAGTGGATTCTCTACACTCTATCGCTCAGATGCCCCCTGGTATACCAGTAGCTTGTGTGGCAATAGGTTCATGGGGTGCACGTAACGCAGGCTTCCTTGCTGCGCAAATTCTAGGTATTAAACATGATTCAATTCGAGCAGAATATGATAAATATCGACTGGAATTACAAAATAAATGATCTCAAATCAACCCAATAAAAGAATTCCCGATCTTGATGGCATGAATGGCATCGATAATGATTGAACGCTATTCACGCCCGGCAATGGCGAAAGTGTGGTCAGAATCATCCAAATACGACAAGTGGTTGTTAGTAGAAATAGCTGTCTCTGAGGCATGGTCAAAACAAGGTGTGATACCTGATCAAGACATGATCAAATTACGTGCCGCCAATTACAACATCGACAGACTAAACGAAATATTAGTTATTAACAAACATGAAATGACGGCCTTCTTAAGCTCAATTACTGAAAATTTAGGACCAGAAGGCAGATGGCTCCACTTGGGATTAACGACCAGTGATGTATGGGATACAGCAACCTCTTTACAACTTATCGAGTCAGCAGACTTACTGATCACTGAGTTGGAAAATATGATCAGCGTACTCAAAGATCAAGCGTGTAGATACAAGGAAACCTTGATGATGGGTAGAACTCACGGCGTGCACGCCGAGCCTGTTACTTTCGGTCTTAAGCTTGCACTATGGTGGGACGAAATGAGAAGGAATAAGACTCGTTTATTGCAAGCAAGGGAAATGGTGGCTGTAGGCAAGATATCTGGACCGGTAGGTACTCATGCTACAGTATCTCCCAAAATTGAACAGCATGCATGCGAAATCCTAGGGATCAATCCGGCCCCAGTATCCAATCAAATTGTCCAACGTGACCGCCATGCACAATTCGTAACAACAATGGCCTTGATATCTGCATCACTCGAAAAGTTCTCAACTGAGATTAGAGGGCTTCAACGAACAGAAATCAGGGAAGTTGAGGAACCATTTGGAGAAGGACAAACTGGTTCCTCTTCAATGCCCCATAAACGCAATCCCGAATTGACGGAACGAATATGCGGGCTGGCAAGACTTATTAGAGGACATGCCGTTACTGCTATGGAGAATGTGGCTCTGTGGGGGGAACGAGACATCAGTCATTCCTCAGCTGAACGCATCATATTACCCGACTCATGTTTAGCATTAGATTACTCTCTTGATTTACTTACTGGAGTATTAAAAGATATGGTAGTTTATCCAGACCGTATGAAACAAAACATGGACCAGACAAAAGGGCTACTGTTCTCACAGAGAGTAATGTTGACATTGGTAAATAAAGGACTCTCCAGAGAAAAATCTTACGGTATCGTCCAGAGAAATGCTAAGAAAGTTTGGGATGAAGGTGAAGATTTCCGTAAATTAATTAGTTCCGATAACGAAGTAACATCACATTTATCAAACAGTGAATTGGAAGATGTATTTGACCATAGTTTCTACGTGAGATTTGTGGATGAAACATTTGAGCGTATCGGGTTAAACTAATTAATAGGGAAGACTATACCAAAGCAATGTAATAAAATTAAAATACTTTGTTTAAGGAGTTTAAAGATTGAAAACAGTTCGTGAATCCACTCTTCCAAATTTAATACATAGAGGAAAGGTCCGTGACACCCACGATATTGGTGAAAACCGTCTCCTCATGGTTGCGACTGACAGGATATCTGTATTTGATGTAGTTTTGCCCACATCTATACCAGGCAAAGGTGCAGTTCTCAATCAAATTTCTGGGTTTTGGTTTGAGAAGACGTCAAATATTGTTCAAAATCATTTAATATCCCTTGCAGACGATAACAACGATGTCGGCCCAATTCCAGAAGAAATATCACGGCGTTCAATGGTGGTACGGAAGGCAGAACGAATAGACGTAGAGTGTGTAATCAGAGGATACATAACTGGTTCTGCGTGGTCAGAATATCGAAAATCAGGAACAGTTAACGGCCAAACTATGCCTCAAGGGATGAAAGAAGGAGATCCATTCCCAGAACCTCTGTTTACTCCAACTACCAAAGCTGAAGTCGGCCATGATGAGCCAATGACGATCGAAGAAGTGGAAAACATGGTCGGAAAGGACACCGCTACGCTTCTCGCTGAAATTACAAGATCGGTATATGAATCCGCACGAGATTTTGCCCTTACCAAAGGTATAATAATCGCAGACACGAAACTAGAATTCGGCATGATAGACGGCCAGCTAACTCTAATTGATGAGCTTCTCACTCCAGACTCAAGTAGATTCTGGGATAAATCAGGCTATTCACCAGGAAAATCACTGCCTAATTTCGATAAACAATTTGTACGCGACTGGGTAAACGAGCAAGGATGGGATCATGAACCTCCAGCACCAGAATTGCCTGAGAGCGTTGTAAATAAAACCATCATTAGATATGAAGAAGCTATCGAAAAATTGACTGGAAACCAAGTAACCTAACATAAATTCTGTAGAGGATGTATAGATAACTGTGGTGACAAACGAAAATAAATCAAAACAACGCCTTACTCCAAGTCAGGCCAGATCCGCCAGACGGTCCCGTAGCAAATCACGAAAACGATTTGTCAGATACGGAGGCGTAGCCGCAATCGGGTCTGTTTCTTTACTGTTCATTATTGCCCTGTTCCTACCCGGACTTCCATTCGCTGGGGGTGGATTGTTTGGGGAAAATACTCCAGACGGGCCAGGACTTAAAATAGAGGACCAAGGCCGAACTCACATAGCATATGAAGCAGACCATCCAGAATACAACTCTAAACCTGCAACTTCTGGGTGGCACTATGCTCAACCGCTAGCCCCTGTCCGATGGGGTATTCATGACTCATACGTAGCAGACGAGTACATAGTTCACAACTTGGAACATGGTGGCATCGGTATCCACTATGATTGCCCTGAGGGGTGTCCTGAGATGTTAAAACAACTGTCTGAGTTGGTGGATAGAGGAGTAAATGGAGGCCTCAAAATACTAATGTCGCCCTATCCCGAAATGGACAGCAAAATTGCACTTACTGCATGGACATTCCTACAAACACTTGACCAATTTGATGAAGATATGGTGAAAGATTTTATAGATTCGCATGAGAGTTCGCCAAACTCTCCCGAAGCAAATGCGCGTTAAATTTTGTTGATTATCACGCCTGTAGCAAGCTAAATTGTTTATCGCAAAGATTGTCATACGCTCGAAAAGTACTGTCAGTGACCCTGAAGGGTTAACTATACATAACGGCCTTCGCCAACTTGGATTTGAAAAAGTGAAAAGCGTGCGTTCTGGGAAGTATTTCGAGATTCAGGTCGACGAAACAGATCTGAATAAAGCCACAGAACATGTGAAAACAATGTGCAACAAATTACTGGCAAATCCCATCATAGAAGATTACGAGTTTCATATAGATCAGATATCTTAAGTGCCACTACTAACCTATTGTGCCTTTAGTACTTGGAATATTGCTACCCAGTCTGTCATCGAGCTTCAATGCTTGCCTAATGCTGCGCGCGAGGCTCTTGAATACTGATTCAGCTATATGATGATTGTTAGTACCCGACAAAATTCTCACATGTAGATTAAAACGGCCTTCGCGAGCCAGAGTGTCTAGGAAATGGTTGATCAAATCCCCTGACAAACCTCCTAGATCACTATCCGTCAATGGCAATTCAATCACAGCATATCCTCTTCCTCCGAAATCTACCACAGTCAATGCCAATGCTTCATCTAACGGGACATATGAGTGAGCTACTCTGGTAATGCCAGATGCATCACCAACCCCCTCCTGAATTGATCTACCGAGTACTATTCCTACGTCTTCAACCAAATGATGGAATCCTACATCGAGATCCCCTGTCGCTAACAGGTTAATATCTATAAGCCCATGCCTAGAAAGTTGGGCAAGTAAATGATCAAACATACCATTACCTGTTTTGATATCATAATTTCCAGTACCGTCTAGATTAATACCTAGAGCTATGTCAGTTTCGTTAGTTTTTCTGTTTATCTGTGATATGCGTTTTCTCAATTTTGTCCTTCCTTATCTTGATTGTTGAGTCAAATCAACTCTTTTAGGGCCTCCATAAAAAAATCACTTTCAGCAGGCTTCCCAATGGCAACTCTGAAGCAATCTGATAGCCTTTCAGAGCTGAACATACGCACGAAAACTCCTCTTTTCGCGAGACCTTTATAAATTTCATTTACATCACCCGACTCCGCTTGACACAAGATATAGTTGCCATGAGATGGCCATGGCTTCAACGCTGGTATAGATGTTAATAAATTAAAAAGCCTATGCCTTTCCTCAACAATCTTTTTCACATTATTAAGGAGATTTCGCGCATCACCCAAAGATGCTATTGCCCCGGCTTCAGCAGCCACATTGATATTATATGGTGACTTTATATCTATCATATGCTGGACCAGCTCCGGATTCATAATACCGTACCCGAAACGCAGACCTGCAAGCCCTGCCCACTTACTCAAAGTCCGTAGAACTATCAGGTTATGATTTGATTGCACTAACCGACTGAGGGTTTCCCCGCTAAATTCATAATATGCCTCGTCTACTACAATTATGAGACCGGTACCTAATAACTCCAAAACATCAGATTCGCTAACCACGTTACCAGTAGGATTATTGGGAGAACTTATGAAGATTATTTTTGTATTAACAGAAATTGAATCTAATATCTTAGGAACATCAATATCGTAACTATCATCTCTAGGAACCATTAATATTTCTGCATCTGCAACTCTTGTCAAAAAAGAATACATAGCAAAGGTTGGATCACAATCTATGACTTGATCTCCAGGCGAGACAAACAACTTAAAAATTAAATCGAGTACTTCATCCGCACCTGCCCCTGCGATGAGATACTCAGCACCAAACCCAGTATAGGTACTTAAAGCATCTCTAATAGCTCGCTGTTTTGGGTCAGGGTATATATGGAATGAGATTTCTGATAAGGCCTCCCTGACCCTTGGAGACGGTCCATACGGATTTTCATTACCATTGAGCTTGACAATTCTGGACTCCGGAATCCCTGCAATCTGAGCCAAGACTTCTGGTGGTTCCACAGAAGAGTACGTTTCTATATTAGCCAAATGAGGTCTAATCAACCTTTTGATATCTACCATAATTCACTTTAGAAATCAGAAATCCTACGTATTTCGATATGATAACAGTCAATAACCTTACCAGGTAATGTTTCTTGAAATAGATTGATTATTTTCAAAGAAATAGCTGCGATAAAAAGCAATTTCCTATTCTCCTAATATTTCGTCCCTAACTTCAGCAGCCTCCGCATGGGCAGTCAAACCCTCCGCCCTAGCTATTAAAGAAGCGGTTAAAGACAACTCTCGTGCAACATCTTTATCCACTGCAATTAACGGGCTTATTTTCAGGAATGAATTTACATTTAAACCAGAACTAAATCTGGCTGTTCCACCGGTGGGCATCACGTGACTAGGACCTGCTACGTAATCTCCAAGAACTTCATGCGAGAACTCACCTAGAAATATAGCACCCGCGTTTTTAATGTACTTTGCTTTTTCATAGGGTTTTTGCACTGCAAGAGATACATGCTCAGGCGCAAAGTCATTAGAAAGCTTAAATGCTTCATCTAAATCAGATACGACTACTATCATCCCCCTATTTTTTATTGATTCCAGAGCTATCTTTTTCCTATCTAACCTTTCTAATCTCAGATAGACTTCGTCAAATACTTGTCTGGCAAAATCTCTGGACGTTGTAATTAACACAGGCGCCGCAAGTTGATCATGTTCAGCTTGAGCCAAAAGATCGACCGCACAAAGTGTTGGATTGGCAAATTCATCAGCGATTATAACGGTTTCAGTTGGCCCATATAGTCCATCAATACCAACATCACCAAAAACAATCTTTTTAGCCAATGTAACAAACACATTGCCTGGTCCACATATAACGTCCGCTTTAGGAACAGACTCTGTACCATAAGCCATCGCTGCTATTGCCTGCGCTCCACCAATAGTAAAAATCCGATCTATTCCAGCAATATCAGCTGCGATCAGCACAATTGGATTTGGTAATCCATTAATTGAGGGTGGAGTGCACATGAATACTTCATCCACTCCAGAAACTTTGGCTGGAACGGTTGTCATTAAAACTGTGGAAGGATACGCTGCGGTGCCACCAGGCACATAAACTCCAACCCGTCCGACTGGATTGACCAACTGGCCATAACCTTCATCACTATCGTGCCACGTTTTGGGAACGGTGTTTTCATGGAATTTACGGATTCTTACCTCCGCAAATTTTAATGCTTCTACTACCTCAGTCGAAACTTGGTCATACGCATTTGACACATCTGAGGAGGAAATTTGCAAACCATCATAGGCAGTTCCATCCAGTTTTTCTGACAATTCTTTAATTGCCGCATCCTTATGAGTTCTGACTTTGTTAACGATTAGTTGAACTGTCTCATATGCAGACAAGCTTGTCCCAAAAATTTCATTAGTACGTTTTAAAAACACCTCTGGCACATCAAAATTGATGGCTCGATTTTCACATAGTAATTTTTTACCCTCACTCAGTCCTTGCACAATCTTCATTTGAGGTACCGTTCCACTTGCTTAAACATTGTTGCCTTTGCATCATTACTATAATCCTCTATATATTCCGCAGGGACTTTCGTATATAGAAACTCAATGCTATCTGGCATCTCATTAATGAATTGCTCTGCTACTTGATGTGCAGGATGTATTTGATCGCCTTGGGCTATCCGATTTGCCATGAATTTAATTCTTTCCCAGGAAAAACCCCTGTCACCAACCTCTATAACCCAGTTCGCCCATTTTTCTAAATCTGATTGTGTAATAAATGGCAATTGTATGTCATCAGTTGTACCAGCCAATGAATGCCTAACATCATCAAAAACAGCCCATGATTTTTTGTCCATTAATAGCTGCATAGCTCTATCCATAACATTTCCAATCACAGGGTCTTCGAAAATTTTTCTATTCCCGAAATATTCCCTGTAAACATTTTTGATCCAAATTTCATCTGAAATAATATGGGTAATGTATCCAGCCAGAAATGCTACAGTCGGGCCATTATAGGATTGGTGGTTAACCAAATCCGGATATGATTTAAACAGATTTTCCACTCCGGTACCAACGTCATCAAAATCAAGCGATGCGAAATGATATTCAGAACGATCATGTTTGGTTATGGCCCTGATATCAGGTGCTGTTGATCCGAGTAAAAAACATGCTAAATTATCTCGTATCCTATGATGATCTAGTAAAGCTGCAACCTGCAGGGCCAGATCTATATGCACCACAAGATTTGGCAAAACATTGACCCTACTTTCAGCTTAGTTTATCTTGAGCATTACTTGACGACTGGAAAACATAGCTAGGTTGTGAAACAGTAACACTGTCACCACCAGCTTTCCTCAATTTATCAACAGCTTGGATCAGGTTAGATTTCTCTACAATCACTGTTACTGCAAACCAAAGATCTCCGTCCATCGCATAAACTTTCGATATTGTAGGTCCTCTAAAGCCTGCTATATCCGCCTTCTCCAAAACATACTTGGCCACATCCTCGGGAGATTCGCCTTTCATGTTAGCAGTAATGCTATAAAATTCACGGGAGTTCAGATGTGACTCTATCATCTCCATGATGATGCGTGCTTTTTCTAATTTATCAGCGTCACCAGCAAGAGCTGCCTTGTTACTGACTAAGCATGCCTGAGATGACAGAATAGACCCTCCATTAATTGGCTTTAGGCGATTTTCCCTCATAGTCACGCCGCTGGAAGACAAATCTGCAATAATATCCGCATATCCCATAGCTGGAGCAGCTTCCAAAGTACCACTGGACTGAACCAGAGAAAAATAATTAACTCCATTGCTTAGCAAAAATCTTCCCACTAACCTCGGATATTTTGTAGCTATCCTCAAATCCCCTTCTAATTGCCGAAATTCCATCGCCAAATCTGCCAGATCTGCCAAGGAAACCACATCTACCCAAGAATCAGGCACTCCTAGAACCAATTCACAGTGGCCATATCCCAAACTATCAATGACTACGGTTGTATCACCATCTTCTCTTCTCATTTCAAGCAGTCGGTCTCTGCCAACTATTCCCATGTCTGCACTACCTTCTTCAACTTTAAGGGTAATATCAGAACTCCGTTGAAAGAGAACCATCACTCCGGGCAATGATCGTATCTCAGCGGTGTATCGTCGAGAATTACTGCGTACAACTCCAACACCGCAATCATCTAGAAAAGACAGCGTAGAATCATGCAAAGCGCCGTCACTGGGTACCGCGAGTCTAAGAGTAGACATTTACAGGCCTGCTTCTATCATTGAATTTATGATTGTATCCAAAGAATATGCAAACCCTAGAGCAGGGATATTAGCATTCCCTCCAAGTATTCTAACGAGCTCGTCATATCGCCCCCCTCCACCGAATGAGACTGACTTGTCACCAGATCTACCTACCAATTCAAAAACAGTCCCAGTGTAATATGAGAATCCTCTTGCTATACCTAAATCCAATATTATTTTTGAATCCGGGATACCTTCAGCAATTAGAGATTCCGTTAATTGGCTCAAAGGTTGTAAAACATCAATGGCCATGGATCTTGCCGACACAGCCACACTAGCGCGATCTAGAACAGACGAAACCGAACCTTCTATTCTTGACAATTCACTGGCTAAGCTAAGAGCTTCTTCAAATGATTTATTGCTACCCGCCACCTCAAATTTGCGTAAAAGACGAGCTACAATCTGCTCTGTAGTTCTACGTCCAACAGGAGTTGATATCGAACCATGTAATACACTTCTAACAAAACGCTGCGCGTCCTCGTCTGACACGGTAGCATCACCAGTCAATTCATCTGTATTTTCGTCAGATTTTTGCACGCCCAACATTCCAGCACGTTCCTTGAGACTACTTACGTTGGTAGTGTTGCGTTTAAGTTCTGGAAGATGACTTATTATGAACAAATTAACAGCTTCTGAGAGCTGATATTTGGCAAGCAACGACTGAACTACACCTAAATTGCCCAATCTTATCTGGACGTCTAGCCCCAGTTTTGATAAACCTTTGAATGCTAGTAAGACAATCTCCGTATCAAATTCTACGCCATTCCCTCCAACCAATTCAGCTCCAATTTGAGTTTGTTGACGGCTCAGATTTTCAGTACCTGGCTCATAACGGAAAACTGGCCCAGCATATTGCATCCTTGCGGGCAAGTCTAAATTTGTTGATTCGTTTACAAAATATCTGATAATTGACGGAGTGAATTCGGGTCTTAGTGCAACCTCATGACCACCAGGATCTGTAAAAGTGTACAAGCGACTCGCAAGTTCACCTCCAGATTTCCTGACAAATAATTCAGATTCCTCAATCAAAGGGGTGTCCACCGGAGAGTAACCGGCATCTTTTAAATAATTCATAGCCACTTGCTGCACTTCAATTGCACGAAGCAAATTGGTGCCAGTGGAGTCGTTCATTCCCTTCAGTAATTTGATCTGTCGTGTACCCAAGTGAAAATCCTTTACAAAAGCAATTTCATTTTACACCACGATCCAGAGTGTTGACAGGAAAATAATGACTATAATGCCATGTTTATTAATGCCCGCTCAATCTGAAACCTGTTCGTAGTCTCCATGCATCTATTTTTCAACCTTGAACGAACAGCTCTTTTAATCTCTCGACCTATGTAAATCAAAATTCCGTCAATGCACAGACAATTTATTATTTACGCTTTCGAAAAGCCGATCCTTTGTCAAAATACAAATGTTTATGTGATTGTGAAATTTGGATCTCCTGTCGGTACAAAACATCCTTAATTAAAAATTCTGCTTCTAATATTTCTTGCCGCACATCCGAGCTTGATAAACCTACTCTTCCCAACAAAGATTCATCAAGTATCCTCCCTTCTAATACATCCCCCGAGCTTAGTCCAAGTATCTGAAGAATAGTTGGATAGATGTCCGCATTGGAAGTTGGTAAATCAACGTCAACTCCTTTCTTGAAACTAGGTCCGGCCGCAAGCATTGTGTTGCGAATTTCAAAAGGACTAAAAGATCCGTGATTTCCTAAACCTTGAGCGACATCACCACATGAAAAAACCATACCAGGTATCCCGTACTCATTCGGTTCATCGGACCACGCAAACGATAACAGCATCTCTGGTGAAGATGGATGGTCATATCCAATTGAAGAAAATTTTATACTTCCTGGGATACAATCATCACCTTCTTTTGTAAATATTGGGCCGGCCCATTCCTCCAGCATCATCTGTTCCGCTATTCGCTTCATTAATTCATGGTCATTGTCTGGGACGTATATCAGAGCGCTACCGCCATTTTCCGCAATCAAAACATCCGAAGATGATAGGGACTCTTTCATACCTTTTTCAATCAAAAACCCATTTAAATCGACAACTTCTCTAACAGTGGAATGTCCATGATCTGATACAACAAAAATATCTGTTTCTTCGTAAATTCCGAGATTTGTAATCTGGTTGATTATCCTTTTGAATTGAGTGTCAGCTAAGCGTATAGATTCCACAGAAATGGGCGAACCAATTCCTGTTTTGTGCTGTGGTGAATCTGGATCGGACATCCACAAAGTTGCAACCGTCGGTTCAAAATATGGCAGCAAATATTCCAACAAAATAGTGACCGCTCTCTCTATTCGAGCGTTATTCGGGACACTCGCTGATTCCCACTGTCCAAACCGTTCTGATATGTCTGCTTGGACAGAACGAGGGATAGTGAAATCTGGGTGTACTACCGATCCATCCAAACTTGCTGCTTTTGGATGATGTAAGAAAACGTTGCCACTGCTTCCAACTCCAATCGCAGTCATTGTATGTCCATAATTAAAAAGTTTTTCACCCAGAGTAGGAGTTGTAATGATTGGTTTTCCCGAAATTTCCTCTAACTTCACTAAGTCAGGCTCTTTGCCTGTAGAAATTTCCCATCCGATATCCAAATCAGGGCGATATATACTGTTTCCTACAACACCGTGGAGTCTTGGATAACAACCAGTAAACATGCTGGCAACATTTACTCGTGTCAAAGTTGGAAAAATGGAATGGTGATTCGAGAATCTAACACCCCCCTTTATGAAGTCCCATAGAGCGGGAGTATCTTTAGGGTTAATTTGATCGGGGCGCAAACCGTCAAAAACTACAACTAAGATCAATCTAATCCTCTACTTTTCAAACTACATCTATTTTCTATCATCTTTAACGGTCCATTCATAGCCTGATGATTGAGAACATTCTGTAATTATCTCAATTCATATCTTTCGTATAAAATACCTTTTATGAGATTAGGAAAGGAGCCCTTTGATGACTAATAAATCACACCTGTTTATTGGTACATACACCGATGGAGATAGTGAAGGCATCTATGTATATTCACTTGATCATACGACTGGGGAATTACACCCAACTTCAGTGACCACTGGTATTAAAAACCCCTCGTTTATAGAAATCCATCCATCTCAAGAGTTATTGTACGCTGTATCTGAATTATCAGATGGGGGCGGATTAATAAGCGCTTATGCTATAGAACCGTCAACTGGTTCACTAAATTATATTAATCAGCAATCCACTGGCGATGAAGGACCTTGTCACCTGTCGATCAGCTCTTCTGGCGATGTGGTAGCAGTAGCCAATTACTCCGGGGGATCCATAACAACAATTCCGATTAATTCAGACGGAAGTCTAGGATCTCCAACTGGATTCATCAAACATCATGGCTCCAGCATCAACCCAGACCGGCAAAGTGGCCCTCATCCACATTCGGCCAACATAGATCCTTTTAACAAAAACCTTCTAGTACCAGATTTAGGATTGGATAAAATAATCGTTTATCCAATTAATACAAAAATGGGGACTCTAACCGAAATACCGACTTCGAGGGCTGGATCAACTCAAGGCGCAGGACCACGCCACCTAGCGTTCCACACAAACTACAAATGGGTTTATGTCATAAACGAATTGGACTCAACAATTACAGCGTTTAATTACGATCCTGACCTCGGATCACTTGAAGAATTTCAGAACATTACCACCTTACCGAACACATATGGTGGTGACAACTACTGTGCAGATATCCACGTATCACCCAATGGTAAATTTCTATACGGATCTAACAGGGGAAATGACAGCATTGCAATCTATGCTATTTCACAAGACTCTGGGAAACTTGAATATATTGAACACATATCTACCAATGGTCATTATCCAAGAAATTTCACAATAGACACTGGTGGGTTAATTTTTATCGCCGCCAACCAATTAACCAACAATATTGTTTCATTCTGGTCTAGTCCGAGTAATGGAACACTTAAACCTACAGGGCACTCTGCCAATGTACCTGCACCTGTATGTCTGAAACTAATCAGAGCTAATAATTAAAATGGTATTTGAAATTCCTAATAACCCCAGGATTCCCAAGCACGCTCTAAGTCTAAAGATAATTTGTCATACTGCTTGCCAAGTGAGTTGACAGCGTCAATGTCTTGCCGTTCTGAAGCTGATTGTAACTGAGATTCAACATCTGAAAGCCGGGCTTCTAGATCATAAATCATCTTTTCATTGTCAATTTTTTCATATTTCTGCTTGGTGTTTTTGATTTTTTTTCTTGGGGTCCCAAATTTCCTACGTACAGGGATTTCGTTATCGGAATTTTTCAACTCAGGCTTGATCAATCCATTGCCTAGCATCCAATCTTTCAACGTCCCTTCAAATATATCCGCAGATTTGTTCTCGACGACCACTAGCTGCTGAGCCAAGAAGGTCACCAAATGTCTGTCATGAGATACTATTAGCATAGTTCCCAAGAAATCATTAAGGGCATTCTCCAAGGCCTCTCTACTCCATATATCCAAATGCGTATTGGGCTCATCAAGTATCAAGAAATTTGGCTGTGTCGCTAACAATCGAGCTATCGACAGGCGAGTTTTTTCACCTCCACTCAACATGCTAACGGTTTTGAATACGTCTTCACCTTTGAACAAAAACTTAGCAAGATAATCTCTCTCCTCAAGTATTGTGATATTACGCAGATCCTGCATAACTTCAATCACAGTACATTCTGGAGGCAAGTCATCACTGCCTTGACGATGGTAGCCAACTTTCACTTTATCTCCAATAAACACCTCTCCTTGTATGGAATTGACTTCTCCTAATAGAGTTTTGAGCAAGGTGGTCTTTCCACTTCCATTTCCACCAATCACGCAGGTTCTAGAACCACGGTTCAATTTCAAATCTTTGACTGATATCAACTCTAGGCTACCGCTTTCATCACTATAGCCAACCTTCAAGTCCGAGGTCCTCATTACTACTTGTGGAGACCTAGAAACATCCTTGGTTTTAATTTTCATTACTTCTGATGACTCTGTAGGTGCATCAATAAGATTCATTCGAAGTAATTTCTTCTCGCGCCCCTTAGCTTCTCGAGATCTTTGGCCAGCTTTATATCTAGCTATAAAAATCTTGTCTTTCTCTATCTGTTCCTGCTGTTTGTGATATTCCTTATATTGCCTAGTTACAAGTTCCGATTTTTGAACTCTGTATGCAGAATAGTTGCCTCGAAAACTTTTTAAAGTTCCATTTTCGAGTTCCCAAATGCGATTAGCGGTAGAGTCCAAAAAGAACCGGTCATGAGAAACAACAAGGAAGGGCTTCGGTAATTTGAGCAAAAACATCTCCAACCACGCTAGTCCCTTGAAATCAAGATAGTTTGTTGGTTCGTCCAGAACCAATAAATCTGGTTCTGATAGCAGTGCGCGGGCCAAAGATGCCCGAGTACGCTCTCCCCCACTTGCCATTGATGCTAAATTCCCAAGGATGGAACTATCTAATCCTAATCCTCCAGTCACTTTATCCAGTTTATTTAGGTAGTCGCTACCTCCTAATGATTCATATTCAGAAATTAGCGACGCATATCGATCCTCTACGCTCGATCGTTCACTACCTGATAATGCTGCCATTGCTGTCGCGGAGGATTCTATATCGCTTTCTATCTGCAATATATTTTGAAAACTATGCATCAGATAATCTCTAATAGTGCCTTGAATCTCTGAAGTCATGATCTGAGGGACATAGCCAATTTTCAAATCGTTTGATGTGTAAATTTGACCATGTCCAGCAATCTCCTCGCCCACTAGCACTTTGATAAGGGATGTTTTACCGCCACCATTAGGTCCTATCATACCAATGCGATCCCCTTGGTTAATTTCGAGGGAAACACCAGAAAATATGTCTATATCGGCGTGCGAAAACGACAACTCAGAAGCGGTCACCAAAGCCATATTAAAATTTCTGAGTAAAATAGATATATTGGCACGGAAAACCCGTTCTGTTCACTGTTGATTTCATGTTTTAGCATTGATATTCCCATCATATATATTGGTAATTACTAGTCTATGAATACTGTGATGGTTGTTGCTCACCCCAAGAATCTCTCAGCACCTGCATGATCTCACCGATGGTTGCATAAGCTCGAACTGCGTTGAGTATTGCGGGCATCATATTTTGCTCTCCCAGCGAGTCTTCTCGAAGTCGCTTCAAACAGTCTGATACTAGAGCATTATCCCGCACACGACGAACTTTTTCTAAGCGTTCCATATGAATAGACTCTGCGGAAGAATCAACTGATAAAACAGACAAGCTCATATCTTCATCACTAAGTTCGTTATTCACTCCAACCACTAAATCATCTAAATTTTCAATTCTATTTTGATAGTTCTCTGCCGAATCTGAAATTTCTTGAACAAAAAACCCGTTGTTTATGGCTTCTATTACCCCACCCATTTTTTTAATCCGTACAAGATACTGATTAGTTTCTTCTTCCATACGATCGGTGAGCCATTCCAAATAATAACTTCCCCCTAAAGGATCTGTAGTATTGGTAACACCAGTCTCGTTAGCAATAATCTGCTGAGTCCTTAACGCTACGCGAGCGGATTCTTCAGTAGGTAACGCTAATGCCTCGTCCAATGAATTTGTATGGAGTGACTGAACACCACTCAAAACTGCAGTCAGTGCTTGAAGCGCAACACGTGCAACATTATTAGTCGGTTGCTGAGCAGTGAGAGTAACCCCTGCCGTTTGAGCATGAGTTCGAAGCCAGCAAGAACGGTCGTTCATAGCCCCAAAAGTTTCTCTGATCTCTTTAGCCCATATCCGGCGCGCTGCCCTGAATTTAGCAATCTCTTCGAAAAAATCTTGATGAACGTTGAAAAAGAAACTCAAGCGTGGGGCAAAATCATCTATCGGTATTCCTCTATCTATGCATGCCTCCACATACTCAAAACCGTTAGCCAGGGTGAAAGCTAACTCTTGAACTGCTGTAGAACCAGCTTCTCGAATATGGTAGCCACTGATACTTATTGGATTCCACTTGGGAAGATTCTGAGTAGCATATTCAATAGTGTCGACAACAAGGCGCATGGATTCTTTTGGAGGAAATACGAACTCATTTTGCGCTGTGTACTCTTTCAGAATATCGTTCTGAATAGTTCCGCCAATAGCACTTTCTGGGAATCCTTGTTTCTCTGCTGTCACTATATACATAGCCCAAATGATTGCTGCAGGAGCATTGATTGTCATCGATGTAGTTACCGAATCTAAAGGTATATCCGCAAACAGGATTTCCATATCGGCCAAAGATGATATAGCTACACCACCTTTACCAACTTCTCCTAACGCCATAGGGTGATCCGAATCATAGCCATACAAAGTGGGCAAATCAAATGCAACACTGAGGCCAGAATTACCCTTGTCAATCAAATATTTGAACCTTTTGTTTGTATCTTCAGCGTTACCAAATCCAGCAAACATCCTCATTGTCCACAAGCGAGAACGATACCCCGAGTGGTATAGTCCACGCGTATAAGGATAGTCACCTGGAGTTTCCGATGTGCCGTTTTTATCTTCTGTTAGATGGCTTGTCCCATAAGACTTTTCGATTTCAATACCTGAAGCATTCAGTAAAAATTGTTTATCATCTTTATGATCGGAATTTGATTGTTCAGTCATTATTGCTCAATCCAATAAAAATTCATTAAGACGCTGAATTTTCCCGCATAAAAGCTCTGGCGGAATCCAGGAAAAGATCTGTCGAACGAGCTAAAACATAAGCATCTTTGAAAGACTTTTTTCCAGCAGCCCGAACTGACTGAGCAATTTGTTGCTCAAATTCTAGGACTTTTGGATGTTCTGGTTGTCCTGGAATGCCCATAGATTGAGCTATATCTTGGCGACCGGATGCATAAATGTCTATACCATCAACTGCCAGAATATCATCAATGTTTTCAAGTACGGAAGCGTCCTCCAATTGAGCTATTACCACTATCTGATTATTGGTATGCTCCATATATTCGGTCCCCGATTCGAAATCTCCAAAATAAGCTCCCCGTGCAGACCCAAAACTCCTTTTACCCAACGGAGCATAGCGACAGGCTTTACTAAGTTGCTCAGCACGCTCAGGGGTAGTTATATGAGGTCCCATAATCCCCATTACACCTCTGTCTAAACAACGCAAAATAGTCGAGTCTTCTATGTCTGGCACTCTTGCAATCGGTGTTAACCCCGACATATCAGCAACTCTACACATATCCTCTATGGTATCCGGGGTAAATGGTCCATGCTCTCCATCAAACTGAACATAATCGAATCCAGATCTCCCAATAAGCTCAACTAAAGTAGAAGAAACGAATGAAATATCACATCCATATGCTTTCTGGCCTGCTCGAATCCTATCCAACATCTTATTCATTCTCATTTAGCTGTTCACCTGCCATCTAGATTTAAATATATTCTGAATTCTCAATGTACTCGAAGTAAATATTGATTGCCCGCCGGTTATTTTACATCAGTAACGTACAAAACCTTCCCTTCCTACAATGTTCAATGTTACATCAAATTTCAAGCTGTGTAGGTAAATCATCCAGAGGGAAAAATTTATGTCCAATGTAATCATCAGTCACTCTGACTATCCTTATGCCTGAAGGGTCTGGACCTAATGGATAGCCCACCGAGCTGGTAACAACTATTTGAAGATTTCGCAAATAACTGTAATGATTCCTATGCCAGTGCCCCGCGAACATATGAGACACTCCATATTTCACGAACATGTCCAAAATTATTTTTCTTCTCTCTTTTGGAATCACTAGCCAACTGTCAGATTCCTCAGAAAACAACACGAATAAGGGATGATGAGCAAATACAACTATGTGCTTACTTCCTCTTTTGCTTGCTTCTTGAAGATCTGAATCCAAGAATTCTAATTGGCTCTCCCATTCCTGAGGTACCATTGATGGATCTTGACTTACACTGCTGTTCATAACCAGGAAATGCGAATCTTGCACATTGAAAGAATACATATCTTTACCATAAAGTCTATGGAAGCGAGAAATTAATTTTGCTGTAGGAATATTTCCCACATCATGGTTACCCGGAACCCAATGCATCTTTATATCACTCGATAACTTGTTAGTAATCCTCATCAATTCTGCATATTCTTCAGATGGTTCTTCTTTGTCATTACACATGTCTCCACAAGTGACAACGAACTCTGGCTTTAATCTATTAACAGCCTCTATCACCCTTTCATAACGTTCAGTCTCATATTGCATCCCAAACACTTTGGGCGCAGCAGTAACATTGGACCCTAATGTCGATATCTGATCATACCCGGCATTATCCAGTCCACTTAGAGCTGAATACATTCCAAATTGTGGATCAGCAATTACTACGAAGGAAAAAGACATAACCACCTCATTTAGTTTTTAAATGTCTAATACTGAATTGATATACGTAAGCGAATCGAAATATTATTTGCCTAAATTGAAACTGTCAATAAAGAACATTAGCTAAGTTAGATATCATACAATAGTTATTGAAACGCAAATCCAGACCACGGAATGCTAACATAATCGCTAAATTCCTATATAAAACATCTCTGAAAATATTAATAGTTGCTATCTCAACAAGCGCGCTATTGGGGATATTCGCATTGTTAAGGCGTGACTTAGACGACTGGAGTGCCAAATCTGTATTTAGCACATTATTGATATCTGGAAGTTCTATATTGATTATTGGAAATTCAATAAAGAACGGTCAACGCACCAATACATATTTCTTCATACCTTTGGTTGGAATTATCAGTTCGGCATTAGCATTGTCACTTTGCCTTTACTTAATATGGTATTCCTCTGACAGCCCAGAGATATGGAAAACTTTTGGATCACTTGTAATAATCTCATTAGCGTGTACGCATTCTTCATTGCTATCGTTAATGCCATTACCTCAAAGATACCGTTTTCTTCAAGTAGTCGCTACTTTATTTGCTATTACACTAAGCACTAGTATCATTTGGTCAATTTGGTATGGATCGTGGTTACTTAACTGGAGGGTAGCTGGAATTACAGGAGTCTGCCTGGCATCAATAACAATATTGATCCCTGTTATCTCCCGGCTAGTAACGTTACAAAGCTCGCCCAATCAGATAGTAAAGTACTGCCCGGGGTGCGGCGGAAATGCAACTTATGATGGAAGGCAAACTAGATGTAGAAAATGCAAAAACATTTTTTTGGTTCGGACAACAAAAAAACAGTGAATCCAACAACTATTTGATTAGTAAATTAAGCTTTTTTATTACCGTGTCTGTAGGATCTTTTACTGTTGTATTCCATCTTTCGAATAATTGCATCATCTAAATCAAGATCCATTTCCCCACACATATCAGCTACTCTTATCAACACGTCCGCTAATTCGATTGTAAATCCTTCTGGTTTACCGCTTTCAGAAATCCATGTTTCGCTCAACCCGTTCTTTCCCTTATTTCGATAAACTTCTAAAGCTTCGCTTATTTCACTGTGTACAAGCGC
This sequence comes from uncultured Dehalococcoidia bacterium, assembly GCA_964570875.1. Taxonomy (GTDB): domain Bacteria; phylum Chloroflexota; class Dehalococcoidia; order Lucifugimonadales; family CATQGZ01; genus CAZMZE01. Next base: position 32,497 of record CAZMZE010000061.1, read on the forward strand.
AAGCAATTCCGGCACGTTTCTATCTGGATTATCCCACCATCCCTTCGAACGTGCTGTTTTATTCGATTCTAGTATCAAATCTGCTATAGTCATTGACATTATTCACCTTCTAGTTAACACCGTCGCTTTTTACATATCAGCCAATCAGATTCCTATATATTCAAACCTAATAACCTCGGCCACTAACAAATTCAAGAAATAAGATGTCAGTTTGTACTGGTTAGATGGACGTTTATTTAATAATATCCTCACAATGGACTATGTTGAAACAAATCAACCAAGTAACCCACTTAGATTCTCAATCATACAAGTAGTCTACTCTTAATGATTAATTGGTTCAAAAATTGGAAACTCTGGAAACAGAGTCCTGCCAAATACCCCGATGTGAAACCTTGTATGGTCACTGACCAAGAATTTTTTGAAAGAGTCGTGGAACAAGCATTGAATGCCAAACATGTCTCTTTCGACATCGAATCTAACGGATTTTATCACTATCCAGAAAGAGTCTGTTTAATTCAGCTTGCCGTAAAAAATCAAATTTTCCTTATTGACCCACTGACCTTAGACGATTTTTCCATTCTATCCAAATTATTTTCAGACGAAACTGTAGAAAAAATATTCCATGCTGCTGATTACGATATTCGGAGTCTAGATAGAGATTGGGGAATACGTATACATAACTTATTCGACACAGGTATCGCAGCTGCGTTCGTTGGCTCGGACAGAAGAGGGTTGGCAGCAGTACTTAAAGAGTATCTCAATGTCGAAATTATCAAAAACAAGAAACTTCAGAGAGCAGACTGGTCTCAACGCCCATTATCTCAAGAACTTACAAACTACGCATCCGAAGACGTAAGATATTTGAAGAATTTAAGAGAAGTACTTTGCCAAAAACTGGCTCAGCTAGGAAGAACAAGCTGGGTAGAAGAAGAATTTGCACGTCTTTCTGCCATAAAACACACACCACAAGATAACGAATGGGGATTTCTATCTATAAAAGGCAATCGTACTTTAGACGGAAGAGGGTTGGCAATACTCAGATCTCTATACAATTTCCGTGAGGGCGAAGCCGTCAGCAGGGACCGTCCACCATTCAAAATATTCCCGGATTCTGTACTTATTGCCCTGGCATCGAGCCCTGGAACCGACCTCAATAACATCAAAGGTATCGGCAGATACGCTCGTAACTCTGGAGCGAAAGGCATAGCCTCGGCAATCACATCAGGCATTAATGCTACTAGAGTAAAAAGGCCGCCAAAAACGAATTCTAGAATTAATTTTGATACAAACAGTAAGGGAAGAGAAAACTCGAATGAAAGATTGAAATTATTGAAGGAATGGCGATTTGGTCATGGCAACAAATTAAAGATTGATGCATCTCTATTGTGGCCCGCCAACAGCCTAAAGAGGCTGTCCAAGTACCCGGACTCATTGGGGTCTGAATTTGAAAGTAAGGAAGTTAGAGAGTGGCAAAAAATGGAGTTCGCTGATTCCCTCACACGATTTGTTGCCAGCATCGACTAACTAGCAGTTCGCACTGCTACATGCAACACACCTATTTGGTAAATCTCATATCACAGAAATTTTGGACTAACTGTTTTTTATGATATCCAAAACTTCTTCTGCATGACCATCAGCCTGAACATCTACCCAAATCTTATCAATATGGCCAAGCTCGTTTATCAGGAAAGTGGTCCGGTTAATACCGTAGGTGGTAACCCCATCTTTATCCTTTTCTCCCCAAGCACCATATTCGACCGAAACAGAGTTGTCATCATCAGAAAGGAGAGCAAAATTCAAAGCATATTTGTTTATAAAATCCCGATGTGAGTCAATACTATCGCCATTTATGCCCAGTACTGTCACACCTTCGCCAACCAATTTCTCCATAGCGTCGCGGAACCCGCACGCTTCTATAGTTCAGCCAGGTGTATCGTCTTTAGGGTAAAAATATAAAACTACCTTATTTCCCTGCAGGCTGCCCAAATCCAATTTTCCTCCACCAGATATTGGCAACGAAAAATTTGGTGCCTTATCTCCAATTTGCAACATTCCGTTCTCCTAAACCCTGATTCTTAGTATTTTTTTTCAATATTAAGACAATTTAATAGCCTTAATTCTATTATTGTGATAATCACTTACCAAGAGTATATCTGACCCGTAAAAGCATAGTCCATGTGGCTCATTAAGACTAGCCGTCTTAGCTTCGCACGGGGATGATGTATCCCCAGGCTGATCACCACCGGCTACTGTATGCAAAACCCCATCTGTACCAACAACACGTACACGATTGTTCTTAGAGTCAGAAATATATACTTCACCATTAGGACCAATATCCAGCCCGGCAGGTGAATCTAACCTAGCTTCAGTCGCAAGCGTCCCATCAATAGAAAACCCTGGTTCACCTGTACCGGCGATAGTGCCAATCACACCTTTCGGGTCGATTTTTCTTACCACGTGATAGGCTGAATCCGAAAAATACATATTGCCTATATTATCAAATCTAATAGCACTCGGAGTCCCTATCCGAGCCGTAGTAGCTTTATCGCCATCACCTGAATACCCTACTAAACCAATGCCAGCCACAGTATTAATTATTCCAGTAAGTGAATCTATCTTTCTAATACGCCCAATCCCATCACCAATGAATATATTGTCGTTTCGGTCGTGTTGAACACTCCTGACGTCAACCAAACATGCGGAAATAGCTGGACCCGTGTCTCCCCTATCCCATTGTCCTTCCCCACCAGCAACATTTCGAATAATTCCGTCTTCATCAACTCTGCGAACCTTCCCGTGCCTAGTATCGGCTATTACAATCCTTCCTTTTGAATCCACTGAAACGTCGTTTGGATTGCCGATATAGGCATCCACAGCCGGTCCATTATCTCCACCGTAGGCTCGGACACCAGAGCCCGCCACAGTTTCAATTATGCCAGTAACAGGATCTATAGAACGTATCCTTTGATTAAATGAGTCAGCGAAATATATATATCCGTCGGGACCAATACTTAAATCCTCCGGACAACAAAGGAATCCTTTTTCGGCTGAATCTCCGTCATGGACAGTCGTGCCGCCAAACACAGTAGTCACAATCGCTGTTTTACCATCATATTTACGGAGTCTACCAGAACAGTCACCCCAAAAAACTGAACCATCTGGATCAGCCCAAATTCCTGACTCACAAGAGTTGCATTTAGTCTGGTTACCAGGCAATCCTTCTTCTCCAAAACCAGGAGAACCAGTACCCACCAGCGTAGTAACTATCTGAGTTTCATGGTCCACTTTGCGAATTCTATGGCCATATTTTTCTCCGACGTACATGTTGTCATTTGAATCGAAGCAAATTGCGTCAGGCATTAACACACTGGCTTCTGTAGCTAATCCTCCATCTCCGTTAGAAGCGCGCTGTCCATTGCCTAAAACAGTCGTAATAATTCCTGTCTTCATATCAATTTTGCGTATCCTGTCATTGGAATTATCGCAAACATACAAATCCCCGTTGGAATCAAATGCCAGATGCTCAGGATGGTAGAAGCCAGCGCTGTTAGCGGGCCCACCATCTCCGTGGTAACCGCCAAGACTCAAACCTGCTCCCGTAAATGGTCTGCTATTACCTACCTCTGAAGGATAATGACGTGCGTCATACCCGGCAAAAAGTTCTATCACACCAGTTCGGGAATCAATTCGCCTGATGTTGTTAGCCCATTCAGAAGAAATAAATACATTGCCCTCTTCATCGATCGCTATCCCGCAATGAGTATCCGTTTCAGCATCTACTGCCAATCCACCATCTCCCCCTCTACCTTTTTTACCTGAGCCAGCTACTCTAGTGATGATCCCTGTATTAGCATCTATTTTCCGATACGTAGTGCAGTTGCTATCGTTCACGTAAATGTTGCCATGACGGTCTTGGGCTAGGTCATGAGGACCCTCCAGTCTTGCATTCTCGGCGGGACCACCATCCCCTGAATAACCAGGGACTCCATCACCAGCAAAAGAATGCAACATCCCATCAGTGTCTATCCTCCATAATCTGTGGCCAAGATAATCGCAAACTATCAGGTCTCCATTCTGTCTCCGTATCACTCCTAGAGGCCAACCTGCATCAGCTTCCTTGGCGGGTACCAATTCCTGATATCCAACACCCGCAATACTAGTTAAATGTCCCGTTTCCAATCGTGCGAAAATTTCTAATATATTCATTGCGTTTACCTGATCTACAGACCAGAATCTGCCTCCCTATGTAATGCTTCACTATCGTGCGTCTCCACTAATATTGGCTCTTTGAGGGGCTCATAAATACGCTCAGCAAGTGTAAAAGTGTCATCCCCAACCGTTTCCTCACACAATAATTTTATAGACTTCCCGTAAGGCTGTTCCTCCACTATCCCTTCGCCCCTGGAAACTACTATGGGCCCGCTGTAAGTGGGTTCCTTTTTGGGTAAAGGTGCGTACGGAACTCTACCTTGACCTGGCAATATCGGTTGCATTCTAAGCCTCTCCATAAAAAATCATTCGGTAATCATCCGACTCGTTGGTGAAGACTATCAGTACGACCTCAAAGGGGTCAATCACCCTTACTCACTACAAAATCATTACCAAATGCGTCACCATTATTTCTCTCCGTGTTAATGGACTAGCGTTATACATTCGTAATGCGCAGATGAAATAGCTAAACGACAAATTATTTGAAAGGAAATTTAATCTTCCTTATATATCCAGGAGATGGAGACCTTGTAGTAGTTTCACCTCGGTTAGGTTTTGGGAAAAATGGTAATTTCTTGGTTACATAAAGCTTGTAGGCCTGTATTAATATACGAAATTCTGTTAACAAAATTATGGAACATAACCTAAATGTAGATTTCAGCAATGCCCCTGTAGTTAGTGGCTTAATTTCCGCACTGAATTTTGTACGTATAAGTTGGACATTTTCTTGAAACAAATCAATTTTCAGAGCAAAATTCCGATCGCTCAGAGAAAATTCGAATTGGTATTCACCAGTACGTGATATAAATGGAGAAACATGAAACTCTTTATCATGCTTATTCAAGAAAACATTATCTGATACTCTTTCATGCGATCTTCTTACCAATGGATATATATGAGATTCTCCGAATGTATTATTTACTTCAATAGCCACAGCCAAAATTTCGCCAAATTCACTAACCCGTAAATAGCAAGATGCAGGATTGAAAGAATACCCAAGTAATGATGGAGTGGTAATCAAAATACGTCTGTCTGATGGTGAATATTCACTGCCACCGTCTAATATTTTTTCAAATTTTGTACTTATGGGTATATCTTCTCTGTCCACGTAATCAGTATTTTTTATGCAAAACAGGCCGATTCGATTGTGTTTTAGGAGATAAGCTAGTCGGCCCTTTTGTTCAAGCTCATCTAGATCGACCAGCAACATACAATGCTTGTATGCAAAAGAGTGGTTCTTAGGAATAAAACGTTGGTGATCCAAAACACCGTTCAGAACAGATGACTTCATATTAATACCTTACTTCACTATTTATCAGATTTGAGACTCTCAAACCTGAAAGAAATCCATCTTCATGAAATCCATATCCTAAGTACGATCCGCAGAATTTGATGTTTCCAGAACGGTTAAGTACGTCAAAATTCTTATCGTTCTTGTTCTCGTCATGGTTAAGAATAGGATGTGAGTAAGTGGTTTGATAAATCAATTTATTTTGGTCTGGTTCGATCGATGAACTCAGTGTAACCAAATATGAATTCTTTGATTCAATCCCTTGGAGGCGATTCATGTTATATGTTACCAAAGGTTCTTGACTATCTTTGAAATTGTTGCCAAGCACGTTCCAGGATGCCCACATTTTACGGCTCGAAGGCATTAAATTTGTATCTGTATGTAAAAAAACCTGATTGACTGAATATGAATACGTTGACAATATGTTTTTTTGCAATATTAAATTGCTATCCAACAGTTCTGTTGCTTCATCAGCGTGAGTCGCAATAACCACCATGTCATAAATTTGATCGTCAACTCCTCTAGATTTGACCAGGATTCCACTATCACACTCCCGTATCAAATAGACTCCAGAGTTTCGAATAATCTTACCCTGAAATATCTCCTCGAATTTATGTATGTATGACTGGCTGCCATCTTTCACAGTAAACCATTTTGGCCTATCAAAAATGTTTAACAGTCCGTGATTTGAAAAAAATTTTATGAAAGTTGCAGCGGGAATATTTTTTGATTCTCCTTGGTCACAAGACCATATCGCAGATGCCATTGGAATAAAGTACTTGTTTATCGTCTCCGTGGGACATCCCAAATCTATCAAGGCTTCATAAATTGTGTTACTGCCAAATGAACAAGCTCTTTTTTGCGAATCCAACTCTCGGGACCATTTATAGATACTGCCAAGTAAACGCCATCTAGCTACAGAATTTTTCAGACCTCCAGAATACAACAACCCGGCTAGTGTCCCTGCATACTGCAGTCCAGTTGAGCTTTCAACATAGGAAAATGACATGTCTGATTTCACAGATTCTATATCAAGATCCCTCAAAAACCTGGTGAATCTGGGATAGTTTTTGTCATTGAATACTATGAAGCCAGTGTCAATTTTGACCTCATATCCATTCCCTTCATCCACCGATATAGAGTTGGAGTGTCCTCCTAATCTATTTTGTTTCTCGATCAGGGTAACTTTATGAGCAGTGCTCAAAGAATATGCAGCAGCAATACCAGAAATTCCTGATCCAACCACGGCGATCTTCAATCAAACAACACCTTTATTCTTAGTGAAAAGATAGTTCATCAGATACCAATCTTTCCCTTTGTTGAATTTAAACAATTCGGAGCAGATAATCAGAAAAATCATAAACCGGTTTCTAAGCAACTTGGGATCATAAGAATCATAGTAGGAAGTATCAATTAAATCCGAGTCCAAATTAGTTGAATCAAGATTGTCTATCCATGACTCAAGTGTCTTATGGTAGCTGATCCCGTTCTCAATCCAAGATTTTTCCTTGAATAAACCAGATTGGATTTCTTCATAAAATCCCATATATGGCATCATGCCACCCGTGAAGAAGTACCTCGACATCCACGAATCATCCTTATTATCAAATAATTGAGGAAAAATCCTATGAGTGAATATCTGGAAAAAGAATTTACCATCAGGATTAAGCCATTTTGATATTTTTTGCATTAAATTCCCAGTGTTCCTAGTATGCTCCAACATTTCAATTGCAATGATTCGATCAAATTTCCTGTCGAATTCAAGCTGATTAACATCACACTTGATAACCTCTATATTATCGAGGCCTGTACGTGAAATTTCTTGCTGAATGTATTCGAGCTGCGTACGAGAATTTGTAACTGCGGTAATATTTGATTTTTTATATTTTTGAGCTAAATATAGAGACATCGAGCCCCAGCCGGCTCCTATATCCAAAATGTTATGTCCGTCCTCGATACAAGCGCGAAGATCGTATTTCCCCAGTGTTTTGAAATCGGCCGAATCGATGTCTCTGGTATCGCTGTCCCAAAAAGACCCACTGTATTTCATGTTAATTCCCAATAAAGATTTGAAAAACCATACAGGTACTTCATAATGCTGAAGATTTGCATCCTGAGTGTTTATTGCAAAAGAACCCGATGAACATTCGGATCTGAAATCCGACTGTAGGTTAGCAATTTCATCACTGGTAAATCTGTTTACCCGGTCAGCATAGCGACCGAGCATGAATTTAACAGCCATTCGTACAACGAACCTGGGAAGTAAATTACGGTCTATGAAATATTCATACCACAAGCTACGACCTACTCATCACAATCTGCCTATTGTCGATATGGCGAGCTTCAAAAGCACCAGCGCAATAACTGAAATAATAATCAAAGCGACGAACATCGTTGTCAGAAAAACCAATACTCCGCGCCTTTTCCAAATTTCCGAACAAATTATTACGCCAGTTAATAAGTGTCGCAGGATAATATTTACCAATTGATCTGTCAGTCTTGATCACAAAGTCGCTATTAGCATTGGTTGAATATTTTATTGAACTCATTGATGGCAATAGTCCACCTGGAAATATGTATTTTTGTATGAAATCACAGTTTTTGCGGTATGCTTCATACCTTTCATCTGGAACAGTGATTACCTGTAAATTAAGTGTCCCTGAACCTTGTACAAGTTTATTCGTTTTGGAGAAAAATTCTCCGATCCCATTGTGTCCAACAGCCTCAAGCATTTCTATCGCGTAGACATGATCAAATTTCCCGTCCAAAGAACGGTAGTCTTGTAACAATATTTTTACACGGTTGGCGAGACCTAATTTTTCTACCAAGGCTAAACAGTATTCATATTGGTTTCTCGACAAAGTGACTCCCGTAGCCATACATCCATAATCTTTTGCCGCCTTACATATAAGCCCACCCCATCCACATCCTATATCCAGTATATGATCACGTTCTTTTATGTTTGAATTCGATAAAAAAAAGTCCAACTTCCGATTCTGTGCCGCTTCCAAATCATCCTCAACATGCTTAAATTCAGCACACGAATAAATCATCCCGCTATCCAAAAACAGACCAAACCAGTCATTACTCATATCATAGTGGGCGCTAATATTCTTTTTTGCCCATTTCAACGAATTACTGGATCTTATCGCCTGTCTTGCCCGCGCAATGATTTTCCCTGGAGCCAAATTCCAATATTTATCAAAACGGTTATCGCGAGATCTCGATGCCAGAAATTTGAAAAGCCCAGGTAAATTTTCACAATCCCACTTACGATTTATGTAAGCATCTGCCAGCCCTAAATCATATCCCAATACTAAATCCCCGAAAAAAGACCAATCGATAACTCGTATGCCGGGCGGAGAAAGAGAATCATTTTTTTCACCGTTAATAGAGTTCCCATCTGGAGTAGTCACTTTTACACCCAAGCTACTCATGTTCTTTAGAACCACTGGTGCTAGAGCTCTACCAATTGTTTCACCCAAAGTTCCCAAATTCATATCTCCAACATCATTGAATATTTACTCGATTCCAGAAGAATTCCCATTATATAAAAACCCTTCTACGCGCATCCTGTCACGAATCCATCTCTTAACTATCGATTTTATTTGGTAAACCAGTTTTTCTTGAATGTTTTTTGGAACACCTTTTTCATTCGCAATCAATCCAAATTGTTCAAGTACAATCTCTCCCACCAAGCCATGGCCTCCTCTAATCAAACCCACACTTTTAGTAATTAATGAATTAGGGAGTGATGAAATGAATCTTTTCTCACTATTAGACGCATAAGTCATCAGCAATTTGCCCAAAACATCTTTGTTTCCGAGCATTGCCTGTATGTGATTTATAATCCTTTTAAGTAATTCTGTAACATCTCCGCCCATTCTTGGTAATAATGCTTGTGTTCGAGACTCTATTTCTTGTACGGGTGGTATATGATTGCCAGGCATTTTGAAATTTATCACCGCGGGTATTATTTCATCTATCAGATATGGATCTGATTCTAACTGGATCGCAGTGAGGTCACGAAACTGCACTGTATGTAACGCTTCACGTCCTTTAACCTTACTTAGTATGGTTGAAGTCCTGCTTTGAGACGGGAAAAAATCCCTCTGAAGTTCATACCAATAATCTGTTATACATTCCTGCAAGGTCCCATATGTTGTCAGCGCTATGGGGTGAAAACCGGACGAGTGGGCATGTTGATAGGCAGTTTCACTCCTCGCTTCGTTAATTTCAATATCCAAATTACTTGAGTCGACTCCAAAATTTGTGAGCACTTTTTTAAATGGGTCTGCGTGACTAAGCTCGTCTGGCTCCCAAAAACGTACTATGTAGTCTAGCAACCAATCAGCCCTATGATTTTCGGCCCCAATTCTATACGTGCTGGAATACTGTTCTGTTAGAGATTCTGTGATCAAAGACAGCCGGAAAGTATCAACGATCTCATCAGCCAAAAGATCGCTATTCTTAACTATTTGATCCAGTGAAATGTTATCGAACATAGATTCCACTTCTGCAGAATCAACGGTACGCAATCCCAATATTTGTTTTGAAACATAACTTTGTAAGATATTTGATTGAACACTCATTATTTAAGCCTGCTATACAAAGGTTTAGATCACATATTTCCTTGGGCCTGTAAGGTTATTCAGACAAGTTAAACATAGAGCACTAAACAACTTCTGATCCAGTATCATCGCAAAATTGGAATCTAGCATCCTACTCACAGTTTATCTATAAATTCTAGTTGTTCTTCAAGCTCTTTCACAGTGCAATTTGACTCCAAAAGAATCAGAGCATCCAGTTCTTTAACGGCCTTGTGGTATTCAATCGGCTCATCCCCTCGCCCCAGTATTTCGTGGGAATCAGATCTCCCTCTGACGTCATAAGGATAATTATCACTCCAATGAACATGGCGGATCAAATCTGGCCTTTGCAGGAAACTGAACAATACATCTTCCCTCTCATCTTCAGGAAATCTGTGGGAATACATACATGCATGGCTAGTATCCAGACAAAGACCAACGTTGTCACGATTGACATCTTCACATATCCGGATCCACTCTTCGGGATCAGTTCCAAAATGGACACTTTGTTTTGTCCAATCAACTTGATCAAATGTCGTATTTGTGGAAACCCCAGACCAATATGATCCAGAGTTTTCCAATACTATTTCTTTACCTCGATTTCGTGCAAAATCAGCAATACGTTGGAAAGATTTAATCTGATTTTCATATGTTCCGGTTTTCCCTATTGTTTGCTCTGGTTCCACCCTGCGAACACAACCGAAATGTACATTAACCTGAGTGAGCAAATCAAAAGCAGTAATAATTTCTATATAGTCTTCAATTATTTTTATAGATTCTTCTCTAAATGATTCATCATCCGCTGCAGGATTGAGCCTGAGAGCTTCTTTCATGAAAGGAGCATGAGCAGACGCAAAAACGTCGGCGTACTGCTCCATCTCTTCTAATGAGGCTGTTGGTGAAGCCTCCACCGTAAGACCCAGTCGTTTTATATCGCTTACTGGGTGGTGCATCAAACCAGATAACGACGGGGCCCCATTTTGTTTATACATTGGTAATCTACCTCCTGAAGTGTATTTCAATCCTTCTAGCAAGCCCGCAACATATTCAAAATCAATTTTGAACGGTCGTGGCTAGTCAACACTAAACATGGATTCCATATCTTTATATTTTTGGAGCTCAATCACCTCTTCAAATTCAGAAAAATCCACAGTGTCTTTCACATAGTTGGTCGTTCCGTTAGTTTTTAGATGGTGCGCAACTTCCTGTACAGCTTTAGTAGTCGCAAATAGCCCTGATAACGGGTAGACAACCATCTTGAAACCAATGTTTTCCAGTTCTTTTGCCGAAAGAAACGGTGTTTTCCCACCCTCGATCATATTGGCAAACAAAGGAACGTCAAAAGTATCCACTATTGTTTCCAATTGCTCCGAAGTCTGAGGCGCTTCGATAAATAGTACATCTGCTCCAGCTTCAACGTAGGCTTTACCTCTCTCAATAGCACTCTCAAACCCAAGCGGAGCTATCGAATCTGTTCGAGCTATTATTACAAGGTCACTGTTCCCACGAGCGTACACCGCAGCTCTCAATTTTTCTACATGCTCTACCGTAGAGATCACCGATTTTCCTTCCATATGGCCGCATTTTTTAGGCCAAAGTTGGTCTTCGAGAATGATACCTCCCAAATCCAGATTAACGCATTCTTTAACAGTTCTTATGACATTAAGCGAATTCCCATAACCTGTATCCATATCGGCAACTATGGGGACTTCAATCTCATGCGCTATCCTTCGGACTCGATCCATGGTTTCTGTCATAGTAAGTAATCCAAGATCCGGCACACCTAAAGCAGAAGCAGATAGCCCAAACCCAGAGGTGAAGATCACATCAAAATCAGCTTGTTCAAAAATCTTTGCCGACAAAACATCATGAGCACCGGGAAGAACAATTATTCCCGGCTCTTGAATTAAATGTCTGAGTCTCGAAGCTTTAGAAATCAATATTTTCTCCTAAGAAACAAAATAAGTTTTGTAATTTGCGCAAAAATTTAATCTCCATTTTGCATTAAATCCGATACACGCTCTCCTATAGCCATTGTTGAGACATTTGTGTTAGCCCGGATACAGTCAGGCATTATGGATGCATCAACTATCCTTAGCGATTCCATTCCGTACACTTTACAGTGATTATCCACAACCGCCATAGGATCCGTCGAAGGACCCATTTTGCAAGTCCCTGAAACATGATGACTAGTTTGAACTTTCCGCATCATCCATTGGTCAAGAAGTTTGTCTGACTCTAGCTGCGTGGGCTCTTCTATTCTACTGATAATGTTTTCGTATTCAGGCCCGTCTGACAATTCAACCGACAATCGTACAGCCTCTCGTAAACGCTGTCTGTCTAATTCTTCATCTAAAAAATTGTAATCTAGATCTGGCTGAACATGTGGATCAGATGAAGAAATACTCACAGTACCTGACCCCAAGGCTAAATTGAGGACACAGACGATCGAGATACCTATGGGTTCGGAAGTGCTTTCTAAATAATATCCTTCAGGAACCGTAAAAGAATGTGGTAGCAAAAGCATATCATCATTCAGGTTTGATCCTGTGGCAGTATATTTTAAACCAACCTGCAACCTTGGTTCCAGCCCATCTTGCACAAAAGATTCCACAGTCTTTAGAACCACCGGCACCTGAGGATGGTCTCTCAAATTTTTGCCTACACCCGGTAAATCTGTTAATACCTTTATCCCATGTTTTTTTAAAGTCGCTTCAGGACCCAGGCCTGAAAGCATCATGATTTGAGGTGAGCTGATTGCTCCAGCACTCAAAATTACTTCATTACCAAATATTTCCTTTGTCTTGCCTTCTGTTTCTACTTCGACACCAATTGCCCTGTTATCTTGGAAAAGCACTTTGTGAACCAAAGTATGTGCTTTTATTTCCAAATTATTTCTGGTCCGTGCTTTTGAGAGATATCCAATTGCCGTGCTATACCTGATACCGCCTGGATTATTCAATGGTAGAGCCCCAACACCTGTAGAATTAGGAGAATTGAAGTCTATGTTTTCTTCATATCCTGATCTTACAGCTGCCTCGTAGAAGGCAGATTGATCTAAATTCCAGTCCTGTTTGTTAAAACGCCTACAAAATATCGGCCCTGAGTTGCCGTGGAATTCTCCACCGAAATCACAATCTGTTTCTATCTTTTTAAAATATGGCAAAAGGTCTCGGAATCCCCATCCTTTATTCCCTAATTCAGACCATTTGTCATAATCATCGGGAACACCTCGTAAGAATATCTGTGCATTGACTGAAGTAGAACCTCCAATCACTTTGCCACGGGGTACAATCATGGATTGATGAAATTCAGTCGAACGAGCTAAAAATCCCCAATCATGTTCGCTTCCTCTTCCAAAGGCCTTAGCCCAAATATTTCTATGCCTACCATATCCAAATTTTATCTCTTCAGGAAGTTGTTCCATGTCTGGATAATCTGCCCCAGCCTCTATCAACAAGACAGATGTTTGAGCATCTTCAGACAAACGTGTTGCCAAGATTGCACCAGCGGCACCCGAACCGACAATTATCACATCGTAACCCATGCTTTACTCCCCGCAAATCAATCCTGTTTACTAATAAATCAAATCATTTTGCAATCAACATCGACATTTGACACGCTTTTAATCCTGATGCCCAACAGCTTGTATTCTAAACCTTGTTGGTAAAGTATTCACTAGAGAGTTCATTGCCTAGTTCAAAGCATTAATGTCTTGTATTACAAACCACAGTGCGCAACAAACATGAAATTAACCGTTTAAATCTATATCTTCCCTATTTTAGGGTTAACAAAGCCCCGATAACACCCGCCATAAATGCTAGTCACACAATCAACAAAATTTTTCATATAATGTATTACGTACATTGGGGCAGCACCTAAGCAATATCAAACCCTTTTTAGAGTTTCGCTCCCTGTTAAATACGAACAACACAGAGGTAGAATCGTGACTGTTTCCGTCTGGCAAGAGATGAATTCAAAGCCTTCGAAAGTCAGCCACGATGTCGTCGTAATTGGAGCAGGAATAGTTGGTTCGTATTTGGCTGGACTTCTGAACAAAACTGGCAAGGATGTAGCTATTATTGAAGCTCGTCATCCTGCAGCCGGTGCAAGTGGAAGAAATGCAGGAATGGTACTAGTAGGTTCCAGGGACTCATACTCGGAAGCTGTTGATCGTTTCGGTAGAGATGGCGCGCAGGATCTTTGGAAATTGACAGAAGAAAACGTGCATACCATGGGAGAATTAGCTGATCAGTTTGGGATAGAACACAACATCAGTGGTGCGAGTTATATAGCACTGGATGATAATTTTGCAAATGTCTTAAGAAGCAGCGCAGACATGTTGAATCAAGATGGTTTTGATGCTGAATACGTTGATGGTGACCCACTCGGTCGTGGATTTAGGGCTACGTTGATTCAACCCAATGATTTCGGCACGCAGCCCGCTGAATTGAGTGCGAATCTAACATTCACAAGTGGTGCGACTCTATACGAAAATGACGAAGTTTTCGCTATTGGCGAAGAGAAGTCTCATCTAGTAATTAGAACTAGGCGACACATAGTTACTTGTGAAAAAGCCGTTCTGGCAATAAACGCTTATGCCCCACTTTTAGACCCATTTTTCCAGTCATTAGTGGAGCCCGCAAGGGGCCAGGTTCTTCTAACCACTCCAGTATCCACAACAATAGACACGCTTGGACTTGTAAACCAAAGTTGCTATTTCCGACAGCTAGAAGACGGAAGAATCCTTGTTGGCGGAGGCCGTTTCCAACACATTGAACAAGAACGTACTTACGCTGATGAAACCACTGCTAATGTTCAAGGTGTTATTAAAAATTTCTTTACCCAGTATTTCCCTGAATCAGATGGCCAGGTTGACAGAAGATGGGCTGGAATACACGGGATGACCCATGATGGGTTACCAATCATCGGTCGCCTCCCTCATCAAAAAGAGGTATATTTTGTAGTGGGTTTTAGTGGCCATGGTAATTCTATGGGATTAGTTGCAGGAGAACGAACAGTTGAATTTATGCTGAATGGAAGGGATCCAGGAATATTCAACATCTCCAGATTACAGTGAAAAAGATCTCATACCAGAAAGATAACAAGTTTATATATGGAGGGGTAAATGGAACGCATACCATTCGGTAATACAGGTCTAGAAGTTACTCGGCTTGGTGTGGGACTGGCTGAAATAGGCGATTTCGACTTGTCATCTGATGATTTGAAAACTGGGGAAACGCTACTGAATTCAGCTCTAGATGCTGGAATCAATTTGCTGGATACATCTGCTTGTTACGGTAACAGCGAAGAAGTAATCGGAAGGACAGTTGCCCATAGGCGAAATGAATATATCTTAGCGTCAAAATGTGGTCATGTAACTGGTGGATACCAGGGTGCCGAATGGACTGCTGAGACAGTAGAACACAGTATTGACCGTAGCCTAAAACGTTTAAGAACCGATCACATTGATTTGATGCAACTGCATTCTTGTGGAGTTGATGTCATGGATAAAGGTGAAGTAGTGGATGCTTTGGACAAGGCCAAAGATTCCGGGAAAATTAGATTCGTGAGCTACAGCGGTGACAATGAGGAAGCTATGCGAGCTGTTGAGAGCGGTAGATTTGACACTTTGCAAACAAGCCTCAACATAGTGGACCAACATGGCAGAACGAAAGGTCTACTCAAAAACGCATCCGATCGGGGAATGGGTATAATTATCAAGAGGCCTATCGCTAATTCTGTGTGGAGAGCGGATAGCAGTAAAACCAGTTACTCTGACGAGTATTTCGAGCGCGCGCAAAAAATGGCTGCCCAAGGACCTATCGAAAACGAGCCGGATGATCGGATTACTACCTCGCTTCGATTTGTATTTTCACATCCAGAACCACATACGATAATAGTTGGAACTGGCAATCCTAAACACATGAATCATAATATAAACATAGTTAACGAAGGCGCTGAACTGCCCAAAAGCGTTTTATCAGCATTCCATCAGAGATTCGACGCATTGGGGACAGATTGGAGGCAGCTTACATAAACCAATGCTCATTCCAAAAAAAGTTAATGATTGAACAAGAGCTTAACTAACCCGCTAGCTGTCAGTGTCCGAACACTACCACTCCCCTGCCGTCTTCACCAGCCTCTATAGCTTCGAACCCTTCATTGAGTTGGTCTAATTGATATTCTCTAGTTATCAACCCTCCCACATCTATTCGCCCGCTCAGATAGTAATTCACCAATTTCTCAAAAGTTTGATGGGGACTAGCAGAACCATAATAACTACCCACCAAGCTCTTTTGTGCACGTATCATATCAACAACATCAACTGCCGCTTTTGCACCTACGGGCACCAACCCAACCATTACCGCGGTACCACCTCTTCTAAGTGCACTAACAGCATCCGTTATTACCTCTACACCTCCAAAACTGTCCACAGCGATATCAACTCCATCTCCTGTCAAATCTTTAATTGCTTCGACAACATCCACATCCCTAGAGTTAATTACATCAGTAGCTCCGAATTTGTAAGCAAATTCCAACTTGTGGTCTACTACGTCAATAGCGATAATCCGACTCGCTCCAACCAAAACCGCACCCTGTATTACATTAAGACCAACGCCACCGCAACCAAAAACAGCTACCGTAACTCCTGGTCTGGCTGCGGGATTATTGATTATTGACCCCACTCCGGTAGTAACACAACAACCAATCAATGCAGCCACATCAAACGGCACTGAGGATGGAATAGGAAAACACGCCTGTTGAGGTATTACGATAGTCTCAGCGAATACGCCTAGCTTGCCCATTTGCCCAACATCACTATCTTGGTCATGAAGTCGGTAAGTTCCATCAAACTGTCGTGACCCTGTCTCCAAATTGGTCTCGCATATATTTGGCAACCCTATCCGGCAAGTCCTGCAATTGCCGCAATTTGAGACGAACGAAAGAATACACCGGTCTCCAACATTAAGCCCTCTTACTGCCTCTCCAACTTCCACAACGGTACCCGCACCTTCGTGGCCCAATACTACAGGTAGAGGTAAAATCGCATTACCATGCCTGAGGTGATTATCACTCGCGCATACCCCCGCCGCTCCCATTCTAACTTTTACTTCTCCACTCTTGGGTGGATCTTGCTCAAGATTTTTTATTTGAACTGGCTGACCAAATTCGTAAACAACTGCTGCTTTCAATTGCCACCTCCTAATCCTAAACCTGTATGTACAAAACATGTTTTGATTACACAAAACTAATCTTAATTGCGGTAAAGGTCAATGATGGATCGAAGTTATCCACAATGTATATGTTTGACAGTGGATATCAAACAACTTTAACTTTAACCATTAATAGCTTGTCAGGGGGGACATAATGAACTCCGATTCCGATATATATTATTCATCATTAGATACGCCTGCCATATTGGTGGATTTAGATAAGTTGGATTCAAACATATCTCAAATGGCAGAAATGACAGCTAAATCAGGTCTCAAATTGAGGCCGAACACTAAAGTACACAAAAGTTCATATATAGCGGATTTACAAATTAAATCCGGAGCTATTGGACTTTGTGTGTCTAAACCTAGCGAAGCTGCTGCTTTTGCTGCCGCAGGATTCACTAATATAATGATCGCTCATCCATTTGTAGGGCCACATAAACTTGAATTACTGGCGTCGCTTGCGGGAAAAATCCAGATTAGTTGTGTTGTAGATAGTGTTTATGGAGCACAGGCAATTGCCGGAGTAGGCAAACTTTTGGATACAGACATTCCTGTGTTGTTGAAAATCAACTCAAATTGCAACAGGTTTGGAGTTATGCCTGGGCAACCAGCAATTGATTTAGCCGACATCTTAATCCAAATTCAGGGAATACGGTTGGTTGGCATATTGACACATGAATCCTCGTCAAGTTTATCATCACCATCTGACATCCAAACGTTGGCATATGAAACAGCTTTCCAAATGAATAGCACAGCTAAGAGTCTTAAAACTAACGGAATTGAACTAACAGATGTGATCCTCGGATCAACTCCAACAGCCCGTGATTTATGCCGCTACGCGGAAGAATTCCCAGAAATTACAGAAATCCATCCGGGGGCATACGTATTTGGTGATGTGATGTATATGAATGCTCTCTCGACGAGAGAATCTTCGTGTGCCGCAACAGTACTGTCGACAGTTGTAAGTATTCCAAATGAAAATCGAGCTTGCATAGACGGAGGTTATAAAACTTTCGGGGCAGACCCTCTGCTATTCCTATCTGAAAGAACGGGTATGAAACCTAGATTCGGAATTGTGAAGGGACGTCCCGAGCTTGAAATCACAAGACTAACAGAAGAAATAGGGATATTATCCTTGAACAATCCTAACGTTAAACTCGGAATTGGTGACCGGATTGAAGTTATCCCTAATCACGTCTCACTTTCTGTTAATCTTCATGACAAAATGTATGGGGTCAGAAATGGAGAGCTCGAATTAGAGATCCCTGTCACATGTAGAGGTATGGACACCTGATAATCAACGGAGAATTCGTTCCTCCATCTCAAATATCTTCGTCAGAGAACTACATCTCCATGGTATAAACAAAGCAATATTGGCTCACAAACCAGAATTCGTAAGATAATTCTTATGTAAGGAGAACTATATGGAAGTAGTTGAGGCAATTCGAACAGTACTTGCAGTTCGTGAATTTCAAGACAAACCCGTTCCAGACAGCATCATCAACAAAATTATTGAGTCTGCCAGACTTACTGGTAGCAGCATGAACGGTCAACCTTGGCACTTTATACTGATTCGCAAACGTGAATCACTCGTCAAAATAGGCTCCGCTGTAAGTTCTGGAAAATACACTGCTCAATCTGCGTTTGCAATTGCAGTGGCGGTAGACAAATCATCCCCATTTGGGGTATCAGACGCTAGTAGAGCTATACAATCCATGGTCTTGTCGGCATGGTCTGAAGGGGTTGGTTCAAATTGGACAGGCTGGATAGGTATGACCAATGTAGCAGAGCTTCTGAATGTACCTGAAACCTTGGATGTGATTGCGGTACTTCCATTCGGATACCCCAAGCAGTTGAGAAATCAAGGCAAAAAACTCCGTAAACATATAAATGAGGTGGCTCATGAAGAGAATTTCGGACAACCTTATTGTAGACACGATTAACGAAGTAAATAATTGAGGTTACTTTAAACCATGCCCTATATCACTTCCGATGGATTCGATACTTACTATGAATTAGTGGGGGACGGCCCCCCATTGGCTATTTATCACGGTATGACTGGTTCTCTTGAATCTTTTAAAGATCCTGGGTTTTCGCAGTATCTGGAACTTCAACGAAACTACAAACTTATACTTGTCGATATAAGAGGACATGGTAAAAGTAGTAAATCTCATAACCCAAACGACTACATTAGTACCAAATTTGCATCAGATCTATGCGCAATACTGGACAGAGAAAACATTCATAAAGCTAACGTGCTCGGAGTATCATTGGGTGCACGGTTGTGCTACGTCTTCCACAAATACATGAGGCCTCGTTTAAACACACTGATTATTGGTGAGGCCCATCCATACGAGATAAATGAGGCTTTCGCCAAAAAGCTAAGAAACTCCCTGGCTGGAGGGATTGAATCAATCGTACAACTAAGGCTTGAAGGCTATCGGCAAAAGGGCCAAGAACTGCCAAACACTATAAGAGACAGGTTACTTCAAATTGATCCGGAAGCTCTGCTCTCATTAATTGAACATCCAGATTCTCCATGGAATCTGAAAGGTTTGGACAATTGCTTAAACAGTACTGAGATCCCTATATTACTTTTTTGTGGTACAAAGGACCCATTCTACAAAGGCGTTGAACAAGTATCTCAAGTGATTAACAACGTGGATTATCTAAGGTTGGACGGGCACGATCATGCAGCTGTGGTAACAGGTGCCTCTGAAATAATCCCCCGTATAGAAAGCTTCTTGAAAAAACATAACTAGGCCTTTTATAGGAACGACTGCATTGACACCTCAAATAAGTCGTATTTTATCTAGAATCTTCCGCAATTCTATCCAGAACGTCTGCGTCTTTTTGTGTGGACCTAGTTTTCATCCAATCCAGTATCCATTGAGGATCATCTGAATCCTTATCAATCAACAGACGGTTTACCAGAGTCTTTTTCTGTTGATTGCTCAAATTGGTTTCAATTTCAGGAAGTACCAAGTATTCCTCGCTCTCCAAATGGTCATCTTGACATATTCTAAGAGAAACAATTTTACCGTAGAGGTGACGGCGAGTCCTCGCCACTAAGCTTGTTTTGCTTATTTCATCATTCAAAACACTCAGAACATCTTCCAGTTTCTCTAGAAGTTGTTCATGTTGTTCATCATGAAGCGCTACAGCAACTTGTTTTATTCTACTTTCCAAATTTTTGGAATTTTGATCTTCCAAATATTGAGTCAGAGCATCAGATAATTCACCAAGTTGGCTGTGCTCTTCCTCGTTGGTTCTCCCAGCAAGGAAGTCAATCAGAGGGCCTGTCATATACTCATCTTCCACATCAGCATGATACATAAGTACTGATGCCCACTGATTGAATCTTATCGTAAAAGACTGCAGGCTTTCTCCTTCGGATAAATTTTCCACCACTGCCTGCACCTGCAAACCCTCCTCCGACAAAGCGCCATGCATAATTTTCATCAAGGTTGTTAATTCATTTTCGTTAGTCAATGATTGATACCTCTATAACTATTATTTCATTCAAGCTATCTTATTCAAATACTCTAGCACTCTACACGGAAAACTTTAATCATGAAATGAGAAAGCAAACCCAAATTAAGCAGTTGTAGTTCAATCCGAATCAAGCAGAATCTTTCAGCAGCAAACCATCACTCGATACTAAAATCCCGCTAAAAGGTTGTCAATCAGAGCCAAGTTTGTTGATAATTATGCAATTTGCTGGCTCTACCGGATGACAACAAATCATTCATAATATTCAAGTATCGATAACCTAGTTAGTATTAAATAAATTGGAAGGAACTCAAATGATTACAGTAAGGCGAATTTACACTCCCAAACCTGGAGGGGGACAATTGACAAAACTTCTTCTCACACTACAGTCAGCAACAACTGAGGCTGGCTTTCCACCAATATCAATTTATCGCAAGGTCACAGGAGCTCACGGAACTATGATAACTGAACAACAATGGCCATCCTTGGGAAGATATGATGCATCCAGATCCCAAGTTCGCAATACTAAGATAATCACCAATATTTTTGAACAAATTTACCCATTGCTGGCCAATACTCACGTTACTGAGATATACGAGGAACTGGAGTAAAATCCACTAACTAATTGATCCTAACTAACTGCTTGGTAAATTAGCGAACCAGCTATCTATCGTTATTGAAACAATAAGGAGCCACTGATGGGAGTCAAAGATCGATTACCTACCACTAAAGATGAATATGTATCGTACAAAATCAAGTTCAACAATTGGGGGCGATGGGGAAACGATGACAATAACGGAACACTTAATCACATAACCAATGCAACGGTTGTGCAAGCAACACACCTGGTGAAAATCGGTCTTAAAGTATCGTGTTCCAACCCACTCGCAACACCACAAATGCTACCAAACAAAGATAGAAATCCAACGCCTGCGGATCATAAAATGTCAGTTACCAAAACAGGGTCTGCGGATTACGTGGGTGTCTTTTACCACGGATTTGTCAACACTCACATTGACGCTCTCTGTCATTTTTTCTCTGACGATATTGATCATGGAGGTCGTCTATACAACGATAAAGACCCTGAACTAGTAACTGACACCGGAGCAAGGACCAATTCGATAGAAAGCTGGAGAGACGGAATAGTGACACGCGGCGTCCTTTACGACATACCTCAGATGCGAGGGATAGACTATGTTGAACAAAACCGTCCTGTAGAAGGTTGGGATCTTGAGGATTGGGCAAAGTTACATGGTATAACCCCACGCGAAGGCGATGCTGTATTGATAAAATCAGGATATTCAGAATTCTGGGCAGATAATACAGGATTCAACCCTGGCTTTCCTCCTAGTACGCCGGGAAACGCTCCGTCAATACTTGAATACCTATTTGATACCGATGCCGCTTTGTTGGGATGGGATTTACAGGAGGCAGGACACCGACCATATGATTATGCAGCAGAAGCTCCAATCCATGAGGTAGCTATCCCTCACATGGGTATGCCAATATTAGACAATGCCAACTTCGACCGGTTATCCAAAATCTGCAGAGATTTAAATCGATACGAATTCTACCTAAGCATCTCACCTTTGGTTATAAACGGTGGAACAGGTTCGCCAGCAAATCCAATCGCCATTTTTTGATCCAAGAAATCTTATTAAAACGGAGTGTTCGTAAAGTATATATATAATTAAAAGAATCTATTTTGAGAACCAGAAGCCCTCAAAAATCCCCCTGTCAGGGACTGAGTCCATCAAAGGCCCCATATCACCGAATACTTCGGCCACAATCGGAGCCGCCGCCTCAGAATCTTGTACTTTGTCATAGACACCGAAAACCGTCACTTCATTGTCCCCTGTTATAGCTAAACCAAAACCCTGCATCCCATTCACTTCCGATGCTCTACTAGTCATAGACTTGATAGTGTCAACTACTTCTTGAAGCTTACCAGGTTTTGCAGTCAAAACAGTTTTAGATATTCCTGCCATCGCCACACTCCTATGTTTAATTTTATATAATCCATATTAGCTCAATCTGTTTATTTTTACATCAAATCAAAATTTTGGGTCCTGATGTACTACTGGAAAGCCGTTTGTATTAAGAATCAATGTATAGTGAGGTGTTCACATTGATCATTAAAAAATCAAACTATTGGATCATCCCCAAAACTTCGAACACCGTATACTGGGGTGAAGAATCTTCGCCAGATTGGACCTCAATCAGCTCTTTCATGAGTCATCCAACGGCCAAAGCTGGAGTAACGAATGAACCACATTACCACGATGCTGATGAAGTGTGGATATTTGATACTGGTAGAGGCAAGGTTTTGTTAGACGGAAAAATGTATCCCGTCACACCGAACACATTGGTATATACACCAATGGGGTCCATACATGGATTCCAAATGTTGACTGAATTCGACAATGTATCGGTTGTCACCAAACTTGAGCGACAACAAAGAGCAAAGCACTTACTGGAATCTATCGACGGTCCACCGGTACCAACAGTTCCAGGATTTATAGTCAGTGGAAATGAAAATAATGGTCCAATAAAAAATACTGGCATCCGATGTCGATTCACAGAAATCAGGCATATCGATTTAGAGACCGATACGAATTTCAATCCGAAAAAATTGAAAAACAACGAACATTGGCTAGTGGATAGTGGCAAAATCCAATTAAATCTAGACGGTTCTTACATCGAACTCGTTCAAGGAGACGTAGCAATGGTGAAAACTGGTACTCTTCGAAAAATATCTGTCACCAACTATGCAAGGGTATGTTTGGTACAAGAAAAACCTAGTTCGACAAATATCTAAATCCCAAGACTTATTGTCATACGCGAATAAACTTGTGTAGAGCTTGCGTAGCACCAACTTCAGCCACATACAAATCACCAAAACAATCGACCCAGATGCCATGAGGAGCACCACGCCACTGACCAGGGCGATCACCTCTTTCACCCCATCTTCCTATTACCTCACCATTTAATTTCATCATGAGTATGCCATCTGCTCCCTCTACAACACCGCCTTCTGCTATATACATAACATCATCATCATCAATAACCGCATCATTAGGCCATTTAATGTTGTTCCACTCCGTGATGTACTTACCTTCAGGATCAAACACCTGGTACCTTAAATTCTCACGGTCAGCTACATACGAAAGGTCATTTCTGTCTACTGCTATATCATGAGGCAAATTAAATTGACCCGGCCCTTTCCCTGCAACACCAGTCACCTTTTTATCTACCTCTTGCTGCCAATAAACGTTATCCCCTTCTCCCCAAGACAAAATCAGTTCTCCAGCGGCAGTAAATTTATGGCATCTATTTTGACCATAACCATCAGACACATATATATCGCCACCAGATGATTCGACTGCCCTAGTAGGAGACCTAAACGGCATCCCATGTTCACCCCATTCTCCTTTGTTGCCTATTGTCATCAGCAATTTGCCATCAGTGGTGAATTTGGTAATTGTATTGTTTCCCGCATCGGTATGATAAACCTCATCCTTGGGACTTATCCAGAGACCATGACACCCATCAAATATATCTTCTCCCCATGAATCAATATGGTTGCCCTCACGATCAAATACAATCATGGCGCCCGTTTTCTGATCTTCAGAATTCGGGGTCCTAACAGCAACATAAACTCTCCCTTGAGAATCAGTAGCAACATCTGATGCGGTCCCGTCCACAGGCCACTGGCCCCAATCTTCTGCTACTTCATACTGATAATCTCCGGCGCCAACTCTTATTGCCATACTCGACCTCCTAAGACAGTGCAGTTTTACAATCCAATCGGATGAAACGCCATACTAATGTGATGAACCATTTATTGCAAGCGAACAGAATTGAACAAAAGAGCATTGTATCAATAAGGTTCTCTGGCCAAAGAGTTACCTTATTTCAATTCACCAAATTTGAGAAAATTCTCAACAAGTGAATCCTCCGTCTATCACAATTGATGCTCCGTTTATATAACTTGAAGCATCACTAGCCAAATACACTGCAAGTGGACCCAAATCCTCAGGTTTACCAGTCTCACGTCCCGGAATTCTATCAATCAATGATTTTATTTCTTCTGGATTATCAGTGGACCATTTGATATTTGGTTCAGTCATGAAAAGCCCCGGACAAATAGCATTTACTGTTATACGGTGAGGGGCCCAATCAATAGCCAAAGACCTTGTAAATTGAACAATCGCGGCTTTGGCGGTTTCATAGTGTCTACCTTGGAGAAATCGAATCGCATTCCATGCATTTATCGAAGAAATGTTGATAACCCTTCCACCGTGACCTTTTTTAATCATCGATCCGCCTATCAATTTTGTACACAGAAACACATGGGTCAAATTTAAATCAATATATTTGTACCAAGTATCTAATGACATTTCTTCAGTAGGTATGCTCTCACGTCGCCCACCTACATTATTAATCAGTACATTGATGGGGCCATATTTTTCTAATACTAATTCACAAGCTTTCTGACAGTCGTTTGTATCACTCATATCAGCCTGAATAGGTATTGCATCTTGTCCAAAACTCTTAATTTCTGCAACAGTCTGATTAAGGCTAGAGACATCACGACCAGTCAAAATTATATCCGCACCAGCGTCAGCCAGTGCAAGCGCCATCTCACGCCCCAACCCACGGCTCCCTCCAGTTATAAAAACACGCTTGCCATCTAATCTAAAACGATCTAAAACACTCATTTGTGCACCTCTATTTTTCTGATCACTCAACTCAATCTTCAACTGCAAAACACTACATTCATTGGTATGTGATAGAATCCTTTTCCGTACGGAATGGTTATCTTCAAATAGCTATTTAGCATACAACAGCTTTCTATCAAACTATATATACCCAACTAAATAATTTAACTACCACTACCAGTTAAGAGGGATTTTTATGGACAATAGAAAAGTATCGGTACCATTTCAAACCCCAGTTAGAATGCCAAACGGATTACAATGGTTTAATAACGAATTATATGTCATGGATCAACTAACAGATGATGTTTTTGTTCTGGACAAATATGGCAACGTTAAGAGAGTGATTAGCACCGAAACTCAAAATGGTTCAGGAATAACCGTGGGTGGAGGATTTTTGTGGACAGCGTCAAATGGTTCTCCCATGGCCAGGCCTTCTCGGCAATCCGACGACCACATCTCTAAAGTCCTCAAGATCGATATAGAAACTGGAAAAACGGTCGGGCATTTCTTGACCCCTGATGGTGGAGGAATACATGGAATTGAATGGGACAACGGGAATATCTGGATAACGGCCTTCAATCCAAAGTCCTTGATCCTGATGGATGGATCTAACTTTGAAGTCATTTCACAATTCCCCTGTAACTTAGAAGTGCTGCACGGCCTCGCAAAAGATGGTGATGGTATATGGTGTGCTGATCGATCTGAAAAAGTTATAGTTAAATTCGACAAGAAGACAGGCGCTGAGATAGGTAAGATAGGTTTGCCTAAAACTGGCCCGGATCCTCATGGTTTAACAATACTTGACCAGCAATTATGGTAT
>CAZMZE010000062.1:0-28018 GCA_964570875.1 uncultured Dehalococcoidia bacterium
GAAATTAAAGAAAATTTCGAAATGAGCCAACATCCGATACCAAAAGATCTATGGTCTGAATTGAGTTCATCCGGTCTCATTCGTCCTGATATTGGATTTTAGATTTTATCAAAATAATAGTTGCCGCCACTATAACTGTTAAAACTGGAATAAAAACATCATTATGAAAAATACTTCCTGCCAGAACAACAGTTATAAAGAAAACTCCACCTGTATAGCCAGTGTTTTTGCTGAAGAATATGGTCAAAGTAGCTACAGGTATAGCAACTAATCCTCCGATTGGAAGAAGCCCCATAGAACATCCCATAGCAGTGGCCATCCCCGTACCCCCATTAAATTTCCAAAATATTGGAAACAAATGTCCCACGATCACAGCAGCTGTGGAAATTGCGAGCATTGGTAGAGGAAACTCGAGAAAATACAATGGCAAAGTCGCGACTGCACCCTTCACTACATCCAGTAGGACTACGCTGATACCGAATGGCTTACCAATTTCTCTGTATATATTCGCAGCACCCGGATTGCCAGTACCAACCGCACGGATATTTACACCCGCCAATTTAGAAACCAAGTCTCCAACGGAAATGGAACCTAGTATGAAAATAGACAGGGTCCAGATCGAATATATCCAGTAATCGTGCATGGTCTAAAAGAATACCACACATCATAAAAAATATTTATGGGATTTTGACAAAACAACATGTGAGATTGTGGACATATATTTCTGTTTTTAATATATACAAATCCATCGATAATGAAATTGAATCTCACCGGGGATGGGGAAATAATGGACATACTGATCTATAATTCCCAAGAATTTCGGAATTATTTTTGTCACTTGTGCATTGAGTGGGTGTATCCCATATTGGGTCAACCAAGTTTTATGCATATGACGTCAACTGGAGATGATCTATGAAAAAAAATCCAAATCTTATTTTTCTTCTTACAGACCAACAGCGTCGAGATTCGATGTCTTGTTACGGCAACAATTGGATCCAAACTCCCCATTTGGACTCACTGGCATCACAAAGTTTTGTTTTTGAAAACGCATACGTCACACAACCTGTTTGTACTCCTGCTAGGTCTTCTATAATGACAGGCCTGTATCCGCAAACCACTGGAGTGATTAAAAATGGTATATCGCTCAGTCCGCAAACAAGAACTATCGCTGAAATGATCAGTAGTGAATATTCGACAGCCTATATGGGGAAATGGCACTTGGGAGATGAAACAGTTCCCCAACATGGTTTTGAAAACTGGATCAGCATAGACGGCGCTCCGTTTTCACCTGATAACCCCGATGTCGAATCGGACTACTCTAAATTTTTGCAAAAACAAGGCCATGATTTTCCTCCAAGTATGGTGACTTACGAAAAATGGGCACCCGGCGCAAATCTAACACAAGAACTGACACCCGCATATTTTCTGGGAGAGCGGGCATCAAATTTTATTTCACAACACGCCTCCAGCAGCCCGAACCAACCATTTATGATGTACGTAAGTTTTTTCGAACCACATCCCCCATATACAGGGCCCCTTAACGACATGTACGCACCTGAAGATATTGATGTAGGACCTGCATTCCTGAAATTCCCAAAACAAGGCTCGATGGTAAACAAATTGAGGTCAGAATACTATCTGTCAGGTAATCTAAACCCTCTTGGGATTGAAGGTGGCGATTTTCACGATACAACATCTGAATTCGGTTGGCGCAAATTACGCGCACAATATTTCGCTAACCTCAATTTAGTGGATAATGCAATTGGAAACATTATCCATACACTAAGCCAAACTCCTATGGCAGATAACACGATAGTAGTTCTCACAAGCGAGCACGGCGAGATGGCGGGAGACCACGGTATGCTGGAAAAAAGGAGCATGTACGAAGAGGCATCTCGAGTCCCTCTATTAATTAAAATCCCCTGGCTCAGTCCTGCAAAGTATATGATCCCAGGGAATTTCAGTCAGGTAGATTTGGTTCCGACGTTACTGGACTTATTAGGTCAAGAAATACCTGGAAATTTGGATGGATCGAATAAATCAGATGTTTTCCAAAATTCCAATAGCTTGACAAACAACGATGTTTTTATCCAATGGAACGGACAAGGTGACCGTAATTTAGGAACGGATGAAATCAACCGTTTTATCGAACAACCATGGCGTTCAATAGTCACTGGAGATCGTTGGAAACTGAATCTGTCTCCCGGGGACACCTGCGAGCTCTATGATTTGTACAATGATCCATATGAAATGGTGAATTTATACGAGCAGTCAATTAATCAAGACCGGATCAGACAGATGGCTGAGAAAATTCAAATATGGCTGAACAGTGTTGGGGACGAAACAATGCTACCTCGGGTAGATTAAATGGATTTCGATCATGTCTATTGTTTCCAGCTTAACTCTGAGTGTCATTTTGTTTTCAATAGAACATTGTTGTAACAATAAGGAGATCAAAATTGAGGATTAACCACGCTTTAAAAAAAATCAGGTCCGGACAATCGACAATTGGTTGTTTCCTAGGATTAGGAAGCCCTGACGTAGCTGAATTACTCGCTCATGCAGGGTTTGATTGGTTGGTAATAGAAACGGAACACAATGGGCTGGACTCTGCTGAAATACAACACATGTTGACATCGATTAACGTAACGGAGACAGTCCCATTGGTGCGGGTGCCATCATCAGACAAAGTTTACACTCAAAGAGCATTAGACATGGGAGCAATGGGCATAATAGTGCCTATGGTTAAATCGGCTGAAGAAATTACGGGAATAGTTGAACACACCAAATACCCCCCACATGGAACAAGAAGTTGGGGTCCGCTTAGAGCATCTCAGTACACTATTGACAATGAAGATTATTTCGAAAAAATTAACGATAGCATCATCGTAGGAATGATATTAGAAACATCAGATGCGTTGAACGATTTAGAGAATATAGTGTCGGTACCTGGTCTAGACTTGATTGTAGTGGGACCCTGGGATATGGCACTATCTATGGGCCTCGATCCTAGGAAATTGCCATTGCCTGAAGTTGACGACATCATCGCGAGAGTTGTTGATATGACATCAGATACACAGATAGCTGTTGGGGCAGGATCAGTCACTCCAGACGGGCTGACAAAACTCCAGGATGAAGGTATTAGATTCCTGAGCTATGGCCCAGACTATGCACTCCTTGTAAAGTCAGCCAAAATGGGACTCGCGGCTTTTAGACAACATTGAAAATCTATTTGGAGAAAATGATGTCAGCTTAGGCAACTAGTGGACGCTGTACATTTCTTTAGCCTGTATATATTGCTCTGGAGTGTTTATATCCAAACAAACCATAGGATCCTGTAATTCGATATTGGTTACTTTTTCCCTATATCGCCTGAAAATTTCACGCATTCCTTGAGTGTCTTCGTTTATAGTTGCCAGTTGCTCTTTTAATGCCCCTGAAAACATCAGTGGATGTCCTCCCTTACCCCTAAATCTGGGAGACGTAATCAAAGATCTTTTACTCAAATGCGAGTCGACTATTCTAGAAATGATTTCCGGAGTCCTTGGTTGATCAACACCAAGAAGTAAAATATTTTCTGAGAGTTGGTTTATATGGCTTAACCCATATTTAATTGATTCACTTCTACCTATTTCATATCGCTCGTTAACAACATAGCGAACTCTTGGATCAGAATCAGGAATTTCCAGATGATCTGATTGGTGGCCTAAAACAACAACTACTTCAGATACAGAGGGTAGACAGAGGGAAGACGCCGCATATTCCAAAAGAGTAGTTCCATTCCATTCCAGTAGAAGCTTAGAACACTCCATTCTCGTGGACTTACCTGCGGCCGTCAAAATGGCCGACACATTACCCACTATCCCGTTACCGCCGAAGAACCTTTTACTTTACTAAGTATTCGATTGAAATCACGTTCACTCAGTTTCATTGGAAGGCCAGTTCCGCCCAACCTAAACATTAAAATTTCGGCCATTATGCTCACTGCTATTTCATCCGGGGTTCTGGCGTGAATATCCAATCCTATAGGCGAGCGTATTTCTTTGATTCTATCAAGAGCTAGCCCGCTCCGTATCAGATCTTCGTATATCATTATGGTCTTACGTTTACTTCCCATTAGACCAACATATTTTGCAGGTGTTTTTGCTGCCGCTTCCAAAGCTACATTGTCATAACGGTGACCACGTGTAGCTACTACAATGAATGTATTAGGATTTATGGGCAAATTAGGAAGAGCATCTTCGGGTTTAAGCGCAACTACCCCATCAATATCAGGAAACCGCTCCTCGTTAGCAAATTCCTCTCTATCATCTGTAATATAAACGCGAAACCCAAGGTTTTTAGCGACACTATAAATTGCTTTCGATACATGGCCTCCTCCACACAACACAATTTGGGGCGGGGTTGTATAGGCCTCTATAAAATATTCTGCACCCGTATCATTAGTCACGAATTCATTTTTGCCATGGACCATTAATGTTTCAGCTTTGGCGGAAGCTTCTTGGTCAATTTCAGAATTTCCTAACGTACCCTCCGTATATCCTCCTTGCCTGATAAACATCTTCTCACCAACTTTTGTTTCGCTTTGATCAGAGGGTTTGATGAGACTAGCTAGTGCTACAGGAGTACCACCTTCATAAGCTGCTTCTATTTCTTCCGCATAGGTCTTATATTCGGTAGAGTCGTATATTGGGTCTATCAGAAAATACATTGTGCCGCCGCAAACAAGCCCATCTTGAGCGGCTAACTCTTCGTTAAGATGGTATTCCCGATATTCCGCTTTACCTCCGCTCTTTAATATCTGGCTGGCTGCAAACCAGATATCGCCTTCCACACAACCACCACCCAAGGTACCTACTCCACTACCATCATTCCGAACAAGAAGCTTGGCTCCAGGTTTTTGAGGAGTTGAACCTTTTGTATGCGCAACTGTGGCAACAACTATAGGACGTTCTTTATCGAGCTCATTGACTGCTTCGTGAAAAACATTTTTCATAATTAGACTTTCAGATATTGCTTCTTCTTCTCATATTCTAATATAAGCACTCTGATAGCTTAACAACTTGCTGGGAGCAGTTCAATTATATGTCTAAAGAGTTAACAAAGCTTCAAGTTTCCCTTGAGACCTATTAGGCCCCACTACAGCCAGGTTGAGCCTATCCTTCTTAAAAATATTATTGGCAATTCGGAGCACATCTTCAGCAGTTACTGAATTAATTTGGGCAATTATCTCTTCAACATTTTTCACTTTCCCAAAAACCAACATCTGATTACCCATAAAGGAAGCTAGTGAACGGGTATCTTCCTGTGAAAGCATTAATCTTCCAGTTAGAAATTTCTTCGATTTTTCCAATTCTTCTTCAGGCAGAAATTCTTTTAATCCCGCGATTTGGTTCAAAATAATATCTATTGATTCCAAAAGGCGTTTGGAATCAACGCCTGCTGTTATAGTAAATATTCCTGAATCGCAGTAGTGACTTACTCCGCTTTGAATATCATAAGCAAGCCCCCGTTTTTCTCGAACTTCCACAAACAACCTGCTACTCATACTTCCACCAAGAATGACGCTAATCAGGTCGATTATATACCTATCAGGATCATATACTGACAATCCTCTTAGCGAAATCGCAAGATGAGACTGTTCTGTCCTTTTTGACTGAAGTCTAACCTGGGGATTGGACTGTACCGGACTGGCAGGAAACAGTTCTTGACTATCACCAGCATCCCAGTTCCTACATAGATCATCAACCAAATTTACTACTTCTGAATGAGACACATTGCCAGCCACAGCTATCACTATGTTAGATGCGCTGTAATGCTTACGGTAGTACGTTACTAAGTCATCTCTATCAATTTTATTTACAGACTCTTTGGTACCACCAATATCTCGCCCCATAGGATTATCAGGCCAAAGCATTTCATCAATTAAAGATTCTACTTTTGAGGTTGGTTGGTCATTGATCATATTAAGCTCTTCAATGATAACCATCCGCTCTTTTTCAATATCCTCTGATTCCAACAGTGAATTACGAAGCAAATCTATAATGAGTTGGAGGCTTTCTCTGAAATAAGGCAACGCTACCCTGCACCAGTAGCTGGTGACCTCATATTCGGTACTAGCATTTAATACTCCACCCCCGCTTTCTATGAGCTCATTGATGTCACTTGGATCCGGCATATCAGCAGTACCTTTAAACAACATATGCTCAAGGAAATGAGAAGCGCCCGCTAATCTGGGAGTTTCATATCGGGAACCAACTCCCACCTCCACTGAAATTGAAATTGACTTCATGTGGGGCATTGTACAACTGACTACTCTTAATCCATTATGAAATGTTGAGTTTTGCACAACAAAATTTTCACCGAAAATGCTGGTATCCATAAAGCGTTTCTGGATTAACCTTCCATTTATTATTAACTGTTAACCTTACCCCACCATGTCCAGCGAGTAAATTTCTACCCTAACGTATCTGCCTGCACGGTCATCAGTGCTCCATTACCCTTCCACCATCAATATTGATCGACTGACCTTGTATCCAAGAAGCGGGTTCGGTACACAAAAAAGCGATCAAACCGCCTACTTCATCATCGGTACCAGCTCTCCCGATAGGTGTACTTTGAATAAGACGTTCCCAATCGCCTCCCCTCCCTATCACATCCATCCTGTGAGTATCAACAGTTCCAGGACAAACTGCATTAACATTGATATGGTGAGGCCCCAATTCCTTAGCCATCGATTGAGTCATTCCTACAACAGCAAAGTTGGCTGCATTGTAAGCCAGTGTATTCGGACTACCCATTTTACCGGCAACAGAAGATACGTTCACAATTTTTCCACCTTCTCCATTATCCAGCATAGACTTTAAAACGGCTTTGGTGCAAAGGTAGGTACCCGTAACTTTTATATCCATAACTTTCTGGAATATAGAATCATCTAATTTGTGAATCGGAACCCTGTCCGGCCCGCGGGCGTAAGCTGCGTTGTTAACCAAAATATCAATTCTTCCAAACTCATCTAGTACATTATCAACCATTTGATTAACCTGAGAAGCCTGAGTAACATCAACCACTAATGGCAATGCTTTAGACCCTAAAGATTTTATTTGTTCACAAGTACTCTCAATGTCTCTCCATCCCAATTCTTGTTCTTCTGTAGGTAGTTGAGAAGAAGTTCTGCCAGTTCCAGTGACAACCACATGAGCACCCAGTTGAGCCAGACGAACCGCTGAGGCTCTTCCTATTCCCCTAAGTCTCCCAGCTCCTGTCACTATAGCTACTTTACCTTTTAGTTCGGGCATAAATATCCTCCTGATTCATTATTATGAGAAATAATCGATCAATACCAGTCGTATATTTTAAGTCGATCGTCTTAACTCGCTTAAGTTTGTCAAAAATATAATCTAGAGATATTACAGGCCAATATAGAGCATATCAACTCAGTTCAATCACGTTGATTTACGACTACCTGCATTTCATGTAAGATCGACGTTCTGAAAATCCTAATATTTGTCACAAGAAATCATGTCCAAGATCAAATTTGATCACAAATACTTAGCAAAACTCCAACTTTAGACGAAGTTATATTATTGGGTTACTAACTATATTAATACAGAGGAACATATGTCCAACATACATATACCCAGTTGGGTAACATTCCCCGATGAAAATTGGGACCGCATACAACCCTCTCAAGCAGGCCTGGATGTTGATAAGTTTCATGCTTTTATTAACAGCCTCAACATACGTGGCGCTGAGCACGGAGGGGAAGACCATTCAGGTAATAAGTGGGGAGCCATACTCACCAGGGCAGGATATTCGCTCTACGAATGGGGGGACGTCAACTACCGATTTCAAACTGCCTCAGTGGGTAAAGCACTGTCGTGGGCTCTTATTGGATTCGCAATTGAGGATGGACTTCTTGATCCAGACCAACCTATTAACGAAACATGGACAGGCGAAGGTGAACTATCACACCCTCACAAATATTTGGATCAGGGACATCATAGGAAATTGACTTGGAAACATATCATTGGCCCCAAAGAAAAATCAGAACACTATGGTGGATTTGCTATAGAAATAGGATCATTTTGGTCAAAACGCAAAAGTGGGGTCAGAGAAGTATCCTCGGGTGTACCTGACTGGGTCAATTGGACTGGAGACCCTTATTATGATCTTTATTCACATGCTGAACCGGGAACTCACGGTCTTTACTCAAGTGCTGGGTTCTGGAGACTATCTCAAGCATTAACTTCCGTATGGAATAGTGACTTGAAAAAAATAATTGATGAAAGACTATTTAGCCAAATAGGGATTCCATCTGAAAACTGGGACTGGTTAACCGGCCATCAAATTAAAAACATGCCAGATCTATATCCCACTATACCGGATTCCTACACCTATTTAGATCCTCCTTTTGAAATTAACGGTAATCCCGTTCGTAGTGGACCCGGTTGGGTGATAATCAGTGCTTCAGATCTGGCTAGATTCGGTCACCTAAACTCGACACGTGGTATATGGAAAGACAAACAAATCATAGATACTGACTGGTTACGGGGCCACAGTGGAGGCAATGGATCTGGTTCAAGTGGTGAATCCAAGAATTTCACGGCAATGGGTGTAGTTACAGCAGAAGGATTCAATCATCTACATGCTACCTCAACCAAAAGCTTGTTACCTGATTCAGTATTCACCGGAGCAATAAACCGTGAAATTTGAAAGATAATCACTTACGATGACTGAAAAGATCAAAACATTCAATTATCATATATAAAGGATCAAATCATGAAAATAGATATCGTAGGTTCCGGAACACCCACTCCATCTCCTGACAGGTTTGGATCGTGCTACGTAATAAATGTCGGGAATGAAAAATTGATGTTTGATTGTGGTCCTTCAACAACCCATAAGTTGATAAAAATGGGGATTGACATCACAACAATCGATAATCTTTTCTTCACACATCACCATTATGACCATGATGTAGATTACCCCTGTTTCATGCTTACTCGTTGGAATTTATGTGTTGGCGGGGAAAACGATTTACAAGTCTTCGGGCCAAACCTCACTGAACTAATCACCCATCGTCTAATGGATGAGCACGAAGGGGCATTCGCCCATGATTGGATTGCCCGCATAAATCACCCTCTAAGCCTGAATGCTTTTACCTCAAGGGGCGGTGTTCTGCCTCGCCCTGCTCCTGTTGTAATTGCCAATGACATCGGCCCCGGCAAAGTAACGTCTGGCCCAGACTGGGAAATAACGGCTGCTCCAGCAGAACATGTTGAACCCTGGCTGGACTCTCTTGCCTACCGTATTGACAGTGAACAAGGCAGCATAGTTGTGACTGGGGATACGCGCCCATGCGAAAGTGTAGTCACTTTGTCCAAAAATGTTGACACAATGATATGCCTGTGCACCTACATAGAGGATGAAGCAGAAGGCACAGCAGAAGCTGAATACATGTGTGGTAGCACCACGGCATCTAAAATGGCACAGGAAGCTGGAGCAAAAAAATTGGTACTCGTTCATCAAACTGATGTGATGGACAACATCGGCGAGACAGAACGAGCGATCAGGGATATATCAAAACATTATGATGGAGAGATCATATGGGGCAAGGAATTAATGAGTATTGATGTATAGTTCAACCGTCATAGTGACGCATCATCGAGACTGATCCCTTGCGTCACTATGAATTGTTGAGTTATCAATATCAAACTAAGTCGAAGCGCTGAGACTGAGGCGGTTTAGACCAAAGCAGCCCGGCGTTCGCCATAGCCTTCTCTCGCTGCGGACTAGACTTCCATTTATCGTAAATTTCATTAGTTTCCCAAACAACTATGCTGGTAATTTGGTTGGGGTCATCCAAAGCAAGCAAAGTCTGACGGCTTACAAACCCAGGAGCCATACTCTGAGCCAGACCGTTTCCATCCAGTTTGGCTCTGGCCTGTTCAAAGAAGCCTGATTTCGCCCAATGATGAGTCAAAACGGCAATTATGGCAGCACCTCACAATGTTCAATGAAGACATATCTACTTGCGTCGAGTGTATCAGCGTAAAGTTGGAGCGGTCAACAGATTTGTTATCTACAGCAAGGTGTATTTACAACAAATAGTCAGTTACAATGTTGACAGGTTCAATTCAGCTAATTAACATGTCAACAACATATCTAGCCTTGGGAGCTTCAATTTTGACCACAGGCCAACCAAATAAACTTACAGACGCCATTTCAACATATCGTGACTCTTTGAAAAAGAAAGATGCATCTGATCTGATACACAGAGAACTTCACAGATTCACAGACTGGTGTGGCCAAGATAAAAATCTTGAAGACTTATCACCTGCGCTCTTAAGTAAATATGCAGAAGAAATTGGTGGTACCGGTACCACTCCCCAAGCATCAAATAGACTGCAAGTTATTAGAGGGTTCCTGTCATACGCTCGTAAAGAAAAAATGATAGGAGTTAACCTATCTCAGCACATTCGTATCCCAAAAAGGAAAACGACTGGTAAATCTGGATCATCAGGAGACTCAAACAAGATTGAGATGAGTCCAGAGGGACATGCTCGCCTACTTGAACAACTTGAAGGATTGAAATCTGAACGTGCCCCGTTGGCTTCCCAGATACGCGACGCAGCAGAAGACAAAGATGTTCGTGAAAATGCCCCTCTTGAAGCAGCGAGGGAACAATTAGGTCTAGTAGAGGGACGTATTAGGAATATTGAAGTACAATTGAATTCAGCAATCATAATAGACCATTCAGCGTCCTCTCCCAACACAGTTCGGATTGGATCTCGTGTGTCATTGACTGATATCACAAACAAGAGCAAGAAATTATTCACACTTGTGGACCGTAATGAAGTTAACTCTCTGGAGGGAAAAATTTCAGACGTGTCCCCAATTGGGAAAACATTAGTAAATAAAACAGTCGGCCAAGAAATTGAGGTAGTAACTCCCAGGGGTAAGGCTAAATACGAGATCACCTCTATATCCAACTGAGCCAGTCAGACGTACCTAGTCCAAATCAGGCGTGATGTTTTTGTGGGGATACTCCACAAAAATGAGTTTATTCTAGAAAATTCCCTTCAATATTTTTAACACAATGACATCATGATATCGTAGTTAATGGACTAAAGTTAGATAAATCTAATATTAAAACGATATTTAGATGTTCCAGTAAGATCATTACACTCCAATCATCAAACCCATTACTTTGCTCTTATACGTGAGTTTTGAATAGGAATTTACTTGCTATGTTGCCATTGGTTTGGTAATAATCAAGATGATTTAGCATTTCAACATATTGATTTTCCCTGTTAATTCCATATTAAAACCTAAACCCGTCTGCAATGATGTCTCATTTAATAGTTGGTTAATTTAAAATTCTAAGGAAATCTAATGGTCAATACAGATTCCCAAACGGAAACATACGAACTTCAAAAAGAACTTGAACAAAATATCACTGGTGAAGTTCGATTCGATCAGATGTCTAAGACAATTTACAGTACTGATGCCAGTATTTACCAAATTGCTCCTATTGGCGTAGTCCTTCCTCGTAGCAGAGATGATGTAGTAGCAATAATTGAGACAGCTAGGAAACATGGATGTTCGGTACTTCCTAGAGGAGCCGGTACAAGCCTAGCAGGACAAACCGTAGGTCAATCGCTCGTAATAGATTTCTCTAAATATATGAATAAAGTGATTGAACTAAATCAAGAAGAAGAGTGGGTCAGAGTTCAACCTGGAATTGTTTTAGACGAACTTAATCACCATCTCCGACCATTCAACGTTCTTTTCGCACCAGATCCTAGCACAAGTAATCGAGGTAACGTAGGTGGTGCTATTGGGAATAACTCATGTGGCTCTCATTCAGTTAAGTGGGGAAAAACTATTGATCATACCCTGGAACTAGATACAGTTCTAACTAATGGCGAAACGCATCTTTTCAAACACACCAGCCGTTCAAAGCTCAAGGATTACACAACTGGCAACAATTTTCTGAGTCAGATTTACCAAAACATCTTACAAATAGGGACTATTAATGCAGAGGAAGTCAAGAAACAATTTCCGAAAATTATGAGACGAGTGTCTGGATACAATTTGGACGAAATCAAGCCAGGTTCAGATTTCAATATGGCGCGTTTCCTCGTTGGATCAGAAGGTACTTTGCTAACTATTACTGAAGCTAAAATGAAAGTAGTTCCTATCCCACAAAATAAAATTTTGGCAGTAATACATTTCCACGAGC
The DNA here is from genome assembly GCA_964570875.1 of uncultured Dehalococcoidia bacterium. Lineage (GTDB taxonomy): Bacteria > Chloroflexota > Dehalococcoidia > Lucifugimonadales > CATQGZ01 > CAZMZE01. The sequence continues at coordinate 12,248 of CAZMZE010000062.1, forward strand.
TATCACAAGCTCTTGAAGCTACTGTTATTACACTAGAACATTACCCTGATGCTGTTGAACTTGTTGGAAGCATGATAATAAGACAAGCACAGTCCAATATTTCATACGCCAGAATGATGGATTTCGTTGAAGGAAAACCTGAAGCATTGTTATTGGTCGAAATGAGTGGTACATCTGAACTTGATGTGCGGCACAAAATGGACGAGTTAAAAACAACTATCGATCAGTCAAGATTAAGTTATTCATTTCTTCAGATAGAAAATGTAAAAGACCAAGAGCGAGTTTGGGCAGTGAGGAAAGCTGGCCTCGGACTAATGATGAATGTGAAAGGGCCTGCAAAACCTCTACCTTTTGTGGAAGACACTGCAGTTGCTCCTGAAAAACTTCCAGAATTTGTGCGGAGATTTGATCAGATAGTTAAGGATAACGGTACTTCAGCAGGCTATTACGGACATGCCAGTGTAGGTTGCCTGCACATTCGACCATTAATTGATCTTACAAACAAAGAAGGCGTTCAACGTATGGAATCCATTGCTGAAGATATTAGCGATTTGGTTCTGGAATTCGGTGGATCCTTAAGTGGAGAACATGGTGATGGTCTGGTCCGCAGCAATTTTATTGAAAAAATGTTCGGGCCAGTTCTCTACAAAGCATTCCAGGATGTTAAGAAAACTTTCGATCCTCAGAAAATGATGAATCCAGGAAAAATAATTGAATCTTCTCCGATGGTAAAAAATCTCCGTATACAGCCTGATCAGAAATCAATTATAACTGATACAAAACTCAATTTTGAAATCGAAGGAGGATTTAAAGCAGCAACAGAAATGTGTAATGGGCAAGGGGCATGCCGAAAAGTACTTAACGGGACTATGTGTCCGTCTTACATGGTTACACGTGACGAAGAACATTCAACTAGGGGCCGTGCAAATGCTCTTCGTGCAGCGGCATCTGGATCAATATCACCTGATAGTTTCACTTCGAAAAGACTGTATGACATATTGGATTTGTGCTTCGAGTGTAAGGCTTGTACTGCTGAATGCCCATCGAATGTAAACATGACCAAATTAAAATACGAGTTCCTAGACACTTATTATCGTGAGAACGGTCAAAACCTGCGAAATATAATGTTTGGTAACATCTCAACGATTAGTAAATTAGGTACCTTTTTTGCTCCATTGTCTAACTGGATCATTAACACTAGAACTTCAAAGGAAATATTCGAGAGCCAAGGTATTGATTCTAGAAGGACATTACCTAAATTTTCTAACCAAAGCTTAACTCAATGGTTTAAAGCCCGTGGTGGATCAAGAATGGCAACCCCAATAAGAGGGCAAATCGTTTTATTTCCTGACACTTTTACAAACTTCAACTACCCCCACATTGGTAAAGCTGCCGTCAAAGTCATAGAACACCTTGGATACGAAATACTGATGCCATCCGTAAAATGCTGCGGTAGGCCAATGCTTTCTGCAGGAATGATTGACAAAGCCAAATCCAATGCACAATTCAACATCAAGACACTACTAGGGTATATCAGAAACGGGGCAAAAATAGTAGGTATCGAGCCAAGCTGCATACTAAGTTTCAGGGATGACTATAAGGATTTGACATCTGATATTTCAGATCTATCTGAAATATCAGATAACACCATGCTCATAGATGAATTCCTTACATATGCGCAAGAAGTGGACGGGGCCACACTAAATCTATCCCAACTACCAAGCGAAATTCTACTGCATTCACATTGCCAGCAAAAAGCTTTGTCAGGAACCAAACAAAGTATGGATTTACTTGGCTCTATCCCCAAGTGCAACATCAAAGAAATTGATTCAGGTTGTTGTGGGATGGCCGGATCTTTTGGATATAAATCGGAACATTACGACATCTCTATGAAAGCTGGAGAAAGATCACTGTTCCCGACAATAAGAGCATCGGACCAAGATGCAATTGTAGTCTCTGACGGTACTTCATGCAGACAACAAATACAGGACGGCACTGGAGTTAAGGCAATACATATCGTCGAGTTGATAGCAGATCTGATCTAGTTCATACCGGTCCCCTATCGGGCAAAATCCTGTCTATGCTAACCACCTTTCTCCCACGTGTACACTTAACCCTAAGGAATTCGCCTACAACAAGGAAATCATAGGTTTGTTTGTCTATCTCTAACCAATTATTTCTCAGGCTAATTAGATACTTTCCATCAGTGTTACGTTCCTTAATATCTAACTGCCCGTCTAATATCTCGTATGGGGGAAATGAGTCGTACAAAGACCACAGACTATATCTAGTATGAGTGGTTAATTTGACAATCAGAGACAAGATAACATCTAAAAACCTATTGTACGAAATTTTGGGTATCATGAAACTAACGGCCTTTTATTTATCCACGGACACTCTTGTTCAAACGCAGCCGAAACAGCTAGAACAGTCAGTTCATCACCTTTTTTACCAATTATATGTAGACCAATTGGCAATCCATCAGAAGAAAACCCTGCCGGAATCGACGCAGCAGGGTAACCAATTACGTTAATTGGTAAGGTAAACGCTCCGTTCCAATATTGTTCAGGATATTTTGATTTTCCTCGTATTTGTCCCGGAAATAATTCGTTTGGAAAAGCAGGGAAACAAGCCGTAGGGGTAAGAAGAATATCGTAATTTTCAAAAAATTGTGCCATCTTCGACTTTAACAGATCCATTTTCCCTAAGGTCAAAGCATATTCCGACGCAGACACCTTAGAACCAATTTCCAAGTAGAATTTTGCGTGTTCGGTAAGTTCATCAGGATTAGTTTCTAAAAAATGACCCAAGGTAGTAAAAGCATCAGACGCAGAAACTGCACCGTATTCATCGTACGGTGGATCCAGCACCAGATTTGCATCCTCTACCCAACAACCCATATTTTCAAATTCTTTCGCGGCCTTTTGTGTAACTGACAAAACCTCAGAATCAACATCAGCAAATCCAAAATCAGAACTCCATGCTATTCGCAACCCAGCAACATTTTTGTTAACGGCTGAAATATAATCAGGAGGTGATTCTCGTAAAGAAGTAGGATCTCTCTGGTCATGACCCGAGAGAACTTGTAGCAAAAGCGCAGAGTCTCTCACAGTCTTTGAAAGTGGTCCATTCTGAGAAAAAATATAAGGCATCTGGGGACTAGCCTCACCAGTGTAGCCAGAAACTCTACCTTGAGTTGGTTTTATTGCGTAGACACCGCAAAAATGAGCAGGTATACGAAGCGAGCCTCCTCCATCACTTCCTGTTGCTATTGGACAAAGTGATGATGCTACAGCGGCGGCGGCTCCACCACTCGAGCCACCTGGACTCCGATTCGTATCCCATGGATTTAGGCCCCATTCACCTAGCCTATTTTCACATGTTCCGACCATTGCAAACTCTGGTATATTCGTCTTACCCAGAATGATTGCTCCTGCGCCCTTAATTCTCTCGACAACAGCACTGTCTCTTTCTGGACGTCTATCTTTGTACATTAAAGAACCCGCAGTTGTCGTGATGTTGGCTGTATTTTGACTATCCTTTACAGGTATCGGAAGACCGTGCAGAGGTCCTAGTTGGTCTCCATTCATAATTGTCTGCTCAGCTACAGTGGCAGCTTTCATAGACAACTCACCATCGACAAACAAGAATGCATGTAATTTCGGATCAAGTTTCTCAATCCTATTTAAAAAAATCTCCGTAATTTCAACAGGCGACACTTGTTTGGTACTTATTAGAGCCAACAAATCCGTAGCTGATTCATAAGCCAATTGGTCATCCATATTCATGACCTCCCCATATAAATGGTCTTTTGATATTGCAAAAGGTTAATTGTTTCCCCTATTAGAAGCCCTTTGCATACGGAACGGTGGATTGTGGATCAGAACCGGACCTGAAAACACCGATATTACTATCAATCATTACTGCTGAAGGCCTGGCAAAACTATACCAAGCTTCAATATCCGAAACCATCTGGATTCTGTGGCCTTTATCTGTAAGGGTTTTAATAGTTTCAGGATTCATACGGTAGTCCATCTCTGTTTTTGATCCACTCGCATCTAATCTAGATGCAGTAATTGCTTCTTGTGGCCCGAGCCCAAAATCCAAAACATTTACCGTTATGTTAGTGTTAGCGTTGTTAACCTTTCTGCCTCCAGGAGAGCCAACGCTAAGATACCCGCTTCCATCCTTTGTAACCAACAATGGAGCTGCATTAACCAATGGCCTTTTCCAAGGAGCAATCGAATTAGAGAATCCGGGCTTAGGATTGAACCAAATCATTCCATTATTCCAGAGTATTCCCAGCCCATCTGTAACCACTTTTGACCCAAAGCTACTTACCGCTGTTTGTGTACAAGAAACCAAGTTGCCTTGGCCATCAACAACACCAAAATGAGTAGTACAATCTCCATCACCATTAGAAGAGCCTCCAGGTAGATTGGTTGTTCCGGACCCATTTTGATAAGGCCATGGATTATGCACTGAATGCTCAGCAAAATAATTCCACGGAGCTTCATCTACATACAAGCTTTTTGAAGCTTTATCCATATTGATTTGTCTTGATATTTCACTTGCGTATTTTTTTGACAGAAGGCCTTCAAGAGGTACGTCCACAAAATCAGGATCGGCCATGTAGTGATAGCGATCTGCAAAAGCATGTCTGGCAGATTCAATAAATAGATGTAAGTGTTCAGCTGAGTTATGTGAATAAGAACCAAGATCAAAATTCTCCAATATATTCATCGTCTGGAGAACCGTCCAAGCACCATTCGGCGCATTAGCTGCGTTAATTTCATAGCCTCTGTAAGGAATACTGAGAGGTTTCCTAACTTCAGGAATTCGATTTGCTAAATCTTCTCGAGTTATCAAGCCTCCATTTTTGATCATATCCTCTTCTATCGCATATGCTACTTCCCCTTCATACATAGCCTTAGCACCATATTTAGATATTTTTTTTAATAGGTCTCCTAAATCTCTTTGTCTAACAATGTTGGCCCCATCATCGGCAGAACTAGGATCAGACATGTATCCAGGAGGATTACCATCTGGCATAAAAATATCTCTACACGGTTTGTACCGCTGGAGTTCTTTAGCGTTACTCGCAGTGAGAAGGGTCAACAGCCAATAGGATTCGAATCCATTGCTAGCATATTGAATTGCCGGCTCCATTACTTGTTCCAAAGGCAAAACACCCATGAGGTCATGAGCGCGACATAGTCCGGCAGCAGTACCAGGGACTGCTATAGATCTATATCCGTGCGTATTTTCCTGATTCTTGGTTTCATATGTAGATATGCCACTACCAGGGCCTGTAACTGTATACATGTCATCTCTCGCAGCCCTTGGTGCTCTCGGTCCATATTCCACTACAAGGTCTGTACCAGCTGGATATTCTTTTACACCTGACGCCAAATGTACAAGCAAAAATCCGACGCCAGCTATCGAGCTATTATTTGGTTCAACAACAGATATTGCAAAGCCTGTAGCTACTGCAGCATCTATCGCGTTACCACCATTGCGAAGCATTTCCAAACCAGCTTCCACAGCCAAAGGATGCATCGCAGCTACTATTCCATTACCAGCTCGCACCTCATCTCTGTCAGGCCGCCATACGCTACTTAAATTCATTTTAGGCTCCCTTTATTTTGTTATTTAACAATTGGTTTTAGTTACTGTTATCTTTTTAAAAAGCAGATTAGAGAGAAATTTTACTCAATTCCAATGAAATCCTACTTGGCATAATAGCTTAGGTATTTATTGTGAATTGGAGACACCAGTCAATATTCTAATATCAACTGTCTAGCCACCTAACATCACCGCATAATCCGTATGGTCGTTGCTTGGAGTTAAACACATCATATTCTTGCACAGAAGTCTGTAGATCTCCGTCTTCGCCGTGCCCGGGATAAAATATAGTCTGGGTATCTAACACAAGCAATTTAGTATTGATACTATCTAAAAGCTGACCTAATTTTTCTGGGGAGTCAGACCTTCCAGGACCACCCGGGAAAAGAGTATCTCCACTAAATAGGTGTTTGCCAACTAAAAAGCATGTTGATCCAGGCGTGTGACCCGGGGTCCATAATGCCATCAATACTAAAGAACCAATATTTATCTCGTCTCCATGATTGATCGTGAATTTCAAATCTGACTCTACTGTATGATGGTCTCCCACACCAATTCCAACCTTTACATCAAACATTGTCGTGATTTCCGTCAACCCTTGGATGTGGTCACCGTGATTATGAGTTATCAATATGGTCTTAACATTTGTTTGCTCTGCAATCTGAATCAATCGTTCTGGATTAGCTGGAGCATCAATGATTACACTTTCATTGCTACGAGGGTTTACAACTAGGTATGCATTGTTATCATAAGGACCGCAGACAGTTTTATATATAATTATTTCTTCATCCTTATAATGAAGGGACATTCAATCTACTCCTTGTGCATATTTTCAAAAGCAACCTATCAGTAACCTATGCTCGAATCAGAATTTGTATCAAACGTTCGTTCAACATATCACATTTAGTCAAACCAAAATTTAAATATCGTAGATTCATAAGGAGGCACACAACCAATGCCTACATACGACTTAGTACTTAACAGCGGCAGAATAATCGATCCAGCGTCTGAAACAGATCATGTAACAAATGTGGGTATATCCGCCGGAACAATTCAAGCCATAACCAACAGCCCGATACAGGGAAGGGAAGAAATCAATTGCCGTGGCTTAGTAGTGGCTCCAGGTGCTATAGACATGCATTCACATGGTCAAAATGATGAGAACTATCGAATACAGGCTAGTGATGGTGTTACCACTGCACTTGAGCTGGAATTAGGAGTACTCAACATTGATGAGTGGTATGGAGAAAGGGAAGGAAACGCATTAATAAATTTTGGCGCTAGTGTTGGTCACATACCAGTACGAAGTGCAGTAATGGACGATCCGGGAGGTATGTTGCCTATCGCAGACGGAGCATACAAACCAGCATCAGAAACCGAAATTCAACAGATGAAAAACATTATGCATGAAGGATTGAGAAATGGTGCACTGGCTATGGGGTTTGGACTTGCTTATACACCACAAGCGAGCAGGTGGGAAGCAATTGAAATGTTTAGAGTGGCCGCACAATATGGAGCCGCGTGCCACGTACATATGCGTGGCATGGGTCACAAAGAACCAATGAACAGTATTGAAGGACTTTCTGAAGTTATAGCTGCTGCGGCTACAAGTGGTGCTCCTCTACATGTAGTCCATATTAACAGTAGTGGACAGCATGCTGTACCAAGTCTTTTACAAATGATAGAAGAAGCGAGGTCACACAGCTTAGACATTACTACTGAGTGTTATCCGTACACAGCAGGGATGACTGGGATCGAATCTGCAATACTTTCTGAAGGTTGGCAAGACAAATTCGGCCTAGATTTTTCAGATTTGGAATGGGCAGAAACCGGTGAACGTCTGACTGCCAAAACTTTTGCTGAGTACAGGGAAATTGGTGGAATGGTGATCGTCCATTCAATGCGGCAAACACTTGTGGATGAAGCTGTTAGCAGTCCTTTGACTGCCATAGCATCAGATGGTTATCTCCAAAATGGTAAAGGGCACCCACGTACCGCCGGTTGCTACAGTAAAATATTGGGGCAGTACGTTCGCGAATCAAATAGTTTGAGTTTGATGGATGCGATTAAAAAAATTTCGTTGATGCCGGCCCAGCGTCTCGAATCCCTAACCCCAGCATTCAGGAACAAAGGGAAGATATCTGTTAAAGCTGATGCTGATATTATAATTTTCGATCCTGATACAGTGATAGACCGATCAACGTATCAGGCTCCTACAGAATCTCCCTCAGGCATGACGCATGTAATAGTCAACGGAATCCCTGTTGTAAAAGATGGCACACTGCAAGAAGGGATTTCACCCGGGATAGGGATTCGATCACCCGGCGCCTGATACATACCTTTTCAATTCGCGCCACTGTAGTTATTAGATATCTAGCAACATTTGTCCCGAATATCCAAATTCTTCTTCTTGGCTACTGTTGGAAATCTTCATTTCATATTTACTCATTGGAAGATGTTCAAACACAGCAGGCTTGTGTAGAACGTAAGGCTCAACGTAAGGAACCTTTGCTGCTAGCCCATATAGACCATCCAGTCTTTCAATCTCTGCACGGTTAACAGGATCTTCTCCTCCATAGAACTGATGTGCAAAATGATTTAGTGCTTTGAACTTCATTTGTATCACCTCTGTTATGTCCACGTAAGTGGTAATGGGCTTGGGTGAAATGGTATCAATCATCGTTGTGTGAAGAATCGGGACGTGATAGTAGAGAGAATTGATTCTATGTGGTTTATTGGACATGTCAGATCGCAATGAATCTGCTGCAACAACTGCCATACTAGTCATTTGTCCAGTGTATCCATGGGCCAGATGGCCATCCTCAGGCCAATGAGTAATCACGATATCCGGTTTCACTTCACAGATTACATCAGCAATGTCTCTCACAATCTCTGGGTTAATAGATAAAATCTCGTCATCATGACGGAGACATCTCACATCATTGACTCCGATTTCTCCACAAGCTGATACGAGTTCATCTTCTATTTCCTGTATCAATTCTTCAATACTGGGATTGTAATCAGATTCTTTTTGCATCCTGTCTCTTGCTCGTAGATGATGAGTCCGTACCCCGTGAGTCACCGATAAGACAGACACTTTGTCACCGCGAGCAACGTGTTTTGCTAAAGTGCCTCCACTATGGATTATTGGATCTTTTCTATGCGCTCCAACGCTGAGAACGCTAATATTTTCCGTCAATTTCATCCTCCAAATTTAAATTGCCTACTATAAAAGAATATCCACTCACAGATAACGTGTCATCGAATCCAGTTGTTTTCTAAGAGACCAAGTGTTGATCGGTTCCAATTCACGTCCATACATTTAAAACAGCAATCACATTGTTACTGATAATCAATAAGACAACCAACGAGCCGGATTTTTGACACGCATAGTTCTTATCTTTTCATCACTAATTCCTACGTGCCTCATCCTAGGTTCAATCTCTCTGCTTATATGTGCATAACCTAATCCTCCATAACACATAAGCAGATTTTTCCTGCAAACGTCCTGCGAAAGAAGAATATGTTCCAAATATCCCTGGTTTATAGTCTCTTCTACTAAAGCTATTCTTTTTGAATCACGTGTGGACACTCCAAACTCGGTATCAATTTCCATACCAAATGTATCAAATTCAACAAAAGCGCCTCTATCAGCGATCGACCTTACATAATCTGAATCTGGCCTGGTATCAAGATGGCAAATTACAATTTTCTCAAGATCGGCGCCTTCTTCTTTAAGGACGTCTAAAACGTGGTGAGCTAACCGGTTCGGTCGATAATTGTATGTGTGGACAGAAACAGGAGCACCCGTATCCAATTGTGCACGCCCTGCGGCTCTCAATACTTTTTCTTCAGTTGGGCCCATATCAGGATCATCTGTTGAGTCCCATTTATCTGTTTGTCCGTACAAAGGTTGCCCTGTGCCTATTTCACCAATAATCCCCGCTCGTATTCCAGTGTCAGCGATCCCTACTGTTAGTTCTCGTACCATTTCATCCTTAACATCATCTATTGACCTTTGGTTGATCGACTCCGGATGCCCTGCCCCTTTATAGTAACCACAGCACGTTATGATATTAACACCAGTGGATTCAGATATTTTTCTTAGAGCCATTGGATCTCTACCCAATCCTATGTTCGAAACATCAACAACCGTTTGTCCACCGTTGTTCCGAAATTCTGACAGTTCTTCTATTGCTAGAATAGGATCTCCTATAAAACCCATATTTGGGATCAAGTCCGGGTTCATTCTTAGATGCCTGAGTTCTGTTTCTGAGAGATGGGGCTCGGAATTTGGTCTCTTTGTTATCTCAGTCAGATGAACTTGCTTTACTTCATATGAGTTATCAAGAGAATCATTTTTTGAAACTCCTCCAAGAGTACCTTCAGGCGTATACCTCGTTTGGTCAATTAGAATGTGCTCGTGTGTTAGAACAACTCCCAGTTGTTGTGTCTCTACCGGACCCAATACAGTCATGATTTGGTCAGTCATTGCAAAATCCTTCTCTTAACTGCAATATTCTCACAGATGATTGTTTGCTCATAGATCATACGATTTTTTTCTATCCTGAGTTCTTGGTTAGGATCGCAATATTCAAAATCCATCAGAAGCTTCCAGCCATCAATAAAGCACCCAGCACACCTGATTTATCAGCCAATCCAGGAGCAACGATATAGGACTCAGTGTTTGTTGAGATTTCGTCAGAAATTGCATAGTTGTTCAACAAGGCTGTCGTTTTATCTCGAATTTTTTCCAATAAACCCGTTCGGTTCATAACACCACCGCCGACTATTATTCTTTGCGGGGACAAAACATAAGTAAGTGTTGCCAAACCATATGCTATGTAATCCGATTCCAACTCCCAAATCATTTCATCGTTGAGTGATCCTGCGCTCTTAAGTGACATCCTTTGCTGGATAGCAACGCCAGATGCTAGGCCCTCCAGGCAGTCCCCATGATATGGGCATGAACCCTCATAAGTATCAATAGATTTATCAATCGGCACCCTCATGTGTCCAATTTCCGGATGAGTTAACCCGTTCATCAGGCGACCGTTGGCTATAATGCCTCCACCTATACCAGTACCAACCGTAATATACACACAATGTTCTAATCCTTGTGCGTTACCCCAACGGTGTTCAGAAAGCATTGCTGAATTGACATCTGTATCCAATATCACAGGAATTTGAAGTGCTTTCTTAAAAACTCCCAAAATGTCAGTATTTTGCCACCTAGGCTTAGGAGTTGAAGTTATATATCCATAGTCAGCTCGGTTAGGATCCAAGCTTAGCGGACCAAATGACCCTATTCCTAAACTTTCAATTCGGTCTCCATTTGAACGAAAGAAATTAATTGCTTTGTTTATAGTTTCGTCAGGAGTAGTGGTAGGAAACGTAATGACATCGCGCAAATCTGTTGGAGACCTGCCAATGGCACATACGAAACGGGTTCCTCCCGCCTCAATTCCACCACATAACCTGCTCACTAAACACCACCTTTTATTAGTCTGGATTAGACTCGCCTATACAGAATGTGATTATTCCTAGCTATTCCAATTGCCTCAGACTTTTTTGTGTCGCACCAATAAATATAACAGCTCCTATTAAAATGATACCTAGTATAGCCAAAATGAATTGTGAACCAAATATATCTGCCATATAACCGACAGGCATGGTACTTATAGAAGATATACCCCAAGACATCATGAAAACACTCATAACCCTACCTCTGTATTCCTCATCGGTGTTCCCCATTCCCAATGCTTGGCTCAAAGACCACATACCAACGTTGCCAAATCCCAGAACCAGCATGAATATAGTCGCCACGCTAAAAGACCCGGATATACCAACCACCAATGTTGTCACGCCTGTACATATGCCAGCAATCAGGAATATCACGCCGCGTCTCCCGGAACCAATGGCAGCCATAAACAAAGCGCCAAAAAGTGAACCCGCTCCCGACAAACTTAGCATCAGTCCCAAAGAATCTGAATCTCTGTTGTAAACATCAACCACGACAGCAGGCATTAGCATCTGTAACGGAGAAGACAAGAATGTGATAATCACATGTGAAAGCAACAATATTCGCAATATTTTATGTCTAATTATGAAAGTAAAACCTTGTTTCAAATCTTCGATTATCCGCGGTTTCACTTGGGAGATATCCCTAGGTATCTCTGAAAGCATGGTAGTAAAAATCAACGCTCCGAATGCCATAATAGAAACTGTGAAAAACACAGCTTCAGGACCTAGTGTTGCGTATATTAATCCTGCTACCAAAGGAAACACTAGGTGCGAGGCACTCGCAGCAAAACCCGCAAGAATTATCGCGTTGCCCATCATTTCTTTCGGTACTACCATCGAAACCAAAGACTGCCTAGCCGGAGCTGCAAATGCCCACGCTGAACCTTGAGCCACACCACCCAAAACAAGAATAGTCCAGTTTATTTTATCCAGTATTATTATCACCGCTATCAATACTGACAAAACCACGAATATGATTTGAACTAGTTGTAGAATTCTCTTTTTCTCAAAACGATCTGCAACTACACCACCAAGAGGGGCCAATACCAGAAGGGACAAGGCCCCGCCAGTGTGAACCAAAGCCAAAACTTTAGCCGAACCGGTTAACTTGTAGGCTAGAAATCCCTGGGCGATGCTCATCATCGGAAGCATTGCCATCATGAAAAGTACCGCAATCCACAAAAACCGAAAATCCCTAAAAGCAAGTGAAGCGAAAGTTTCACTAACAACTGAATATCTTAAATACTCAGATCTTTTCTCGCCTTGGAAATCTTTACTAGCTGGCATCAACTATCTTAGGATAGCGGACAGTCTACAGTGACTAAAACCTTGGCTATATTTGCTTCAGTCATTATTCAAACTATAAACATTTAGCAACTCGAGTCGTCCTTCATTCAACCAACACACATCCACTGATTTGCACCTCTTTACCAGTCGAGTTAAACAACCCACGTTGATCATCTAAATCTTTCACAGTGTCCATGAAACCCTGTACAACTCCTCTGACTGAAACTTCATCCATAACATTCACACTATCAATATCTAATCGGATTGAAGCTTCAACACACTCTACAGATAACCCAGGATCCCAGACACCAGTCCCCTGGAGAATGATGTATGCGGTACCAGCTTTGTTCCTACCCCTACTGGTCACTTTACCATTTACTATCATCTGCTTATCCTTAAACTCAGAGTCGGCCGATTCCCCATCTACATCGAAAGCACCTGCTAATTTAATTGCTTCAATGGTTCCAACTACATTACCAGTATCTGATCTCTTGTACGGAGGAATATATCCAGAATCACTAGAACCTGATGAGTCACTTTCCGTTGCTGAATCTCCAGCACCAGAATCTCCAGAGCAAGCAGCAAAACAAATTACACCTAATGCTAACCAAGCAAATACCAGATGCATAGTCTTTGATCTCATATAAATTCCTCCCCTGTCAATCTATCCATTTACACACATAAAATAAACTTCCGTAATCATAGTTCTTGAGAGCAAATGAGGCAAGATTAAAACTCTCCATCATGTAATCAATTAGAAAATATTACCTCGCAGTCACGTATGGACTTGATTACCATATAATCAGTAGAATGGTGGTCTTCAAATAATTTAATTATTGAGGGCAATTGTTGACGTTCAAAATTGGTTATTCGACTTATGCTTTAAAGCGTATGGACCCATTTTCTGCGGTCAAGATGATCAAAGACTGTGGTTATGAATATTTGGAGATCTGTTTAAGCGAAAGTTGGCCAACTTCACCAATTTCTTTCAATAACAATGAACAGGATTCTCTTAGAAATTTTGTTCTCGACCTTGGATTTCCGTCACCAGTTTTTTTTGGGAATATAGATGTCTGTGCCAGCAAACAAGAAAGACCATCGATGATAGAGTTGACCAAAAAGAAGTTCGAAATGGCACACCGACTTCACTATGATGAAACTCCCGTAATAATAACCACCACCCCCGGTCATTCCTCTCCAAGTTGGAATGAAGGCAAAAATCAAATAAGAGATTCGTTTCTCAGATTAGCTGATCTGGCAGCTCAAAATGATCTGATTATAGCAATTGAAGCTCATGCCGGGACGGACTTTGAAACCCCAGAAAAAGCCGTCTGGCTGATGAATGAAACGAGACATCCCAACCTTAAACTTGACATGGATATTTCTCACTTTGTAGTTGAGGGCAATGAGATGGTCCACAGCGTAGATATATGTGCTCCATACGCATCCATGGTTCATATCAAGGATGGTGACAAGACAGATGACAATGTGCGATTCTGTTTACCTGGCGAAGGTAATATTAACGTTGAAACTTTTTTGAGAACCTTAAGAAAGAACAAACTGGAAAATATCCCCGTGTTCGCTGAAGTAAGTCTGCAGATATCATCTCAAGTGTCTTACGAACCGAGGGCGGTGGCGGATTTCTGTTTCAAATCACTGGATGACGCCCGCAACACTTTGAAATGATTTGACTACCAATCAATAGATTATTTAACAAATCGTGGGCTCGCCTGACCATTTTGCTGGAAATGGTAACTTAGCTTCTATAGATGCATTTTGTAGATGAGAAAAATTAGTCAATACAAATTTCTCTGAATTCCATGAACTAAGATTGCTAATTTTTCTTTGCCCGCCAGCCGTCTGTTCAGACCCTCCGAAGTAGTAGAAAAACTGCGTTGAATCAGTAAATGCCTCTGCTGATATATCGCTCTCAGGTAACAATCTTTCGAGAGTCATACTGTAAGTCTGGCCGCCCTTAGCCAAATCAATTTTGACATCCACCCACTCAAAATCATCAGTATTCCTAACGTAAAGTTTGCTTTTCCTGCCTTCGCCTTCTGTACATACTTCAGCTGTGATTGCCTGCATTAAATCAGCATCTGGCGACTTAGAGTCATCAGAGCCGCAAGCAATCAATCCGAGTACCAAAACCAAAAGCGCTATTAGTGGGTAAACTGTCTGTAAAGCCTGTTTAAACATGTATCCCCTGCCACAAATGAATATATGCATTGTATCGCGGTCACATCACTATTTTTTTGAACTCTACTAACTAATTTAAAATATCAACAATTTGTCCTAGAGCATTTAACAGGGCTGGGGCTCACCTGACCATTTTGCTGGAAATGGTAACTTAGCTTCTATAGATACATTTTGTAGATGAGAAAAGTTAGTCAATACAAATTTCTCTGAATTCCTTGCATTGAGACTGATGCCTGTCTTACCACCAGGTTTTTGATCAGCACCCCCTAACCAATAGAAGAATTGTGTTGAATCAGTGAATGGCTCTGCTAGTATATCGCTCTCAGGCAACAATCTTTCGAGAGTCATAGTGTAATTCTGGCCGCCCTTAATCAAATCAATTTTGACATCCACCCACTCAAAATCGTCAGTATTCCTAACATAAAGTTTGCTTTTTCTGCCTTCGCCGTCTGTACATACTTCAGCTGTGATTTCCTGCATTAAAGCAGCATCTTGTGACTAAGAATCATCAGAGCCGCAAGCAAGCAATCCGAGTACCAAAACCAAAAGCGCTATTAGTAGATGAATTGTCGGTAAAGTTTGTTTAAACATGTATCCCCTGCCACAAATTAATGTATGCATTGTATCGCGGTTACATCACTATTTTTAACATTTAGCGGCAATTACCGACAACTTTATCATAGGCGATGCTAGACTTTGGACCTATTCCCTGCCAAAATTCACATCATTCTACAACTAAGTATTACCAAGTATCAGAAAGCACCTAAAACCATCTGATGGAAATTTCAAAACAAAAGAGACTCGAAGGTAAAACAGCTATTGTGACAGGCGCAGGTTCAGGTTCAGACGGCTACGGTATAGGGCAAGCCATAGCTATTCTTTTTGCAAATCATGGTGCAAACGTTCTTGTTGTAGATATTGACTCAAATCGAGGCAACCGGACAGTAGAAACTATTCAAAAAAACGGTGGTTCAGCAGTACTTCACACAGCAGATGTAACAATTGCTGACCACTGCAAGATCACCATTGAATCAGCGATCCGTATATTTGGAACACTAGAGGTTCTAGTTAATAATGTAGGAATCAGAGGAGTAGGTTCAGTAGTTGATATTAACGAAGACCAGTTCAAAAAAGTAT
>CAZMZE010000063.1:0-86929 GCA_964570875.1 uncultured Dehalococcoidia bacterium
TCTAACATCGCCAAGCAGGCTTCCCGCTATAATTGATTCTCAAGACATGTTTGTTGACCGTATGGAAGAATATCATTTGATGGTCAAATCTAATAACAACATGATTCTTGCTCCAGGAGATAAATTATTGCTGGAACCGGCGGTCCAAGACATAATGGCTAACAGGTGGGATGAGTTTATCGTGGTTCGGAATGATAAAGTGGAAGCAATTTGGGGAATAGATGCCAGAGGATGTGTCCAATAAATTTATACAACCTAGATCTCTGTGCTCAAAATGAGTGGTGGGGTTTTCAGGCCTTCACATGTCAAATAGTAGATAGGGCGCGCATTATCTCAATGGGTGGCTGATTACTCTTCCAATCTCAGATAGCGTCTTGTGAGGGAACTTTGTATTTGATTCCAAAACAATTTGATTCGTTTTGGTTATTGAAAGTCACCAGTGTATATTGGCGGGAGTTCACTACGTTTGATCAGTTCTCCAAATGAACTAATTTCCTTGTTCTGGATATCTTTCAGTGAATTTATGTTCGAATCGATCTGCTTAGATACTAGTTCAAGTACCTCATAAGACTGCTTGGTTGGGGCCCAGTCAGCGCTAGATACTACCTTTGCTAGGGTCACTAGTTTTCCATTTAATCTAACAACTTCTCCCCTTAAGGAACCTGGAGGGGGCTTCATTGCTACCAGATTTATTTCTATTTCGGCTAACGAATCTCTAATTGAGTTAGCAGTATCGATAATTTCTTTATGTGAACCATGTGCTTCAGCTCTGCTGATCCATCCCTGTAGCTGTGAGTCTAGACTTCTAATCATATTTGCTGCTTTGTGGACTTCGGACAATCTGTCTCTGATATTTCGGAGCAGATCGAATTGCTCATCCAAGTCTGATTGAAGAGCGCTACTTCTAGGATCTTTAATTAATGTGAATGGCTGTTCAACAGTCATCGAGTTGATTTTAAGTTGGACATAATAGGAGCCTGGGGGAGCTAAAATCCCATTAAGTTCCTTTGGCGTATAACCTCTAGGGTCATCAGATAATTTCACAGCACCAGGGTATTTCATGTTCCAGATGAAGGAGTTTGTGCCTTTTTGTACTTTGAGGGTGTTGGGGTCTTCAGAATTAGAAAACGATTGAATAGGATTCTTTTCTGAATCCAATATTATTAAAGATGCTTCGTTTATAGAATCATCTGGGATATAGAAAGTTATCCGGACTCCATCTGGAGGGTTGTCCCCCGCGTCCAGCATCAGTCTTGTTGTTTCACCGTCAGAAGATTTTTCTTCATAGAACGCCATAGGGACTCCCAATATACGTGCTACGTAGTTCATTCCTGGGGGAATTTCGTCCATAGTAGGAGCCTGTGACAGGCGTCTGTAAGTTGGTCGTGGCTTTGCAAGGAAAGGCTTCCCATCGCTTGGCTCTTTGGCCAACTGTTGAAGTGGCGTGATATCGTCTAGAATCCACATCGATCTTCCGTGGGTTCCCACCACTAGATCGTTATCTTGTACCACCATGTCGTGAATTGGTACTACGGGTAAATTTGACTGAAGAGATTCCCATGAATCGCCATTATTGTGGGATACATACACTCCGGTTTCCGTGCCGCAATATAACAGGCCTTTGCAAGAGGGATCTTCCCGAATTACCCGAGTGAAGTCGTTTTCCGGGATACCACTATTAATTTCAACCCAATTTTTGCCAAAATCATCTGTTTTGTAGAGATATGGCTTATAGTCGTCCAATTTATAACGTGTTGCGGCTATATAGCAGGTACCTTGATTGTGAGGAGACGGCTCTATAGAGTGAATCATAGTCCACTCTGGCATTGATTTAGGGGTGACATTATTCCACTCATTGCCACCGTCAGTTGATAGGTGAATTAGGCCATCGTCGCTTCCTGCCCAAAGCAGTCCCTTCTGTATTGCAGATTCAGCAAAAGCATAAACAGTGCAATATACTTCTGCCTCAGCTCCTTCTATTGTGATTGGGCCGCCTTTTAACTCTAATTTGGTTTTGTCGTTTCGGGTGAGGTCTGGGCTAATTACTTGCCAACTGGTTCCGTCATCAGTTGTTTTAAGCATCACATTGGCTCCAACGTATAGAGTGTTGGAATCGTGGGGTGAAAATACAATAGGGAATTTCCATGCGAAGCGATATTTGAATGTGCTTGCAGCCCAATCTGAATGGTCCTCTGGCCATACGGTCACTACGCGTACTTCTGCATTCCGATGATCATAGCGGTTGAGGATCCCAAATGGATACGCTGAGTAAACGATGTTTGGATCGTCTGGCTTTACGGCAATATCCCCGCTTTCGGACATGCCAACGTTATACCAATCGCTTGTAAGAATTGCACCATTGTCCGAATGGCTTCGAACTGCCACTCCTGAGTTGTCTTGTTGAGTACCGTAGACATAGTAGGGAGATCTATTGTCTGTCACTATATGGTAGAACTGAGCTGTCGGTTGGTTATATATGTTGGACCAAGTATCTCCTCCGTTCAAGGAGATGGTGGCACCGCCGTCATTTCCATTGATTATACGATCTGGGTTGGTGGGATCTATCCAGAGGTCGTGCTGGTCTCCGTGCGGCATAGGTATCTGAGAGAAAGTTCTACCGCCGTCTGTCGATTTTGATACTTTTGTACTAAGAACCCACACTGTTTCCGAATCAACCGGATCTGCAAAGACGTGTGTGTAGTACCAAGAACGTTCCCTCAACACATCGTCGTTCGCTAGTTCTTGCCATGTGTCTCCGCCATCATCAGATCTGAAAACACCCCCGTTTTCAGCCTCAATTATGGCCCAGACGCGTCCCGGTTTCGCAGGACTTGCGGATATGCCGATTCTCCCTATGGTTTCTTTGGGCAGCCCAGGGTTTTGACTCAAATCGGTCCATGTGTCTCCGCCATCAGTGGTTTTGAATATTCCTGAGCCGGGTCCTCCGCTTACAATGTCCCAAAAACTTCTTTGTGCTTCCCATGTTGATGCATAGAGTATTCTGGGATTGCTAGGGTCCATTGACAGATCGATGGCGCCAGCTTCGGAGCTTTTGAAGAGTATTTGTTCCCATGTATTTCCTCCATCGACAGATCGATAAATACCCCTCTCTTTATTGGGACCAAACGCGTGCCCTAATGCAGCCACGTAAACTAAATCAGGATTATTTGGATGTATACGTATACGGGCAATATGACGAGTATCGAATAATCCTGTGTTAGACCATGTCTCTCCTCCATCAGTGGATTTGTAGACCCCATCACCGTGGGTAACATTGTTACGTATGCAACATTCACCTGTCCCTACATAAATTACGTTAGGATCGGATTCTGAAATTGCAATCGCACCAACAGACGACGTGGTGAAATAGGGGTCAGAGATATTTTTCCAGTATGTTCCTGCGTCTGTGGTCTTCCAGACCCCGCCAGCTACTGAGCCGAAGAAGAATGTGGATTGATTGGTGGGATGCCCTGCTACTGCAATGACCCGACCACCTCTAAAGGGACCAATACATCTCCATGTCATGGCGCGACTTAGGTGGTTCGATTTAACTCCTGTCTTTGAGAAAGGTGATTGCTTGGTATTGACCATGATTGTATTTCCTCGATTCAGTATTGACGAGCTTGTATTAAATTATCGAAAATGCCCTATACAGGTATTCAGAATCTGTTCATATAGTTACGGTACAATAGCGTACTTGTACGCGGTAGTCTATGAGTAAGTGTTTGAGCATGTCAAACCCATTGGTTGCTCCTATGATTTTCTGATGAGCGATCCATGACGATTGAATTGAATCTGGGCTCAAACTCCGATCAGGGTAGTAAAGTTATTCAAAATGAGAATTCCATACTTGATTTTTAAAGATTACTCTCAGGTTTTAAATCGACCAAAATTGGAGATGGCTGAATGAAAAAGATAAAAAACAAGAAGAAGGCTCCGATCGGAAGAGATATTTTTCCTGAATACTCAAATCTCTACTCCACGATTTGGAAGGAAGTACGAGATTTGGATAACAGAACCATGGATTTCAAGTCCTCTGAATGGGAGTGGAGCAGGTGGAGCATACGTATGCAACTTAGTCATATGGCTTCCCTAATATTCCGATGGATGATAGTGAGATGGGGGGGGGAACTTTTCCCTGAAGATAACCATGGTATAGCAGATATTCTAGGTATTGCCCAAGCGGATAATCGGAGGATGGACGAGGCTCGATATTGGGATAAAACAGTTATCATGTCAAAGTTGCAACAGGGGATAGCCTTGGTTCAAAAAGTGCTCTCGAGCCACTCATTAGAATTTTTAACAAATGAGCGCATACGGAGACTAGGGCCAGAGTCTGCGGAGGCAAATTTGATTATGGGTGCCCATAGTCACGGGGTGACAGTGGGGGATGGTGGGACATTCTGGACTCTTGAAGCAACTATTAGGCATATATACTTTGAAGAGATCACTCACCTATACAATATCCAGCGACTCAAAAGAGCACAAGGCTTGTCCGCAGCGGTTGATATTCCAAGGGTTGGCTATTGGACCATACCCGGATGGGATATCAGCGAGCCGTGAATTACGGTGCTCATATTCATTGATTTCTCTTTTTGGGGAATGATCCACTGTTTAAACTAACTATAAGCTACCGCTAACGTAAACTATCTCACTACGGTTGAAAAGAGCTTTGAAGGCGATTCTTTATATCCAGAGGCACCGGGCCTAGATCCCATCCTTTGTTGTTAATTTCTGTAGAACATGTACTTCCTAAAGATGTTTCAAAAGCCAGTTCAATTCCATCCAAATAGTCAGATAAAGTTATATATTCTGCGTCAACGTTTCCTTCAGGATCTCGGATAGTTGTGGTTGCGTTGTGGTAATTACCTAATGGAAATGCTATACCGGTTGACCTATATCCCATACTGGAAAAAGCTGTTGCTTCACAGGTTCCGCCATTCATCAATTGTCTTTGAACGTCGAATTTCCCTCTTTTATTTTTGAGACGAATGGCTGCAGACTTGAGAAAATATTCGGCTTGGAAATCAAACGTAGTGCTCGCATCGCCTGTTCGTATCACCGGGCCCTCGCCTTGACTTACCCCCGGGATTACGGAACTTGATTCAATTGATATGATTATCGTGTTTTGAGGTAGTATCCCAGATGATGCGAGTAGTCTAGCCCCATAAAGCCCAGTTTCTTCTGCCCTTGTAAATATTCCGTAAACATTTGCTTTTGACTGTGAAAATACGAGCCTCTCCAACATTATCAAGATGGAAGCGCATCCGGCTAAATCATCTAGCGCACGCATACGTATCAACTGGTCATCAAATTCGAAGTCTGGGAGGTCAAATATAATGGGGGTGCCTGCAGGAATTGATTGCTGTTGATTAGTATCTATTAAAATTAGCCGATCGCCATTTTCACTTTTTGTGAAATTATTGCTGGGCCTTGTCATACCTTGAATACGTCCAACGTTTTTAACCAGGGCAGTTACAGCAGTAGGTTTAGTAAAAGCTGCTACTGGAACACCTCCCAATCCACGAGCAATAATTTGCTTTTTTGAAGACTCAATCACCTCGAACCCAGGATGATCCATATGTGCGACAAATGCCATGGGTTGATCTTCTGCAGTTGATTGAGTTTGATAATGCGTGATGATTGTTCCATAAGGATCTAAACACATCTCTATTCCCAATTTCGAAATGAAGGCTTTTATATAGTTTGAGACACTTTGTTCGTGGAAAGGGACTGCGGGATTTGCACCCAGTTCCTGCAATATCTCAATTGATCTTTGCTGATTTTCAATCATTACAAACCTCCGATATGCGTTTCTACTGCTAACTCTATAAGAAGATGGGACTCCATGTCTTGTGGACATATTGTTTTGGGGTCACAAATTTGATTGGTAAGAATTGAGCTATTGAGTATCAAGGTACCCTTGCTTATACTTCTGCGTGGACGATACTTATTTTAGAAATTATAGGAGACGAAATGGAAGTCGGATATTTTACTATGCCACTCCACCCACCAGGGTCGAACCTCACTAAAACACTGGAGGATGATCTTGAACAGATAGTAATGCTGGACAAATTGGGTTATAAGGAAGCTTGGATAGGCGAACACTTTACTGCGAAATGGGAGAACATACCAGCACCCGATATATTCATTGCGCACGCCTTAGCTCTTACAAATAGAATTATTTTAGGCACTGGTGTCACGTGTATGCCTAATCATAACCCTTTCATGATCGCCCACAGAATTGCTCAACTGGATCATATCGCTAAAGGAAGATTTCAGTGGGGAGTTGGTTCAGGCGGGTTCCCAGGCGATTTTGAAGTATTTGGATTTGATCCCTCAACCGGAGAGCAACGCCAGATGACAAGCGAAGCTTTAGATTTGGTTCTGAAAATCTGGGATGATCCGAAACCAGGTACCTACGAGAGCAAATACTGGAAATTCACTATACCAGAACCTGATGATGATATAGGACTTGGTTTTCATGTAAAGCCCTATCAACTTCCACACCCTCCGATCGCCGTTGCTGGTGTATCAGAAAAATCAGAGACTCTGGTTCTTGCCGGGCAGAGAGGGTGGATTCCCATGAGCATAAACATAGTTCCGAAACGCGTTATAAAGACTCATTGGGATATGATTGAGCAATCAGCCGATGCAGTCGGACGTACCGCAGATCGTTCTATATGGAGAGTAGCACGGGAAATTTATATTTCAGATACATCTTCCACAGCTAGAAAAGAAGCACTCGAAGGTGTAATGACTCGTGACTTCAGAGACTATTTCTTGAGGAGTTTGCCGAGGGCAAAATTGCTTGACCTGATGAAGCAGGATAAGTCTATGGCAGACTCCGATGTTACACCGGAATATCTGGTCGATAACATAATGATTGTTGGCAGTCAGGAAGAAGTTACGGAAAAACTGAGCGATCTTTATCAGGAAGTGGGTGGATTTGGTACGTTACTGGCCATGGGCCATGAGTGGAGTCCAAAAGAGCAATGGATCAATTCAATGAACATCCTCGCAAAAGAGGTTGTGCCCAAACTTTCAGGCTTGTCTTGATCAGCATTTGATCAGCACGTTTATCAAAGCGCCGTTAAATGCAACTAAGTAAAGCGAACTAATTGTTATATTAAAGTCATGCCCTTGGGATTGTTTTAAATGAATTCAAAATCTGCGGATTTTTGGAACTTGGCCGTCGCCAGGTTGTCTATTCCCAAGCAAGCATATTTTATTATTACTGCTGCTATCGTGGTTTTGATCGCAATAGCTACTAGGTTTTATGGATTGAGTTGGGATCAGGGATACAATTACACCCCTCACCCCGACGAAAGATTCATCTTGTCCAAAGTTGCAGAACTACGTATGCCTCCAATTGGAGATTTAGGCCAGCTTTTTGATGCAGAGACGAGTAGTTGGAATCCGAAGAGATTTGCTTACGGCAGCTTACCTTTATATTTGCTAAAGATTGTGGAATTAGGATATGAATTCGCTACGAATGATAGACTTCATGATCTTAGGCTGACAGGCCGAATACTCTCATCCATAGCTGATGTATCTACTGTAGTATTTTTGTTTTTTGTGGGTAGTATGGCTTACGGTCGGAGAGTCGGTTTGATGGCTTCAGCGTTAGCTGCTATTTCCGTTATACACATCCAATTAAGTCATTTTTTTGCGGTGGATACCCTTTTGACAGCATTTATCGTAGGGTGTCTCTTCTTTCTCATGCGATTCGCACGACAAGGCTGGACATGGGACTCTATTGCTGCCGGAGCATTTTTGGGTTTTGGTTTGGCAACCAAAATAAGTGTAGCTCCGATCCTCGGAGTATTTTTCTTAGCACATGCAATGTTTGTTTTCTCTTTGCTAGGACCAGACCAGAGATCCTTCAATACCAGGCTGGCGAAAGGATTGATTGGTGTGGGAGCAGGTCTTGCCACTACCATTTTAGTATTGTTTATAGTGCAACCGTACATGTTTTTGGACTGGAGCAGGTTTTATCAAGATGTGTCAGAGCAGTCCGAAATGGTCAGGCGAATTAGAGACTACCCATATACTCGTCAATACATAGATACAATTCCTTACTGGTACCAGGTCAAACAGCTATCAATATGGGGATTGGGTTGGCCTCTTGGAGTAATATCATGGTTCGGATTAATTGCTATTTCAATAAGAGGTATGAGGTTAGGCCACGGAGCTACATACTTGATTTCGGGATGGTTGATACCGGCATTGTTGTTACTGTATTCGAACAGCTTTGCCATGACCGTGGTTGCATTGTTTATAGCACTGGCTTCACTAACAGCCTCACTGTTTGTCCGTAGACCCGATACGCGAACGGATGTCTTGCTTCTAGCCTGGGTGGTTCCTTACTTCTTAATCATTGGTTCGTTTGAAGTTAAATTTATGCGGTATTTATTACCGATAACTCCATTTTTAATACTGTTCGGAGCCCAAAGCACTTTGTCTATATGGGCAAATATGCTCAAACAACATCCTGTGATAAAAGGATCTGTTGTTCTACTTTTTCTGGCAGGAATTGCCGCTACATTATTTTACTCAGTGGCATTTACTTCAATGTACGGGGAGAAACACACTGCAGTTAAAGCATCAGAATGGATTCGATCTAACGTCCCCGCAGATACCAGTATTCTTAAAGAGCACTGGGAGGAAGCGTTGCCAAATCTGCATGCTTATGAATTTGATGAGTTAGAGATTTATAACCCAGATAATTCTCAAAAAACATATTCCATGGCAAGCAAACTGGCTTCAGCCGAGTATCTAGTTTTTTACAGCAATAGGTTGTATGGAACAATTTCTCGACTGCCCGAAAGATATCCTGTTACCTCCGGATACTATGATCTTATTTTTTCTGGACAGCTTGGGTATGAAGTGGCAAATTTTGCGACGAATTATCCTGAATTTCTTGGTATCAGTTTTGTAGACGATACTTTCAGTAGGTCTGAGATAGCGGCGCCGGATCAACTGAGCAAATTCAGGCAGTCTAGATGGTCTTTACAAATGGGTTTTGCAGATGAAAGTTTTTCTGTATATGACCATCCGAAAGTAATTGTGCTGCGCAATGTTGGACACTACAGCAGTGATGCTATAACAAAAATCATTGAAAGCAAAAGAGGCTATATATCTGATACCCCGATTATTTCAGAGCCAACTGGCTTGATGATTTCTGAAGATGATTTGAAATCTTATCGTATGGGAGGTACGTGGACAGATATTGTTATAAATGACAGCTGGATTAGTAAATCACCAATGCTCTCATGGTTATTGGTGATAGAGTTTTTGGCTTTATCCTTTCTCCCTATTGCTCTATGGGTCTTCAGAGCTCTTCCCGATCGAGGATTTCTCTTTTCCAAAGTACTTGGATTGATGTTTGTTGGGTTGGGAGTTTGGCTATTATCCAGCTTGAAATTGGTTGAATTTTCACGATTCGGGATTTTTCTATCCCTGTTTATTATGCTCGGGCTTTCGTCGGTTGTGGCCGTTGTTAAATTTCAAGACTTGTCCAAGTATTTTCGCACCAAATGGAAATTAATCTTGATATCAGAGTTCGTATTTTTAGCTGCCTATTTTTTGTTCGTATTTATCCGAATGGTAAATCCTGATTTATGGCACCCGTATAGGGGCGGCGAAAAACCAATGGACCTAGCATATCTAAATGCAATATTGCGTTCTACGTTCATGCCTCCGTATGATCCATGGTTTAGCGGGGGATATATTAATTATTATTACTGGGGGCAATTTCTGGTAGCTATGGTTATTCGAGTTGCTGGAATTCAACCGGTAATAGCTTTCAATCTAGCTGTAGCTACCTTTTTTGCATTTACAGTGGGGGGAGCATTCTCGCTTGTGTATAACCTTGCTGAATCCACAAGGATTAATTTGACAACCTCCACTTCTTTGGCTAAGGCAGCATTTGATAAAGCGAAACATCAGATTAATTTTATGTCCGTGGTGGCTGGTTTTACCGGAGTTGCTTTCGTGGCGATATTGGGTAATTTAGACGGGTTTTTTCAATTGATAGAAACAAATTGGAAAGCTGCCTATAATGCGGAGCCCTTCTGGGATCAACTAATTGCCGGATTCGATTTCTGGAGAAGTTCTAGAATGATGGCACCAGATCCTCCTGGGTTCGAAATTACGGAATTCCCCTTTTTCACTTTCATATTCGCGGATTTGCACGCTCACATGATTGCCATACCGGTCACCCTTGTTACTCTGGGGGCATCTTTCACAGTACTGCTTGCATCTCAGGGATTAAGGGAAAGAGGTCTAAATTGGTCGTGGAACCAAGTTATATTGATTGTTCTGTTAGGATTTGTAGTGGGATCCCTGAGGGTAATCAACGCCTGGGACTTCCCTACTTATTTGGTCATAGCGATTGCTACAATTTTTGTGGCGGAGTATTTTGTACACGGCGGACTTGGATTAACAGTCATTTTCAGGTGGCTGGTCAAAAGTTTGTTAATGCTTCTCGTTGGGTATATTGCATTTTTGCCGTACCACTTGAAATACGAATCATTTTTCAACAGCTTGCAATTGACCACAAATACCACTGGTATTTGGCAGTTTTTGTCTATAAACGGTTTGTTTGTTTTCATAATCGCATCGTTCTTCATCGTTGAATTTTGGAAGACTGTATCTACTAACGGTAGAAAAACGAGTCGATTGAGGTTTGCTTTCAGAGAATCCGTGCTTGAAATTAATCTGAGCAGTAGTGTGAACGGATCAACGATTTTGGGAATTGTGATGATTGTTGGGGCCTGCACTCTGCTTTTAATTTACAACGATATGTTGGGTACAACTGTGCCATATGTTGTCTTGTTCCTAGCAGCCACATTGTTAGTTGCTATAAAGTGGGTTTTATCGCAAAGATCTGATGTTCTTGTTCTTGCTTTTGTCGCTATTTTAGTGGTTACTGCCTTGTCGCTAGTTTTTGGGTTGGATGTGTTCCGAGTTGCAGGTGATATCGACCGTATGAACAGTGTATTCAAGTTTTATCTGCAAATTTGGGTACTAATGGCGGTAGCTTCAGCTTATATTTTATGGAGGATTTTTTATTTTAATTTGCTCTTATCAGTACGAAAATTCTGGGTAGGCAGAGCATGGTTAGCCGCATGTGTAATGTTGGTCATGGTGACTGCCATATATCCGATTTTGGGTACTCACGATAGGATATCGGATCGATTTGATGACAGCGATACGTCATTTACTTTGGACGGAACTGCATATATCAAAGGGTCTGTGTATAGAGATCCGAAAGGTATTATTGATATCGAATCTGATTTTGAAGGTATTGAATGGCTACTAGAGAATGTTGAGGGATCTCCAGTGATTTTGGAAGGATTGACTGATTCGTATAGGTGGGGTGGGCGAGTTTCTGTTTACACTGGTCTCCCAAGCGTCATCGGGTGGAAATGGCATCAAGAACAGCAGCGGTGGGGTTACCAAGCGGAAGTTGACTATCGGATACGAGATGTAAATCAGATTTACAACACCATTAATGAAGACAGTGCACTGGGATTAATAAAGAAATACGAAATAGAATACATTTACGTCGGACCTTTGGAAAAGGTCTACTATTCTCCGGAATCTTTGGAAAAATTCGATCGAATGTCTGGTTCTACTCTAGACATAGTGTTTAGATCTGATAACGTGATCATCTATAGAGTACGTGGATAAAAAGTTATAATTTCCCCATCTTTTCTAGAGCATCCCAAAGGTTCAATTGTTCAACTGCATGACTTCTGTAGAGTCCTACAGCGTCAGCACCATTCGCTTTAGCGGCTTTTGCTCCGTCAATCAAATGTTGAGATGTCTGAAAACTTCCTGGATGGTAACATGAAAATTCTGCTATGAAGGGGATTTTCCCGTTGACAATATCTGCCACATACTTTGATTGTTCCTCTACCAGTTTGATCTCAGAACTTGTTCTCCACCAAATGTACAATTCGTCTATGATTCCATTTTCGATCCATGCAGGCCAATCTTGTAGTACTTTGATATAGTCGCCTGGTCCTCCTGCTATTATAGTGGCACTGAACTGGGCTTTAGAGTCTACTTTGATAACCGCATTTTTAACTTCACTCATGAGTCGAGTAACGTAGTCTGCCCGAAATTGCATCCAATCAGTGTCGTTGTTAGGAATGTCGAAAGGACTTTTGCCAAATTGTTCAATGAACGGCTGAACTACCGCATCCTCATAACCATAGGTTGAAACATTATTGATATCCTCGTTTCCTATCACAAATTCAACCTGAACCCCATCCCCTTTAGTAGTTTGTAGAGCATCTACGAACCTTTTTACCTGGCTAGCTCTTACTTCGGGAAAGGCCAAGCTCAGACAACGCTTCTCTCCCGGTTCCAAAGACATGCGTTTGTCTCTGGTGAGACTCCAGAATTCAGGGTGCTCTTTAGCGAATGGATCCAACACTTCTTCTCCAGCAGAAGAAGCTCCCCAAATTGGTCTATGTTCGTCAAGTATTTTGCGAGCCTCAGGTGAATCAGCAGGGACCCGTAAGTAAGCAGTTGACCATCCCTGGCTCTTGCCACGTGATCCGTAGTTGGGGAAGGCCGTATAATTGATATACGGAATAGCTTGCAAGCCTTCTCCATGAGCTGCTTCAACCGTTACAGATTTCATGCCTGCTGAGATCATCTTGGTGACCCCTATATCGGCACATTTCCTAACCCATTCTCGGATCTCTTTTCCCGTTGTGGGCTCCCCTGGTTCATGTGGAATGGTAGGTGGTCCCCAAAGTACAAGCTGATTTGCCAAAATATTACTCCTGTAAATTTATCATTCCAGACCCTATCAGGTAGCGATTGTATTTCCGCTGAGCAGGTATAGTCAATGCATTGGCATGGAACTTAACGTCTATATCAGGACAATTCGTAAAACGCTAATGATGTGATTGACAAGAGGTTGGATTCGTGGCTACCCTTACAGCAAATTAACGAGAATGTGGCTTGTTCACCCGTGTCGAGTAGTTTGATCTGGGTAAACATTGACCAAATTATTTTAAGGAGAGAGAGAAGTATGGCATCCGGGAATATGACTTTGGAGTCGCTCAGGAACGACCTTCCTATTACAAAAGAAGTTGCTTATCTCAACACAGGTAGTCACGGTCCAGCGACTGATTCAGTACTGGCAACTGTAGCTGAGGAGGCGAAAATCCAGTCTCATAATTATGGCACCCCAGCTGTTTCGGCTGATCAAGGGA
This sequence comes from uncultured Dehalococcoidia bacterium, assembly GCA_964570875.1. Lineage (GTDB taxonomy): Bacteria > Chloroflexota > Dehalococcoidia > Lucifugimonadales > CATQGZ01 > CAZMZE01. The sequence continues at coordinate 13,239 of CAZMZE010000063.1, forward strand.
AGCGTGAAGCTGGTGCCAGGGAAACAATTGCCAAATTTATTAATGTAAAATCTGATGAAATTGCCATGGCACCGAATACGACCCAAGCTATGAGACATATTTCACGTAGTATTGGTTGGAGCAAAGGCGATGAGTTTGTAATAACTTCACTTGAGCATGTTAGCACAGTGTCTATGGGCACAGCTCTGGAAGAAGATGATGGAGTGAAACTTACCGTAGTTGAAGCTGACCAAGGAGATGCAGAATTCCTAGAAGCATTAAAATCAAGTCTATCTGAGCGGTCGAAATTGCTTTGTATAAGTCATGTTGCTTCTCCAGATGGCAGGATTTTACCAGTGGCAGAAGCAGCGGCGCTGGCCCATGAAAAGGGTGTCCCTGTAGTTGTAGATACTGCCCAGTCTCTTGGGCAATTTCCGGTAGATGTTCCATCCCTCGGATGTGACTTCATGGTTGCTTCTGGTCATAAGTGGCTACTCGGACCAACTGGAGTAGGAATCCTATGGGTTTCCCCCGATCAGTTGCCGAGTTTCAAATCTGATCCGGTTCCCGTACGGGAACCATGGAGTATGCCTGGTTCTGATCCTTCACCAATAACGGCACGACATATGGCAGAGAAAGGCACTCATAACTCTTCGGTAGTTATAGGTACCGGACGCGCCGTCGAGATTATTGAAGAAATTGGAATTGATGTCATAGCAGATTACACCAATAGGCTTGCTTCCATATTAAGAGAAGGGGTTGCACAAATTGATGGTGTAAATATCCTGACCCCGCTGGAGCCTGGTAAGTCATCGGGTATCACCACTCTGACGTTTGACGGATATGCTCCTGAAGACCTTCAAGGATTAGTAGGTCGAATCTATTCTGATCATAATACTGTAGTGAAATTCCAGTGGTTGACAGCCCCTATGAGCTTAGACAAAATCGGGATGAGGATATCCACAGGAGCTATAAATTCGGAGGAAGAAGTTAGAGGTTTAATTGCGGCCATAAAAGATGGAACTTCTAAGTAAGAGACCATAAACTTTATGGATTTGACTGAGCAGCAAATTAACTATTTTCAGACCTTTGGCTTCCTGAGATTCGATAAGTTATTTATAGACGATGTAGATACGATAACACAGAACTTCGAATATATTTGGGAACAATCAGGCGGAGGACATGGGGGTCAAGATCATGATTATTTACAAAGATCAGCCCTCGCCCAGTTCATTGATAGTAATGAATATATGTCTAAGCTCATTGATGATGAGCGAATCGTAGGAATAGCCTCTTCTCTACTTGGAGAAGATTTCAACTATTCCGGTAGTGATGGCAATTACTATGTCGGAGATACGGCTTGGCATTCCGATGGCTACGTTGATAAGAAATATTTATCTTTCAAGATGGCTTTTTACCTAGATTCCTGTTCGGCAAATACCGGTTGCCTTCGTGTAATACCGGGCAGTCACAAATTTGGGGATAAATTTGGAGACGGTCTATATTTAGCTATGAAAAGTTCTAAGGATAATCGAACTGAGGAGCTTTGGGGGCTTGCAGGTGCGGATGTCCCAGCTGTCGCATTGGAGACGGTTCCCGGTGACCTGCTTTTGTTTGATCATAGGATTAAGCACTCCTCCTTTGGAGGCGGGACTCGGCGTAGAATGTTTACCATGAATATGGAGCAACGTTATGCAGATGGTGACATTGATCAATTAAAAGATTCCATAGCAGATGGAGCCAGATTCTGGGTTAATCGAGCCTACGGGGATGTAATGATAAACACTGCGGACGATTCGCGAATGGTTCACTTAGAGCAAAGATTATCAAATGATTCCCACCTCGCTGAGTTGTCTAGAAAAGCTCGAGAACAGATGGATGAACCAAGCCGTAGTTGAAAACCCCCCGAACTAGGTAAAAAGATTCAAATTGATGGTCGGTTATTTTCCCAGGGGCGAACGGATTCCAGTTGGGCTGCTAGCCTGAAAAGAGAAGCTTCGTCTCCGAATCTTCCAGTGAAATGAACTCCAATTGGAAGTCCGTTATTATTCCAAAATAGGGGTATCGACATTGCTGGCTGCCCTGTCAGGTTCGCAATATAGGTGAATGGGGCGAATTCCGCAGTTTTCCTACGGTGTTCAAAAGGATCTCCTCCCGAGTATGAGAGTTCTCCGAGCGGAAGGGGTGGTTTACCGAGTACTGGAGTTAGCCACATGTCAAAGTGCTCATAAAATTGGCCGATAGTTCTGGAGAGGCTGTGCATTGATTGGACCTGTAACAAATATTCTCCTCCGCTCACAGATTTTCCCCTTTCTAAGAAGGATGCTACAAATGGTTCAAGGTCTCCCTCGCTCGGTTCGCGACCTAACCGTCTACTCCAATCGGCAACACTCCACGAGATTCCCGCCGACATGATTGTGGTAAAGGTTTTCCACAGAGCTTCAGATTCTACGGGGGGAGATGCTTCTACAACCTCATGGCCTAAAGCGCTACATAGTGAAGCCGCATCTAGAACTGCATTCACACAGTCTGGGTGGACCTTGGTTCCAAGTGGAGCGTCAGAGGAAAACGCTATCCGTAATTTACCGGGGTCTACCCCAACTTCTTGAGCAAAAGGACGCATTTGAGGAGGAGACCAGTAAGGATCACCCACTGATGGACCTGAAGTTGCATCAAGCAATGCAGCTGAATCTCTTACACTTCGGGTCAGTGCGTGTTCTGCAACAATCCCGCTTATTAAATCTCCGTAGGATGGTCCCAAGGGGTTTCTACCCCGAGTAGGTTTAAGGCCGAATACTCCGCAACATGAAGCGGGTATACGAATTGAGCCGCCAGCGTCGTTGCCATGTGCCATTGGTAACATGCCTGAAGCGACTGCTGCAGCAGCTCCACCACTGGACCCCCCGGGAGTCCTGTTGGTGTCCCATGGGTTTCGGGTTGGACCAAATCTTACGGGTTCGGTCGTGGCTCCGATGGCCATTTCTGGTAAGTTAGATTTGCCAATGGCTATAAGTCCAGCTGATTTCCATCGTTTTACTAATTCAGCATCATCTTCGGGCACATAATCTTTAAGAAAATTTGAGGATTCGGTGAATCTAATCCCTGCGTATTCTGCCAAGAAGTCTTTCACTAGAAACGGAACTCCAGCTAAAGGGCCATCACATAACTGGTTAGCTGCGGTTTCAAGAGCTTCATCGTACATGGTGGTTATGACTGCGTTCAGAATAGGGTTGAGATGTTCAATACGTTCAATAGTATGTTCCACAAGCTCAATGGGAGAAATTTCTTTCTTTCGGACCAATTCTGCCTGGGTCGTTGCGTCTATCCAGTTTAATTCGTCGAGTTTTGGCATTGAGTTCTCCTATTGGGATACTATTTCGGGAGTACGCAAAGCAAATGGTATTCTGCGCTTTCGGAATGTGTCAATCGATGAGAGGTTTTATTTGGAATAAGCGCTGATCATTCATCCGGCATCATTAGCCTAGAAAATTGCCCCAAAATATATATTTGCGGGTTCATGATCATCTTCTACGATTGACGTTAGTTCTGGTGAAGACTACACTCCGATATGCCTTGTAGGTAGTTGGCTAAGTAAACATGTCCAGAGAATTAGCGATCGTCGATTTCTAATACAGGGAGGTCAGCCGAGATTGTATATTAACAGGAGGCTTTTTACCTATACTCAAGGGCATAGAATGATGCTCTCAGTTGCGGTACTGTTTGGTTTGTTGGCCAGTGTGGTTGGGGTAAGCAGGCTAGCTTTGTCTGGATACGCATTAGCTCTTGTTATTGAAGGCGATGAGCTAAGTAAAATAACGATCATAGTTTTAGCAATAGCTGGTTCAATTTTCCTTCGCGCGGTATTCCAGTATTTTAAAGAGACAATAGGACACCGAGTGGCGTTATCCATCCAGATTAGTATGCGGCGTGAAGTTTATTCTAAGGCAATTGAATTAGGCCCGGGTACTTTAGATCAGAAACGTTCTGGAGATATACTCTTATCCCTTGTGGAGGGAGTGGACCAACTTGAAAGCTATTTTGGAGAATATATTGCCCAGTTCTTTGTTGCACTGGTAGCTCCTGTTGGCCTTTTCATATTCATGGTTTGGCTGGATGTTACCACCGCGATTATCTATCTTGTTGCTGCCATCACTACTTTACTACTTCCCTCTGTTTTCCATTTCTGGAACTCTACATCTGGAGGTTATCGTCGTGAATCATATGCAGAATGGAGTGCAGAATTTTTAGACAGTGTTCAAGGATTGGCAACCTTGAAAGCATTTGGACAAAGTGGAGAACGTGGCAAATTATTGGCGGTGAAAGCGCGTAATGTTTATCGCAGCACGATGAAAATTCTGGCTGCTAATCAGGCTACTACTGGTGTAACTTGGCTAGGAATCACCTCTGGTGCAGCCATTGCCTTAGGTTGGGGGGCACTCCGAGTAGATGATGGGTCATTGGAATTAACAACCTTGTTAGTGGTGATGATGCTTGGAGTAGAAGTGTTCCGCCCTCTGAGAGAACTCACATCGCTTTATCATAAAGGGATGCTTGGGATGTCATCTGCTATTGCTGTTTTTGATTTACTGGACTCAAAACCAATAGTTGAAAATGTCACTGAAGGCCATGAGGAACAGATTTCAATTCGGCCCACATTAGAATTTCGTAACGTTACATTCAAGTACCCTACGCGAGATACTAACGCCGTATTAGACGTTTGTTTCAAAGTTGGATCTGGCGAAACCGTTGCGGTAGTTGGTTCTAGTGGAGCTGGTAAGAGTACATTAGTATGGTTAGCTCTCAGATTCTTTGATCCTACTGAGGGGCAGGTTTTCATTGGTGATTATGACTTGAAATCAATCCCACTTCAGTTCGCGCGTAAGCAAATTGCTGTAGTTACACAGGATACTTATCTTTTCCATGGAACTGTTGCTTACAACCTGAAATTGGGCAACCCTAATGCGTCGCAAGATGACTTGGAAAAAGCAGCCAATGCCGCCAATGCATTGGAATTTATCAGAGATCTCCCTCAAGGATTCGATACGGTAATTGGTGAACGCGGTATAAGGTTGTCGGGAGGACAGCGTCAGAGAATTGCTATTGCGAGAGCAATTCTGACGGAAGCACCCATTCTTATTTTGGACGAAGCCTTATCTAGTGTTGATGTAGAGAACGAAGCGATTATCCAGCAAGCTTTGGAAAGGCTTATGGAAGGCCGCACTACATTGGTAATTGCACATAGACTATCAAGTGTCATTAACGCTGACAGAATAATGGTGATTGAAGATGGGAATCTCGTGGAGCAAGGCACACACCAAGATTTGATTTCTATACAAGGATCGTATTCAACCTTAATGAAATCTCAGTTAGAGTATGAGCATAGAACCAAGGAATCTATTGAGCTAGACCAGAATGCTCATTTTGATACCGAGACTCCCAAAAAAGAATTGAAGGAGCAGTATCAACAATCTTTGGATGCAGAAATTGACCTGTCATGGAGAATCATATTTGGACGGCTTCTGGAATTAACAGGGCCTCTAACATGGATGCTAGTAGCAACTTTTGTTTTGGGTGTTCTTCGAGTAGTTGTTCTTGTTGGTATCGGGATAATCAGCGCCTTAATTGTTCGAGACCTTGTAATAAATAACGATCCTAGGCCATTGTTGGTAATTCTCGGGGTGTTAGCAACTATGACACCAGTTCTCCATTGGTTGGAATCGTGGGTTTCCCATGACATGGCTTTCAGATTACTGGCCGAAATGAGGGTAGCTGTTTTTAATAAGCTTGATCAACTGGCGCCTGCGTACATGTTCAGGCGCAGATCAGGTGATATTACTTCATTGGTAACATCAGATATAGAAACCCTAGAATTCTTTTTCGCACATACCGTTGCTCCAGCTTTTGTGGCTATAGTTGTGCCGGCATCAATTCTGGTTACAGTGGCAGTCGTTCAGTTACCCCTTGCCCTCGTTCTGTTGGTATTTTTGATATTTGTTGCGTACACTCCTTTTCAAGCTCGAAAGGCTCTTGACAAACTTGGCTACGACTCTAGAGAGCAATTGGGTGAAGTAAATGCTCATATGGTAGACGGTATTCAAGGGATGAGGGAAATTGTAGCATTTGGGCAAGAACGAAGGCGTATTGATGAAGTTGAAACTAACCAGAGAGCTTTTGGGGCATATAGGCTTAAATTTCTGAAATATCTGTCAGGCCAACGAATTTTAATCGAGATGGCAAACGGACTTGGAGGTTTGAGTGTTTTAGCAGTCGGTGCGTATTTTGTAAGCGAAGGTAGCTTATCCTCAGAAATGCTGCCTTTGTTAAGTATCATTGCACTATCTTCATTCATACCTGTTTCTGAAGTTGCTCAAGTTGTTAAGCAACTAGCTGACACATTGGGGAGTTCACGCAGGTTATTTGAAGTTCACGACCACCCAGTGCAGATTACTAGTGGTCCGGGTGTGGCGAAAGAAAATTACTCTGGAAGTGTAATTGCTTTTGAAGAAGTGGATTTCCGTTATGAACAAGGCCTGGAACGCGTTCTCAAAGATGTTGCTTTCGTTATTCACCAAGGCCAAAAGATAGCCTTGGTTGGGCGTTCAGGAGCAGGTAAAACTACAGTTGCTCATCTACTACTCAGATTCTGGGATCCCGAAAAAGGTAGTATTAAACTGGATAGTCACAACCTTACAGAATACAAATTAGACGAACTGAGGGATTCTGTTTCATTAGTGGCTCAAGACACCTATTTATTTAACAGTACGGTGAGAGCTAATTTGACTGTAGCTAACCCCACTGCAACGGAAGATGAACTACTTGATGCGGCGAAGAAAGCTGCTGCACATGAATTCATAATGACTTTGCCCGACCAGTACGACACTCTTGTAGGGGAGCGTGGTTTCCAGCTTTCTGGAGGCCAAAGGCAGCGGATCGCCATAGCTCGTGCATTTTTAAAGGATGCTCCTGTTTTGGTTTTAGATGAAGCGACATCTCATTTGGATGCAGTTAATGAATCGTTGGTTCACAATGCGTTAGGTGTGCTAATGGAGCATCGTTCCAGCCTGATCATAGCGCATAGACTTTCCACGATACGAGATGCAGATATTATAGTGGTGATAGATGATGGACGAGTTGTGGAAAGCGGTACGTCAGATGATCTTATGGCTAGCGGGGGTGCATATTCACAAATGGTTGGGGTTCAGATTACTAATCTATCTGAAGAGAATTATTAGCTCTCGATTTCATCAATTTGGTTTAAACCTACTAATATCAGCGCAAAAATAGTTTTTCGCTAGATAATAAATTTTTGTGTTGTAGGTACCGTATACTGGTTGTACCTCAGCTTGCATCCAAGCCTCTGCGCCTTCCATGGAGGGGAATTCAATAACCCAGGCCCTATGCCAGGCGTCTTGTGGAGCGATAAGCCTGAATCCTTCCAGTCTCATAAGTCCATGTTTTAGAGCCACATTTTTCATTAGGTCGACGTGTTTCTGGTCTCCCCTGTCTTCAGCAGACATCAAGTCGGTTCCAGGTAGTCCGCGTCCAAACATAAGTACGACAACACTCTCATCGTCTATTTTTAAGGCAGGAATAGAGTGATCATTTTCTTTTGCAAGAGGCAACATGGGCTTACGTTCCAATGTTACCCAGCTAGAAAAATAATCAGGATCCCAGGGCCTGGCGAGATAGTATTCCCAGTATCCGTCACTGCCATACGGCGGAGCCATTTCTGCTTCTATCCATTGTTCGGCGCCTTCAAGCGTTGGGAATTCAATCACCCAAAATCTATGCCACGGTTGTTGGTATCCCATTAACCTGAATGACTCGAGGCGCTGGATACCATATTTATAACCAACTTCCAGAATCAGTTCTACATGCTGCTGGATATAATCCTGTTGTTTTTCTGGACTCACATGATCCCAGCTTTGTAGTCTGCCTGCTTTAACAAGGACTACAACTTTATCCTTGTTCACTCTGGGTGAATATGCCATATGGGACTTCCCTCCAGTCCTTGGTGCTTTGAATAAATGGGATTAGCTTAGGTCTATTTCTATACCACCTGTCCATTTTAATGCAATGTTGAATATCCAGGTGGCCAGTAGCGAATATAAAAAAGTCACTATAAGGTATAAAATTGGTATACCTAGCATTACGCCTATACCTGCTCCAGGATCTGTAGTTGTTATGAGGATTAGGCCTATTAACACGCATACAGGGATCACTATCAAGCCGACTGTAACGGAAAAAACTTTGGATGCAGATACGATTCCAACTCTCTTCAATACTCGTGTTTCGCTGCTGACCACATCATTATCAGGTACCATCCGACTCTGAATTGACGATGTTCCTTTTCCGCATGAACCGCAGTAAGGTGCTTCTCGTTGCAATTCTGAACCACAATACTCACATTTGGCTGTACTAGACATAAACTCACCTCCGAGACTCTAACCAATAATTTCTATGTATAAAAATCCGAAGATAGGGATCGCTTTAATCGTCAACTTCCTCAGTATAAACCTTAAAGTCAACTTAGATTAATTGGAGTAATCCATCAGGTATTACACGAGCAGGTTAATTTGTGATTTTGTATTGTGTTACCAAATTTAATTGTTACGTGTACAATTGTGAACATAATGATTCCTTTAGGTATTTCAATCATTCCAACTCACCGTAGTACAGATATCGCATCTTTCGCTACACGTGTTGAGGATTTTGGATTTGATTCTCTATGGGTGCCTGAACAGCATACATTGCCGGTTCACGCTGAGAATCCGGTTCCGCGTGAATGGGGTGATATCGTGGATCCATTCATCGCACTGTCGCGTGCTTCGGCTACAACGAATATTTTGAAGTTAGGTACTGCAGTGTCTGTTGTTCCTGCACGGAATCCAATCACTCTTGCCAAAGAAGTGGCCACATTAGACATGTATTCTAAAGGTCGGTTTCTGTTTGGAATAGGTGTGGGCGGCCTTAGGGAAGAAGGCGAAATTCTAGGAGTGGATTTTGATCATAGATGGACACAGGCAAAAGAATCCGTAGAGGCAATGAAAGAGCTTTGGCTAAAAGATGAAAGTTCCTATAAAGGAAATTATTACGATTTTCCGCCTCTATACTGTTATCCAAAACCAATTTCCAGTCCACATCCACCCATTATTCTTGGGAGTACAGCAAAAAATGCATTTAAAAGAATTGCCGCCTGGGGAGATGGATGGATACCTCTTGGGGTCACAGTCGAGGAAATAGCTTATGGGAGATCTGAGCTTGACAGGCTAGCAATGGAAGAAGGAAGAGATCCGAAATCAATAGAAATTTCAGTTATGGGTGTGCCGGCCAATCTAGATGCGATCAAGCAATATGAAGATGCTGGTGCCGACCGCATTATTTTGGGAATCGATGTTTCAGAGGATCAGCAAGATATGGTAGGTCTGGAGAAAATAGCTGATGATGTTTTCTCCAACTGATTGTGTTTAGCAGGAACTATCTGTGCTTGCCGTAGGCTCAAATAATGGAGGGCCAGATTGAGAATCGATAAGTTAGAGATTTATCATGTTGCTATGCCCTTACTCTATCCGTGGCGTACGGCTTATGGTGAGGATTATGATATTCACTCTGTTTTGGTAAAAGCTGTGAGTGGAGAATATCATGCATGGTCTGAAAGCTCACCCCTACGTGCTCCTAGTTATCTTTCAGAGAGTGCATTGTCAGTATTTCACAATATAGCAGAATTTTTCGGGCCGCATATTATAGGCAGAGAATATGATAGAGCTGAAGATATTAATGACAGGCTAGGCATCTTCAAAGGGAATACTTTTGCGAAAGGAGCATTAGAGATTGCCTGGTGGTCTCTTCAAAGTAAGATCACAGGATTACCGTTACATCGATTACTCGGAGGAGAGACTAGAGAGGTACAGGCTGGAGCAGATTTCGGTATACAAGATTCCATAGAGATGCTTATTAGTAATATTCAGACTGCTGTTGATGCCGGTTTCCCTAGGGTGAAGCTCAAAGTGGCAAGAGGTTGGGATCTGGACATGCTAAAGTCCGTGACTAGTACCTTCCCTAAAATGACTTTCCATATTGACTGTAACAGTGGATACACAATAGAAGATTTGCCATTTTTTAGAGCTATTGATGATATGGGTCTTGCTTTTATTGAGCAACCCCTAGCTTATACAGATATTCTTGATCATGCGGAACTTGCAAAAAATATTCAGACACCTATTTGTTTAGATGAGAGCATAGTAAGCGTTAGATTGGCAGAGCAAGCAATTAGAATCGGAGCTTGTGAATATATAAATATAAAACCTGCAAGAGTGGGTGGTCTTTCAAATTCGGTGGCAATCCACAATATTGCCAGGGATTCAGGAATACCTGTTTGGGTCGGAGGAATGTTAGAGAGCGCTGTAGGATCTTCGGTTTGTGTTGAATTGGCGACATTACCCAATTTCACTTATCCCGGAGATCTTTTCCCAACCTCTAGATTTTATGCGAGAGATTTGGCGAACACTTCGATGGAACTCACGCAAGACAATAAATTTGTACCTTTCACCGGTCCCATGCCAGAACCAGATCCTGAAATGCTGTCTAAAGAAACTGTAAATTTCAAAGCACTTGCGGCGGATAATACCTGAAAATAAATACCCATGGATGAATTATAGGTATTGGTCTCGGGTATTTTCTTAAAAGGAGCCACATGTCGGAATTGCCATTACATGTTGAGATCAACAAACATGTAGCATGCATATATTTCTCTCGTTCATCTTCGGACAATGGAATCAATGCAAATTTTGCTGAAGAACTAAGAGGAGCAATTGATTGCCTTGAACATAACGACCAGATAAGAGTGTTGCTAATTACTGGCAGCGGAGGTTCATTTTGTGTAGGTACTGATTTTGGTTCTTTAAATCAGAACAGTATTGAAACGTTTAAGTCACTCAAAATTTCGGACTTTGTGGCAGGTTTTTCCAAGCCAGTAATAGCAGTTCTAAACGGGAAAGCTTTAGACCAAGGATTGGAGGCTGCATTGGCTTGTGATTTTAGGTTGGCTGCCGAAGGGGCCAAACTGGGTCTTCAGCAAGTATCTAATGGATTAATCCCTTGGGATGGAGGCACTCAGAGATTACCTCGTCTTGTAGGAGAAAGCCGCGCTATTGAGATTATTTTGAGTGGACGGTTAATTGACGTTGATGAAGCTCAGTCGATTGGTCTGGTTGACGATGTTTTTTTAACGGACGAACTTATGGATGGTGCTATGAGCTTGGCTGAAATTATTGCGGGTCATGGTCCAATAGCTGCTAGATATGTGAAGGAAGCGATTAAAGCTGGTCAGGACATGTCCTTAGATAATGGACTCCGTCTTGAGGCAGATCTTAATATTTTGCTTCATAGCACGAGTGATCGATCAGAGGGAATTCAATCATTTTTAGAAAAACGGAAACCAATATTTAGAGGAAATTAGTGGGAAGGGATACTAAGAGTTGTTCGAGTTATGATTACAGGTAATAGATTCCACACCTTAATCTACTCAAAAAATGGCCCGGTTGCGACTATCTCACTGAATCGTCCAGAAGTAGTAAACGCATACAACGTAAAAATGAGAGATGAACTCTTTCAATTATTGCAAGCTATCGATATTGATGACGATGTCAAAATTGTTGTCATTAGAGGTAATGGTAAAAAGGGATTTTGCGCTGGCGCTGATTTGACTGAGTTCGGGACAGCACCTTCTCAGATTATTGCGCGACAGGCCCGATGGTATAGGGATATTTGGGGGGCTTTTAGGAATTTGGACAAGCCGATAGTTGGAGCACTTCACGGTTGGGTAATAGGCCTTGGAGTAGAGATTGCATGTTTCTGTGATATAAGGATTGCATCAGAAGATGCTTTGTTCAGTTTGCCCGAGGTCGCCCTAGGTATGATTCCAGCAGCTGGTGGAACTCAAACTATTCCTCGTTCTATTGGTAGTAGCAGGGCTCTCAAAATGATACTTACAAACCAGAAACTTGACGCCATAACAGCTTTGGATATGGGATTGGTTCACAAAATTGTGACAAAGGAAGTACTATTGGACGAAGCGTATAAAATTGCTCAACAATTGGCAGATCAAGATGAGGCTGTACTTGCTTTATCCAAGAAATCTATTAAAGAAGGTATGAACTTACCTCTAAACTCAGCGTTATCATATGAGAGCCGTTTATTTTCGAAGTTGCTTTCAAGCCGTTTGTCAGATAGAGAATGAATAGTCTATATTGCCAATATTGTTACTACTAGCTCAAGAAACTTTAGATTTGTGCTGCGGGGACTTTTTAATTGAATACGACGGAATTTCTTTCTATAGCATCGGCAATAGTACCAGATAGAACAGCAGTTATTTTTGAGGCTGAGCGGTTCACATATGACCAGTTGTCATCTCGCGTAAATCGCTTGGCTAACGCGTTTGAACATATTGGGATTAAGCAGGGCGACAGGATAGCTTCAATCCAGGTCAATTCCCATCAGCAAGTAGAGGCGTATTTCGCAGCGGCCAAGCTAGATGCCATATATGTACCACTGAATTTTCGAGCGCGAGCAGATGAATTAACTCATATGATTAATGAATGCAGTGCCTCATTATTACTTGTTGGAGCTAGGTATTCACAAGAAATCCAAGCTCTTCATTCGAAACTTACTACGGTCAATAATGTGGTGTCTATGGATGATGAAGTTGATGGATGGATGTCTTACGAAAAGTTATTAGATCAAGCTTCTGATGAAGAAAGATATCCTATATCTGATGGAGATGACGTAACTTGTATTTTGTTTACTGCCGGAACTACTGGAGCCCCGAAAGGGGTGATGCTCAGCCACGAAAATTTTTCTTCCTATGTTCTTTCTAATGTTCATCCAGCAGATCCTGAATCCGAAGGACGAAATATATTAACTGTACCTCTGTATCACATAGCAGGAATACAGTCAGTCATGTCATCTGTTTATGGAGGCAGGACACTAGTAATACAAAAACAATTTGACCCCGCCGGTTGGATGGAATTGGTTCAAAGTGAGGGGGTGAATAGAGCAATGATGGTTCCAACCATGCTGAAAATGCTTTTGGATCACCCTGATTTTGGAGGATACGATTTGACCAGCCTGGAGGTCATTACTTATGGTGCCGCCCCAATGCCTTTAGAGGTTATTAAAAGAGCGATAAAAGAATTGCCAGGCGTAAGCTTCATAAACGCTTTTGGGCAAACGGAGACTGCTGCCACCATTACGATGCTTCCTCCTGAAGACCACATACTGGATGGGAGCGAAAAAGAAATAGAGTTGAAATTACAAAGACTGACATCCATTGGCAAGCCTTTAGATGATGTAGAGGTACGTATAGTGGATAAGTTTGGAAATTCGGTTAATGTAGGGGAAGTCGGGGAAATTGCAGCGAGCGGACCCAGATTGATGCGGGGGTATTGGAACCAGGACGCTGCCACATCCAACGTTATTAGGGACGGATGGCTGTATACAGGTGACCTGGGCTATTATGACCAAGATGGGTATATCTACCTGTCTGGTCGTGTCAAGGATTTCGTTAAGCGTGGTGGAGAAATGGTGTCGCCAGAAGAGGTAGAGAAGGTTTTGCATTCGCATCCAGCTGTTGATGAGGCGGCAATTATTGGAGTACCTGATGTCGATTGGGGCGAATGCGTTAGAGCGATTGTAGTGCTAAAACAAGGATTTCACGCCACGGAAACAGAAATATCAGAATATTGTCGTAAACGGTTGGCTAGCTTCAAAAAGCCTGAGACTGTTGTATTTGTTGAATCATTACCTAGAAATTCAATAGGAAAAGTACTCAAAAACGTTTTGCGCGAAAAACATGGTCACTAGGGATTCTGATGATCGCTGTACAATAGAGTGTACCGTGCTCCACTTATTTTGCTATTCTAGTCAATCTTTGTGAATCCTGTATATGGTTGCAGAACTTCTGGGACAAGTATTGATCCATCTGATTGTTGGTAATGCTCCATAATACAAGCCATTGTTCTTGGAATACCTAGTCCACTACCATTCAAAGTGTGGACAAATTCAGGCCTAGCATCACTTTCGGGTCGGTACCGGATGTTTGCACGTCTAGCCTGAAAATCTTTACAGTTCGAGCATGAACTTACTTCCAACCATTCATTGCAACCAGCAGCCCACAATTCTATATCGTACGTTTTAACTACTGAGAACCCCATATCGCCTGTGCATTGAAGCTTCACTCGATGGGGGATTTTTAGTTCCTCACATACGCTCTCAGCATCGGTTACAATTTGTTCAAGTGCTTGTTGAGATTTTAACGGTTCAACGAATTGGTACATTTCAACTTTATCAAATTGATGTCCTCTCTTGATCCCGCGGGTGTCGTTCCCCGCCGCTGCTTTTTCTCTTCTGAAGCAAGGAGTGTGGGAAACGTATTTTAGCGGGAATTGTTCAAGAGACATGATCTCGGCACTATGGATATTCGTGATAGGTACCTCTGCAGTAGGTACCAGCCACATGTCATCTTCCTCATCGTGGTACATTGTGTCAGCAAATTTTGGTAAATGGCCACTACCAGTAACAGTATTTCTGCTGACAAGGTATGGCAGATACAGTTCCTGATATCCGTGTTTAGTGGTGTGTGTATCTAGTAACCATGATATTAACGCCCTTTGTAGTCTGGCGCCGGCTCCTTTTAGTAAATAGAATCGAGAACCAGAAAGTTTAACTCCCCTTGCGAAGTCGATTATCCCAAGGTTTTCACTTAACTCCCAGTGAGGCAAAGGTTTGAAATCAAATTCAGGAACATGCTTAGACGTACGTATGACAATATTTTCGGAATCATCTTTACCTACTGGCACATCGTCCTCTGGAATATTAGGCACTGCCAAAAGAAGATTTCTGAGTTGTTCGTTATTAGCTCTTGACTCAGTTACCAAATCTTTTATACGCGTTCCGACTTCGCGCATTTCTTTTATGATTTCAGGAGGCTTTTCTTTGGATTGGCTGAGTTGTTTACTGACCTCATTGCGGCGTGCTCGAAGGGAATCAATTTCTGCGATCAGTACTCTACGTTTTGAATCGAGTTCAATTATAAGATCCACAGGCACTGTATCGTTGCGTTTCTGCGCAGCGGATTTTATTTCCTCAGGATTGTTTCTTAAAAATTCTATATTAATCAAATGTGATGCTCACCGATATTGATTGATAATTTCATTGATCTTCTGGACAATGATCTTCTCACTGCCTTTTTTAAGAGTAGGCATTCGGAATACTAAAAAATCTTGATTTACTGGTTGCCGTGCCCAGATACTTGGATTGCCGGCCCTAAGTTTTTGGTCGATATCTTGAGCAGACATTCCTAGGACATTTATGTCGATTTTTATTCCAATACCGTCTGGAGGTAGGTCTGATGGCGAATCAAAAAACGTGAGACCGGGGATGTTGCTCAGTGCAGACTTCATATTTTCTATACGAGCTTCGTATTCAGCGAATCGATCTTCGTGATTGGTAGTTAACCATTCTCTTAAAGAGGCGTAGACCGCTACTATTTCTTGTCGATCAAGTTTCATAGGCCTGCCGAAAGAATTTACAGAAGTGGATTCAAAGCCTATTGAACTGTGAGTCCGGGCTATATCTATAAGTTCTTTTCTTCCTGTCAACATTCCGCTTGAGTTAACAGAGCCGAAATATTTTGCTCCGTATGCTACAAGATCGGCTCCCATTTTTACGTATTTGCTAAGATTTTCAATTGGGTAAACTTGGCCAGCAGCATCAACTACGATTGGAATATTTTTCGAGTGCCCGATATCGATCACATCTTCGATTGGTAGTGCGCCAGATTCGGGTTTTCCTGGAGCCAAATAATGTATACCAGCAGTATTGGGACCAATTGCTTCTTCAAGTTGTTTGTGACTGGTTCCGTTATCATCTCCTATTACGACTAACTTACCTCCCGGGATAGTCATACTACGGTCGTATCTAACTCTCAATTGCCTTTGTATAATAAATTCATTAGGCATGTCGCTAGTGTCAGGGATGAGTTCCATTTTTTCAGGATTGTCTCCAGTCATGCAAGCCGCAGCTCCAACCGCCAAGGCCGCCGCGCATCCGCTTGTTATAAGAACCGCCTCTATATCTAGCATCTCAGCTATTTTTTCACCCACGCTGTCAGCAAGTTGTCCCATATCGACGTAATGTTCTTCGATCGCATCCATAATCGCTCGGACGTCAGAAGACGGGGTATTGCCTCCTAATGCGGTTCGATTACCATGGCCGTTGAGTACTGGGCTGATTCCAAGTTCTTCAAATATGTTGACCATTTAACGTGTCTCCTACTAGATGGGCTGAATGAGCCATGAATCGTATTCTAGGTGCCTTAACCTGACACGGCAAGCTGCAAAAATACCGATTCTTGTTTTGGTACCACTGATTCCAGATCCAATACTTTTTGGATAGTTCGAGGATGATATGTTCTTTGTTGAAGATGTAAATTGCTACTCAGTATCTTTCTCAGCCTTCTGGGAGATGCTTCGCATTTTGGTGGACACAAACCCTTGAAGTGAATTAACTTCCCTGGTGATAGCTGTGCGGAAATAAGAACTATACTCCCCCATCTTTCTGAATTTTTTATTTTTCTCCCGCACTCTTCGTCTTTGTGAACCTGATTGGAGATTTGATAATTCACGAAGCAAGACCCGTCTTAATTGACGAGCAGCTTCGTCCGGATTATTGTGGGCACCTCCTGGTGGTTCTTGCACAATTCCGTCCGCGATTCCAAGTTCTAGGCAGTCCTGTGCTGTCAGTCTCAGTGATTCTGAAACTTCTTCTGCGCGGTTCTTATCTTGATAGATTAATTGAGCAGCATCTTCTGGTGCAACAGTCGTATATATGGCGTTCTCTTGCATAAACACTCTGTCAGTTATTCCAAAGGCCAAGGCACTCGCATTGCCACCTTCCCCAATTACAACTGAGATCGAAGGTACTTGCGCTGAAGCCATTTTGGAGATTGTGGTAGCGATTGTGTTGCTGAGTCCTCTTTGGTCAGCAGCCAGGCTAATGTCAGGTCCCGGAGTGTCGACCAAGCATAAATTGGGGATATTGAATTTGGATGCCATGTGAATGATTCGCTGGGCTTTACGAAAGCCTTCAGGTGTTGTACGCCCGGAATTACCAGGTTCTTTAGAGTTTTCTCGATACCTTTCATTTCCAATAACCATGATTGTTTGGCCGCCGAGTTGCCCGAAGCCGCAAATGGTCGATAAATCGTCACCGTTGATTCTGTCACCATGTAGTTCCACGAAATTGGTTAATATCCTTGTTATGTAATCTACAGAAGATGGACGGTCTTGGTGGCGAGACAGTTGGACTGCTTCCCATGCAGGAACTACTTTCAAGTCCCTTGTTTCTGCTGGGATCTTTTGTTTCGAGGTTAATTGATACTGTTGCCCAAGAAGATCTAATATCGTGGCAAGTAGGTCTTTCAATGAGGTTCGGTCAACCACAGCATCCAGCATCCCTTTTACTACCTGAGATTCAGTTGTGAGTGGTCTCGTTGAAGCTTGATCTTTGGATGATTCACTCTGAGTAAATGACGGTGAAAAACCGACCACAGCACCCGGTTCACCAATGATTATGTCAGCCAAGTTAGCAAAACTAGCATAAGCTTGACCAGTTGTCGGATTTGCAAGTACGGATATGAATGGCAAACCAGCTTCGCTGTGTATATTTGATGCCATGACAGTTTTTGCCATTTGCATCAGTGATAGGATGCCTTCTTGTACTCTCGTCCCCCCGCTTGTAACAATCGATACAGCTGGGATTTTAAGTTTCACAGATCTTTCTAAAGCTAGAGATATTTTCTCACCAACTACACAGCCCATAGTCCCGCCCATAAACCCAAAATCGAGCACAATCAGAGTTGTCTTGGTTCCACCAATTTCACATATACCAGTCACAACAGCTTCTGTAAGTCCGGTCCTCCTCTGATCTCGAAAAATCCGTTGTTTGTAGGGAATACGAGAAGAAAATGAAAGTGGATCTAAAGACGTGATCGACTGATTTGTTTCGCGGAAGCTTTCAGGGTCTGCCAATGAATTAATGCGTTCTCTTGCCGTCATACTATAGTGAAAATGGCAATTATGACAGACTCTGTACATTGAGTAGCAATCAGAGTTGGTCAGTGATGTACTGCAAACAAGACAGGCCTCTCGCGCCGAGGACCGTTCCAAATTGTCCCGGGTGCTTACGGAGATCAATCTGTTGACAAGATTTCGCACCACCTAAGCACCATCTTTCAATGTTGTTACTGAACAGTAACTTCTTCAGAGGCTTGATTAATTATAACATCACGTGACTTTGATCCGTCGCTGGGTCCAATGATTCCTTTTTCCTCAAGCTGGTCCATGAGTCTGGCTGCCCTGGGATATCCTATTCTCAATCTACGCTGAAGCAGTGAAGTTGACAGTTTGCTGTAACTCCTACCGAGTTCTACAGCCTTGTTTAGAAGGACGTCTTCTGCAGTGTCAACTATTTCGACAGATTCTGTTTTGCTTTCAGCTTCCTTGTTCAAAATCCTAAGATTTATAGATGCCATGGGACCTCTTTTTGTTCTTTGCCAAAATGACACCACGTTATCAATCTCACTATCAGATATAAACACATTCTGAATTCGTTTTGGTGTGGAGGCTTCGATTGGCAAATAAAGCATGTCGCCTCGTCCTAGCAAGCGATCAGCTCCAGCCGAGTCAAGAATGGTACGTGAATCTACTTGTGATGATACGGCAAATGCTATTCTACTGGGGAAATTGGCCTTTATAAGCCCAGTTACCACATCTACAGAAGGTCTTTGAGTTGCAATAATTAGATGTATGCCTGTTGCTCTGCCTAGCTGAGCTAGGCGACAGAGGGATTGTTCCACATCAAAAGCGGCAGTCATCATTAAGTCTGCAAGTTCATCAACTGCTACAACAAGATAGGGTAATGGATCTTCCATCTTCTTGTTGTAGAGATCTATGTTTCTAACTCCTGCGTTTTCAAATCTTCGATAGCGATCCATCATCTCTTGTATCAAGCCTTTGAGAATTCCTACTACTTGGTCAGTTTCTACTACTACGGGGCTTAATAAATGAGGTATACCGTTGTATGGTGTTAATTCGACTCGTTTAGGGTCTATAAGAAGTAACCTCATTTCGGCTGGACTTTTTTCCATCAGCAGACAACCGAGAATTGCGTTAATGCAAACGCTTTTGCCGCTTCCGGTGGCCCCCGCGATCAAAAGATGAGGCATTTTGGCAAGATCTGCGACAACAGTTTCACCACCGCTGCCTTTTCCAAGAGCTATGGGGAGTGCTGCCTTGGAACGAAGCTTCAAGAAGCTATCACTTTCCATAACAGATCTTTCAGCCACTAGACTTGGATTGGGATTTGGTACTTCAATACCCACTTGAGATGTTCCCATTGCAGGTGTCTCAATGCGAATACTTGGAGTCTTTAATGCCAGTGCCAGATCTTTTTCACGAGAGAGAATACTGTCGACCTTAACCCGAGTTTTCGTTTCCTGCTTTATGATGATCTGCTTCCCTTCATTGTCGATCATCGGGTTACCAGAATCATCTACCTTTTTCACCTGTTTTGTTCGACGTACCCATCCGGGTATAAGTCCATACATTGTCACAGTTGGCCCGGGACGGATGTCTCCTATTTCAACCTCGACTCCATATTCTGTCAATGTCTTAACAATAATTTCAGCAGTCTCTTCAACCTGATGTTTTGATATACCAGTTTCTGAAGCTGATTCAAGCAATTCCATACTAGGATTGTCCCATTCGAACACTTCAGATTGTTGGTTGGTTTTCAGATTGGAATCGTTGTTGGTCTCTTGTGTTTGATTATTTTCAACCAATCCTGGTTCCAATTGGTCATCCGTATTCCAAAATTTGTTGAATTTGCCAGGTACTGGGGTTTGTGATGTTGTCTGATCTACCGGATTTTTGAACTCCTCAGTGTCACTGTTTTCAATGGATGAGCGTTCTGTCTCTTGATAGATGCCATCAGATTCAATGTCATCAATTTCATGCTCTAAAATTTTCTCAGAGCTGATTAATAAAGATTGTGGCTGTAACTTTACAGAGGTTGTATCTATCAAACTGTCAGAAGCTGCGGTTGTAGATAATACTGGAGAGATGGCAACATTCCTAATTTCAGAACCCTCAATGACGCTTTGTGAAGATACAACATCGTCCTGTTTTTTCCTCATACTTTTTTTAGCTAGCCATCCTAATGCAAGAATTAACACAACGTATGAGTATATGAGAACTCTTCGCATCGACAGTAATGTTGTTTTAGCCAGAGCAGGACTACATATTGAGCAGCTAGCTATCGATAGTGCAGCAAGGGTCAAAGACGCAAAATACCAATCATTTCCGATTATCGCTGATCCAATATTTCCTCCCAGTGATACTTCACCGTATAGAGTGAATTCACTAAGGAAACCGTTGTATACATCGAAAAATCCCATCACCCCAATCGAAACCCCTATAAATCCAAATGAAGCTATCCACAGATTTGCCGGCCTTAACCATGATCGACGCAACCAAAAGACCATAATGACTGATGAAATCCAAAGACTTACAGGTGCTACACCAAATCCCAAGGAGGACAAAACGGACTTTTTGGCAAGGTTTACTTCTTTGATAAAGACAAATCCCACCACTGATATAGTTACAATGAGGAGACTTGCCAGTATTATCTTGACGGAGGTTCTTGTTTTGAAAAGTGAACCAAGACCATTCCCGATGATGTAATTGTTTAGATTCATTTTATCCAACTATCCCTATGTTAGAGTGCAAAATAAAAGTTTTTGGATTTCAGGATCTCGTCCAGATTGTGGAATATTCGTTAAGAATGGGAGTCACCTATTTTTCGTGGTCGGTGAACTAGTCATAGGTACTTCCATGACCATAGGCTCGGATATCCTCTATTTACATGAACCTGATGACTGATGAGGATTGGTGTTACGAGCGTTGTACGATAGCCACAACTTTCGGATTTAAACGAGTTTCTTGATAGATGAATTCGGATACGACCCTCTCAACACCGACTTTAATCTCGTATGAATTCTGTTCCATTATTTCGTTTGATTCTAGGTATGCGGAGACCAATTTAGCAGCGTTTTCGAACTTTTCTTGTACTTCTTCAATTTCCAAAAAACCGTATGAAGATAAAGATGGCATGCCAATTACGGTATTGTTTGTACGTTCGAGAAATATTGCCACGTTGATAATTCCCTGTTTGCCCAGCAGGTGACGTTCATGCAAAATCGGATTGTTGCCCTCCCAGAATCGCTTGCCGTCAACGAGTACATGATTGGATGGTACCGCTCCAATAATTTCTCCAAATTCATCGTGTATTTCAAGAACTTCTCCGTCCTCTAGTACAAATATGTTTTCAGCAGATACCCCCACCGATTCTGCAATCGCAGCATGGGCAGTTAAATGCCTATACTCGCCATGGATCGGAACGAAGAATTTTGGTTTCAATAGGGTTAAGACCATCTTAAGTTCCTCTTGACTAGCATGACCGTGGACATGTACTAGAGCTACGCGACTATATAATACGGTGGCTCCTTTTCTGAAAAGATTGTCTATGGTTCTCGCAACAAGCGTCTCATTCCCTGGAATTGGTGAGGCAGATATGATAACAGTGTCACCGTCAATAACACTGATATCAGGGTGTTGGCCATTAGCGATTCTTACAAGAGCAGAAGTTGGTTCGCCTTGGCTACCCGTAGCTACAATGATTGTTTCATCATTCGGGAGTTTAGAACTTTCTTTCAGAGAGATCAGGATATTGTCTGGGTCAGAAAGGTACCCCATTTTCAACGCCATACCGACATTGTTGTTCATGCTTCGGCCAACCACGGCCACTTTCCGACCATGTTTCGCAGCAGCTGTAAGGATCTGCTGGATACGGGAAATTAGAGACGCGAAAGTTGCTATCATTACACGTCCTGATGCTTGCCCGATAGCGTTATCCAGGGCCTCACCCACAATACTTTCTGATTCCGTATAGCCTTTGAGTTCAGCGTAAGTTGAGTCTGATAATAGAAGAATTACTCCTTCCGATGCCAGACGAGACAGCACAGAAAAATCCGTAGATTTGCCGTCCACAGGTGTATGGTCTATTTTGAAATCCCCAGTATGAATAATGTGTCCCAATTTAGTGCCCAGCGCTATTCCCATAGCATCAGGAATGGAGTGAGTAACCCGGAAAAATTCAACCTTGAACTTGCCTATCTTGAATGGAGAATTAGGTTCCACAACGTTGAGATGTGCCTGTTGCAGAAGTCCGCGATCGCGTAACTTAACAGTGATAAGTCCATGCGTTAAACGAGAAGCATAAATAGGTACGTTGAATTCATTGACGAAATATGGGATTGCTCCAATGTGATCCTCATGGCCATGGGTAATCATCATTGCCACAATTTTATCACTGTTATCGCGAAGATAAGAGAAATCAGGGATTGCGAAATCAATCCCAGAGGGCATATTTTGATCAGCAAAGAGTACTCCTGCGTCGATGATTACTATTTCGTTTGAATACTCAATAGCCATCATATTGCGTCCTATGTCTCCTAGGCCGCCCAGAGGTATGATTTTTATCGCGGAGTTAGTCAAAAGTGGTTACTCAAATAATCCTAGTTGTCGAATTTCATCGTCTGGTTCTACTTTGCTCGCATCTATATCTACTATAGCTTCAACAATTGAGGGAAGTCTATTGAAATCATCTTCAAGCAATGGTCTCAGTTTTGGATTGTGGAGAGCTGCGGCCGGATGATACATGGGATAAAGTAGCCGTTGGTTCCAAGGTCGAGGCTTTCCTCGTGCTTTCGATATAGCTTCTCCCGGGAAAAATTTTGTAAAAGAGTGGCGCCCAAGTGTCACAAGTATTTTAGGGTCAATCATTTGTATTTGCTGGTCCAGAAACGGACGGCAAGATTCTATTTCCACTGGTAAAGGATCTCTGTTATTAGGTGGCCGGCATTTGACCATATTGGTGATGTAGACATCTTCCCTTTTAAGAGAAATCGAGGCTAGCAGTTCATCCAGTAACTTACCGGCCTGTCCAACGAATGGTCTTCCGTCGCGGTCTTCATAGAAGCCTGGTCCTTCGCCTATGAATACCAAATCGGCTCTGGCTGAACCTTCTCCCGGTACCGCATTACTTCTTGTCTGGGATAAGGAGCAGTTGATGCAATTACGAATTTGATATCCGAGTTCGTCTAAACTTAGCATGAAAGCCATTTTAAGGATTTTAGAAATTATAAAAGGGTGCTTAAACTTTGATCGTAGCAGACGCTTCTTGAAGCCGTCAATCTAGCAATGGATCCACCAGAAATAGTTATTTGGTGATGTTTTTGGTTTTTCGAGGGCCTGTGAAAAAGCACAAAGAGCCAATAACAGTTCCAGCTCCGGCAATGCCGAACGTGGATGCTGTTGTCAATAAACCTGCTACAGGACCCAGTAATAATGACCCGCCCGACCCGCCTATATCCCAACCTGATTGTAGTGTTGCTAGTGCAGCACTACGTTGGTGCCGTGGGACTCGATCAATTGTGAATGACTGCATTGCGGGCTGAATCATTCCAAATCCACCGCCAGTGGCGAATGCTGCAAGTAAGAAGACAAATTGATTGTGAGACATCATTAATATAAACATCCCTAATGATGTTGCAATCAGGCCAGGAATGATTAATGCTGAACGACCTAATTTATCTGCGGCACGCCCTGAAATAAGCATGGCGAATATAGTAATAATAGAGTGAACAGTGAAGAATAATCCTGGATTGCCAAGACCTCGTTCTGAAGCCAGTATTGGTAAGAATGTGTGTACTGGTGCGGTCGTAAATGTATAACTTGTGAAGATCAATGTTGGGAAAATCGCACCCTTGGCTATGAATGGAGCGCTGTACCTCGAATTTTCATTAGTTATAAAAGTTGTGCGTTCTTGTGATATACGTAAAGCCATACACATACTTAATAATGAGCATAGCGTACAGTACAGAAAACCGTAAGAATAGGAATAGTTTTCGATTAACCAGAAACTTACAAGCGGTGCATACAGACCAGATAAGGCGACTGCATTACCGTGATAACTGAGTGCTTCGGCCCTGCGGTTTGTTTGGGATAGATTGGCCACCATTGTAACAGTCGCGACAGGGGTCATAGCCATTCCTATTCCTTGGAATATTCGAACAGGTATCATTGCGAAGGTGTCAAGGGGAATGAGGAAAGCACTGCTTGCGGTGGCGAATATCAATGATCCAATAATTGCCACTTTTTTTGGACCTAATCGATAAATCCACTTACCGGCGAGTTGTCTTACCACAAGAGATACGGTTCCAAATGCCCCAACTACTAACCCAATGTGCCATTCCGAACCTCCGCGTTGAATAATGTAAAGTGGGAGCATAGTAAAGAGAGATGTGTAACTAGCAAACAGAAAATGTGATGTTAGTAAGGTCAAGACGTAATCTGAGGTCCAGAGTGAAGCGGGTTGATGCGCTTTAGACGATTGGCTCAATTGATATGGCCATTACGTTTGCAGGTACTCAGTGGATTACGATGTTTAAACATTTTCAAATTCTATCTGGGAGAAAATTTGTGTCAAGGTTATCTTGAACAATACAAAATAAAGTTTGTGAACTGGAACGTATTGAATTAGAATCACCCTGTCCTCCAATAGTGATCATCTCAATATTAATATTCTAGGCGCTACTCTGAATAATTTAGTAAACCACCTGACTGACAGAGAAACTGCATCCAAATGAAGGGTTTATCTTCTCTATTAGATTCATTCTCGATTCCTGGGTTTCGCTGGATGTGGTTCGGGTCTTTTACTTCGTATTTGTCTATGAGTATGCAGATGACTACCAGAGCATGGCTTGTAATGCAGATCACAACAGATTCCCCTATGGCATTGGCTTGGACGATGGTTTCTTTTGCATTCCCATTAACATTTGTGTCATTGATAGCAGGTGCTTTAGCAGATCGGATGCCCAGAAGGACAATAGTGATAGTGACTCAGGCTGGAAATGTGTCGATGGCGATTTTGATTGGGATATTGGATATGATTGGGATTGTATCTCTTTTGCACCTTATATTGATAGGATTGGCTAGTGGTTCCCTAATGGCGCTAAATATGCCTAGTAGACAGGCTATGATTTCTGAAATTGTCCCTGAAAATAAATTGATGAATGCTATCGCTCTTAACAATGCAGCCATGAATATTACAGGTATGATTGGTCCTGCTGTGGCTGGATTCTTAATAGTGTTCTTTGAAAAATTCTACGATTCAGGTACTCATGGTGTCTTCTTCGTTATCGGGGCAACCTATGCTTTTTCAGCTATTTCGGTCGCAATGGTTAACGCTGGCCGGCGTCCTTCCGCCAATTCAGGAAATAGCGTAATAACAGATATAACTGCAGGACTAGTGTACGCGAAAGATCATCTTGTATTAAGAAAAGTGGTGATTTTGGTTTTTCTTACTGTGATAACTGGCACAGCTTATTGGCCATTGATGCCAGCATGGGCAAGAGAAGTACTTGATGTAGGTGCTGATGGTTTGGGGATACTCAACTCTGCAACTGGATTAGGGTCATTGGCGGGGAGTCTGGCGCTGGCATCAGTATTAGGCGCAAAAAATCGAGGATTTTTACTTCAAGGTACGTGTGTTTGTTGGGGTATAGTGATTGCCGTTTTTGCCCAAACGACAGCATTTGCACAGGCCATGCCGCTGCTGGTTATGATGGGGGTCTTCAGTGCGATGTTCATGTCCCTAAATATGACTTTGCTGCAAACTTATTCTGATCCTGAGATGAGAGGTAGAGTAGTGGGGTTGGGAATGATGTCTTGGGGCTTGATGCCTATAGGAGCGATTCCTTTTGCATGGATAGCGTCGATGTTTGGCACATCTGTGGCATTAACTTTTAGCGGTGTTTTATTAGCGGTTTCTGCAATTGTGTTCTGGTTGATTTATCCTGAGTTCAGGAGGATTCAATAACATATGTCAGAAGAGAGATCCATATATGTCGAGGTTGAAGAGAATGATAACTGTGAATACATGCCCATGCTTGTTTATGAAGGTCACAGACAGCCGGTTCAAGTAAGTAAAATAATCATTGATGATCCTGGGCGGCCCGAAGGGATTTGCGATGTTACGGGATGGAGTAGTGAAGGCGGAGGAACTCCATGCATTGCGTTTTATGTACCTGTGTCAGATTCGGGCCAGGCCATTGCACATCTGGTTTATGGTGGTGACTGGGGGATAAGGATGAAACCGGAGAATGTAACTGAGCCATGGGATGTTTCTAGTTCTCTCCAATGGGGAGAGCCATACCTTGTTCTGCTGGACAAAAACTCGATAATAGAGTCTGATTAACAAGACGAGATCTAACCTAAACTTAGGCCGCTTGAGTTATTTTTTTATGGATAGTAGGCAAAAGTAACACGACTATTAACATTGTAGTAAGGCCTAGAATTGAATTGAATCTAATTGCGAATAGGGAGTCTGTAGAGGTAGCAATCGCACCGATCATCAATGACCCTAGTGGACCTGAACCTATTGCTAATGTAATGACCCCTAGGGTTTTGCCACGCATTTCTTCTGTTGAAACCAACATGACAATTGTTGACTGCATGGTTGAGAAACCACCAATGCCAATTCCCAAAATTATCAGAATTGGTAATGATGTTATATACCATGGGGATAATGAGAACCAAAAAAGAGCAAATAATGCTAGCGCCGAACCTCCGACAAATATCCTGCCGTGGTATTGAAGCCGATGAAAAGAAGCAACCAAGATACCTCCTGACAGCGCTCCTAATCCTTCAGCTGACATTAAAAGTCCCATTAAACCTGGACCTACTCCGAGTTCATCACGTGCAATTACCGGGATCATTTGACCGTAAGGGAAAAGAAGGAAATTCATTATGATTGTAATCAATATTACCGCCAGGATTACTGTGTTTCTTTGAGCGTATCTCAAGGTTTTGGCAAGCTCGCCCAAAATTCCGGTGTCGGTGGTAGCTGAGATTATTTTTTTATGCTTCAGGATAGATGGATCAGTGTTTATATTTAGTATTACTAAGACGACTACAGCAGTTAATTGAGCAATGCTGGCGAAAATATATCCACCTGTTAGGCTGACCAGAGCTATCAACCCACCGGCTACTGCTGGCCCAGCCATACGGCTCATTTGCATTCCTACGCTATCCAGAGCAACTCCGTTAGTCACCCATCTTCTTCCAACGAGGTCAAGAATGAGTGATCTCCTAGCTGGATTGTCGATGGCCCACCCGGCTCCAATGACTGCGGAAATTATGTAAGCATGCCAGAACTGTTGTTTTTCAAAAACCAGAAGGAATCCCATTGTCAGGGTGGCAACCAAAGTAATAGTTTGTGTGGAAACCAATAATTTAGCTCTGTCCAATTTATCTGCAAGCATTCCTCCGATAAGTCCAAGGATTATTAATGGGGCGCTTGCGAAGAAACCTGTCAGAGCTACCAACCATGGAGAATCAGTGAGCTCTAATACCATCCAACCTAGCATTGTCATTTGCATCCATCGAGAGGTATATGCTAGGAAATTACCAGTCCATAGGAGCCTGTATGGTTGGATTTGGAATGCGTGAAAAGTGTTTTGCCATCCAAGTTCGGTTGAATGGGTTTTGTTTTCGGATTTCATGACCTAGGTAATTCTCGCATTCTTACTATAATTTCCTCAGTTATACAAATACTTATGATATCCGATTAACTGCAAACTTCTATGCTACTATACTGGTCAGTCATACGGTATTGAAGGAGCACTAGATGATTGATGTATATGAAGTCATGAAGACAATTTTGCCTTATAGAAATGATGATCTGGTTGTCCCTACCGAAATGGCTGTGAGTGCGTGGGCTGATGTTACTGAAAATCCAGAGTTGGACGTACCTAATCCAGCTATGGGAAAGGGATCATCAATTGGGCTAGGTTTGGCACTCGCTTGTCCTGACAGGAGAGTTATTGTTTGGGATGGTGACGGTGGTCTTCTTATGAATTTGGGTAGTCTAATCACGATAGCTGATCAGGCTCCTAAGAATCTCTATCACATTGTTTTGGATAACGAAATGTATGCAACTACTGGAGGTCAGCCTGTTCCTAATGCAGGTGAATTCAGTTTCGCAAGGATTGCTATGGAATGCGGATATCCAAAGGTTTATGAATTTACGGATATTGATTCCTGGTGTACTCAAATGAGCAACATATTGTTTGAAGATGGCCCAGTGATGGTAGTATTCAAATCTTTGCCATTGATGCCAGACTGGTCAAAATCGCGAAGACGAGAGATAAAATCCAGCGCTTGGCTTGCACATAATTCAATAGATTAATCAACTTATCCGAGAATGACATGCCTGTAATGCTAGAAAGATTTTATTTCAGTTAACTGGATTGATTTGAGGCTCTTTGTGTACTATTCAATCTTTAATTTCAAGGGCATGGAGTAATATCAGTGTTTGTAGTTGGTACAGCAGGTCATGTAGATCATGGTAAATCAACTCTGCTAGAGGCCATTACAGGTATAGACCCCGACCGTCTTAAAGTGGAGAAAGAGCGTGGGATGACGGTTGATCTAGGATTCGCCTGGCTTAAACTCCCAGATGGTAACGTGGTTAGCGTCGTAGATGTTCCTGGTCATGAGAAATTTGTCAATAATATGCTGGCAGGTGTGGGTGGGGTCGACCTTGCTTTAATTATCGTTGCAGCCGATGAATCAGTGATGCCGCAAACTCGTGAACATCTTGCTATTTTGGACATTCTCCAAGTTACAAAAGGCATAGTTGTTATAACCAAAAGTGATCTGGTTGAACCGGACTGGATTGATCTAGTAAAAACAGATGTCGAAGATTTAACTCATGGTACTGTTCTGCAGGGTGCTCCAATATGTACAGTTTCTGCGTTGACTGGGGATGGCCTGAATGAATTGATTGATCAGATATGGATGATTCTCAAAAACACTCCAGAAAAAAGAGATGTTGGGCGCGGGAGATTACCAATAGATCGTTCTTTTACGATGTCCGGATTCGGGACAGTGGTCACTGGAACTTTGCTGGATGGGTATTTAGAAACAGGTGATGAAGCGGAGCTTGTATTGGCAGGCAAGTCAACCCGTATCAGAAATTTGCAGACTCATAGGCAAAACCTGGAAATAGCATCTCCCGGTACCAGAGTTGCAGCAAACTTAGCAGGATTGTCTCAGAAAGACATAGTCAGGGGAGATGTTTTGGCTAGACCCGGTTGGATGACACCAACTATGGCAATCGATGTCAGACTCAAAATCCTAGCTGATATTTCGAAGCCCTTGAAACATAATATGTTTGTGACTGTTCATACTGGAAGTAACGAAACAATAGCTAAACTGAGGCTATTGGAGGCTAACAGACAGGCAGATCCAGGTACTATATGTTGGGCTCAGCTTAAACTTGAATCACCGATAGCAGTTGTAAAAGGCGATTATTTCGTAATCAGATCTAACCAGTCGACTCTAGGCGGAGGTAATGTTGTCGAAATTGATGTTAAGCGCCATCGACGTGGGCATGCCCAAACATTAGACAGACTTTCAATGATGGAACAGGGTTCAGAAAGAAACCTGATATTGGCAACTATTCAAACCGATGAGCCCACTGAATTCAGGAATATAGTGAACAAAGCTAACTTGAGTGTAGAACAGGCTAAACACGAACTTGACCAAATGGCTGTTGACCAACAAGTGGTGTTGGTCAACGATACTTTAATGGATGGATCACTGATCTATACTGCTGATGGATGGGCTGAAGTTCTTGATAATACAGTTAGTTACTTAAACATGTATCACAAAGAACATCCTCTACGTAGGGGCGCTCCTAAGGAAGAGCTTAGAAGTAGGCTAGGAATGCCGATATCGTTATTCACAAACGTTTTGAAGAAATTGTGTGATTCACATATAGTTTCCGACCAAGGCTCTTTAACTATGAAATTTGGATATCAACCTGAGTTGAGCGAAGTTGAGAAATCAGCCGGAAATGCATATGTTGAAGCTCTGGAAAACACACCATATTCACCCCCAACAGACCATCCCATCGAGCCAGATTTGCTAGGAGTACTGATATTTGAAGGAAAAGTCGTTAAGGTGAGTGACAACATTGTTTTTGCCTCATCTGCGTTCATGGACATGACTGATAAGATAAAGTTATGGCTAGAAGAAAATGGTGAAATCACAGTAGCTGATGTAAGAGATATGTTTGGGACTAGTCGTAAATATGCTCTTGCTTTAATGGATTACCTAGACCAGGAACATGTTACCCGCAGGATAGGGGATTCTAGGGTGCTACGTTAAAAAATTTGATGGAAGGAGGTTGATAATGACAAGAGATAAAGATTTTCAGCCTTTTGAAATCGAATTACAACCTGGGTATTTATCAGTATCAAATTTCTCTTCTCTATTACGAGTATTTCAAGTGACCATGCGGGAGGTTAGTCGTAATGTTGATGGGTTGTCTACAATCATATCCGACCATCAGAATCCCGTGCTCCGCGTAGAAGCTGACCAAACTGGTCGCTTATTGACATTAAAATTCTGTTTTTTTGATGGTGAGCGGTCAACATATCTCAGCGCATTATCACATCAGGCCTTCCAGTTGTTCTTTGATGAATTTGGTGAATACATAAAAAAATTACCGCAACGTGGCTTGTGGGGTGAATCTGTTGCTGGTCCTCAAGGAATCAGTGACGAATCTGAAGTAGTAAAAAGGCTCGATCAACTTCGTGTTGAGTTAAGGAGATTAGGTAAGGCACAATTGCGCTATCAAAACAGAAGAATCTTTTTTGAAGGCGATCGAATGGAGTTAGTGTAAGTTGGCCCTAGATCTGGGTGATACGTCCCTGCAAATAGAACGGATGATTTCCGAATTAAAATCTCGTGCAAAAGATCGCATGGACAGGTTAGAAATAACCCTCAAAGAAATGTACTCCTTTGATGTAGATTTTTATCAAAAAAAATTTAATTTAAGCAAGGATACTTTCCAATGGACGGTGCCCATGTTGAAAGATAGTCCTTCATCCGTGTTTTCAGTAACGAAAACGCCTGAAGAGTATCGTGTTTTGGCTACCGATGGCTCCGACATTGAGACGGATAGACATATTCCAGCTAGATGCTATTTGATAAATATAGGCTTAGCGTCAATTACCTACGGGATTCAGTCCAATGCTGTGTTGGAAAATAAGGCTAGCCTATATGCTGCCGATGAAGACCTTGTAGTAAAAGATCCGAGCTCACCTTTTCGGCAGGTTTATGTGGAAGGCGCTATTCTTGCCGCTAAAAGGATGGTAGAAGAAGCTAGGACGCTTGCAGAGCTGTCGAGACAACAGGTCACAGATCTACCTACTTTAGCAATCATGGATGGTTCTTTGAGTATGATCTCATTGGCTAATTATGGCTATGATGATTTCGTCAGACGGGAGTTTTTGACTAAAGGATTGCTTGAGGCGCTTAGTACATTAAAAGAGCTGTCAGATAAAAGGCAGTTTGCGGTTGCGAGTTATATTAGTTTACCTGGTAGTTCAGAAGTTACAAATGCATTCAGGATTATTGGTTGTAGTTACGATGTGTCTGAATGCGATAGATATTGCTCTGAAGTGATCCCTGGAGAGAGACCTTGTGACAAATTTGCCTCTGGATTTACCGATCGAGAACTTTTTTGGAATACCCTGAAACCCGGTGAAAGATCCGGGTTGTTTGCTAGTACTTCAGCGTTAATTCAGAATTTTTATCAAGGAAATGAGATATATTTCTTTTACCTGAATACAGGCGAAGAGATTGGGCGTGTTGAAATACCCATTTGGATTGCCGAGGATGAATTAAAATTGGAACTTGTTCATTCACTTATTCTCGATCAATGTAAGCTAGGCTCGGGATATCCTGTTGTGTTGAGGGAGGCACATGAGCTAGCAGTAATAACTGCATCCGACCGCCGATTTTTTGAAGATGAAGTCTGGTCATCGCTGGATAGGAATGAATTGCCTGCATACACTTCTGAGAAGAGTCGGTCTAAACGTATGCGTTGGCTTTAATAGTATGCCTGATATTTAGTTGTACTTTTACTTGCAATGAATTGAGTCATTTTGATGTCGCTCAGCCAATATTCATCAATATCCTTGTGAGTCAGCGACAGGATTCGTATAATGCACCATCATTGTTAATATCGGTCGACAGTAAATCTTATATGGATTGAACCATGTTGAGTCACAATAAATTGTTCTCCATATGGGTTTCCCCACAATGTATACGCACTTAGTTTAATCCGATGGGGGGGTATTTTGATGGAGGGTGAAAAGGCTCTTCTGGCCCATCTTTACAGACGTGCTGGATTTGGATCAACCATTGCCGAACTGAATTTTGGTGCTCAAAAAGGATACGAATCTGTAGTTGATGATCTTTTGAACCCAGAGAGATTTCCAGAAGTCGATGATGATCTTTTAGGGAGATATAATCTGGGCTTGTTGATGGATAGTTCCATATCAGGTGAATCGGAAAGATGGATCTATCGCATGGTTAACACCAAGAGACCCTTGCAGGAAAAAATCGCGTTGTTTTGGCATCATGTTTTTGCAACCGCTTGGTATAAGACAGAGCAGAATCCAGATATCGTCAGGCAAATTTGCATGTTCCGTGAATCAGGACTTATGAGCTTTAAATCAATACTGCTGAAATTGTCCAGAGATCCTGCGATGCTGGATTGGTTAGATAATCAAGAAAACCACAAAGGAGAACCAAACGAGAATTATGCTCGTGAACTTCTAGAATTGTTTTCTATGGGGGTGGGAAATTATTCAGAATCCGATATAAAGAGTGCTGCGCTGGCTTTTTCTGGGTGGTCTTTTATCCAACCCATTCCAGGCTACCCTTATGGACAATATCCGTCTGAATTTGTTTATTTAGATGATGATCACGATCGGTCGGAAAAGACTTTCCTGGGGAAGGTTGGGAAATTTGATGGAGAGGATATAATTGACATTATTGTGAAACAACCGGCTACAGCAAGATTCATTTCAAGACACCTATACAACTTTTTCGTAGCCGATGAATCACCAGTTCCCACATGGGGACACATTGGTCCTTCCAACCCTCGGGCAATTGATGAACTTTCGCATGCTTATTTTGAACACAACGGGGATATTCGATCGATTCTTAGAGTTCTGTTCAACTCTGATTTCTTTAAAAATTCTTTGTTTAAGAGAGTTAAATGTCCAGCCGAACTGGTAGCAGGTACTATAAAATTAGCTGGTACGCACAATTTCCCCGTTCCATCTCTATCTAAACTCCCACAAGTTCTTACAATGATGGGTCAGGAATTACTTAATCCCCCTACGGTAGAGGGATGGCACACCGGGAGAGAATGGATAGATGGCGGAACATTGACAGAAAGGATCGATTTTTCCATAGGGGAGATAGCTGATGTGTCAAACCCTGGGATTATAGAAATCACCAGTGTTTTAAATAAAGAACTGAAATCTTGGACAAGTGAAGATTTAGTAGATTCATGCTTGGATAAGGTTGGGTCTATGGAAGTTTCCGGCCAAACTCGGTCAGCATTAGTAAGGCACGTTAATCGAACTTGGCCGGGAAAAGATGGGATTCATCGAGGGCGGATAACCGAACTCATGGTAGTAGAGTTATTGAAATTAATAGTGTCTAGCAGGGAATACCAATTTGCATAGAAATAAGCGTGTTGAGTCTTGTATTGAGAGTAACCCTCCATATGCCCTTTTGAGGGCTGGTTTCCCTTATATTAAAACTATAGGAATGATTCGCACCACTCCTTCACCAGTAGATATAGCAGTATTGGACAAAAACAATTTGTTTGTTTTGTGTCGGGGTAGAGGAGTAATACTCAATAGTGTAGATGATGACTATCCTCTTAGACGAAGCCCTATCGGAGGGAATGGAGACGGAGACGGGCAGTTCGTTTGG
Source organism: uncultured Dehalococcoidia bacterium (assembly GCA_964570875.1). Taxonomy (GTDB): domain Bacteria; phylum Chloroflexota; class Dehalococcoidia; order Lucifugimonadales; family CATQGZ01; genus CAZMZE01. Next base: position 47,261 of record CAZMZE010000063.1, read on the forward strand.
CCTACAACGGTCATTTTGGATCAGGATCAGAACCTTTATGTTTCTGATGAAGCATTAAACCGAGTCACTATCTTTGATCGAGAAGGCAATTTCAAGTCGAAATGGGGTTCAAAGGGAGATCAGGAAGGAAAATTCAACAGATTGTCTGGTATTGCTTTTGACGACGACGAAAATATCTATACATCTGATTCACTCAACCATCGTGTACAGAAAATCACTAAAAACGGGGAATTTATAGCTAAATGGGGCGGATTCGGTTCTAAGCCAGGGCAATTCAATATGCCTTGGGGGATTCACGTTGATTACTGGGGGTATGTTTATGTGGCCGATTGGCGAAATAGCAGGATACAGAAATTCTCAGGATCAGGGGAATTTGTATTTGAATTGACAGGTTCTCCTAATGATAAGTTCAATAGGCCTTCTGGAGTAGCGGTAGATAGGCATGGGGATATATATGTTGCAGACCGTGAGAATCACTGCATTAAACTTTTTGATAAAGAGGGCAGGTACGTTGAGAAATTTGTAGGAGACGCAACGATCTCAAAATCTGGACGTACGTATTTGATGAGTAATCCTGGTCCCTTACGTCAGAGAGAATCCACGGAACTTGAAATTCAAAAACGTTTCAGGGGGCCCGTATCAGTACGGATTGATGATAACTACAATATGTATGTGCCTGACTACGGATCCTCAAGGGTGCAGATTTATAAAAAAGAAGCATATCCGCTTGGCCCAGATCAAATAGCCCCGACTCAAAGATCCCCTAGGCTATACACTATGTGACTAGCGTGTTGTCAACAACCTGTTCCATCACCCTAAGTACGTTTAGCCCTAGGATTTTTTGAATATCCGTATCTGAATACCCTCTGTTGATCATTTCTTCAGTAAGAAACGGTACCCTTGTGCAATCTTCCATGCCGGTTGGTGTTCGTGATCCGTCAAAATCAGAACCAATCCCTACATGATCGATACCTGCTACGCGGACCATGTGATCTATGTGGTCAACTATTTCTGTGTACACTGGCTTTCTAAGGAGTGGAGCTGAACGTTTGGCATGTTCTTTTTTTATCAATTCTAGAGCGCTGGAATTTTCTGGTTCAGATGCATTGAGTTTTGATATTTCCGAGTCTCTCCACCTATCTACTTCACGAGTTTCTTGATTGCATTTTTGAGATATGAAAGTTACCTCGAAATTCACACATGCTACCCCATTATTTTGAGAAACTGCTTTCAATTGGTCATCGTCAATGTTACGCGGGTTTTGACATATTGACCACGATGAAGAGTGCGATGCCATGACGGGCTTACTAGTAGTTTCCATAACATCCCAGAATGTCTTGCGTGCAACATGGGAGATATCAACTATTATTCCCAGAGAGTTCATTTCCTGCACAACTTCACGTCCAAAATCTGTCAGGCCGTTGTGTCTCTTGGTTGTCTTAATCCATCCTTGGTTCAGGAATTGTTCCTTTAGAATGGACCAGTCTGTTGGAGCTTCAGAGCCAGATTCGTCTTGGATACCGTCTGCCCAATTATTGCTCATATTGTGTGTTAGTGTCATATATCTGACTCCTCTTTTTTGGAAAAGTCTCAATATGTCAAGATCGTCTGTCATAGCGTGCCCACCTTCTACGCAGAGGATTCCTGCAATTTTGCCAGATTCTGTGATTTTTCGAACGTCATCAGCTGTCCTAGCCTGCTCGATTTGGTTAGGGTAATTAATGCATAGTGTATCGAAAGCGTCGAAGTAGTCAGTGATCCGTTCCATGGACTGTTCTACTCCGAAGCCAGCAGGGTCAACGTACGCTGCAAAGAATTGAGCTCTTTGATTGCCTGCTAACATTCTTGGGATATCCATGTGCCCTCTGCCTGTGTCTGTGCCGAGATCTTCTTCATGGTCAACAGTTCGGGCTAGGCTGTCTGAATGTGTGTCAAAAACCAACGATGAAAAATGTAATTTGGATGCTTTTGCACTAAGCATTTTCCCCTCCAATCGGTAATATTCGAAATTTTAATGATGCTTATTCTATCAGCAATGGATCATACAAAATCTAGTGGATATCTGGGAAGTAGCTGAACTATCTGATATTCTTAATGATACAGCCCCCCTTTTTACTGAAGCGGATACTGTGTAGATTGAGAGAGAGGACCTACCTTATGAATGGAGATGAAATTAGAGAGTCGTTTCTGAGTTTTTTCGAAGATCAGGGACATTTGCGTGTAAGCAGCGCTTCGTTGATACCGGTAGGAGATCCCACACTTTTGTTGACCAACGCAGGTATGGTTCAGTTTAAACCGTATTTCTCTGGAGATTCGAATCCTCCCAATAGACGCTTGACGACTGCCCAAAAAGCTTTTCGTACGGTCGATATCGACGAAGTGGGCGATTCTACACATCTTACTTTGTTTGAAATGTTGGGAAATTTTAGCATTGGAGACTATTTTAAACGTGAAGCCATAGAATTCTCCCTCAAATTCGTCACAGACAAATTGGGTTTAAGTCAAGATGATTTTTCAGCTACAGTCTATCTGGATGATGATGAAGCGTATGCTCTTTGGAAAGAAGTAGGTATTCCAGAAGAGCGTATATATAGATTTGGAGATGAAGATAATTGGTGGGGGCCAGCTGGTCTGGAGGGTCCATGTGGTCCTTGCAGTGAACTGCACTATGATTTTGGTGACGACAAAGGATGTATGAAAGGTGACTGTTCTCCAAATTGCTCTAATAGTATGAACAATTTTGGTGATGTGTGTAATAGATATGTTGAACTATGGAATTTAGTTTTCATGCAGTTTTATCACCATCAGGATGGTTCACGAACGCCACTTCCAGCTCCCAGTGTTGATACCGGGCTGGGCCTCGAGAGAGCCGCAGTAATATTGCAAAACGTTGACACTATATACAAAACTGATCTTTTCCAGCCCCTCATTAAGAAAGTTGAGGATCTTAGTGGTGAAGAATATGGGAAAGATCACCAGGTGGATTATTCTATGCATGCAGTCGCAGAGCACAGTAGAAGTGCGACTTTCCTGATAGCAGATGGGGTTGTGCCTAGTAACGAAGGGCGAGGTTATGTACTAAGAAGAGTGATTCGACGCGCGATTAGGCAAGCAAGGCGATTAGGTGTCCGATCCGGATTTCTGACTGAAATGGCAGAGGTTGCAATAGGCATAATGGGCCATGCATATCCGGAGCAAGTCAACCATAAGGATTTCATTTTCACAGTCCTAGAGTTGGAGGAGGAACGTTTTCAGCAGGCCTTTGACAGGGGTATGGCAGTTTTGAGCGACGAACTCAAAGTTGATGTTTTATCTGGAGAAGCCTTGTTTAAGCTTTGGGATACTTACGGATTTCCTGTTGAAATGAGTACAGAAATTGCGATTGAAGCAGGAGTGAAAGTTGATTTGGAGGGTTTCGACAAAGAAATGCTTAGCCAGCGTGACAGGGCAAGAGCTGGAGGCCAATTTACCGGTGATAATGCGAAGATTAAGGTATACGAAAATTTGGGGATTGGTGCTACCAACTTTTTGGGATACGAACATATTCAAGTCAATTCTGTGGTTGTGGGATTAATTTCAGAGGGCTTAGCTGTGAGCGAAGTTATTGAGGGACAGGTTGCCGAGATAATTTTACTTGAAACTCCATTTTATCCAGAAGGTGGTGGTCAGGTTGGTGACGGAGGCGAAATACAGGGGCAAGAAGGTTTAGTTGCGATTGATGATACTAGATACGTAATCCCTGATGTGATTGTCCATTTTGGAACTGTGAATTCTGGCAAAATCACATTGGGAGACAGTGTGGCTGCTAGAGTAGACGGAACACGTCGTGAAGATACGGCTCGGAATCACACTGCCACGCATATGTTGCATGCAGCACTTAGGCAAATACTTGGTTCCCATGTAAGGCAGGCAGGATCTTTAGTTGCATCAGACCGACTTCGATTTGATTTTAGCCATGTTCAGCCAGTTACTCAAGAAGAAATCTGGAGAGTACAATTTCTGGTGAATGAGAAAATACGCCAGAATGCTAATGTGAGCAAAGGCGAGGATACATATTCAGATGCAATTCAGAAAGGCGCTCTAGCATTTTTTGGAGATAAGTATGGTGAGAAAGTGAGATTAGTGGAAATTGCTAATGGTGAAACTTTCAGTTTTGAAGTTTGCGGAGGTACTCATGTATCTAAGACAGGTGAAATTGGGATGGTTCATATATTAAGTGAATCAAGTGTGGGAGCGGGGATGCGGCGGATAGAGGCAGTGAGTGGTAGGGCTGCTGAGAGATTGACTTGGGAAAGGTTTTCTGTGCAAGACAGGCTTGCCCAGAAATTGCAAACAAATCTCAATGATCTGGAAATTCGTGTTGACAATCTGATTTCTGAAGCAGGCAAACTGACGGACGAAAAGGAATCATTAGAGAAAGTTCTATATCTGAAATCTGCAGAGAATTTATTGGATGATCAAAAAGAAATATCTGGAATTAAAGTATTATCCTCTCGCGTTGAAGCTGCAAATGCAGATGCCCTGCGCGATATTGGGGATTGGCTTAGAGATAAGATGGGTAGCGGAGTGATAGTGCTTGGAACTGTTATTAATGATCGACCGATGATGGTAGTAATGGTTACTCCAGATCTTGTTGACAAAGGTTTCAATGCAACGGAAATTGCCAAACAAGCAGCGAAACCAATACAGGGAGGTGGAGGCGGCCGCGCTGATGTTGCCCAAGCCGGAGGCAAAAGAAGTGATAAATTGGATGAAGCTCTTGAGGGAGTGTATGCAATCGTTACTGCAGGCAGGGGTGATATTTGACCAGAGTCATAGCTCTTGATGTAGGTGACAAGCGGATAGGAGTGGCTATAAGTGATCCAACCAGATTCCTGGCAAGCCCTCTTTGTACAGTCGAAAGAGATGCATCATCTTCTGAAATTCAACAGATAGAAAAATTGGTCGAAAATCATGAAGCCTCCGAGTTGCTGGTAGGGATGCCTCTACAACTTTCAGGACGTAAAGGAATTCAGGCGAGGCTGGTCGAAAGTTTCATGAAAAATTTGGCAAATCATCTTTCAATACCAATCAAATCGGTCGATGAAAGACTTTCAACAGTTGAGGCGGAGCGCATGTTGAGACAAGCCGGTAAATCGCCATCATCAGATAAGCACTTGGTTGATTCCGTATCTGCTGTAATTATTTTACAGTCATATCTGGATGCAAATTAATTTGTTACTTAGATATATATGATTCTTATGGTTCGATGATCATTTGTAATTGGCTTGAAGGTTTTACCAAGGCTTCAAAGGCTTCCTGTACATGTTCAAGTTTTATGAAAGAAGAGTCTGTGATCATAGGCTGCATGTCTATTTTACCCGCTTGAATTAAATCCAAAGCTATAGACCAATCCGAGTGGCTTGTGCCAAAGCTAGATACAAGTGTTATTTCGCGACCCATCCACTCTATCGGGGTAATGCTTGTAGGTTCCCAAGCCAAAGCAACTAAGACTACTTGGCCTTCACGTTTAGCCATGTTAAATGCTTGGCTAAGAGTTGATTTTGCTGAAGCGCATTCGAATACAATTTCTGGTCCGATACCGTTTGTATATTCAACTATTTTTGTAACTGGGTCATCTGCAGTTGGATCCACTACGGCATTTGCCCCTATTTCGATGGCGGCTTGTGCTCTTGCGGAGGATGGCTCACTTACGTAAACTTCTGTTGCTCCCGCGGCCTTCGCGACTTGTATGCAAAAAAGGCCTATAGGCCCGGCACCCAGCACCGCCACTTTATCACCTGGCTTTAGAGCGGATTTGCGAACTGCCCTAACAGCTACAGCGGCTGGTTCACACAATGCTGCTTGTTGGTCGGTAACACCTTCGGGGATTGACATGATTTGCCAATCTTTGTTGATGACATATTCCGCGTATGAACGCATTGAATTTTGTGACACGGCCATTTCTCGGAAATTGTATCTTGGATGTTGGCGGAGTGCATAGTTTATGCCCGGGGGAGGTTCGCCACCACCACCCATCACTCTGTCTCCTTTTTTCCAAAGGGTGACTCCTTGTCCGATTTGGTCTACTGTTCCAGAATATTCATGGCCCAGCACCGCTCCAACTGGAGTGGCATCATATAAATACTCGTGTACGTCCGTTCCGCATATAGCCGAATATCGAACCTTGACAAGGACTTCTCCTGGTCCAGGACAAGGGATTGGGATATCATCTACTGCAAATCGATGTTTCCCTTTGTATACAGCTGCCTTCAAAAACTATCCTCTTGTCTGAAACAGTTGTTCGGTGCACAGTGTTGTTATTAACACTGATGTCTAAGATGAGCTAATCGTCGGTGACGCCATGTGCTGTAAGATAATCAACGGCAGCTTGTACGGTGGTTATACCCTCTGCATCTTCATCAGATATTTCAACCGTTACATCGCCAGTACTAAATTCTTCTTCAATAGCCATTATCAAATCTACCAAATCCAGAGAGTCAGCGTTAAGGTCTTCAGTAAAACTAGCATCTGGTACTACTTCTCCAGGATCTACTCCGAGCTTGTCAGCAACTACCGCCTGTATTCTATCAATAACCGCCATATTGGGCCTCCATTTTTTATCGTTTACTTTGATTCCACATATTCTTGATGAACTGAACCTAGTACGCCATTAACGAATTTTTGAGAGTTTTCTGATCCGAATCTTTTAGCGAGTTCCACTGCTTCGTTTATAGCTACTTTCTGTGGGTCTACAGCATCAATCAGTTTAGTTTTCTCCCATTTTGTCATTTCAAATATGGCAAATCTAAGTATGTTTCTATCAACAACAGCCATCTGACTCAGTGGCCAAGACGGCGCCATTGAGACAATTATATTATCTAATTCTTCTCGATTTGCAAGCACTCCTAGAACAACTTCACGGGCAAATTCACGATCTGATTTAAGTAAGTTGTTATTTTCCAGTCCATCTTCCAGAGTTGTACTTGTATCGTGGTGTACCGTATCAGTCTCGTAAAGTGCTTGAAGTACAAGGACTCGGGAGCGTCTTCTTGAGGAAGCGGCTGGTGTATCGGACATTTCGTTTATGTACTGGGGTTAAACAATATTAGTTTCTGCGCAGTTTCAATATTGAATCTACGTTACTAATGCTAGTTATATTGGCACTACGGTCGATCCTCTTAACCATTCCGTTTAGAACCTTGCCTGGTCCAATCTCAATGAAGTTGGAAACTCCGATATTTATCATGTAGTCGATCGAACGTTTCCATTGTACGCAAGACGAGATTTGAGAAATGAGTTCTTGTTTTACAGATTCAGATGATGTTAATGGTTTTCCTGTGCAGTTGGCTATGATGGGTATCGTAGGATCTTTGAATTTTAGTTGACCAATAGCATCAATCAATTTGGACTGTGCCGGTTCCATGAGATTTGAATGGAAGGCGCCTGCCACTTGTAGAGGAATTGCTTTCCTAGCACCCCTCGCGGATGCTAGATCTAAAGCTTGGGCTACAGCAAGTCGTTCTCCGCTGATCACTATTTGCTCCGAAGTATTGATGTTAGAAACGTAGGTGCCTGTTTGATGAGAAATCTCAGCCATGGTCATCTCATCCAGTCCCAGAATTGCAGCCATCGTACCAGGGTTATGTTCACATGCTTTTTGCATAGCCTCACTGCGGGCATTTACCAGCCATGTTGTTTGAGAGATGTCAAGAACGCCCGCTACAGCCAGTGCTGTATATTCGCCTAGGCTGTGACCTGCAACTGCAACAGCCATAGGGACTTGAGAATTGGTAAGTTGCTCTTCCATAGCTTTGATGCAGGCGAGGCTCACGGCCATAATTGCAGGTTGGGCGTTGACAGTCTCTTTCAAGGTATCTTCAGGACCGTTGAACAATAAATCAGTCAAAGGCCTTCCTAGCGCATCGTCAACTTCTTTAAAAACGGATTTTGCTGCCTCTGAGTGGTCATAAAGTTCCTTGCCCATACCCACCGATTGACTACCCTGTCCGGGGAATAAGTAAGCCGTTTTTGGTCTAGTTCCAGATTCCAAATTAAGGGTCATTTTTAATGTTCTCTGTAGTAGTGATTATAAATTTTGTAGAAAATAGGTTTTGGTTATTCGGTAGCAGAATTATCGTCTACCGCTATAACTTCTCTCCCATTGTAGAATCCACATTCTTTACACACTCGGTGGGGCAACTTAGGACTTCTGCATTGAGGACAGTCGACCACTCCAGTGGCCGTCAGAGCGTTATGTGCCCACCTACCTTTTACTCTCCTACGAGAGTGCTTTTTTTTCGGCATTACTCCTGGCATCGTTACTCCTTACTATCCAACTTAAATATCAAATTTTTAGATTGTATTAATTCGTGCTAGACTCACTAAGCTTTAAAAGCGGGTCCCATCGAATGTCTCGTTGTTGTTGTTTGCAGGTGCATATAGTTTCGTTTTGATTAGCACCACATGTCACGCAGATTCCGGAACAATTTTCATTGCATATCGGTTTCATTGGAGTTGCCATGGACACGTAATCTCTTATTGTGTCTTGGAGATCAAGTATGTGGTTTTTATCTATGCGATAATTTTCTCCCAATTCCTCGAAATTATCAACTTCTGTACCAGTTAAGACGTCTAGAGTAGGGATGAACTCTTCTTCCAGATCGACATTAACCGATTCATCGCTCCTTGTTAGACATCTACTGCAATTTGAATTAACCGTTGTTTGGATTGCCGAAGTCACCAAAATCCCACTTGGAGTTCTGAGCATATCGACTGTACATTTTATTCTACTCTCTGGTTGACCTTCACTTATTATTACATTCTCCGATATTTTGAACACACGCCTAGATCCTGATGGTTCTTTAAGTAACTGGGAGACATTGAACTCCATCCCTCTCCTCCACCATTTTATACAAGTGGCAAACTCAAGCCAGTCGTAAAATTTTAGGAAAGACAAACCTCATGTGTCAAGCTTCAGATACAGGCATTAGGTTAGATTGCGTCGCTCAGAGAAACTGATCAGAAGCCTGATTCTTTGTCTACGGTATACACAAAAGGTTCATTAGCAATGAGGTGCCGGAGGTTTGATTTGAAAATCGCCCTTCTTTCATGAATTAGCGAAGCTGTCATGGCTGAAGCATGTGGTGACAATACCACATTTTTCATTTCCCACAGAGGACTTGATTGAGGCAACGGTTCTATGGCCGTAACATCAAGGCCAGCTCCAGCTATTTTCCCAGCCATGAGTCCATCGATCAGTGCTTCTTCGTCAATGATATTTCCTCGAGAAATTGCAATTACAAATGCTCCGGGTTTCAGCAATTCGACCCTTCGGCGATCAATTAGACCGCGAGTTTCATTGGTGAGAGGGGCGGTTATGACAAACCAGTCAGATATTTCGATCAGTTGATCCAGCTTTTCCAATCCCCAAATCTCTTTTACTGCCGGAGGTGCCGGTCTCGGATGTTTGTCTACGGCGTATACATCCATTCCGAATCCATGAGCTCTCGATGCTACGGCATTCCCAATATCCCCTAATGCTAAAATTCCCATAGTGGTACCCGTCAAGTTAATTTGGCTATCAGTGTATTTGGATGTATCCCAGACGCGGTTTTTTTGATCGTCCCACATCTCATTGAGTTTATGAGCTAGGGTGGTCACCATTCCCATAGTGTGGTCTGCCATAGGGGCGGCGTGTGGGCCGCGGCAATTGGTCAGCACGACATCACTATCCAGTACTTCAGGGATTGACATAATTGCATCCACCCCCGTACCGATACATTGGATCCATTGTAGCTTCTTTGCTGATAGAAAAACTTCTCTGGTTGGTATACCGCAATATATATCTGCGTCCTTGATGTTATTCTTTTCTTCTTCTCTGTTATTTGACGTAACAAATTCGATATTTTCAAATTCCGTACGTAACTCATCTACGAACTCAGGATCGCTGTGATCTGTTGCCAAAACTACTTTCATGACAAAACCTCCAGAACAGATTTTATGGGAAATATTACTATGTAGCAATCAAAAAGGGACAATTTCCTGCACGGATTCCAATATGCTAAAATTTTTGTGTATCCCAAGTGAGAAAAATCAAAATCAGCGTGGATTTATAAAATCATCAGATTGGCCAATTACGTTGTGTAACAGCCTTTTTGAGTGACTGTGAGGAAGCCAAGGCTTGTTAACTCGAAAAAATCAGTTTAATTCTAAAACTAAAAAGATTTGGCTGTGGGTATTATTGTTAGCAGTTACTTTGTCTTGGAGTAGTGTTTCAGCAAATGATGGATCAGATATATTTTTTGACGCTTCATCAGGAGGCTATCATATAACTCTTACTGTGCAACCAGAAGTTGTTGCTGTAGGGGAAGTTCATTTTTCGATCACATTAACCGAATCGGATAGCATGGTGCCAGTCACTGATGCTGAGATAGTCTTACTAGCTGTTGATCAAAATAAGGAACCGATCTATCAAGTCAGGGCGTTGAACACTCCAAATGACCCTATTCACTATGTCTCCAACATCAAGTTCGAATCCCCTGGAGATTGGGTTTTACGAATTGAAATTAGCGGTCACTTAGGTGACTCAAATTTTGATGTGCCTTTGTTGATAAAACAACCGGCATTGATGCCGGCGAGCGAAGGTACAATATTATTTTTTGGTATTTTAGCAGTATTAATCACTGGGTCTCTATATCTCTGGAGGAGTTCTCGAATTTCCCTAAAAAATCGAAACCTCTAGGAACCCCCAAAGGAAGCCTAGTCTTTAATCTCTTTTAAAAACAGGATCCCATCCTGTCTTTCAAACCATACAGTTATCGGGTCGCCCAATAGCATGTGCTCTCTGAGATGTGATGGAGTGAATTTCTGGAAGATGGTTCCGTTGGAGTAGAATTTCAGTTTTGTATTGTCTTGGTCAACAAGTGTTAACGTTTCCACTTCAATGGGTGACTTGGCAACAACCTCGACAACCAGCCCCCTGACACTATCCACTGGATTGTAACAACTGACCAAATTCAATACGAATACGGTTATTAGCAGTAGTGAAAGACTCTGGAAGTTTAAATTTGAAGAATTCATAAGGTTTCTGTTTCTAAACAATTCTTATACAAGTAAAAAGGGCCCTCATTATCGTTGACTATTTCGTACATGTTTAGGTAGTTTGTCATATAAGGAAGGGGATTATATTATGTCGCTAGCCAGAATATCGGTCTTGATTTTGTCAATAATGCTCACTGTTGGTGTATCTAGTCAAGTGGTTCACGCAGATAATGCTTCACGGAGCGAAATCTCTATATTGATTGTGGACAGACAGGCTATCGGAAGTACCCCTGGCGGTGTGGATATGGTGAGCTCTCTGGTGGGTGTCCTATCAGTTCTGAATGATCAAACACCCCTTACCTACCTTATTGCTGATGACCCTGGGCGAATTGTTGGGCCAGTTTCACCCTCAAAAGCTAAATTCAGGACGTTTCTGACTCAGTTGGATAGGGATTTGAATTTTCCACCTAGCACTTCCAATTGGCTTTTCGCAGACGCACTGGCTTCTGCATACAATAAATTGTTGGATGAAAATGCCTTGGAAGGATCAAAAGTCTATCTGATAACAGGTGGATACTCTCAGCCGGAATTGATTGAACAGGCAGAAAATCCTAGTCCTATTGTAGGGTTGTTTGGAGATAGGGGTTGGCCAATTATAAGCCTGAATTTGCCAGGAACAGCGAATCAAATTGTGAGTGATTTGGGGAAGTTGTCCGCTATTACCGGAGGGACATCTATTGGATTATCGATTCCGGATGGGTTGCTATCTTTATTCGATCAATTACCTAGTTCTCTATCCAGAAATTCTTTGGAAATGATTGAACTTGGAAATAATAATGGCGATAGAGTTCACACCTCGTCCTTGTCGATAGCTCCAGGTACAGAAGAAGCAACAATTCTTTTCTTTAAGGAATCTGTTTACGGAACTCTAAGGCTTGATAACCCAGATGGTATTGAAGAAGTTCCGTCAATGTTGTCGCCTCATGCAGTGATGTGGAAACTTAAAGATCCGCTTCCAGGTCGATGGAATATTGATATTCGAGGTATGGGTGGGAATGTCTTTGGATGGCAAGGCGCGTCAAACAAATACAGTATTGATTTATATCAGCCCAGGCCTTTCGCTTTGGGAAGGACCAACTCATTGATGGTTTCGGTAAAAGACTCTGGAAAGAGGGTGACCATCGAAAATGCAAAAGTGAGTGCTGAGGTCATCTTGTCTGGGAGCACTGGAGTTGTCTATCTGTTAAATGATGAGGGCTTAGAAGGTGACGCTGTTGCCGGAGATGGATTCTTTTCGGCCACGATGCCAGCATTGGATACAGCTGGTCAATACGAAACAAGGCTCAAGCTCTACTGGCCCGAGCATGATCATGGGATACTTTCTCATTCCAAGATAACGGCGCAAGCGTTCCCAACAATCGAATTGGCCAATGTTGAAATCGAAGAACTGCAGTTAGATGAAACTAGAGTGATAGCCACTATAGCTATACAGGTCGATGGACAGCCATATCCTATTGCTACGGATGAGATTACTGGTTCAGTTACCTCAAACACCGAATCTTCAGGATATTTAGAACTGAAGCCACAGGAATTGGTTTCATCTGGTAGAGCATGGCTTTATAAGGCCTATTTCACCCCTGATTCAGGTGGGTTGCACACGGTTATATTCCATTTGATGACCCAGTATGCAGGAAGTCAGCATAGTTCTAGTTCCGACTCTTTTGTCATCAAAACCGCAGCCGCGATGTCCAGTGTTGATACCACCAAAATAGTTGCGGAAGATCCGATACCTGCGGTACCTGATATTGATATTGTTGTGGAACAGCCCGTTTTGTTGGAGCTTTCTGATAATGCTGGTTTTCCCTGGATGTTGGTAATCATCCCAAGCGTGGCTGTTATTGTGATAGTTGCATTTTTATTGTGGAGATCGACTCTGAGCAGGCCATATGGCTTTCTTTACAATGACCAGAACGAATTGATAGTGGATTTCTCAGGTCTTGAGCGGCGGCCTTTAATGGAACTGTTGTTCAAAAATAGTATTTTAGGCAGGGAATTGAAAATTAATGGACTGGAAGGAATATCTTTCAAGTTCTCGAGAGACAAAATTGCTATACGAAACCAAGGAAAAAATTCCAGTGTTAGATTAAACAGTCAGCCTCTTTTGGGGCAAGCCACTGTGAATGAGCGTGCTTGGATAGGAACTGGTGGCAAACTTTACAGTTTGTTCAGACTACCAAAACCTATGATGGCGGATCTCAGTCCAGCCAATGAGTAGAGAAATTCGATATTGAGTTTTGAATCAGTATCGAATTTCTCTACTAACTTTCATTGATTGTGATTGATTCTATTATGTCTCCGGTGAAGGTGTCAGTTCCCGGATCTCGCGGTGTTATGGAGTCAACTACGCTCATGCCTTCAAGGACTCGGCCAAATACCAGATGGCAAGACACTCCCCAGCCAGAGCAATTTTTCGGTGTACCGTCAGCTTCAAACGGATCAAGGTACGTGGTTGCTGTATAAGTAATGAAAAACTGACTTCCGTTAGTATCAATGCCACCTGCGTTAGCCATGGAAAGTACACCGGGGCCGTCATGACTGAGTTTGTTATTAAATTCATCGGCGAACTTGTAACCCGGACCTCCGCTTCCCGTTCCGGAGGGGTCCCCAGTTTGAGCCATGAACCCAGGGATCACTCTATGAAAAGTCACCCCATTGTAAAAGCCCTCACGTGCTAAGAAAACGAAGTTGTTTACCGTTTTAAGAGCTTCTTTGGCGAACAATTCTGCTACAAATGTCTCTCCTCCAGCCATTGTGAATGTAGCGGAGTATTTTTTGTTGGGATCTATGGAAATTTCTGGAGGAGTACTATATTGCTTATGTGTATTCACTGCTATTCGCTTTCATTGATTGTGATTGATTCTATTATGTCTCCGGTGAAGGTGGCAGTTCCCGGATCTCGAGGTGTGATGGAGTCAACTACACTCATGCCTTCAAGGACTCGGCCAAATACCAAATGGCAGGAAACCCCTCTTACTGCACAATTCTTAGCGGTACCGTCAGCTTCAAACCCATCTAGGAAAGTAGTTGCCTTGTAAGTAATAAAAAACTGGCTTCCGTTAGTATCAATGCCACCTGCATTGGCCATGGATAGTATACCGGGGCCGTCATGACTGAGTTTGTCATCAAATTCATCGGCGAACTTGTAACCCGGGCCTCCGCTTCCCGTTCCGGAGGGGTCCCCAGTTTGAGCCATGAACCCAGGGATCACTCTGTGAAAAGTCACTCCATCGTAAAAGCCCTCACGTGCTAAGAAAACGAAGTTGTTTACCGTTTTAAGAGCTTCTTTGGCGAACAATTCTGCTACAAATGTCTTTCCTCCAGTCATTGTGAATGTAGCGGAGTATTTTTTGTTGGGATCTATGGAAATTTCTGGAGGAGTACTATATTGCTTTGGTTTGAGTGATTTGCTGATGGATTGCTCAGGTTTCGCTGCTGTGGTTTTAGTTGATTCAATTGAATCTCCGTCTTCAGAGCTACAAGCCGAACTTACGATTAAGATAAGAGTTGTAGAGAAAATCATCAACATCTTATAGAACATCATTAAAATACCTTTCTGCTTGTTGGTGCTAAATTTAAGTGGGAACTAAATCTAAACCAAGGAAGTATGTTGATTGGAAAGCTTTACCTGAATAGTATTTTACATTTAGGTGTAACTTATGGCCAGTAAATCGAATTTATTTTGTGGCAAGCAACGCCAAATAGTTTTGCTATAATGCGTCCAGCATCCCAATAGGAGTTAATTCCGATGACCATTGTTAGAAGTAAAACTCAAGTTGAGGTAATGTTTGAGTCTGCTGCTCCAAGGCCAAATGGAATGACTGGCTCCCCCGATGGACTTTGGCTTATAGACCAGCATTTTGACGATGCATATTTGGTTGATGAATCAGGCAAAGTGTTACGACGAATCATGACTGACTCTGGAAATAGCAGTGGGTTAGCATATGGCGGAGGCCTTCTTTGGGTTGCTTTGAATGGAGGTCTTCGTGGTCGTGCGCCTCGTCCGAATGATCGCGAAGGATTCTGGATACTTAAGGTTAGCCCAAAGACTGGTAAGACATTGGAAGTTTTCCAACTCCCATTTAAGGGAAGGCTTCATGGGCTTGAGTGGGTTAGAGGGAAAATTTGGGCAGCTAGGCATGAAATTAAAGTTATGGACTTGTTGGATCCTAAGGATTGGTCGGTAGTCAGATCATTTGAGGTTCCGTATACCAGGGCTCACGGAGTGGCTTGGGATGGCAAGGGCCTTTGGGTAGCTCATCCCTCTGACCAACTAATAGCTCAATATGATGCGGTCACAGGGAAGGAAATAGATGGTTATGAGTTGCCGGAAGGCAGTCCTGAGCCTCATGGGCTGACGTATTGGAAGAATAAATTGTGGTATTGTGACGCTAAATCCGATGCGGTATGTACGGTATATAGATAGAGGTTACGTTTTTAATATTTACTATACGTTTACCCGATACTGAACAGACTGAATATACCTAGTTTTACCAGGAGGATGTTCATGCCGAGTACCTTGCGCATAATTTCAATAGGTGCACATCCAGCTGATGTATTTGATCAATCAGGCGGTACCATGGCGCATCATGCAGCTCAAGGCGATTATGTTGCATGTGTAGTTTTGACTCATGGCGCTAGAGTTCACGATAAAGTCATTAGTGACTCAATGTTTCACAGAGACAGCGTCCCGATTGGGAATGATCTTATAGACCTTATGAAAGAAAGATCTGAGGTGAAAGCTGAGGAAGTGCGAGCAGCAGGGAAGATACTGGGTTTCGAAGATGTATATTTTTTGGAAGAAGATGATGCTGTGCTGTTGATCACAGAAACGATAGTCAAGAAATTGGCAAAACTATTAAGAAAAATAAGACCGGACATCGTGCTAACTCATTACCCGAAAGAAGGAGATGGAATCACTAATGCTCATGCTATAGCTGGTCAAATTGCCTTATACGCTATGAATGTAGCAGGTGGAGTGGATCCGGATGATCCTAGCCCCCCTACTCATTCTGCCAGAACCTTCTTTTTTGGTTCAGGTGCTGCCAGCTTACGAAAGTCTCTCTGGGATTCTCAAGGCGGTTATTACAACGATGTTTTTGTAGATATCAGCGATGTGGTGGAAAAAAAATTAGCAGCATTAGATTGTCTGGCTAGTCAGGGATACGGTGGAGCATATGCAAGGAAACGCATTGAGACAAATGATGGGGCTTTCGGCATTTCGGCGGGAGTGCCTTATGCTGAAGGCTTTATTGCTTCCAGTGGTGAGACCCACTACACTCTTCCCGTGTCGGATTATTCGATTCAGTCCACAAAGTTGTCTGATCATGAGCGTATGGCTAAATATTCCTACAGGATTAAGGTGGACTAGTGCATAGAAGGAAACGGGTTCTTATCACGGGGGCTGCAGGTTTAGTAGGCGGTGTGTTAAGAGAGGCATTGGCGGACAATTACACGCTGAGCACACTGGATATTAAACATCTTGCTGGAGATCATCTTGAAGCCGATATGACCGATTTCGAAAAAATATTTCCCATGTTTGAGGGTAAAGATATAGTGATTGATCTTGCGGCCCATGCTCCTTCCGACACGCCTTGGCCTCAAATTCACGAGAATAATTTACCAGCAACTTACAATGTGTACGAAGCTTCACTTAAAGCAGGTGTTCAAAGAGTAATATTTGCTAGTTCTAACCATGTTACTGGGCTGTACGAGAAAGATAAGCCTTACGTGGATATTGTAAATGGCAAATATGATGGATTAGATCCTAAAAAAATCCCCCTGATCAATACACAAATGCCTATCAGGCCGGATGGAGCGTACGGTATTGCCAAGGCATTTGGCGAAGCTACTGGAAGATTTGTTTCTGATAGGCATGGTGTCTCATCAATTTGTTTAAGGATAGGTAGCCTCACGAGGTCTGGTGGACCGGACGGAGTTCGTAATTTTGCTACATTGCTGACCCATAGGGACCTAGCCCAGCTCGTTGAAAAATCGATTGAGACAAAATCTGAACCGCAATTTAATGTTTTTTACGGAGTGTCTGATAATACCTGGCGTTTTTGGGATATCGGTAATGCTGTTGATCACATTGGGTATAATCCACAAGATGATGCAGAAAAATGGAGATAGTTACAAAATCCCATCTAGTAATTGGGGTTGATAAATAAATTGCACTAGTGTTAGGAAGGGTCACATGTCTATTAGAGTAGGAACTGGTGATTATCAATATGAAGTTGCTGAAGGCTGGGGTGACTGGCCCGTCGACGGTGTGGCTTCGGATGTTGCGACAGATTCCCAAGGTCGTGTTTACGTAGCGGTTCGTACTGCTCAATCTAAAGATTTAAACACGGGTGCGATAGTTGTATTTGATAGAGACGGAAATCATCTGGACACATGGGGAGAAGACGTTTTTGAGACATGTCATGGACTTTGGATTAGTCCTAAGGATGAGGTGTTCCATGCTGATGCTGGAGATAATACAGTTACCAAATTCACAACAGGCGGTAAACTTTTGATGACCATCGGTACCAAGGGCGAATTGGGTAACCCGGGTGAGCCGTTTAGATCACCAACCAGCGTAGTGCAATCTAACAGTGGTGACATATATGTGTCCGATGGATATCGGCAAAATAGATGCCACAAATTCACATCTGCTGGAGAACTAATTTTTTCATGGGGTGAAGGAGACAATGTCTATTGGCAGGAAAACGTTGACGGTAAAGTTACCGGGCGAGCTGGGGTTGGCCCTGGTGAATTCAATCTTCCTCACCATATAACTGTAGATAGAAATGATCTGTCATATGTACAAGACCGTGAGAACAACCGATGCCAGGTATTTGATCCGGATGGTAAATACATAACTGAGTGGAAGGATGTTCGTGGTTCAAATGACGGAGTAATAGATAGTGATGATGTCATGCATATAGCCGAGGCTGGAGGAGATGCTGGGGTCTTGATAATTAAACTGGATGGTGAAGTTATAGGCAGGTGGGGAAAGAGAGGGGACCGTCCCGGCCAATGGAAGGGAGCCCCTCACGGGTTGTGGATAGATAAATTTGGAGATATGTATGTGGCCGAGGTTGGAACACAACAGGCTATTCAAAAATTCATACGGATATGAGTGTTTATCAAGTTTGAGGCATTAAGGCGCAATTTTTGGGTTGTGCCTTAATATCTCTATGCTGCTTTACCTTGCTGGTTAGGATTGAGCGAGTGATTAGGCCTGAGTTCTACGTCTATAAGGTGGCCGCACTGGATGCATTGAATATAGTTTCCGTATGTGTCTCGATTCATATACATATACCCCTGACAACGCGGACATGAATGTTTGCTCATATTTATACCCTCCAATAATAATCTTTCAATATAAAATTAGAACAAAAGTGCTAAATTGTCAAGGGGCATGGCTTCTTGAAAATTCGGAATAAGGATGCTAAAGTCGGCCTAAATTTGAGTGGGCTTTAATTTGAGGCGTTTTAGATTCAATCTGATCAGAGGGAGAGTTTTAATGTCATTTCTCGATGCTAATCAAGTTGATCATTTCCAATCAGAAGGATACTTGGTTGTTGAGGACCTGATTTCACCAGAGGATGTTTTGGATCCCTTGGTCGATGAATATGAAAAAGTATTATCTACGCTTGCTGAGGAACTTTTTGGTCAAGGGGCTATTTCCTCAACATATTCAGACTTGCCGTTTAATGAAAGATTGACTGAAATTTATCAGGACAGCGGTAAAATCCATTCTGGTTATTTCGATTTTTCATTGCCGCAAGCCGGAGTTAAGATAGATACTCCGATGTGGCATGGTCCGGCGGTTTTTGATACTCTCACAGCCCCCGCATTGCTTGATGCCGTAGAATCTTTGATTGGTCCTGAGATATATTCTAATCCTGTTCAACACGTAAGATTAAAACCACCAGAGAAATTGACCCCCATACATACAGAAACCGGTAAAGTTCAGTTGGGGGCAACTCCATGGCATCAGGACTTAGGAGTGGTTAATGAAGAAGCGGATGACACCGATATGTTAACTGTATGGATTCCTGTATGGGATGCAACGGAAGAGTCTGGGTGTCTTCATCTGGTTCCGTGGAGTCATATGGAAGGTCTGGCTTCTCATTGTTCGGGCCCGAATGCTGCAAGGCCGGGGTTGCATATTCCTGACGACCGATTGAGGCTCGAAGATGCTGTTTCACTACCGATGAGTCGCGGGAGTGTATTGTTTATGCATAGGCTAACGTGCCATGGATCTTTACCTAACAATAGTGATCGTGTGAGATGGAGCCTAGATCTTCGATATAATCCTATTGGGCAACCGACTGGGAGAGGATCATTTCCCGGGTTCGTAGCCAGGAGCAGATCTAACCCTGAAATTGAGCTCCATGATTCTGAGGTGTGGGCCGAGTCGTGGATACAAATTCGAGAAAAACTTGCGTTAGAGAATGATCCTCAATATAACAGGTGGAATACTGACGATCCTGCCTGCGCTTGATTACGTATAGCGGTATTGGATCTACAATTTTTCAAAAGATGTCAGTGCATCGACTACTTGTTTTAGTGCTATTCCCAATTTTTTGCAGGAGGCATGTAGGGTGATAATGGAATTATGTCTATATGTTCCACCTCTACGTTCATTGTTCCTTTGATTCGTGACACTTTCCCATACACAGTGATTAGAGTTTCCATGATTGCCATACGATAGATTTTGAAAACAGATGGATTTATGATGAGCGGAGTGTGGCCAAATTCATCTTCCAATGTCAGGAAGATCATATTTGTGCTAGTTGGACGTTGTCTGCGGATGACTAATCCAGATGTGATTACGTAACTCCCATGGCTTAGAGTGGAGATAGTATTGCTAGAGACGGCTTTTGGATGAAGAGATTGCCTTAAATGGGCCATTATATGACTTCTGGGATGCAGTCCCATGCTTTGATATTCGCCCATCATCTCGTCCCAATCAGTCATTTTGGATAATGCAGGAACGTCTTGCTGAATTGGTAAAGGAAGTGCTGGTTGGAGTTCTCTAGGTCGGTGTAGGAGGCCTATCTCCCATAAAGCTGATCTCCTGTCAGATATCAGCGAGTCGAAGGCTCCCGCCAAGACCAAATTTTCAAGTGAGTCACGATTAATGAATGTGCGATTTAACATATCGGAGATGCTTTTGAAATTGCCAAATTTTCTTGCATTAAGGATTGATTCGGCCGTAGGTATTCCGATCCCATCCACCGACAGGAGTCCCATAAGAACAGAATTGTTCTTGGGGATACAGATATTTTCACTAATGTTTATGTGAGGATTGAGTATTTCTACATCATGGCGCTTGGCATCTTCTTTGAGAGTTTCTAAGCTGTAGAAACCCATTGGCTGTTGGTTGAATATGGCTACAAAAAACTCTGTAGGGTAATAATATTTTAGCCAGGACATCTGGTAGGCAGTTATGCCAAAAGCATAGGCATGTGATTCTGGAAACATGTATTGTCCTGAGAATTTCCGGAAGATTTTCTCAGCCACTGATTCAGGAACCCCAAGCTTGCTAGATCCCCTGCGGAATTTATTTCGATACATTTCGATTAAATCTCTGTTATTGGCACGACTAAAAGCCCTTCTCAGATTATCCGCTTCGCCTGGCGTAAATCCTCCCACATCTATGGCAAGTTGATTAACTTGATCTTGGAAAAGGATTACTCCATGTGTTCTTTCTAGCGCACGCTTTTCCAGTGGATGATCAAATTCCCAGGAGATTCCATTAGATAATCTGTCAATGAACATGCTTATTCCATTATTAACTCCCACACCAGGGCGTACTGCTGCTACTTCATAGGCCATTTCTTGGAGGTTTTTGGGACGGATACGAATGATAGTTTGCATTTGTGCGGCTGACTCTATCTGGAATATCCCTATAGTGTCAGCTGAGTGAAGGGATGAATATACGTTCGAATCTTCGAAATCTATACGTGAGAGGTCAATGTATTTCCCAGTACGTTTTTCAATCAAATTCAATATGTCTTGCATTTGAGAAAGAGTCCCCAAGGCCAGAAAGTCTATTTTTATAAATCCGGCATCTTCTACACTGCTTTTGTCCCAATGGCATATATACCGGTTTTCAATCGCACCGGGTTGTGCGGGCACAATATCTGTCAATGGAGTTGAGCTTATGATTATGCCTCCTGGGTGTTGAGCTAGATATTTAGGGAATCCATATAATTGGGATACTAGATACGCTAGGTTATTCCACACTGGGTTTTGTAATTTGTGCATGAATTCTGGTGAAGAAGACAATTCATGTTTGATTTTCTGTGGCTGATATGATGTTATGGTTTTGGTAAGTTTATTGATGTCTTCTTTAGGGATTGAAAGAATTTTCCCCATGTCTCGGATACATCCCTTGAGTTTGTACCTACTGATCATTCCTGTGATCAAAGCATGATCCCACCCCCACTTGCTCTGAACTTGTTTTATTAACTCTTCACGGATGTTTCTTGGAAAGTCGATATCTATGTCTGGTACATGTCCCAGATCATCGTTCATAAATCGTTCAATCGACAGGTTGTACACCATAGGGTCTATATGAGACAGACCTATCAAATATCCTGTTAACATAGCCACTGATGATCCTCTGCCGCGGCCAGGCGACCTTTCCTCCAACGGAATTTCTGAATCGCTTAGTCCAAGTTGGATCATGATGTTGCGAGCCATCAGAATTATCTCGTGGTATATCAAAAAGAAACCTGCCAAATTATGCTTCTTGATCAATCTGAATTCTTCATTTAATCTTCGTGAGATGAGTGATGTGATCGAACCGTATCTCCTAATTGCAGATTCGAAGCATAATTCTTCTAGATATTTTTGAGGCGTGTATCCAGAAGGTACTGGGTAGTCAGGGAACTCATATTTAAGATCATGTTTCAAGTTAAAACTGCAACGTTCTGCTATTAATGGTGAGTTTGCAACGGCTTCAGGGATGTTTCGGAATAAAGTGGACATTTCAAGAGGAGTTTTCAAGAAGAAGTTACTGTTAGGCCGTCGTTCTAAATGGCTTTCTTCAAGGGTTTTGTTGTGTTTTACAGATACTAGTGCGTCTTGCAATTTATGACGTTCGCGTATGTGGTAGTGTACGTTGTTTGTTGCTACTAGGCTCACTCCCAATCTTTTGGCAAGCGAAATGAGAAGCCTGTTGCGCTCAGAGTCGCTGAAGACCAAATTTTGCTGTAATTCCACAAAAACATTTTCTGGGCCAAATAATTCCAGATAACATTTCAAAATATCTTCAGCTTTTTTCGAATTCCCATTCATTAGAGCGTTAGGGATATTCCCTCTTGAACATCCAGTAAGTAAAATCAGCCCTTTGGTATGCGGTTCTAACAATTTGGGGTCAAGGTTAGGACTGCGTCTGTTGTTATTGATTCTCGTGTGTGTGATCAAGTTGCATAGATTAGAATATCCTTCTGGTGTTTCAGCTAATAAAATCAAGTGGGAACCATCTTGTAAAGTAATTTCTGCACCAGTGATTGGACGTATACCTATACTATTGGCAGTCTGCGAGAATTCCATGGCTCCACATAGATTGTCATGGTCTGTAAGAGCTAGTGATTTGTATCCTAGCTTCTCCGCATGAATAAGTAATTCGTATATGGAAGATGCTCCTTCTTGGAAGGAATAATTGCTGTGACAATGCAATTCGACATATTCACTGGTCATTCTTTTTGCTCGTACCATAAATTGTTAATCAAGTTTCGGAACAACGTTATTCTGTAACCATTTTTTAAGATCAACCGATAGTATCTTCGAGCAATTGGAGATTCCATCCACCATTCCTCTGAGATCTCCCAGATATTTTCTATGGAAAGTATTTCGTGCATCTGCCGATTGAGCAATATGGTTTTTGGTCTATGTTGAAGATCCTCATGCACTTGTATACGATTTGGTTGATTTAATATGCGAATTGGATCAAAGCCTGCCTTCTTTCAGGTATTCGAGACCAAGGGTCAACTTTAATTACTCTGTATATAGGAGGTTTGATTCTCAGACGTGCCTCTAACTGAATTAATGTTTCTTTTAACTGGTCATGTTTTCGAACATCCGTAAGCATACTTTTCTGGATTCCTGCTTCGTAAGATATCTCTGTTGCGCTAATTTTCA
Organism: uncultured Dehalococcoidia bacterium; assembly: GCA_964570875.1. Taxonomy (GTDB): domain Bacteria; phylum Chloroflexota; class Dehalococcoidia; order Lucifugimonadales; family CATQGZ01; genus CAZMZE01. Next base: position 70,484 of record CAZMZE010000063.1, read on the forward strand.
ATCCTTCGATGGGACCAGGGAATTTGATTGTATTCATACTGTTTTTGAGGGCAAACATGGCTTTCTCTGCTGTATTTACAGGGCTCTTGAAGACAATTTTTCTGTACCAATTTGCACAGTTAAGAATAATTGCTTCAATTACAATTGATCTAATGTACTTGCCTTTGAGATCTGAGCTTGCGAAAATTTTTTTCAAAAGAGTGCTTAGGGCAGGAATAATTATCGAGAAAGTTATCGCAGGTGCAGGAAATGTGACCGACTGTACTATTGGATTAATATTCTTCATAGGGGTTAATGATCGGTCGTCTATACCATTAGATAATTCCCATGCCAATTTCCCTTCAGGTCCGAACTGTGCTTGAAGAGAGCCTAGAGGTATCTTAGCTAATTGGCCCATGGTATTTAGGCCGAATTTTTTGAGCTGATCTTTTTTATTTGAAGATATTGGCAGTAATGTGATCGGAAGTTTTGCAAAGAAATTTGGGATGTCAATTGGGATTTGAGTTGCCTGATTGGCATTACTTGTGACTGCTGTAATATATGCAGGGAATTTTGATTCAGCCAATCCTATTCGAGGGTTAAATGCTATTGGGATTTCCTTCAGGAATGATGAAGCGATCATGAGTTCGTCGCTGAGAGGATCATTAATCTCCAAATAAATACACCCAAATCCTGAAAGTTCTATACGAGGGATTTTCTGAATCATAGGCATCATTGTTTTATTGAACATTTCGTTGCAGTAATCTTCATCAAATTCTATCAATATAGCTTTATTGCAGATTGAAAGAGCATCTCGAATGGACATTCCTGATGTGACTCCATAAGCTTCCGGCGATGAGTCAAAAGCCACTAACCCTTTAGAGGATTCTTTGGTAATTATCACTGGTTGCTTGTAAATTTCAGGATGCCGCATAAGTTCCGATTTGACTGGCATATGAGTTATAAGGACACACGCGATTTGCATTATTCTTCAAAACCCTGGAAAGTGAAATTTAATAATACGCACAAATGTTCTATTGTCAAGCATGGGATTTGGGTTTTGGGCAATGGCTCTCATGTCGATACTGAACTCAGAAATTTGCATTCGTTGACTGTTGAATTTAATGACACATATAATGTCGTCGGTCTGTTTTTAGAAGAGGTGTGGAATGACTGGTCCTGAGATTGAACCACGTGCTGTACTCGATCAATTACACAAGAATGGCGTTACCCATGTAGTCTGGCTTCCAGATAGCGAGACTAGTTTCATGTACCGTGAAATGATGGATGACCCAAATCTTGAATTAGTCCAAGTTGCGCGTGAAGGTGAGAGTATTGCAGTGGCTCTGGGATTGTGGATAGGAGGCAAGAAGCCTGTTGTTCTTATACAAAATACAGGATTGTTCGAATCTGGTGATTCGCTGAGAGCATTGGCCTTAGACATGAATATCCCTATGGTACTCATGATTGGGTACAGGGGATGGACTCGTCATGGTATAACAAATGACTCAGCGGCACGTTTCACAGAACCGATTCTGAATGCGTGGGGTATAGAATACTACCTTGTGGAATCCGAACAGGATGTAGACAGGATTTCGGTTTGTTTTGATCAGGTAGATAAGACTAATAGTCCGGTTGTCTGTCTTTTTGGAGCTGAATGGAGTCCGGGATAGGATGTGTGTGATCCAGCTTTACTTTTGAATGGGCGAAGGTAGAGTTAGGATAGTGAACTATCTCAGAATAAGTTTGGACTCCAGTTTTCTGGGAGTAAATAGGATATTAGGAATCAGTTATTCGCCTCAATTTCTAATACCTTGTTCAACCTTCTCTGATGACGCTCCTCTCCGCTAAATTTAGCAGAGAGGAAGACTGGTACGAGTTCCTTGACAATTTCCTCACCAACGATTTTTGCACCGATGCACAAAACATTCATATCATCGTGTTCGACTCCTTGATGTGCTGAATATATGTCGTGACATATAGCCGCTCTCACTCCATCAATCTTGTTGGCTGTAACCGATGCACCTACCCCGCTACCACATATCATGATTCCTTTTTCAGCATCTCCAGACGCGATTTTGCGCGCCAATATTACTGAGAAGTCCGGGTAATCGTCACTAGGATCAAAAGAATATGCCCCAACGTCGATAATTTCATGACTCATTGAATCAAGTATTTCCAAAATTATATTTTTCAAATGATATCCGGCGTGATCTGCCCCGACGGCAATTCTCATATCGAGCCTCTCTGGTTGGGTATGATGTTGCAGTGTATGAATATCTGAATACTGACGTCAACTGTACAGATAGTTGATGATCAATATATGCTAGACTTTTAACATTATGTCTGACATTAATTTAAATAATGAAAATATTACTTTTGAACAGGCTTTATCCAAGCTTGATGAGGCAGTGAAAGCCATAGAGGCAGGAGGTTTGACACTTTCACAGTCTACTCAATTGTTTGAAGAGGGAATGAAGCTTGCGCGAATTTGTAGCGATATGCTGACTTCCGCAGAGCTTAAGATATCTCGAATACGTACCGCTTATGGAGAGCAGACGGATATGACGGAAGATGAGATGACTTCATGAAAGAACGGATTATTAAGGCCGATTTTCACATGCATACTCATTTTTCTCCAGATTCAGAGATGTCTCCTACCGCGTTGGTGGAGCGTTGTTTAAAGGTTGGGCTCGAATGTATTGCTATAACTGATCACAACACTATAGATGGAGCCCTAGAGGTGAAGCGCATTGCTCCATTCAAAGTGATAGTAGGAGAGGAAATAGCCTCCTCGTCTGGCGAAATAACGGGTCTCTTTTTAAATGAATCCATTCCAAGAGGTCTGTCTCCAATAGAAACTGTCGAGCGCATAAAATCTCAAGGGGGCTTGGTGTCAATTCCTCACCCCTATGATAGATTTCGTCGAGAAGTAATTACTCGTGCGGGAATCAGTGAAGTTATACCGTACGCAGACATAGTTGAGATATTCAATTCTCGAAATAACCTTGATGCAGATAACCGTAAGGCTGTAGAGCTGGCCGAAGCCAATGGGTTGTTGACATCAGGTGTGAGTGATGCTCATATGCCTATGGAATTGGGACGCACATATGTAGAAATGCCAGACTTTGACGGTACTCCAGAAGAATTTAAGAAGTCTCTTGCTCAGGGCACAATTGTGGCGCGCAAGATGAGCCCTCTAATTCATGTCATCACGACTTTGGTTAAGATCAAGAAGCGTATTGGATTTGGCAAAGTATCTAATTAAAAATAGTTACATACCTAGGGCAGCAAACGAAGCCGCCACTATGCTATCTACATCAATACCGTATTCTTTGTAAAGTTCAACACGGGAGCCTGATTGGCCAAACTCTGTAACACCTAGAGGCACAGTGCTAGTGTTTAATGCGCTGCCTATCCAAGCCAAAGTGTGTGGATGTCCGTCTACTACAGTGACCACAGGGACTTTCCTGTCGGATGTTGGTAGCACATCCTCCATGAATACATCAGTGTTTCCAGTATTTCTAACTGACGATTTAGATATGTCCTGATAGCTTCTGTAAAGAGGGCCTGGCCCAGTGACATTTATCACGTTAGCAAATATACCTTCTTCCAGGAGATCATTACTTGCTTGTACAACCTCTGGCATAATGGCCCCGCTGGCCATCAAATGGACCACGTTTAATCCAGGTTGGTATCCTGTTTCTGTACGTCGATCGATTAGTCGGTAAGCTCCCGACAAAGCCTGTAGTCTCATCGTTTCAAGTTGTTCTGGGTTGTCAGGCAGCTTTAATAGGCTTTGATCCACTCTTTTTGTACTTAATCTCAAGTAGGTAGAGCGTGTTCTTAGCCTGATTTTCTCCATACCAGAAAGCATTATCCACTCGAGCTCGCGACCGAAACATGGCTCGTAAAAATCTAATTCTGGCATCTCGATTCCGATGGAAGGGGTCAGTATGGATTGGTGCGCGCCTCCTTCAGGGCCAAGTGTTAAACCTGAAGGTGTACCAATTATTATAAATCTGGATCCTGAGTACACTCCATAGAAAAACGCATCTAGGCCTCTTCTGACGAAAGGATCGTACACAGTCCCTAGAGGGAAAAGAATTTCACCATGCATTTCGTAAGTCAGACCCAACTGGCCAAGCATCATAAATAGGTTGTTCTCAGAGATACCTAGTTCGATGTGCTGCCCTGTGTCTGATTCATTCCATTTGAGAGCACGGACTATTTCTTCATCTGGTAGATTTTCAGATTCGTTGCCATTCCACACGCCGGCTTTGTTTATCCATCCTCCCAAATTTGTTGAACTTGCGACATCCGGGCTTACTGATACAACCCTTTGACCCAGTTCGGGTATCTGACGAGAGATATCGGTAAGTACTAAGCCAAATACCTGTTGAGTAGCCATGTTACCTCGATAGACATGGTCGAAAGACGTTTTGACAGGCTGCAGATTTGGTTCAGAATACGGTATTGATACCGTAGTATCATGTTGTCTTTGTTTGCAAATAACCCCCAGTTCGCTCTCTGTATCAAATCTGGACCAGACCTCTTCGTCTTTAATTTTCAAATCAGCTTGTAGTTCATCCATCTGCTCTGGGGACAAGATCACGGAGTGGTTTTGAGGATCGCCGACTGATGGAAGTCTCCAACCCTTTAGGGTGTATGCAAATACCACACAAGGGGAAGCGGAATGTTCAACTTCCGAGAAAGCTTCTCTAAGCATTGGGAAATCGTGTCCGCCTAAATTACGTATTATTTTTTGCAAATCCTGATCATTCCACTGGCCTATCAGTTTTGCCAAATCTTCAGGGAATGCGCTTGCACGAGGTAGCCAATTCCTTAGCTGGTCAGAAGATATTCGGAGAAGCCTTTGGTACATCTCATTAGACATGTCATCTATGGCGCTGCGAAGCAATTCTCCATTAGGTTGGTCGAAAGCCCATTGCAGTAATTTACCGTATTTAGCCTCCACAACGTTCCACCCGTTGGCTGCGAACATTTCCTTCCAAGCTCGCACTCTGATCCCAGGGATGACTCGGTCAAGACTCTGACGATTCAAGTCGATGACCCATAAAACATTAGACAGATTTGCCATTGCTGGTTCTGCAATTGCCTCCCAAACCGTTCCCTCGTCTAATTCGGCGTCTCCTAGAAGGCTGATATATCTACCTGCAGTAGATTGATCCATGTAACCGTGTGATCTTGCGAAAGACTCAGAAAGTGCAGCGAAATTTGGTGCTACTGATCCGATACCCACAGAACCTGTTGAAAAATCTACAGGATCCGGATCTTTGGTTCGACTTGGATAAGACTGTAAACCATGGAAATCACGTAGTTTCGTAAGATAACTTTCATCCAAATTACCCAAAAGATATTGGATTGCGTGGTATGCGGGTGATGCATGTGGTTTTATTGAAATGCGATCACCCTTATTCATGAAATCAAAATATAAAGAAGTAAGGATAGTGATCACAGATGCACTAGATGCTTGGTGACCGCCGACTTTTCCACCGTCCGAATTGGGGCGAACGTTGTTAGCATAGTCGACAATATTCATTGCTAGCCAGAGGACACGATCTTGTATTTGCTCTAGCCTACTGTCTTTTTCGTTGAGTGGTTCTATCACGGTGGAAATTTCCGTGGCCATCTGTTCCTCCAAATACTATCATCAGTTAGAATCTTCCCTTGCATATAGTATAGCAGGAGAGTGAAGTAGCTCGTTAATATAATGGCGTTTTTTATTACGAATCATATTCCTATACGAGATATGATTTAGCCCAATCAAGACTAGTATTGGTGGATTCTGAAGGTTTGTATTCGCAGCCAATCCAGCCTTTGTACCCTGTATTGTCAATTATGTCAAAAAGGAAAGGGTAATTGATTTCACCTGTTCCGGGCTCATTGCGGCCAGGTGTGTCGGCTATCTGAAAATGATCGATAATATCCAAGTTGTTTAGTATGGTCGGGGTTAGGTCACCCTCCATTATTTGCATGTGGTAGATGTCATATTGGAGATATATATTGTCGGAATTAACTGCTCTAATTATAGATATCGCTTGTTTGGTATTAGTCAGGTAAAATCCTGGGATATCACGTGTGTTGATAGGTTCTATCAACAGTTTTATTCCTGCCTCATCCAGCTTTTTTGCTGCAAACTCTAAATTATTTATGAAGGTTTGCTGGACTAGGTTCACTGGGACACCGTCTGGGGGTATTCCAGCCAAACAATTAACTCGAATACATTTTAGAGCGGATGCATATTCAATAGCCTTCCCAACACCATCCTGAAATTCGCCTGTTCTTTCGGGATCACAAGCGATCCCTCGTTCTCCAGACTCCCAATCACCAGCGGGCAGATTGTGAAGTACTTGGGTTAGACTGTACGAACCTAGTAAGTCGACAAGTTTATTTTTTTCGTATGAATATGGGAAAAGATATTCTACGCCTTTGAATCCTGAATTGGCGGCATCCTTGAAGCGATCTAGGAATTCCGACTCGTTGTACATCATTGATAGGTTGGCTGCAAATTTCGGCATGTGATTCATATCCCCTAGGTGATTGGTATGTAAATCATTATAGCCGGATCGGACAGTACACGACACCAAATTCACTGAGCGAGTCTGCGTTAAATTCTGGGATAGATTGCCTATTTCTCGATTTTTACCCAGGTATCAGGTTATTTCCTCTGGGCTGACAAAGTGATTCAGCCGACTAGATTCATAAGCAGCCAAGGTTACCTGTAGAATTTTTTTGGAAAAATGCGCGTCTAGTGATGGTTGGCCCCCATCGGTGATACATGAAATGAATTCGTCGGCTGCGCCATTAAATCCCTCGATCCAATCGCTTGGTACATATATGTTCTCAGTAGATGAACCATTGTGCAGCATAACTGGAGGTAGATCTAGCATTTCTCCAGTGCATTTTGTTACCCATAGCGTACCTTTAGAACCTTGGATTTCAAAGAATTCATCTAGGGGGTAATATTTAGTTCGGATAAACATGCCTGGAGCAGAAAGGTAATCAAATACGGCAAGGCAGTCTCTATTTTTGAATTTCCAAGTGATGGAACTAGGTGCCTCGAGTGTGTAGTCCTCGGTTTTAGTGATCATAGCCTGTACCTTTTCCACGTCTCCAATCATCCACATGGCCGTCGCATATTTATGCCATCCATCGTCAAAAAGTGTTCCCCCTGCATTGAGGGTTGGATTATCCCTCCAGGCATATGCCTCAGGTTCAACTTCATAGCCGGGTACTGAACGTTTGGGGCCACGAACAGTCCGAATACGTATCATTGAGGGTTCTCCTATAACGCCACTATCAAGTAGTTCTTTAGCTTTAACAAGAGGAGGGTAATAAATGAAATTTTCGGTTACTCGAAACAAGGCGCTAGAATTTTCTGCAACTTCACAAATTCGAGTCGCTTCTGAAAGGTTGTTGGAAATTGGTTTTTGGCAAGATACGTGCTTACCGGCTTGTAGTGCAGAAATGGCTTGTTCTGCGTGTAGGTGGGTAGGTGTTAGTAGCTCAATTGCGTCAACGGAACTATCTTTAAGAACTTCTTCGATATCAGTGTAAATATCTGCTTCAATACCCCAATCTTTTGCACGTTGCTCAGCTCTCTCTGGAATAGGATCACATAGTGCGGTAACTTTACATCGAGGATGTTTCAGGTACCCAGGAACGTTTAATTGTGATATTGTCCCGCAACCAACCACAGCAATTTTGACATTTTCCAATTGGATGCCTCCCCTATGGTAGATGTCATAACTAATCGAACTGAGGATACGGATCACTTACGTTACTGTCAACGGTTTAGTTGTCGGAAAGACTATGGCAGAGTTAGGTTATCAAATGCGTTGGTATTACCTAGATGTTGTAGTTCAATTCGACTATTTATCGCCCAGGTTCGTTACCCCAGAGTAGAATGTGCAATCGTGATGAGAATCGAAAACCGTTTTTGGTGCAAAATTCGGCAATCCATTTTCCGCGATCATTAACAGCTTTACTAGTTGTGCCCTCAGGCATCAGCACTACGCGGTCTGCCGGGATGTTGTATTTATCCACTAAATTCAAAACCTCGGTGATATCAGTTGGTTGCACTATCACAAATTTGAAATAGGATGTGTTGAGAGAAACGAAAGACTTTATTGCAGAACCACGTTCCCTAAGCTTTAGTTCGTTATTTGAGTTACTTAGTTTTATTGAAACGTTCCACTGGCTAATTAGATCAATCAATTCTGTATTTGGGGTTAGGGTTCCGTTTGTTTCAATTTCGCAAGATAGGTTCAAGTCAGCCATCGATACTAGTAAATTAGCGAGCGCATTTTGTTGTAACATAGGCTCGCCTCCTGTCACTACTAGGTGAGGTAATCCGTAACTGGATATAATTTTTCTTACCGATGATATATCCATAGACATAACATGTTTTGAAAAGTCATAAGAACTCCAATCCCATGTGTATTTTGTATCACACCAAGAACAGGTGAGATTGCAAATTCCCAACCTAAGAAATACTGTTGGAGTTCCAGCTGTTGGGCCTTCTCCCTGTATTGACGCAAAAACTTCTGGCTGACCGGATTCCATACGACTGACACGGAGATTGTTCATTGAAGTCCAAGGCGATCGAATAGAGGATCTACAATTTTTGCCTCAGAGAACCCTTTGGCTCTTAGAACGCAACTATCGCATGTTGTACACGGCGTATCACCAGCTCTGTAACAGCTCCAAGTGTGCTCGATCGGTGCATTCAACTTGGTACCTAACTGAGCGATCTCTTTTTTCGAAAGTTTGATTATTGGAGTTTCAATACTAATGGAGATTCCATATTCTAACCAGAGCTTGCTTCCGTGTTCCAATGTTTTTTGCATTTGTAAGAAATATTCGGGCCTGCAATCTGGATATCCGCTGTAGTCAATGGCGTTAGGAGCCAAATACACAGCCGCACTAATTTGATTAGGATTGCGACCGTTCGACTCAATTGCATGAAGGATAGTGCTTTCCAGGTAGGATGCTGCCAGAGATACGAATATGGTATTTCTGAGCGGCACGTATGTAATAGGTATTCCATGTCCTTGTAAGCCCTCTTGGCCCGAATCAGGAACTGGGAATAATTCAGGGTTCGTCAAAGCTGAATACCATGCTATTTCAGTTAGGAAAGATATATCGATGATTTTGTGTTCTAGCGAGATGATATCTGCGATTTGTTTGGCGCAGATCACTTCTTTTGAATGACTCTGGCCATAGTCGAAAGTAATGGCTGACATATGGTTGACTTTGGTTTTTGCATAAGTTGCCACAGTAGTGGAGTCTAGACCGCCTGATAATAGAGTTACACCGTATGTATTCATGGTTAGATTTTACCATGCTGGTAAGCCAACTCAGTTAATGAAATTGAATTCCCTCTAGGAAGTTCGATTATCGGGATTCTCAAGCTGGTTAACATATGTTACATCGGCGCCCAGATTTTTATTTGCTACAGTGATGTCGAGTGAGTCGCCAATGTCTATCGAAGTCATTGATCCAAGAGCAGATTCATCCCCTTGTTTTTGTATAATTGCGTATCCCCTACGCAAAATCTCCTGTGGATTTAGTGAAACCAATCGGCCAGAGGTTGCCTTAATCTGTTCTTTCTTGATTTGGATGTCATGATTGATGTGTGTCAATGCGGTTTCTAGCGAATCGTCAATATTTCGTCTAACAGTGTTGATGTCTGGCTGAGATATCAACATACGATCTGACGAGTTCTCGATCATGTTGCGATAAGTTCCCGTTAATGAAGACATCATAGACGACATGTACTGGCTTTTGCTGAATAGATTATTCAATATGTCATTCATATCAGGAACCGCAACCTCAGCAGCAGCTGAAGGTGTCGGTGCCCTGAGGTCGGCCACCATGTCTACTACGGTCACATCTGTTTCGTGGCCGATCGCGCTGATGACTGCGACAGGGCTTGCATAGACCGCCCGAGCCACCTGTTCTTCATTGAAAGGCCAGAGATCTTCCAAAGAACCTCCACCTCTAGCAACAATTATTACTTCTACGTCGGTAGCTGCCAAAGATTCCAAAGCCTCCACAATGGTTGGGACTGCATCTGAGCCTTGCACTAAAGCTGGCGCAATTTTGAGATCTGCTATTGGATATCGCCTAGAAATTACGTTTTGTATATCTTGCCAAACGGCTCCAGTCGGCGATGTGACGACTCCTATTTTACGGGGGAACATGGGGAGTGAACGTTTTCTGGATAATTCAAATAATCCTTCCTTGTCTAGTTTCAGTTTCAGATGCTCTAATCTGAGTTGCAATTCGCCCGTACCTCGAGGCTGGACGATGTCAACTAACAGTTGGACTTCTCCACGGACTTCGTACATAGACATCCTGCCGTGTGTAACTACCGATGCTCCGTTGGTTAGGCCTTCGGGTGAACCTGCACTTCGAAACATTACACAACGCATCGAATTCCGATCATCCCTAAGGGTAAAATAAGAATGTCCTGAGCCTGGTTGAGCGAGGTTTGAAATTTCTCCGCTAACCCATATGTCACTGAGGACAAGATCTTGTTCTAAGCGCTCCCTGACATAAGAAGTTAGTTGAGATATTGAGTGTATTAACAACTCAACTCCGTGATAAATATTCGCCAGTACGAGTGTCCACTTTTATGGTTTCGCCCGAATTTATGAACAACGGTACCTGTACCACCAACCCAGTTTCCAGTGTTGCTGGTTTGCTGCCGCCCTGAGCTGTGTCTCCTTTGTGGCCTGGTGGTGCATCGGTAACTTGAATGTCAATGGATGTTGGCAACTCAATGGTGACCGGATTACCTTCTGACAAAATCAAATCTACGTTAATTTGCTCAACTAAAAATTGAAGAGACTCTCCCAGTTGATCTTTTGTGAGAGGTGATTGATCAAAAGTCTCAGAGTCCATAAAATAGTAAAGATCGTCCTCACTATATATGTATTGGGCTTTGCGCCTCTCCACTGAAGCTGGAGTTAGCTTTACGTCAAAGCCTTGAAACGTGCGTTCTATCAGACGCCCTGTCTTTAATTCTCTAAATTTGACTCTCATAACTGGCGCACGTTTTTGCATTTTGCTACGCTCATATTCGGCCACTATGTATGGCTGTCCGTCTAGTTCTATAGCCATGCCCTTTTTTAGTTCTCCATAGCCGATCGACATTCTTAAAATCCTTCCTAGATGTGGTATTACTTACTAAACTCTAGTTTATTCGCTTTGCTGAGAATTTGTGCGGATCCATTTTCCATGATGACCATGTCTTCTATGCGTACTCCTCCCCACCCGGGTAGGTATATACCAGGTTCGATAGTGAATATCATTCCATTCTCTATCTGATCATTTCCTCTGGGGCCGACTGTTGGGAATTCATGGACCGCAAGCCCTATTCCATGCCCAAGACTGTGACCAAAATGCGCTGCGTTGCCTGAATCAGCGATAATTTCTCTGGCCAGATCATCGACTTGTTCGCCAGTCATTCCTACCTTAACATTCTTCTCAGCGAACAATTGAGCTTTTAGCACTGTATTGTATATGGACCGAAATTTATCATCTGGTTCTCCAACAAAAATAGTGCGAGACAAATCGCTACAGTAACCTTCATAACTTGCGCCCATATCTATAACTATTGGGTCGCCTTCTTTAATCTGCCTATTCCCTGCCCGGTGATGTGGCCTAGCTCCGTTTGGACCAGAGCCGACTATGATGTCAAATGATATGGCATCAGCACCGAATTCACGCATTGCCTTTTCAAGTTCCCATGCGACTTGTTTTTCTGTATTACCTGGGCAAATACTAGGTTCTACGGTGTCGAAAGCTCGGTCAGAGATTTCAACTGCTTTTTTGATCAAATCCAATTCTTCTTTATCTTTCACCGCTCTTAACCGATTGACAATACCCGAAGTAGGTACCAGCGTAGGTTTTATTGATGAATTCATCTTCTCAATTTCTTTTTCAAAGTTGGAGAGAATTGAAACGGTGATATCGTCACTTTCAAATCCTAACCTCTCAATTGATTCATTCGAGATAGTGTTACTGAACCAAGTGCCGTCTGAGGTCATTTTCTCTATTCGGAAATCTGTTTGGCTACTTGCCTGTTCAATGTAACGAAAGTCAGTAGCTAGGACAGCATTATGTTTTGAAATTATTAGATATCCTGCGGAACCAGTGAAACCGGATAAATACCGACGGTTCTCAGGATTTGAAATCAGAATTGCATCCAGTTCATTTCCATAAAATTTTGAACGCAGGCCGGATAATCGAGTGTTATTATTCAACTTGCCTTCTCCTTTTGGAGATATTCGACCAAAAATTGGAGAGCGAATAAGTAGCCTTGACTACCTAGGCCAACAATTTGTCCGATAGCGATATCTGACACAACCGATTTGTGACGGAATGATTCACGGGCATGAATATTTGACAGATGGACTTCAATTATTGGTAACCTAGAGTCTACAAGAGCGTCTCTCATAGATATGCCGTAGTGAGTCAGAGCCCCCGCGTTTATCACTATTCCATCTATGGATGAAGCAGCTGCGTTTTGAATCTGCTCCACAATGTCACCCTCATGATTGGACTGGAAAAATTCAATTTCTACTTTGAGCTTTTCAGCCAAGTGTCCAATTTCCCCCTCAATATCTTTCAGTGTAGCTGTCCCATACTTCGCGGGATCCCGGGATCCCAACATGTTGAGGTTGGGTCCATTGATGAAAAGTATTTTCATGATTTATCCTAACGAATAATGTTGATTCTTGATATTACGAGTTTATTGTAGCCGAAGAAGTTAAGAGATTCATCAAGTATTAACCTCAGTTGATATATACTTACAGGACCATTATTGCAACTGTGTGGAGCCTTTCCGTGACTGGCGAGATTCTGAAGCTCGGGGATGGGATTTTAGATATACTTCCCTAGTTTGAGACGCGGTTACATGAGTGTATATTTGAGTTGTGGCAGGGCTGGAATGGCCTAATAATTCTTGAACAACTCTTAAATCAGCACCGCCTTCTAAAAGATGAGTGGCAAATGAATGTCGCAGAGTGTGTGTATGTATTTCGGATCCGAGCCCGACTTTGCCGCAATATTTTTTAATTATGGCTTGGATACTACGTTGGCTCAGTCTGTTACCTAGGTTATTCAAAAACAAAGCTTCATCGTCGGCATTACGCGCTAATTTTAGTCGAGCATCAAGGATGTAATTAGATAATGTAGCTTGTGCGTCTTTGCCAGCCAAAACAATTCGTTCTTTTGATCCTTTCCCTATAACTTTAACCTCATTGGTATACATATTGACATCTGAGATATTTAGGTTATGTACTTCACTAACTCTCATTCCTGTTGCATAAATGAGTTCGAGTAGAGATCGGTCCCTCATTCCCAAAGGGCTGTATGTTTGAGGAGCCTGAACAAGCCTCAATGCTTCCGATTCTGACAGGAATCTGGGCAGTTTTTTGTCTGTTTTCATCACACGTCGAGCTGGGAGTGGATTGCCTTCAATCACTTTTGTGGTAACTAGCCACCCAAGAAAAGTTCTGAGTGTACTGAGCTTTCGCGCAACACTTGCTCTGACATATCCGAGGTCAATGAGCCAAGCCAGATATTTTCTAACTGCGGTACGATCAAGTTTTGTTAGTTCATCTATCTGGGATGCCATCATGAAATCAAATAAAGGCTGGATATCAGTTTTGTAATTACGAATAGTCAGAGAAGCCAATGACTTTTCGGATGCAAGATGCCTCTCAAAATTTGACATAAGAATTTGCCAATGTTTTGTATCCATGTATCAAAGTTATCCCAGTTACAATTCTTATCCAACATGGATAAGGACCCAATTTTTTCTATTTGCCGCCTTGGTTTGTTGCCTGCGCAAATTGGAATGGTAAGAAACTATGACATCCTATTCGCCAACTTAGTTTCTTTTATAGACTTGAATCCGATGTCGATTACGATCTGTTACGTAGAGACGACCAGTATTATCGAGCTTCACTGAAATTGGTGCCCAGAATAAATGTTCTATATGTGATGACATTTCGTGTTCGCTATCCCCACGAATGTTTACCGCAGTTTCTAAATTGGAATTAGACCTCAATTCAGATTCGTCGACATTGGCATCAAGAAATTGCTGAGCCCATGGCGATATTGTTGCATCTCCCCTTATTTTTGTGACAAAGCCTCCGTCGGGATCTAAAACTTGTACTCTTTCGTTACCCCAATCTGCGACGTAGATATATCCTTCTGTGTCTACCGCGACGCTAGCAGGGCGATGGAATTCTCCGTCCCCATTTCCGGGACTCCCGTACTTGCGAACAAAGTCTCCTTCTGGTGTGAAGCGCTGTATTCGATCGTTCCGCCAATCTGCTACGTAAATGTCACCGTCTGTAGCAACTGTTAGGCCCCAGGGAAGGTTGAACTGACCATCTAAATGCCCTTCCTCTCCAAAACTTAAAATGTATTCTCCATCATCAGTAAATTTTTGTACTCTATTATTTCTATGATCGCTTATGTAAAGATTGGAATCGATGTCAAAAGAGAGGCCACATGGACCATTAAGTTGCCCTGGGCCTACTCCAGGATCTCCCCACTTTGATTCAAATATTCCATTTTCATCAAAGATAGAAATTCTTTCTAAATATTCATCACCTACATACACTTTGCCTGCATTAGATACTGCGATCGAAGCTGCCCAAGTAAACTGTCCGTCTGACTCCCCTATGGATCCAAATACACCGTAAAATTTGCTTTCCAAGTCTAAGATACAGACCCTAACTCCACGTGTATCTCCTTCATGAGAGCGATTGAGTCCGTAGATTCGGCCATTTTGGTGAATTGCCGTATCTACCGGATAGTAGAATCCTCGATTTTCCATTGCAGCGACACCGAGAGTTCGGTCATATCTCAGGAATGGCATGGGGGTCTCGACGGTTTGTGGCATGTATTAATTATTCTTTTTGGAATTCAGGAGTAGTTGCTACCATCCGGAGCATTTCTGCTGCTGCTTTGACAGGGTCGAATTCAGATGATTTTGTGATGCTCGAAGCATGGGATAGTAGGGCACTATGAGTCGATTCGGATACCTGTAGCGCACCCATTTGGTCAAGACAACCTTCTACAAGATTACTAGCTGATGCTTTTTCACCATACACAGTGACATAACCACGGATCATTTCCTGAATCCCTGGGCGTTCCTTTTCACTAAATTTCTCTGACGCGAAATTGATTCTTTCTACCAGATTTCCTGTATCTATCCACTCTAGTCCTGAGTGCCACCCTTCGACGCTGGGTGGATTCAAAAGGGACTGACCCATAGTAGCCATATCAAAAGCAGCTGATTGCAGTTTTGGGTCGGGTTTGTCGAACTCTCCGGTAAGTCTTAGAATGCCGCTTACAAGTTCGGCAGGACTTTTAACCTTCTCATACCAACAATTACGTGATTTGAAAAAGTTTGAATTGAATAACACACGCAACATTTCTCGGATGCTGTAATTGCTCTCAAAATAAGATTTTGTCAATATATCTATCGCCTGTGGATCTCTTGGTTCAGTGTATGGCCACTGTGTTACAGGAGGCTCATCTGCCACAAAAAAGTTGTACATGTGCCTTGCTATAAACCTAGCAGTTGCAGGTTGTTTACATATGATATCGACAATATCTTCACCTGAAAAATCACCTGTCTCTCCAAGGAAAGTCTTATCTCCAAAATCATGCTTGTCAGTGTGGTACTCAAAATGAATATTTAATCGTCCGTACGGCCAGAGCGAATCGTTCTGAGCCCTCCGCTCCATATAGTCAGCGTTTCCAACAGTCCATCCAGTGAATGCTCGCGCAACTTCCTTAATGTCTTGTTCTGCATAGTTGCCGACTCCCATTGAGAACAGTTCAAGTAACTCCCTGCCGTAATTTTCGTTTATAGCAGATTTCTGATTGTTATGGTTATCAAGCCATAGGATCATGGATGGATCTCGAGATATTTCTGTTAGGATTAATCGGAGGCTGTCCATACCGTATTTCCTGAACATGTCTACCTGGTCCATTAATACCCGGCCCTGAGTTAGTTTAGAGTATCCTGTTGCGAATACTCCGTGCCAAAATAGCGCAATTTTTTCTTGAAGAGGCTGTTTGCTGTTGATCATCCTGTAGAGCCAGTAGGAGGTAATTCCTCCTAGTCCGATCATTCCAGATTGGTCTGGATGATATCTTCTGAGGAGGTCTACAGGGATTTCGTCATCAATTTGATGATTTAGCAGATTTTCAACGGTTTCCTTGTAGCCCTGTTTTGAAAGAGACTCAATTTCAGACCGCGTTGAACCGAAACCAGCACGCCGCATCAGATGTCCTATCAAATCTGCTCCCGAATCACTGTCCCTCATGTGCTCTCCTTAGTTAAGTGATCAATTTGAACCGCATCGGTAAGATTATAGAAATGCCATCAAATTCGGTCAAATACCCAAT